>JABABI010000221.1:271-5439 GCA_014238335.1 Fuerstiella sp.
GTCGTCCTTTCCAAACTTGATGTTCTCGATCGGCAGGTAGCCTTCAATCGCAGCCAGATTTAGACCAAACTCAGCAAAGCGTTCCTGCTGTCGACGGACATCGTCGATCGTTGGGCCTGGGTAACGGGACACAATGTGTGTGACTCCGCACTGGGCGGCAAGCCGGAGATTCTGATCCGATTCCGGCGTCAGAACGGTGGATAGCTGCATAGTTCAACTTTCATCGGGATAACTGCCGGCGGTGCCGACGTTATCAAACAATCCTTGCGATTTCCGTTGCCTGTTCCGCGCTTCTCACTGGTGGCGTGGCGGCAGTGGAACTACGGTCGTTTGTCAAAGACCCGGGGCATAAATCCGATGGACGTCTCCATCCAGGAACCACAGCTGCAGCCGCCGCCACCTTCCGGTGATAACAGCATGCCTCCAGCCGGAATAGTACTCAGCCAGCAATCAGGTCGCAGGCGAGGCCACGATGACGTGCCAGCGTTTTCCGGATCCCACATCGTAACATTGCCGGATCGCAGGAAAACGGCATCCGTCGTGCAGGCGTAGGTGCCGCACCCGTGTTCCACTGGCATCGTTTCGGGCAAAATGGAACCGTCCGCAAGTGACAGAACGGCTGGTCGCACAAACAGTCGATCACCGACTATGGCCGGGCGGGACATCGCCTTGCCATGATCGCCCTTACCCTTGAGCCACTCTGTCGTCTGTGTCCACCGCTCACTTCCATCGCTGTCGGCAAAGGATGTGACGTTAAACGTGGCGTCGGCAGAAGAAACCAGAGTGAGCTGATCCGCAGCATGAGCCAGATAGAACACAACCTTTTGACTCATCGAATCGAGTTGTTTCTCCCACTTTGGCGATCCGGTCGCCGCGTCGATTGCCACCAGATGCAGGTCTTTCCAGAGATTGGCGTCACCGACGCGACGGTCCCCTGACGCCATAATTTCGCTGTTACGCGATTCGACAAAATACATTGTGTCACCACCGATCGTAATCGTCGAATTCAGAACAACTCCGCGTTTGTATTCCCATGTCAGTTCATCAGTTTTGACGTCGTTGCAGAACAGGCGGTCGCTGCAGATCGGAAACGTAACAGGTCCCGTCCTGGCGTCGTACCATCCGGCATCACCGCCTCCCCAAAAACTGGTCCAGGATGTCGCTGCCCTGACGGCACTGCCATAAACACGACCGTTCTGAGTAGCCACGTAACCCCATTCCATGGGGCTTTCGGTCGATGCGGCCGCCGCCGGCGTACGACTCACAACTTCACCTGACGCGGTGTCAATTTTCCAGCATTCACCTTTCACCGCGACAAACAAATAGTCTCGGTTCGCGCACCAGTTACTGCAGTCGCGCGGCATGTTAAATCGTTCCAGTCCCGGAATCTCAAGCGACCACAGTACAGTGCCGTTAAAGTGATCGACTGCGATGATTCGGTGCAGCCCCTGAAGAAATAACCGTCCACCGGTCGACAGCGGCGACGGTTTGCGACCACTGCGGTCGGCTTGATACCGCGGCCCCGGACGTCCAACCCACTGCACGTCCAGGTCATCCGCCGTCTTTGCACCGCCAAGATGTTCCCCGGCGAATGCCGAATTATCCGGTCCTCCGTACAGATGAGACCATTCACCGGTGTCCACCAGCGCAGGACGCAGATAGCGATGCCAGACATTTCCATCGGGCGTTTGCAGTGGCTCAAAGTGCGCCGGCAGATCGGCAGCATGAGGATGCAGCAGCAATGCGATTCCGCCGTCCGGACGCACATGCCGTTCGACTTCACGGAGTCCGTCTGCATCCGTTCTCCCGGTCGCAAGTACAACGTTAGCCCAGTTTCCGACAAAGGGAAGGTGCGAGAGCTTCGTCACCAGATGCACCGAAACCTGATTTCCATAGACTCCTTTTTTCCGCAGGATACGCCGGAGTCCTGAGACACGCTCTGCATTCGTGTCAGTAACGACGAAGCGAAGCCGGCTGTCGTCGCAAAGCTGCAGCAACAGCTCTTCCTCGATCGACCCGACCACCAGACACATCCCTCGAACAGCCGACGTGTTCTGCAGGATCTGTCGAGACACCTTTGCGGCAGACTCTGCGGAGATATCGGAATTCCGATCAGCCGAAATTGGTGTGTAGTTGAAGAAATTATCGCACTCAAACACCTGCGTGAATTGCGTTCCGTCGCCGTCTTTGATCCCGATTCGATACTCATAGAGACGTTGTCGGTCCAGGTTCGTCAGTGTTGCACGATGTTCAGTTCGGAGTGTCTGATTGGAAATCGTCTGATCCAAAGATTCACGTCCGTACTGCAAAAACGTAGGCTCTGGAACGGCGGTCGTCCAGCGGACAATAGCACTGTGGGGATCAGTGAACTGCAGCCACGGACCGGACGCCAGGCTGGCATCCACGGTCGGTGTCGGAATTCGCGTCCGTGAAGTCTGATAGTGGTTCAGTACTTCCGTTTCGGACAGGGCTTCGCCGTAAAGCCGCACCTCATGTATCGCGCCCCGCAACCGGAAGTATTCGTCTTTGTCATGGTACGCTCCGATCTCAAACCATGCACGGACCGGGTACGTAATATCACCTTTTTGGTCACGACTTTGCGCGCACGCTTTCCCGTTGACAAACAGGCTCATGACCGTTCCGTCATAACTACCCGTGACGTAATACCATTGTCCAGCGTTGAACTCGTGGTCTGCCGTCAGATAGGTCAATCGGCGAGGCCCCCCGTTAGCCGATACCGCTATGCAGAATCGATTCTTTCGGTATCCCAGCGACCAACCTTTTTCGACGTCGCCATCGTCCTGAACAACCCCGATGATGCCGCCCCATTCCTGCAGCTGATCGACGCGCACCCATGCTTCAACAGTAAATTGTCGGGTCGGGACAGGCACGCTTCTGAAGTCAGGTGAGACCATTACCGTCTGTTTTTTTCCGTCAAGTTCAATGGCCTGATGATGTCCGAGTCGGGACAGAGTCGCGGGTTCGGCAAGCGTCAGGTTTGGCCCCTTCAGCGCGTGGATCGAACTGTCTTGTGTAGTTGACTTCTGAAACGCCCAGTGCCCCAGTAATCGATCGTCGTCTATGGCCGCGACGGCGGCCGATGGTACCTGTTGATCGGAGCCGGATGCGACAATCTCAGCATCATCCGCCAGCGACGTCGCAGAATCCATTGGCCCGTAGCAGTGAACTGTTCCAGTATCACTGCTGGCGAATAATCGGCCGCCAGAAGCGGCGAGACCAAACACCCTGCCCGTGGCTGGTTTCTGCCACAACAACCGACCGTCCTTTGCAGAATGTGCAGCGACGATCTGATCGCCGCCCACGAACAGCGTGTCGCCTGCTTTGATCATGGTGAAGGGACACTCGCACGCCACCTTCCACAAGACCTTTCTCTTAGTAAGGCTGGAAGCAATGATTTCGGAATCGGTCAGCATCCACGATGTGGAGCCATCCACCACCAACGCATTCCCGCGCCCTAATCCTGCCACGACTTCACGTGACTGACCGCTGGACTGGCGGAAACCGCCCTTGCGGGAATCCGTCGCCGGTCCATGAAGAACCTGCTCATCCAGCGATACAACGACAACAGAACCACCGCCGCTCTTGACCATTGCTCCCAGGTCGTTTCCGGATTTCCGGTCAAACACCCGCGGTGCAACACGGCCCTGGGGCAACACAAGAAACTTTGACGAAAGAGCAGGAGCCCCTTCCATTGTCCGGCCTGGCAGTGACTTAACAAAATGACGCTCGTCATCGGTCGTTCCGGTTGCTGCATCAACCGCACACAACCAGGAGTTTTTCCACGGCAGCATGGCACACGCGAACCATGCCGTCCCTTCATCCACGACGACTCCGGTACGGCACGGCTGAAATGGCACGAAACGACCATCATTCAGAACAAGACGACTGGTATCAGCTGGCGTGAATGCCCACACCAGTTCACCATTTTCGGCGTTCACGCAGCGGGCATATCCATCATCTGATCCGAAGTAGACTCGACCGTCAGACCAGGCAGGTGCCAGCCGCACGGGCCCATCTGCCGTGACCGACCACTGCTCATGGCCGTCGTCGGCTCCCAGACAATAAAGCGAATCGTCTGCTGACGACCCGAACCAAACGCGATCACCAACAGCGACAACATGAAATACGGCGTCGTAATTCCGCATCGACGGCAGATTACGGTGAAAGGCGTACGCATCATACTTCGCAGGCCCCGACCACGCCGTCAATGGAGGGGAATCCGATTGCCACACCCAGTCCAGAGAAAGCCTGCCGACCTGCAGCTGCTCATCCGTGGAGCCTGTTCGTCGATTGTCATGCTGCCACGTGGGCCAGTCGGCATTTGCTGGCACTGACATCATCGCTTGCAATATCACAATCACCAGCAGTACTTGACGGCGCATCCGAGCTCGCTTTCGCAGGAGTCGACCGAGTCCGAGCCGGGAGCTCGGCAGGAAAAATTTCATATCGCAGCCCCAGTGTCGCACACAGACAGACGGCTCTGCAAGTAAACTCGGGTGTTGATTACGGCACACGGCTCGAAAAGACGGCTCGGATTATTACAGCTTCCGGAATGCCAGAGTTCTATCAGCCAGAATCGCCGGCGAACGCATGAGCACCGGGACTTCCGTCTCTGTCGCACCATTGCACCCCCGGGCCAAACACCGTGCCGCGATAACTCGACTGTTCAGGCTGCACGGTCTACCAACCCGAACGCCATGTACAACAATGGATTACCCATGTCATAAATTGAGTCGCTGTGTGATCGCTGAATATTGAGGATCAGACCAATCGCCACCGTGATGGGTGGATCCGCCTGTCGGCGTGATATTTCAAGCGTCCACGTTCACACCACCGTCCGGACGTGGGTACGTCCCGGTGTCGCGATTTACGTAGCCGTCATAGATTGCGATTCCGTTCACGGTGACAGCTCCTGCCTCAAACGTCAGGACGAGATCGTCGACATCGTTCCCTGCAATTGCGTGATTGCCGTCGCTGCCGACACCAATGGCAATGTTCCCATCATTCAGACTGCCAAATGACCACGGGTTCCCAAACCGGAGACCGGACGCAGTATAGGCCACAAGCGTTCCACCTGCCCCAGCTGTCACGTTCGCACTTCAGTCCGCTGCTACTGATTCACCTGCAAAAACAAATACCCCCGGCAA
>JABABI010000222.1 GCA_014238335.1 Fuerstiella sp.
CCACGCCGATTCAAATTCATCGCACGTGGCGTCAAAATCTGGTGTGTTCATGACTGTGTCGATTTTCGGAAAGTGGCAGACAGACGTTTGGTGAACAGACGGAGCACAGGACAGAGTATCTCCGGTGGCGGGACTGATTACACGTCTGACGACAGGTGATTTGTTGGTGTGGTAAAACGGGACGGACTGTGTGAGGCCAGGGACCAGTACAGAACAGGACTCCGAGATTGCTCCCGGAGTCCTGAGGACACACTTGCGTGTCTGGTTTTTGTGGCGGTGATCAGAACATGGATCCGACCGATGGTGCTTTGGTGCTGCCGTCTTTCGAAATTCCGTCGACCCACATGTCACCAGGAATGTTTTCGTCTCCCGAAACTCCGTCGACCCACATGTCACCAGGAATGTTCTCGTTATTCGTCAGAATTAAAAACTCGGCACCTAGTTCATCAACCACATCCAGCACTTCAGCGACCAGACGAGGGTCCATGTCGTACAGATCCAGAATCAGCCGATCCTGTTGTTCTGGTGCGGCGTTCAGCAGTGCGATTGCGAGGAGAAGAGATTTCATTTTGTGTCCCTTTGCGTGTTTGAGTTGTTTGTGGGCGACAGAAGTTGCCATCCCTCTATGACTCACATGGCAGAACGCAGACACGGGGGCTCACGAAAAAGATAAAAAACGGAAAAATGTCCGAAGAGGGGGCTTCAGGCAGGCAAGAAACAGTCTCAATGCGTCTGGGCAGTAATTCCCGGGCTGCTGTTCAGGACTTTTCGGCGGATCTGTTGCGGAAACATAATGAGGCTTCCGTTCTGTGAAGGCCCGGGACGAGGAACAACCGTGGAAAAATCCGCGTGGTCTGCGGATACGGCGATTTGTCCTGTCAGAGGCAAGCAGGTAAGCTGGCCAGTCCCCGGTTGGCGTTGAACGTGGTAGCCGCGTCAGGGTGGCAAAGGCAGGCGGCCGACCCCCGGGCGGCGTCGCGCCCACAAGAAATACCGTTTAAAACTATGGCACAAGACATCACTCACTGGATCTCCGAAGCTCAGAAGGCGGATTCGCAGGCGGCGCAGGTGATCTGGGAGACCTACTTTCAGAAGCTGATCTCGTACGCGAGAAAAAAAATGCAGGGTATGCCTCGGCGAGCGACGGATGAGGAAGACGTTGCGCTGAGCGCGATGAACAGTTTTTTCGACGGAATGCACCAGGGACGGTTCATGCCGCAGGATCGGGATGAACTCTGGAAACTGCTGGCGACAATTACGGTTCGGAAGGCAACCAGGGAGCTACGCAGGCATCATGCACAGAAACGAGGTGGTGGAGCCGTTCGAGGTGAGTCGGTGTTCATTGGTGGCGCGAATGAGTCGGCCAATTGGGGGATTAACGAGGTTATGGATGCCGGGAATCTGCCGGCCATGTCCATGCAACTGACAGCTACCTGCTCAGATATGCTGTCACAACTGGAAGACGATTCTCTTCGTACCATTGCCCGCAGCCGACTGGAAGGATTCAGCAACGAAGAGATTGCGCAGCGGATGCAGATCAGTCTGGCGACCGTCAAGCGGCGTCTGGCCAGAATTCGGGAGACATGGTCGTGACCACGACGAGCAACACTTGGCGGGTGGCCGCGGAACAGAACCAGTGACCGGCGATGTGCCACTGAAAGGCGAACCACTCCGTCATACGTGGCCGGCCTGGAAATCATACCGCCACGGGAGATCGTTCGTGCCACAGATCTGAAAGTGTATTATACGCGGTACGCTTTGCCGTAAGGAATCCGGCGGACTGTCAGGACCTGCCGGAAAGCAGCCCAGGGTACGCGAATGCCAGAGTTGACAGGCCCCGGTCGGTTGTCCGGGGGTCCGGCAGTGGATTCCGGCAGGTGGTAGACGGCACTTTGACGGATGAAGCATCGGGCCAGGCAGGCGGGAGATCGTGGGCGTGGGGAGGTTCCTGAAATATTGCTCAAATGATCAGTGTGGCACAGTCAGGATTGCGATAAACTGGATCTGATGTAGATTGAGAACACGGCCTGTGCCACTTCATGCCGGCCGTGACTGTGTGGCTGTGACATCGATCCGTTCCCGGCTGAGGCTTTTCATGTGCCGGCGGAAAGGAATTTTATGCTTCCCCTCTTCGGCAGTCGCAAGAACTTCTGCAATGGAGTCAGTCGGCGGGACCTGCTGCACATTGGCGCTGCAGGCGCATTCGCTCCGGGGCTGGCCGGAGCCCTGCAGGCAGAGGATGCGTCATCCGGCAGAGCAACAGCCGGTACCGCACGCGCCAAGTCGGCCATCTTTCTGTTTCTGTTCGGGTCGCCACCTCAGCATGAGACGTTTGATCCGAAACCGGACGCTGCGACAGAAATCCAGGGGGAGATGAAGGCGATCCCGACGTCACTGCCGGGGCTCCATATCGGCGAAGGACTGCCGCAGACAGCACAGATTGCTGATCGATTGACGGTTGTGCGTTCGATGACGCATCCGTATCCGATCCACTGCTGTGCGTATGTGATGTCCGGTATGCCGACATACAGTGTTCCGCTGGAAACCAGTCCCCGGGCTCCCGAGCACTGGCCATTTATGGGGTCCGTGGTGGACTACCTGGAGACGCAGAAAAGTGGAATCCGCCGGCCTGAGATGCCCCGGAACATCGGACTGCCGTGGCAGTTCTGTTCACGTGGTAGTTCATCGAACCAGGCCGGACCGTACGGCGCGTTTCTGGGACAGAGCTTCGATCCGTTCTGGACAGACTTCAACGGCAGCGGCACCACGGTCGTTCCCAAACTGGCGGCAGCTCAGAAAGAGGACGTTCTTGATCCGCACGGTGGCATTGCCGCCGGGGGACGGTTTCAGCTGTCACCTGGCTGCAAACTGCCGCAGGAAATCTCGTCACGCCGATTTGACGCTCGTCGGTACCTGTTGAATCAGTTTGATCAGTCGCGGCTGCAGCTGGCGCGTCATGGAGCAGCCGCTGGCTGGAATGACCAACAGCAGCGAGCGTTCTCACTGATTGGTTCCAATCGAATACGAGCCGCGCTGGACGTGCAGCAGGAATCGGCGAACCTGCGCGAAAGGTACGGAATGACGCTGTTTGGTCAGTCCTGCCTTGCGGCGCGGCGACTGGTGGAAGCGGGAGCCCGCTTTGTCACTGTCTTCTGGGATCCCTTTGGTCCCCACGGCGCCTCCGTGTGGGATACGCATTCGAACCACTTTCCGCGGCTGAAAAATTACCTGCTGCCGGTTTTTGACCAGACGTTTTCGGCATTGATCACAGATCTGGAAGATCGCGACCTGCTGGATGAGACGCTCGTGCTGTGCACCAGTGAACACGGGCGCACGCCGAAAATCGATTCCAAACCACCGGGAGCCGCACGACACCACTGGTCGCGCGCCTATTCTTCGGTCTTTGCGGGGGGAGGTATGGCTCGAGGTCGGGTGGTCGGGCGCACAGATTCGATCGGTGGAGATGTGGAGGAGACACCGATTTCTCCCAAAGATATGCAGGCGACTGCGTATCACCTGCTTGGTTTTCCGAGCACGGCAACCGTGCCCGATCAGCTGGCACAGCCGCATCCGATAGCCGGCGACGGGCAGGTGCGGCCTGAATTGCTGGGCTGAGTCAGACCCCGAAGCAACTGTCTGGTCCGAGGCCTGTGTTGCGGGGATGCCGGCCCGGGGACAACGAGCGGACCGAACGCGACGGCTGCTCCGTGGACGAACGTTTCCGAAATTGTGAAGATTCGACCGCAGACCACGGCACACAGACGTCCGCCAACAGGCTCGCTGCGTGCTGTTTCGGCGCTTCTGTGCTACGCTTTAACGATCCAGGCCGGACTCGGAATTTCATGGGAACGGTCGTAACCACTGGTGACTGAGCCATGAAGCATGAGAACAGGACGATTCCGCCGACTCCGGTGAACAGAAGACGGTTTCTGGGGGCTGCCGCACTTGCCGGCGGGCTCTTGATATTTGGTACAGGTGAGGTGAATGCGGTGGCTGGTGAGACGGGTTCCACCGATCATTTCTGGTATCGCCTCGCGTCTGAGGGGCCTTACATCGATTCACAGCGTCATCACAAAGCCTTTGGTTTCGGGGACGGGAAGATTTTCCTGTCTGAAAACAACGGGCAGACGTGGCCGCACAGCACCGCATTTCCAAATGCGAATAACATAACGTTCAGCTGCATCCTGAAAAACGGAAACATCGTCTTCGCTACCCGAACGAGACTCTATCTGAGCACCGACAATCTCAGGACGTATCGGCAGATTATCGTTAAGGATTCGGAGGGCAGCGATTACCTGCCGCATACGCCATTGAATCCCGACCGTCCGGGCTGGTATTTCCATCCGCTCGACGGCGTTCACACATGGGACGTCAATGGCTCGGAAATGCTTGTGTGGGGCAATTACTGCAACGTTCTGGGTGGCGCGGTGCCGAACAATATCTACTACTCGACCGACCACGGCCAAACCGTAAAACTTGCCTACTCGTTCGGACGAAACCCGCAGTTTCAACAAAAGGGGGCCGGCAACGCCGAACTGCTGGGTAACCCCGACAATCCTGTGGTTTGTCGGCACATCCATTGCGTGGCCTACAACCCTGCGGAAAATGCTTTTTATGCCTGCACGGGCGACCACGACCGTGGTTCCCTGCAGGAATGTCATTGGTTGAGAGGCACTTATGATGCGGAGCATGATGCCTGGGACTGGGACGTTCTTGTCTCGGTAAATTCCAACTCTCGCTACAAATCGGGAGGGATCAACTTTGTCGATGGCCAGGTCTACTGGGCCGCTGACGCGAATGGAGACAACGGCACACTGCCGCACGACCGAGGTATCTTTCGGTGCCACCCATCCGATCTCGCCAACCCCGGGAAACACACAATGCTGTTCAATCCGCAGTACGAATCGGCGAACATGATTATCGAAGATGGTTTCATTCTGTCAGCGCATTACGCTCCGGCGTCGCCCTACCACACGGGCTTCATCATTTCGCCCGACATGGGCCAGACCTGGGCGCAGTACGACCTGAAGGAATTTGGTCAGCGGTCCCCTGTTCGCTTTCATAAGAAAAACAGCGACGGCTGGTTTCGGGTTGATCTGAGAAAAGGATGGATCGAACGTGGCGAGGTTCTGTTCATCAAACCAAAGTCATAGTTTGTGTGCGGCTGAAGTGTTTGGCTCCGTGTGACAGCACCCCGGAAATCTGTTGTGTCGGAGTCATTCTCGAACCGGTCGCGTTGTCTGCGAAGGCCGTCGTTTCATGGCGGTTTCCCAAATACGGAGCTTCGCCGGTGGCCCTGACTCACTCCGAGTCGCCTTAACGTGTTCCACGGCCGTTTGGTCTCCCGCGCTGCTGTTTACCACAACATTCGGCAGTTTAACGCGCGAGTACTCGTCGCTGCCATCAGTCAGACGTCGATTTGACTTTC
>JABABI010000223.1:0-4732 GCA_014238335.1 Fuerstiella sp.
GAGGGGTTCCCCATACATTTTTTTTTAACGTCATGCTGGTCTGTTCGTTGAACACGGTGCTGGTGAATGGCAATCCGCTGCTGCGGTATGACGGCTATTTCGTCCTTTGCGATTTGATGCGAATACCAAACCTGGGTCCCGAATCTCGCGCTGCGGCAACTTCCGTATTCGACAGAGTTGTCCTGGGTCTCAATTCGCCGACCGCGAGCAACGCGTCTGCATTCAGACGGATGTGGATGCCGCTGTTTGGGGCGGCAACAGTGGCTTACCGGCTGGTTGTTCTGACGACAATTCTGGTTGTCATCCACACGGCTTTGAAGCCCCATCGCCTGGAGGGGATTAGCCATGTGCTGGCACTAAGCACCGCCATGGGACTGCTTGTGTCACTATTGGCGTTCATCCGTCAGCGCGTTCAGGCGGTTCGCCGTGATGGAGAAGTGTCTGCCCGAAATGTCGTTGGTTTCGCGGTTTTCGTGTCAGGTCTCGGATTCGGACTTTTGTGGCCGCTGCCTTATTCAATCGACGTACCGTTTACGTTCTCTCCGGGGGTCAGTTCGCCCGTGTTTGTTACTGCACCTGGGTACGTGAACTCCGCCATCATGGCCGGTGAACACGTCAATGAAGGTCAGGAACTGGCGACTCTCACTAATCCCAAGCTGAAGCTGGAGATTGCACAGGTCGAAGGAGAGCTGAAACTACGCGTCGCTCGGGTTGCTCACCTGGCGGGAACTCGTTCCGCGTCTGGAACGTCCGCGGCAGCAATACCCGCTGCAAAAACAGCGGTCGAGAGTTCAAGAGCACACCTGGAGACACTGAAGAGTAAAGCCGGTCGACTGACTCTGCGAAGCCCGACTGCAGGTGTCGTCTACGCTCCGAGAAACAGACCGTCCGAAAACCCGTCCACTCTGGAGCAGACCTACTGGAGCGGCACACCGTTAGACAAGCCAAACAAGACAACCTGGCTGTCTGAACAGACGCTGTTCTGCTGGGTCGGTTCTCCTGATCGACTCCGTGCCATCGTTTTCGTGCAGCAGCTGGATGTCGAGTTAGTGGAAACCGATGCGCCAGTGGAGTTGACGTTCAACTCGCTGCCCGGAAAATCGTTGAGCGGAACTGTCGCTCAGCTAAGCCGTTCACCTGAATCGTTGGCTCCACAGGAAATTGTGGCTACCGGTTTGTTGGGAACCACAGGACCGGCAGGCCAACTTACGGATACGGTCTTTACTGCTCAGGTGCGGGTGAACCACAGTGACCGTCAGAATACGCCACCGTTGTACTCGACGGGCTTTGCCCGAATTCGCTGCCAGCCAAGGTCATTGGCGGCAAGGTGTCTGCGAGTCCTGTCACACACCTTTGCCTTTGAACTCTGACACAGCCGCGTTCTGTGCCCAGACCCTGGCACTTCGTCCACAGAGTCCGGGCCTTGTGATCGTCGGTGATCACGACCCAGCCGCCACAATCACTAAGCTTTGTCTGCGAAGCAATACCTTGAGCTTACGGTATGATAAAGACCAATCCGGTAACAGCAGCCGTTTGAACAGCTGCGGCTTTCCACGACCATCGCGGAAAGTAGGAATCGGTCCCAAACGACTGACATGTTCGGCAGTCCGGCAACGCTTGCACACAGTCTCGCGGATGATCAACAGTGGTCAGGTACGGGGTGAGCGCCATCATCGTGGTGAAATGAACGGCCGAGCAGGCCGTTGTCAGGCAACCCTTTGACTGACCGCATCGTTCCTGATTCGGGTCTTCAAAGTACAGCGGGTGATGGTAGAATTTGTGAGTATTGCGTGGCGCCCGACGGTACCCGTAGCCTTGAGTCGCATAATAACCAGGCATTTCTGTTTCAAGGAAGTCGCACGCCAGATCAATCTTGGGGTCTCTCACGTTTTCAGGGCGGAGTTCCAACCGCTCCTCTGGGGGCTGTGTGCTGTATCCGTGGACATCAATACCCTTCACCGGCTGGAAAAGTCCGGTAACAGACTTGTCGCCAGACGCTGTACATGGTTCTTCCGGTGGAATCTCGTATGGTGATGCAGCATCCTGCGGATATGTTGAATAAGCAATGAGAGACCTTCCGGGGCGGCGGCGTGTGCCAGCCTGCGATGGGCCAATCAGTTTTTGAAGGTCGTTCATATACGTGCTCGTGCCAGCGTAATCTTCTGGCTGTGGTTCACCGGGTGCAAGATCCATAACGGCACCCCTCGCGATGATCCACTGGGACTGTCGGCCCAGCAAATGGTTCAGATCCGTCAGGTAGTTACCTGTGTTGTCAGCCGAATTCTCAGTCGTCTCGTCCTTACTGACCAGAGACCTCAAATCATCTATGTACGACCGAGAAGAATGAGCCACGTCTTGGTCTGATCTGTTATTCTGACCAGCCCGTTGCGGGACCGACTTTGGCTCTGTTGTATTGAGATTGAGCAGTGATTTCGCCTCCGCAATCGGAGATGTTGGGTTCGAATGCTTCGGCGTACAAAGCCATGGAAACGTCGACGTTTTAAACTCCAAACGAACTCGTGGGGATGTCAGGCCGCACGGAGAGTATGAAACGGGGACGACTGTGGCTCGGCTCCGTTTCACGATTCGCGGAGCGGGCAGGGTCGCAGGAGCAGGAGCAGGATTCTTTGCCGAGGTGGACTTTTTCGCGGCAGTTGACCGCCACGTTAAAGGTGAATCTTTCTCCGTATCTACCTGCTTTGTTGCAACAGCTACCTTCGTCGGGGCTGACACCTTTTGAGCACCTGTCGATCGCAAGGGTGCAGCAACAACTGAAGGTATGGATGGAAGAACGGATGCTTTCGCACGTTCGTGTACTTCGACACCTGTCGAATTCCCGATGGGGCCCGACAACGGGCCCTTAGCGACCGCCTCGTGAGAGGCAACAGCTGGTCCAGAAGTTGGCAGAAGACAGGCACTGGCGATGCCGGCCTTTCGTGCCGCAGACATTCGCGAAATGTACGTAAATTCAGCGATACGTACTTTGGGAGTCACGTCGTTTGTGAGAGTGGTTGACTTTGTGCACTCATCTGGCGCATTTGCGTGCGAGACCGAATGTTTCCGATTTCCGTTGGTGGCGACTGCGTGTATTTCTGACGTCTTTGGCGTTCCGGACGACGCCCTCTTTATAATGCCTGCAGTGTCAGACCTGACTGGCGAAAATCGAGATTCACGCCTGCCATCATCTGCGATTGCCTGCACCACAAGAGAACAGGCAACGAGGGTGGTAATGGGAAACATCCGTGAATTAGTCATGCTCGTAATTCCAATTCAGAGCGTTTGGGTTTCGCCTCGTGCGAAACTACACCTATCTCAGCTTTCGGGATTCATGCGGCTCAGCCATTCGGGAAACATGACTGTCAGGTACTTTCAAGCGATATCATCTAATTTCCGGCGAACTTATCGTGCGCACTCCTTCTAACTGTTGTAATCCGCAAACTTCAACAGGAAATGGACTAAGATGAAGTTTCTTTGTCCTCGCTTACCCGTCAGCTGATTACAAAGAAACGAATGTTCCGAAGTTAATGGTCAGAAACACTGTGCTGTCTGCAATTTCCAACCAACCGGACCACCGCTGAGGAACATGTACACATGACTACTACGTCATTTGTGGCACGACTTCGCCGTCTGTTTTCGCCGAATAAAAGTGTCAAACGGGAAAGTGTCCGGCACCTTCGGCTTATGCAGTTGGAAGATCGCCGCGTGCTGAATGCGACGTTTGCGCTGGTCGGAGCGGCTGGAGCGGCCGATCTGACGTTGGACGGATTCGACGATGTCGGCGGTACGGAGCAACTGGATATCAGCTTCGATGTGGGTGCCGACGAGTTTGTCTTCACACTTCAGGACGCGGCGGACGCTGACGCTGGTGTCTGGAGTGGCGTCAGTGATGGCGGAGCGACTGGCGTGGGAACCAGCGAGCTCCGTGTTGACAGGAGCGTTTTTGAGAATCCCGGCGACATGCTTGACTGGCGAATTCTCGACAACGCCGTCGTGAACGACATTGACTTGGACGTGGTCGTGTCCACGAGTGCGACCCTGCCCGATTCGCCCACGGATGGTTCCTTCCTGATCAATGTCGACGGCGATGTCGACATCAACGCGTCGGTCGACACGGCCGGAAGTGACTTCACAGTGATGGCCGGGGGAACCATCAGTGGCGCCGGCTTGGTGACGGCTGCAACCGTCGACCTCGACGCGGCCACAGGAATTACTGCGAATCTGGCCGCGACCACCATCACTGCCGACAACAGTACGTCAGGTGCTGTGGACATCGATAACGCTCAGGCCGGTGCGGTGACGGTGACCACTCTGACGACGGCGGGCGGCGGGACGATTCTGTTTGAGAACACGGGTGCCGGGGGTGTCAGTTTTGGCACTGTCTCCACGACCACGGACGGGACGGCCGCGATTGGGGAAGACGATATCACACTGTCGAGTGACGGAGGTGATTTGACGATTACCACCAGCGTGACGGCCGACGGGATGGGCGATATCACGCTGAACACCACCACCAGCGGCAACGTGATCCTGACAGGCACCACGACGGCTGCCGGAGATCAGGTGACGGTCAACAGCATCGGCGCGATCAATGGTGCCGGCCTTGTGACCGCATCGGTAGTGGACCTCAATGCGGCGACGGGCATCGGCAATACAACACCGCTGGAATTGGCGGCTGCAACCATCACGGCCGACAACAGCACGTCAGGTGCTGTGGACATCGATAACGCTCAGG
>JABABI010000223.1:4832-5222 GCA_014238335.1 Fuerstiella sp.
TCTCCACGACCACGGACGGGACGGCCGCGATTGGGGAAGACGATATCACACTGTCCAGTGTCGGAGGTGATTTGACGATTACCACCAGCGTCACGGCCGACGGTGAAGGTGACGTGATTCTGAATACCACCACTGCCGGCAATGTGATTCTGACGGGCACCACGACAGCGGCCGGAGATCAGGTGACAGTGAACTCCGTCGGCAGTATCAGCGGAGCGGGTCTGGTCACGGCCGCGACGGTGGATCTGAACGCAGCCACGGGGATCGCGGCGAATCTGGCGGCCTCGACCATCACGGCGGATAACAGCACGTCGGGCAATGTGGATATCGACAATACTCTGGCGGGTGCCGTAACGGTGACTACGCTGACAACGGCGGGTGGCGGCACGG
>JABABI010000224.1 GCA_014238335.1 Fuerstiella sp.
GACAGGTACAGAGACTTCGCCTGATCGGCCTGGGGCATCAGCAGAAAATCAACAGTCGCCGGAACGCTGCGGCCTGTGTTCTGCCGTTCAGAACCGGCATCGACAAACTCCACTTTGGATCGAATGAAACCTGTCACCGAAGGGACATAAGTCATTGCAGTCGTAAATTGAGAGACAGCAACATTACTACTTTGAACGGTGCCGGCAACTACAGTCGGCGTGTCGACCGTAATCTGATTCGCTGCGGATATGGCACTTTCGACGGGATGTTGCATCGCGACATTGCTGGGGTGAACGCTCGCCTGACGGACGAATGCAAACAGTACGGTCCCGACATGCTTCTGCCGGTGGGCTCCATCAATCCGACGCTGCCGGATTGGCACGAGGATCTGCGCCGCTGCCATGAAGACCATGGCATGCGGATCATCCGCCTGCATCCCAACTACCATGACTACCGTCTGGACCAGGATGAGTGTCATGCATTGTTTTCTCTCGCAACGAAGCGGCGCCTTGTGATTCAGATCGCGCTGAAGATGGAAGACGTGCGACTGCACCACCCACTGATGCAGGTCCCTACCGTTGACGTGACCTCCCTACAGCGTCTGGTCGAACGTTACCCGGACCTTCGACTTGTGGTTATGAACAACTACGGCACAATCAGTAACGATTCAGCAGCCAGCCTGGCGGCCACTGGCAAAGTGTACTTTGAAATTTCACACTCCGAGCGCGTCGGCACACTGGAGACGCTTGTCAGACAAGTCCCCTACGAACGTTTGTTGTTCGGTTCGCACTTTCCTTTCTTCAATCTGGATGCTTCGTTACTGAAATTTCGTGAATCACATATAGGCGAAGAAATGACCAAGGCCATTCAACGCAGGAACGCACACCAAATTCTGACCGATGTGACATAAGATCATCCACCTGAATCAGGAGACAGAATCATGACCGGACATCACAGCAACCACTCATCGTCGCGACGTCGATTTCTGACTGCGTCCACTACATTGCTGACTACGCCCTTTGTTTCCCGTCGGGTCCATGGGGACGAGAAGAAACTTGCCATTCACGGGGGACGGAAATCGGTTACCGGCAGCTATTCAAAACGGCTGCGCTGGGGCGCGGCAGAATTAGAACAGCTCACCGTGATGCTGAAGCAGAACTCACTGTTCTACTGGAAAGGTCCCCGAACCGAACTGTTCAAGGAACGATTTCGAAAGCATCATCCGGCTACTAGTGTCCATACGTGTAGTTCCGGCACGGCAGCGGTTCACATCGCCGTGGCAGCCGCCGGGACTCAGCCCGGGGACGAAATCATCACCGCTCCAATCACTGACATCGGCACAGTCACCGGCATTCTGTTCCAGCAGGCTGTCCCGGTTTTCGCCGATCTTGAGCCACACACGTACAACCTGAATGTGGAGGACGTAAAAAAGAAAATCACCCCAAAAACGCGCGCAATCATCGCTGTGCATCTCGCCGGTAACCCGTGTGACATGGCCGCCCTCAAGCTGCTTGCCGATGAGCATGATCTCGTTTTGATTGAAGATGCTGCCCAGGCATGGGGAGCATGGTACGACGGCATTCCGGTTGGGACGATCGGTCATTTTGGCTGTTTCTCGATGATGAACTCCAAACACATCAGCACAGGCGACGGAGGCGTAGTTTGCTCAGTAGACCAGACATTTGGCCCGCTGATGCAGAAATACGGTGACAAAGGTTCCGATCGCACGACTCGCGAGTCGGCAGAGGTTCTCGCATCGAATTACCGCATGAGCGAGCCGCAGGCAGCGGTCGGTGCCGCGCAACTCAGCCGTCTGGAGAAAATCGTGGTCACTCGTAACCGACTGGGGCGTCTCCTGACCGCCGGAATCGCCGACGTCCCCGGTCTCACCCCTATGCTGGAACGCGAGCACGATCGCTGCACCTACTGGTTCTATTACTTCCGACTGGACCTGACCAGATTCAAGTGCGACCGCAATCAGTTCGCTAAAGCCCTCGTGGCTGAAGGCGTGGGAGCCAGTGCAGGCTATATCAGGACTCCAGTTTATGAATATCCCATGTTCCAGAAACATTCGTTCTTCAACGGTTCATGGCCGCTGAGAGACATGGGCCTGACCACGATGGATTACCGGCGCGTCTCCTGCCCGGAATCAGTTGAGATTCTCAAGACGGGAATTCGCTTCCGCATCACGGAAGACATGGACGAAACCTATGTGCACCAAATCGCTGCCGCTATCAGGAAAGTGGCGACACACTACGCGGTTTAGCTGATCGACTCACAGTGAGTCGTAATCCCGTGCGCGTGGACGGCCGTCGAATCCGTACATGAATGGCGTCGAAAACCATGCTGCCCGTAGGGTCAAACAACTGAACCGTGCTGTTTACCACAACCTTTGGTACTTTTGGGCGCGAGTACTCGCCACATGGGTCGCAACTGGTCATTACCATGCGAAGACGACAGCTGGCATGCTGATGGTCGTGGGCGAAACGGTGTCAGAACCCTGACTTCACTCAATGGACATGCCAGTTTCGGCGTTGACACAAGCCGTGCTGAACACCACGACCTTTGGGACTTTGGGACGCGAGTACTCGCCAGATGTCGCGACTGCTGTTAACCCCGTTCAAAAAAGTTCGAGGAGAGTTGGTTACCTCCGACCCACCGTAAAGGACTCGAACTTTTGTAAAGCGTTGTCAATTCACGACTTCCGAATTCAGGTCGCGCGCGAGTCGTTACGAAGAGGGTTTGGCACGGGGAAGTGCCAAACAGTGCAGCGAGCAGGATGTGCCTTGGCTGAAGCAGGAAGGGTATGTTCGGCGCCGAAAATCGCCAGTTTCCGGTGCCGAGAGGTGAAATCAAGCGGCTGAGATGCAAGACTCTGATGAGCCGTAAGTTCCGTGTTTCACGGCGATTTGAGTTCGGCGTAGTTTTTTGACCCTACGGCTTTCAGATGCATCACGGCGAGAACGTAGGACGTGACCAGCCCGTACCGCGTCCAGACTTCAACAGTCGTGAAGTCCGTGGCGAAGAACTAAAACAACCGAAAATCTACTGCTCGAGGATTTCACGAACTCTTGATGCCAGTGCAGTTGCCGAAAATGGTTTATCAAGATGATAAATTTTCATTCCATTCGTCAGTGTGTCCGGCCGAGCGTCTTTGCTGTAGCCCGTCATCAGAAGGATCTTGGTAGCCGGTCGTTGGTTGCTAAATGTCTCCGCAAGTTCATGTCCGCTAATTTTCGGCATGACTATATCGGAAATGAGAAGGTCTATTGGGCCCTGATCCTGTCGTTGTGCTATCTGAAGAGCGTTTTCTCCATTAGTCGCGGCGATGACGTTGTATCCTTTCGCAGAAAGGACATTAACAACCAGTGTACGAACACGTTCTTCATCTTCCGCCACAAGAATGGTTTCGTTTCCCCGTGTTGTAGTTTCGATCGCAACCGATTTGTTCAGGGCGCCGACGGGACCATCGCCTTGCGGGAAATACAGTCGAACTATTGTGCCTTGACCTTCAATGCTTTCTAACTCAACTGTGCCCTGTGCCTGTTTCACAATCCCATAGACCGTTGCCAGACCCAAGCCGCTTCCCTTGCCCACTTCTTTTGTCGTAAAGAACGGTTCAAACGCTCTTTCGACGACCTCTGGTGGCATACCGTGGCCGTTATCGTTCACTTCTAAGACTACATACGGACCTGTTTGAAGCCCAAGTCTCCCAGATTTTTCCTGATCCACGTGGGTTGCATAAGTCGTCAAGGTGATTTCCCCGCGATCCGTTATGGCATCGCGGGCATTGATCATTAAGTTCAGGATTGTCTGGTTTAGTTGCGACGGATCAGACAAGAGCAGAAGTGGTTTTTCTTCCAACTGCGTAGCAACATCAATACTTGCAGGGAGTATGCGCTTCAACATTGTTTCGGCCTCACATACAGCTTCGTTGAGGTCCAGTGTCTGAGTGTCGCTTGAGTGTCTTCGACTCAACGTTAGTAGTTGCTGCGTGAGGTCAGAGGCTCGCTGGGAAACTTCCTGAATCTCAATTGAACGCATTCGCACAAAGTCCGCGTCTTCCGGCTTCATTTGAATCAATTCGCTACATCCAAGAACGACTGTCAGCAAGTTGTTGAAATCATGTGCAATTCCACCTGCCAGGCGGCCTACAGCCTCCATCTTTTGCGAATCTCGTAACCGGATCTCACTCTGCTGAAGGGCCTTCTCGGTTCGTTTACGTTCGGTCAGATCCCGCACAAATGCAGTAAATATCAGGTGAGTTCCCGTTCGTCCGGGAGTGATCGCCAGTTCGACCGGAAATTCCTC
This sequence comes from Fuerstiella sp., assembly GCA_014238335.1. GTDB lineage: Bacteria > Planctomycetota > Planctomycetia > Planctomycetales > Planctomycetaceae > Fuerstiella. The sequence continues at coordinate 4,313 of JABABI010000224.1, forward strand.
TCCCGAAGAACGCATGGCGGTGGTCTCGATCCGTTTGTTCAAGACCGAACTTTCACCTGTCGAAATGTATCTTGCGAACCCTTCCTTGTGTTGCTGTCTGAGCCATTCAGGTATTATTTTTTCGGCCATCATAGTGCCGAGGACTTCTTCACGATCGTATCCAAAGGTGCGTTCAGCTTCAGGGTTGAATTCCAGTATCACACCAGAAACGTCAATTGTCAGGATGCAGTCAAGTGCTGACCGGAGGATTGATTCTCGTCCCGATGCAAAGTCAAGATTTTTCAGGACCATCTCTTGTTTAGAATTCGGTCTATTCAGTTGTGCAAGACGTTCCTCGAGAACACGTACTTTGCCGAGAAACTGCTGCTCACTGGGATCATTCTCATGCATGGTTTACTCGCGTGTGAGTTCGAAAGATTGAAGGTGCAATACTCGAAACCATATGATCGCAGGAAACGTTAAGAATTCAGAAAACTCCCCTGTCCTACGTGTGCGGGCAATCAAGTGATTTTTCACGGGGCAGATTTCCCTTCGGGATCGGCATGATTGACCCTGCCAGCCACAACTTGTCTTCGAAGGGAACGAAGTGAGGTGGTGACAGTTTGACGTACAGGTCTCGGACTTACTCTGGCTGGTTGAGATAACTTTTGAAAGTGGCTGGAGTGAGATACCCGAGCCGTGAGTGTTTGCCGTGCAGTTTCTCACAGCATTCTGGACTTTCAAGCGCGCGTTCCCGTTTTGCGGTAGGCGTAGGGTCAAAAACCTCCGCTGCCAGAAAAGCGGTTTGACAATCAGGCGTTAGAAA
>JABABI010000225.1 GCA_014238335.1 Fuerstiella sp.
CCGCCCTGTTCTCCGCCCTGTTCTCCGCCCTGTTCTCCGCCCTGTTCTCCGCCCTCCGGCGCGTCATTGTGTTTCGGGGACGATGCCTTCTGATCCTTCAATCCTTCGTCGTTTGCGTCGTTCGCGTCGTTCGGCTGGGCGGGCGTTTCTTCACGACCATCATGCGCCGGTTGCTGCGCGACATTGGGATTGTCTTTTTTGACATTTGGGGATGTTGGTTCTGTCTGCGGGCCATCGGTGTCAGACGCCGATTCACCGCCCTTGTCAGGCATCTCCTGCGATTGGTCGTCAGTCGGCTGGTCGGTCGCCGGAGCGTCACCTGACTTCGGGCTTGGTGAGTCGCCACTGTCCAATTCCGGCCCGGAGTCGTTTGTGGCAGAGGAATCAGGATCTGTTGCGGGCGACAATTGGTCTTGCTCAGAAGTTGCATGGTCGCGGTCAGGCTTTACTTTCTGGTCGATTCCCGTGCTGGAATCGTCAAATGGTTTTTGATCGTCGGGTGCGTCAGTCGTGGCTTCGTCCCTGCGGGCATCACCGTCGTCATTCGTCTGGCCATTGCCATCTGGTTCGCGGTTTCGGTCCTGCGGTTTATCGTCCAGTGGCGGAGCGGTTGTGTCCTGGTACCTCTTTAACAACTTTTGCAGCGCATCGTCGTCGGAAGCTGGTGTAATTGGGTTCTGGGCATCGGTACTGTCACCCTGGCTGTCCGGCGGTGATGCGTCCCTTGTTTCCGAACCGGCCGAACCGGACTCTGCGGCAGCCTCTTGATCAGTTCCGGAATTCTGAGTGGACTCGTCTGTGTCGTTCCGTCGTGCGCCGCCGGGATTGTCGTTTTCAACGGTCGACTTCCTGTGGGACGCACCTTCGGACGGTTCGGCATTGTCAGCATCGACTTGTGTATCAGTGTCACTGGCGCCGTGAGCACCCTGCAAGTTCGTATCCGACACGCGACTGTCCTGTTGAAGTTCGCGTCGCTGCTGATCCTGCAATTCTTTGTCCTGCTGGAGCCGTTCATTTATTTCCTTCGTCGAGGCCGCCGCGCCAATATCTAAACGCAGTGCTCCCGTTCGTGACTGCCTGCCCAACGGCGGGTTATTGTCCCGCGCCGTGAGGTGATATCTGACGACGTCCCCCTGCAGCAGTCCCAATGGCTCCAGCCGGAAATCCCATTGTCCGCTCCATGCTTTTTTGAGTCCGCTACGTGTAGCGTCAAACAGCAGTTCGGCGCTACGTTGTTCGCCGTTGACTTCAATCATCAGCTTTACAGAACGCAGCAGAAAATCCGGATCTTCTGCTCGTGCAAGCAACGACACCACAGCATTCGCAGGGACCCGCAGATCACGAATCGGATCCAGAAGTTTGACAATTGGCGGCTGATCAGGGCGAACATTGAGTGAATACACGGTGGGGCTGGGGTCGGTGCGGCCTTCCTGGTCTTCCAGACGAATTTGGTAGAACTTTGGAGATGTTCCATCCTCTCGAAGCTTCAGCTGAAAGCTGCCGAACAATTCTTTGTCTGTTGCCTTCAATATCACTTCTTCTGCCGGCGTCTTGAAGGCTGGGTCGTCACTGAAGACTAACTTGGCGGCAGCAATGGGGACATTTGCTTCCGCCGTCAATTCAATTTTTGTGCCTTCCCATGCGTCGATGTTTCCATCTTCAATTTTGTGTGGAGGAAGTGTCATGTAGTCCGGATAGCTGTACGCCAGTTGTGTCACACTTGCTGTCGGAGGCTGGTCAACTGAGACGTGAAACACATCAGATGTCGCATCACCCGCAATGATCTGATAAGTAAGGCTTTGCCTTAAACCCCGGTCGCCATCACCCAGCATGGTGACTCGATAACGCCCGTGGTCTTCAGTGGCGGGCATCGCAAGTTTCTCATCAACAAATCGCTGATCGCGAGTTGAATACATAACGGCGACGTCGTCGGGAGACTTACCGCTGATATCGACGACAATTTCGAGCTCGGTCCCTGCAGGAACGGCCACGTCGCCCGGTGCCACCTTCAGGATACGTGTTCGTGTGGCGACTGCAGCGTTCGACATAGACAGTGGGCGCAGCAGATTGATTGATTTGGGGCTGATGACAACATACAGGCACGTCAGCGCCACCAGGGCAAACAGAGCGCCTCCGAGTCGCATCAACCAGTGTCGCTCGATCGCCTGATCAAGGTTAACTTCAGACAGGCGAACGGCAGCTCGTTTTTCCATGGTACGCCGTATCGATGCAGGTGTCGGCGTGCCGGAGGTTGTGACGTCGATGAGGCTCATCAGTGCACCCCCCATTTCGGCGTGTGATTCATCCAGCATGCGCGCTGCATATAAAGGATGAATCTCACGCCTCCATGGCCGTATCACGTAGCGATACACGATCACACCACAGAGAGCGAAAATCAGCCCCAGCATGATTGCCCGGGTGATGGGGGCAAATCCGCCGGGCACCACCCAATGGTCACAGATGGTGAACAGCAAGACGTAACCGATGAGTAGTACCGCGGCCAGCAGGATTGCAGTTAACAGGTCTGTCCAGCGAATACGATCACGTGCAATTCGGATCTGATATTCAATGAATTCGTCGCATTTTGCGTATTCGCTGGATGCTGTGGACATTTTCATCTCTCGAAATACGTATGACCGGCTTTGCCTCACAAGGAAACGTTAAAGGACGGCAAAAATCAGCCTGAAAAATGACAGAACCGGCACACGTGGCTATTGTCTACAAATCTTGCCACTGTGCCAGATTATATCGGCCTGCCGGCCGTTGACGCCCCAAAAGATATCAGAACGGAGGGGTTGTGTGGTACTACAAGACGGCACTGCCCGGGAATCACTGTGGTTTGGACGAATTGGTTGCTGTCTGGGACGGAGCAATCTTTGTTCCGGACAGCACATTTGCTGGACATCACGTTACTGTCTGGCATGACCGGAGGGTGTCGGCGAGCAGTCTGCAGAGTGCCGATCCCACGAAAGAAGTGTTCCTGCGGATGACGTTCGAACCCACTGGGACACATCTATTGTCGTTGCCGTCAAATGTTCCCTTTCGGAAGCACGTGCTTCGCAGGCGGGGCGTCACTGAGAACTTTCAGCGATATGTGCCTGACGACCAGCGAACGATGAACGGTCGATGGGCAATGCTGACTGTGCGGAAGTCCGTCTGGTGATGGCCTGGGACAGGTGATGAATCCGGCGATGTCAACTTAGCAGTAAGTTGTCAAAGGTGCTGAGAGCGATATCGATCAGCCTGGTGAGATTGGAATCGTCTTCGACCTCAAAGCTGTTAATTGCGCCAATACGCCCATACGTGGCAGTTCCGTCATCGGCGTAGATGTCGTCGCCCGTTCCGGCATAAAAACCTGTGTCGAATGCAAACTGATTTCCCGACATGTTGCCAACAGCGTCATCGTGGTTGCCGGCATACACGTGCAGTGCTCGCCTGAACTGAGTACTGATCAGAGAAATCAGATCGTTACCATTTCGGGTTCGAATCGCGACGTCTCCGAAAAACAGGCTGCGGTTTACGATGATCGAGTCCGCTCCTCGGCCGGTGGCGATGTCTGTGATGTTGTTGACCGTCGCGCCCTGAAGAAAGACCGTGTTGGCGCCGCTCCAGTTTGTAACTGACAGGTTGCGTCCGATGGCGACATCCTGCAGACTGGTCAGGTTGTGGCCGTCACCGGAGGTGAAAATGGAAAGACTTCCGGCAATGGTGCTGTTCTGTAGCCGCACCTGTCCGTCACCTCGTGGACTGGTGACAGACAAATCGCCGCCGACATTGCTGTCAGCCAGCATGAAGGTGTCGTTGCCGCTGCCAACCTCCACGTGAAGTTCAGCGTCCAGGGAAACATTAAACAGCACGATCTGGTCCTGGCCGCCACGTAAGGAAATGACCAGGTTTCCGGGCAATCCCGTTGTATGTGGAAACGCGAAAATCGGGGCAGTTGATCCATTGATCGTGGTGCCTCCGCTTCCCTGGATGAGGACATGTCCCTGCGAATCGCCGTAAACGGCCAACGAGTTCGCTTGCTCGTTTCCGGAAACCGTGACCGTGGTACCCCGTACGGCAAGATTCAGATCGCCAGCTCCGGATCCGTCCAGGCTGAAGACGTTTCCGAAGTCGATATCTCGTAGTTTCTGTCCGATGATTGAAAAGTCAAATCGGTCGGGATTTTGAGCATTGTAGATAAGGGCTGGCCGTTCCCAGTATTCAGATTCAAACTGCGCAATAAGTGTGCCCGAAAGGGACCGTGCCGAACTGCCGTCCCACCTGTACAATCCGCCGTCAGGCAAGACGTAATGCCAGGATTCACGGCGACTCCAGAACCATTTTTCGCGCAAGCCGCCCCAATTGAAGAATGAGCGTACCGGGTGACGAAAGTCAAGTTCCTGGTCCATCGCAAATGCCTTGTCGGCCAGCTGCCCTGTGGCTACGGGGAGCGTCCAGTTCAACTTTGTCGTTTCACTGACGCGGAAGTCGCCGGGCACAATGCTGTTAAACGAGTACCAGCCGGATTCGGTCTCGGGGTCGATGCGGCCATCGTTGTTTTGATCAACATCGGAAGAAAATGTTGTCGCAACAACATTGCCAGCGCTGTCCTCAAGATGCACGGCCCAACCGTTCAGCCAGGGCTCATTCGCTGTGCGCACTCGATCCGCATTGATGTCATTCCATGTCCTGCCTGCAATGCTGCCGGTGGGAATATTTCCAAAATCCACGCCGTGTATTGTCTCGTCGTTCTGGATGTGGATGGTTGTTGGGACCGGCGGCAGTGCGTCATGCAGCAGCGTGGGGTGCTCGTGAAGACGCGGACTTGTCTGAGCGACCAGCTGACCGAGTAGCGGCACGCGGCTTTTTCCGTCCCATTGAAACAGGTCGCCATTTGGTTTGACATAATGCCAGCCGGCGGAGCTCAGGATCCACTTCTCGCCGAGTCCGCCCCAGTTCTCAAAGTATTTTCCGGTAAAATTGAAACTCAGCCGCTGGTCAATACTATAGAACAACGATGTCGATGAGTCGGGGTCCCGCGTGGTTTGCTGCCAGCCCAGTTGCTGTACTTCGCCGATTCTCCATGTGCCTGCATTCGCTGTGATT
>JABABI010000226.1 GCA_014238335.1 Fuerstiella sp.
AATGGAGTCGTAATACCAGCGGACCGTGTTATCAGAAACAGCCGCCACGTGATAAGTCTGATCCGCCTCAAATGTGAACTGAAATTCGGGTGATTGTTTCCATGACGGTTGTCCCGCCGGATCCGCAGCAAACGCTACGGGCTCACTCTGAAACAGAAGATTATGATTGGGATGATCGAAAATCACAAATTTCAGAAAGCCTCCTGTCGTCATCTCATTGAAAACCTCCATGCTGCCAACCGTGGTTTCAGACGCCGGAGTCAGCTGCGTCGTGAAAGAATTCTCCGGCCCCCGAGTCGTGAACCTGCTGCTGCCGGACTCAAAGCTATCGAAGATCAAGTCTGACCCCAACGCCAGCCCTTTTTGACCGCCCGTCCAGTACTGTCGATTAACACCCAGAAGTTCCACTTCGGCAATTTGCATGCTGTTCGCGGCAGCTGCGTCAGCAACCTCAGGGAATGTTAACCGGTAGGTGGTGTAATAATCCTCATTGGAAAAGTTCACGGTCTGGGGAGACAGACGTCCTGTAAACGCGGGAATGGAGGCTTCGGAAATCAGATCGAAGGAGACCCCTCCATTGTTTGAACCTTCGAGTTTATAGCGACGCGGATCGCGTTCCGGTGCATCGTTGGCTGACTTCAGGGTGAGTCCGGTGACGACACCACCTGCTGTTGTGATCGTTAAACCCGCATTCAGTTTATCGAAGTTCAGGTATTTTGTGTTGACGTTATTGTCGATCGCATTGGGTGACTGCTCGGCAGCAGGACTGTTTTGCGAAGTCGCAGTCACCGCAATTCCGGGGCTCGTGATATCACTGCGAGTCACGGAAATCACATTGGTATTGATATAGTCCTGAACTTCCGCAGATGTAATGTTCGCCAGCCAACCGCCTCTTGCCGCTGCGCTTGTCTGTGCTTCCTGCCATGTGAAGTTGCCCGATATCACTTCAAACGTCGCCGGGTCATGCGGTTCGGCGTCGCGCAGAGAACTCAGGGTGACAGATCCGCCTTCCAAATTTACGACAGGCACGCCTGTCGCGACTGTCAGACTGTCCGATGAATTGACACTGATGTCGTGGTTTCCTGTATTTGCCTTTTCGGAGTCCAGAATCGACAGTCCGCCCATCAGAAACTGGCCGGGATCCAGGACAACTTCGCCGCCGTCAACAGAATTCACCAGGTCGCTGATTCTCGCAGGCAGCTGGGAGATCGGCACAATGTCTCTCCAGTTGAGCACATCAGCCAGCAGACCGTTGAGCTGAAGTTCGACGACTCCAATGGTCAGATCACCGTGGTTTTCCACGGCGATGTCACCCGAATCCGTGGTGGCTGCCAGTGTGGCAATGGAGGTGTGTAAAGGTTGTTCGACGCTGCCAATGCCAAAACTGCTGCTGCCCTCGCCTTCGGCAGACAGAATCACGCCGTCTGCTTTGATATTAATCAGATCTCCACTTAAGTGATCGCGAATGCTGCCAGTACCGTCTGCTGCCTGTCCGCCGACTCCGTCATAGTCCGCCACCACCAACACGTTACCACCGGATCCCTGCGCATCTGCTTCGGTTTTCAGATTGCTGAGCAGAACATCAGATGCTGCCAGCAGCACGAGGTTCCCGTGTTCGCTGGTGACTGAGACACCATCGTGCATCGTGATGGATGCATTACTGTTTCCGGCACTCAGCACACCGTCGCGATACTGGGTCCCCGCATTAACAACAACCTGGCCATGACCAGCAGAGTAAACGGTGGGTAACTGCAGCAGGTAACCACTGCGGACATCGCTCGATGAAAGGTCGTTCCACTTTCTGGTCCCCGATTCAATTTCCAGAATGTTTTCGTCGGTACTCCCATTGGGTTCACCGGTGTCTGCATTCCAGTATTGCACCAGACCATTTTGTGTCTGGTTGTCTCGCCAGAACGAAATCCCTGCATCTGTTACAGTGGGTGCAGTCACCCATCGCCAGTCGCCTTCATGATTTTCGTCGGTTCCACCGGCTAAAGCGCTTTGGGATCCCACCACGGTACTGGCATCAGTCGCCATCTCTTCGGTGTGCAGTACGGCCAGCCAGCCAGCCTGCTGTTCGGCCAGAGTCTGTGCCTCAGCGAACGTAACTGCACCGGTCTCATTCACGCCTGCCAGATACTGCCGCTTGATCTCTTCGTCTGACAGTACTCTGTTAAAGACAGCAAAGTCATCCAGCCCACCGTTCAGCGGAGACTCTCCGGATGGCGAATTTCCCAACAACCATGAGCCCACTGTATTTGTCAGGCTTTGCTGACTCCTGGTATTCGCTTCTGAGGCCAGATTTCCATCGATATACAGTCTGATCTTCTGTGCCATTGAATCCACGGTCGTGGCAAAGTGATGCCACTCACCGGTGCTCAGTACTCCGTCCGAAGACTCGGTTACCACCTGACCTGTACCATCATCAAGCGACGGACTGAATACCAGACGCCCCGTACGGTATACCCACAGTACATTCTCGCGATTGATACCGTTCTCAGTGAAGTCGGTGGGACCGACGCCCGCATCTCCCTTGAAATACACAGCCTGCCAGTCCTGTTCCAGCGAGTCCACTTTTAACCAGCCGGTCACGGTTTGCGTTTTGCCACCGTACAGGCGGGTATCGTCGGAAATGGTAACAGTGTTGCCGTCTCCATTGTTACCGGGAAAATCTATGGAAAAGTTGCGAGCACCACTGCGGACAGCACCGGACTGATTCAAAGTCACGTCAGTCGAGTAGACGCCGTCGAGATCCCGCCCGAGAGCTTCAGACGCGACGGTACCGAAGGATTCATCCAGCTTCCAGTATCCGGCCGGACCGGCCTGACGAATGAAATCATCCCAGGTAGACGTCCCTGCCTGATACTGCAGTTGTGTGTCCAGTTCGACTCCACCGCTGCCAACCAAATTAATATTGCCGTCTCCTCCGGACGTTCGTACGGGTGCCTGCACATGCAAAACTGCGGACAATCCATTAGCCACGACGCTCAGGTTTCCTCCACCATCTGCAACCAGCGGACCGTCAATCGTGACAGATCCCTCAGAAACAACCAACAGGTTGTCGTCAACCACGGTCAGGTTCCCGACCGTCAATGCACCTGCGTTGTAAAGGTGAATTCCCGCCAGTGGATAATCACCGTGCAACACACTCACGTTGGCGTGCAGCGGCTGATCTGGTTTCCCCACGCCACCTGTAGATGCCAACTGGAAATTTTCTGCAACGACACTGGGTGTTTGCCCCGGCCCGTCGTCCAGCAGCTGTCCGGTCCCGTTCCATGTGAAGGTTTTTCCGCTGCCTGTGGAAACGGAACCTTCGATGATGGCCTCTCCGGGAGCTGCCAGAGTCACACTGCCGTGAGTGGATGTGATCTGCGCCACTTGCATTTGTTGTGCGGAGCTTTTGTATCGCTGTTCCTGTGCCAGATACGGTCGAGTGATTGAGTTGCCACCCGATGTCGCCGGCAAGTCATTCCACCCGCCACCGGAGACGATTTCTGCATAGTGTTCACGGCCACCATCGTTGTTTGGTTCCCCAGGGAAACTGTCGTTCGGAACGTCATTCCACTGGTGATATGCATCATTGACCGCGGTGCCGGTCGTGCCGTCGCCACTCCAGAAAAGGTTGTCTCGATAGGCCGGTTCCAGCCACTGCCAGACAGATTCCTGCTGTGCGTCAGAAGCCCCCAGCCAGATTTCCTGGCCATTCGCAAGTGATTGAACGAGTTGCTGTTCCTGAACTGTATCAATCGTGGCAATCCAGCCTCCGCGTGCGTAGGCGTCCAGCCACGCATCGGCAAAGGTGAATGTTCCGGAAACAAACTGATGATCGAATTCCGTTTCCAGAACATACGACAACGCGGACGGCGGATCCGCACCGGGTGAGTAAATCCGAATTGCCGCATCGGCAGAAGCATAACCTGGAGACATTTGCGGGTTGGTGAAATCAGAAAAATTGCCGTTGGCCGATACGGAGCTAATGCCATTTTGCGAGGAGGGGATGGTATCGTAATGCCACCGCACAGTGCTGTCAGAAATAGCTGCTACGTGATACGAGCGGCCTGCCTCCAGCGTGAATGTAAATTCCGGCGATTTCTTCCACGATGGTTGTCCCGATGGATCTGCTGCGAATGCTACCGGATCACTCTGGAACACAAGATTTTGAGACGGATGCTCGAAGATTACAAATTTAAGTAAGCCACCTGTGCTCATCTCATTAAAGGACGCCAGGCTGCCAATCGAAGTGTCAGCATCCACCGTCAGTTGAGTGGTGAACGAATTTTCAGCCGGTCGAGTCTCTGCTTGGTTTTGTGGTTCAAAGCTGTCAAAAAGTAATTCGGAAATCTCTTCGACATCACCATCGAGATTACCATCGACGTCCTTCCAGGTTCCGTCGGTCCGCATGATGGCCACATTTTCATTGCCGTAGGCATTGTTAGGTTCGTCCGGAGCCCAGTTCACATAGCGATCATTGAGCACCTCACCCACTCGATGGGTACCAGCCCAGAATGGAGTGGCCAGAATTCGGCCGTCCAGCCAGTTCCATTCGCCTTCGGCCCGAACATCGGTTGCTCCAATCCAGTTGTCCGATCCGGCTGCCACGTTTTCAGCAATGTGCTGGTCGTCTGCATTCAGAATGGTTGTCATCCAGCGATTGCTGGTGGCAGCGTCTGCGAAGGCTTCAGCAAAGGTAAAATCTCCGCTGACCTGAGTCGTCACGTAATCGAGGCCTTCTGAAAGCCGGATGTCCCCGTTTGTAACGACGGTTAAGCGGCCTTCTTCCAGATCGCCGATTTCCACATTCGCTTCAATGTGTACTTTGGAACCGTTGCCTGCGGGAGTGCCATCTACCGACAGCCCACGGACTGTCAGGTCACCGTGGGACCGAATCTCGCGGTGCCGAGCTTCCGCCTGACCACCCCCCACGAAACCACTGATCACGTAGTGGCTGTCCATCTCAAATGCAGTCGTGGCCACGCCGGCATCGTACTGCTTGAGAATTTGATCCGCCGACAAGACCTTGTTGAATACAGCAAAGTCATCAA
>JABABI010000227.1 GCA_014238335.1 Fuerstiella sp.
GGTTGCATCCGCGCTGCCGCTGACGATCCGCTTCCCATCCGGGCTGAAACTCACGCTGTTGACATGTCCTGAGTGTCCTGTGAGGGTGCGGATGACCCGACCGGTCTCCGCATCCCACACTTTGACCGTTTTGTCCCAGCTGCCGCTGACGATTCGCTTGCTGTCCGAGCTAAAACTCACGCTGTTGACACGTTCTGAGTGTCCTGTGAGGGTGCGGACTTCCTGGCCGGTTTCCGCATCCCACACCTTGACCGTTTTGTCCCAGCTGCCGGTGCCGATCAGCTTCCCGTCCGGGCTGAAACTCACGCAGGTAACGAAACTCGAGTGTCCCGTGAGTGTGAGCCCATCGCTGTTGATGAGACGATTCCAGTACCCCCATTCAAATCCTTTGAGATCATCGCGGTCGGCGTACCGATTGAGTCGTTCTTGCAGGTATCCGATTTGGTTGTCTTTCCATTCCCGCTGCGCCAGCAGCATGTCCGAGCCATACGCATGCCGCTCGGCCACTTCCAGGTTCCGGCGAGCTTCGTGTTCATTTGTCTCCGCGATTCCCTTTTGTCTTTCTGCTTCGTGCTTTGCTTTTTCGGCCATTCGCCGTTCAAACTCCGCCTGTGCTCGCAACTCCGCTTGCTTGTGCGCGTTTTCGATTTGCTTAAGAGCGACGAGCGGTCCACCAATGCCCAGCACCAGCAACAGAGTCAGTGCCAGCATACTGAATCCCGCCACGGCCGGATTCCGTTTGCACCACCGCCACATCCGTTCGACTTTGCTGATGGGCCGCACTTTGATCGGTTCGCCGTTAAGAAAGCGTCGCAATTCAGCGGACAATTCAGCCGCGGACGCGTAACGCCGCCGTCGATCTTTTTCCAGACACCTCAAACAGATTGTCTCTAGATCGAGTGGAACCTTGGGGTTCAATTGCCGAGGTGGTACGGGTTCGCGTTCCAGAACCTGCATCAATGTGTCGAACCGGTTGTCGGTCTGGAACGGCGGGCGTCCTGTCAACGTCGCGTACAACACGGCGCCCAGCGCATACACGTCCGCCGTTTCTCGCACATCGCTCAGCCGCCCGCCCGCCTGTTCCGGCGGCATGTAACTCGGAGTGCCCAGGATGTCACCAGTCCCGGTCAGATTGCTATCCTCTTCGGTCCTCTTCGCCAGACCAAAGTCGGTCACCTTGGGCTGCCCATCTCGATCGATCAGGATGTTTGCCGGCTTCAAGTCACGGTGAATCACCCGTTTGTCATGCGCATACTGAACCGCATCAGCGACGGTGCAGATCAATTCGGCTGCTTGTTTGGGGACAAATGGTCGATCATCGAGATGGAACGCCAGCGAGTCACCATCAATAAATCCCATCGAAAAATAGTGTTGTCCCTCGTGCTCGCCGACCTCAAAGACTGGCACAATACCGGGATGATCGAGATTCGCCGCAGCTTCGGCCTCGTTATAGAACCGTTTGATATCGGCCGCACTCGCCAACTGACCGGCCAGGATCATCTTCAGAGCCACGATCCGGTTCAGGTTTGTCTGGCGGGCCCGGTAAACCACTCCCATCCCGCCGCGGGCGATTTCTTCCAGCAACTCGTAACCACCGAAGTAGCGAATGATGGTGCCCAGCCGCGGCGATGACTTCCCCCCGGTTTGATCAGACGCCACATCAGAGTCCGGCGGCGAATTGGCAGAACGGTTGGCGAACTGGTCCTGAAATCCAGGTGGCATACTCGGGGCTTCGGCCACCGAATCCGCATCAAAAGAGCCGATGACCGTGGGCGCAATGGTGACCGACTCGTCGTCTGAAGCGACACGCGGTTGCACGGGCTCGGCCAGCGCCTGCATCTTGTCGTGATCGTAGAAAAAGGCCTGCAGTTCATCGGCGATGTCCGGATGTCGACGCAACCACTGTTCTCGGTCTGGTGACTGTCCCGACAGCTCGGCTTCCAGGTAGGCAGCCAGAATTTGGTTCAGCCGGTCGTCTCCTGAATCCGATCCCGTCGTCTCCTGATTCATGATTCACTCCAGTTCCTTCAGAAAGTTCCGCAGCTTGCGAAGCCCTCGATGCAGTAGTCCGGCGACGGCAGCGGGTGTCTTGCCGGTGTGTTCAGCGATTTCCGCCAGCGATGCGCTTTGCCAATAGTGCATGACAATGGCATCCCGCTGAGCTTCGGGCAGCGACAGAACAGCATCTGCCGCCACAACCAGCCGCTCATTTCGTTCGAATCGCTGGCTGGGCGAGGACTGATCGGCCGCAAGCCAGCCTTCCAGACGAGCGGACGACTCGGACAACGACGCCTCCAGCGATCGTTCACGTTGAATATCCCGCTTGTCGCGACCAAAATCCCGCGTCGTGTGCGCCAAGTTCCGAGCCAGAATCTGCCGCAACCACGCAGCCATCTCTTCCGACGTTGAACCGCGAAACTGATCCATGGACCGATGCGCCTGCAGCAGCGTTTGCTGCACCACATCCGATTCATCCAACTTCGATCGCAGGCGCGGATCAAGCTGCACCCGCGCCAGGAAATTCAGATACGACCGAAAGCCATCCAGTCGTTCATTCTGTGTTTGTCTGTCATGATTCATGTGGCTGCCTACTCTATAAGAGCCCACCAAAAGCCATCAATAGCGCGAAAAACTACCATTTTTCGAATTTCGGCCGCAGATTGATTCCGATCAATCACACCCTGCTGTTTCTCAAGAAATGCTGGACTCTGGACCGTGCATACTCGTTCGGCCATCGATCGCCATCTGCCGTCGAGTTCGGTGTCGATTGCTGAGGCGTGGTTTCACATCAACACGTGACTGGGAGGCACCAAGGGGATCTGATCTCCGTCAAGAATGGGGACCTGCTCCTCGTTAAGTAACGAAAGGGACGTAACGAAAGGAAAACGCAAGGGACACCCACTCTTGCTGGCCACGCTCGGGCGTAACGGTGCTTCACCTGGGTGAATGGGCAATGTGAGCACGCGAGGTCGAGGTACTCAGGCCTCGTGGCTCAGACGCAAATCGGCGATCCAACCGCAGCGCAGCCGGCCGGTGATGCTCAGAAATCGCGGCGGTACTGGGCCGGTAATGACCTGCCCCCCTTAACCGCGACCAGTTTCAGAGTGGTAAACTCTGGTTTTGGTCCCAACGAAGGAGGCAGCTGATGCCAGCGCAAAACGGTTCCTGTTGACCGTGCGGTCCGCGCAGCGGACCCTCCGCTGCTCATCAGCGTCTGCCAGCGTCAACGCAAGCTGCGTCGCGAAGCGACAGCCGGCGCTTCCGTCGACGATTGGATTCCCCACAGCTTGAGCGTCGAGAACTCGGACAGACCACTCCAGAATGTTGTGACAAACAGCAGTAAAAACAATCAACCCGATCAGGGGAGAGTCCTCGCCACGCGAATACCAATAATGCCGCTGTTGCGGTCAGAGGGCTTTGTGTAGTGGCGGTTCGCCGACCGCAGATTCGTCACGACATTGTTGAACGCCCCACCACGCGCCACGCGGCTCAACTCTTCCCTCACCTCATCTTGTGACACAGGCAGGACGGTGAGGCTATTTTTTCGCACGGGGTTTTGACACCACTCTCGGACGTTCCCCAGCATGTCGAATAGACCAAACTCGTTCGGTTTCAAACCACCCACGCGACGGCTCCGCGGACGTTGATTCGGGTCCTTGTCGTACCAGCCGTACTTCATCATCAGAGTTTCGTCCTGGCCGTGAAAGCGACTGGTCGTGCTCCCGGCGCGGCAAGCGTACTCCCATTCCTTATCCTGCGGTAACCGGTAACCAGTTCGCTCCCGAAAATTCTCAGCCACACGCATACCTTCCGCATACTCCCCGGCTGCATTTTTCAGGTAACACCATTGATCTTTGCCGATCCCTTCCTTCTCGCTCAACCAGTTGCAGTAGGCAGCCGCGTCGTACCAACTCACCGTAAACGCGGGAAACTCGGCCTCAACTTCAGCCAGAGGGTAGTTTTCTCGAAAACTCAAAAACTGGGACCGCGTGACTTCCTTCGACGCGATGGCGAACCGAGCGACCGCAACCTTCCGAGGCGGGGTTTCATCCCCATCGGCCCTCGGCGCCCCGAACGGTGATCCCATCTGGAACTCAGCGGGCTCGAGAATCACAAAGGTCTGGCCCTGTCCATTGATGTACCACTGCCTTGCATCCGTTTCAGCGGTGCGACGTTTCTCTTCGGTCTGTTTCAACTCGTCGTCGATCGCTTTAATTTGCTGGCCGTGTTCCCATTTTCTCAGCAACCATTCGGCAGATGCATGCAGACCCGAATCCGGATTGTCGCGATACAGATCCAGCAGCTTCTCGCTCAGGTCTTTCCACCCGTCCTCGCTCAACCGGGACCTATCAAACTCGCCCAGGCACAGCAACAACGCCGAGCGGATCGTAACATCCTGCTCCTTGTGGAACCGATCAATCAGTAGCTCGGGGTCGCCGTCGAGTTGGCTGAACTGGTGGATCACATAGCTGCGGGCACTCGGATTGTGACTGTGTTTTAGTACCGTCCAGGCCTGGGCCGGTTGGCCCAGTCTCAGCAAGGCGACCGCCGCGTTCGCCTGCTGTTTAGCGAGCCGTTCCCTGTTCACTCGCGGAGCTGCTACGCCATTTTCCGGGCTCTTGAACAGACGATCCACGAACTCTTTCAGGCCCTTCTGGTCCGACTCTGACTTTACGTCTTCTCTCAACTCGGCTTCCAGAAACTCGATCGACTTGGGCTTGAGGCTCTGTCTCTCGAACTCCCGCAAGATCTTGGGAAATTCACGTAGTTTCGCGTCCAGCAACACCTCGACCAGCAGTTCCGCATCATCGTCCGCATATTCGGTCACGATGCTCAAGGCCGTATCGCGCTCTGGTTCACCCCATTCTTCATCGTTCTCATCGCACAAGATCCTCGCTACCCTTCGGGCAAGTTTCGTGCGAAGTGATTCGAAGGACTCGG
>JABABI010000228.1 GCA_014238335.1 Fuerstiella sp.
TTCGCTGGTCTTTGCAGTAGAGGACGCAACCGCCGAAACCATGCAAGTGGACCTGGACAGTCACCCTGTCCCGCCGGCGTCTCCATTTAACTGGCTGAGAGCCTACGACCTGACGCGGGACGGCAGCCTGGCCGGCCTGGCCGGCGGAGCCATCGGTGCGGGGACGGGCAGCGGAAAAGTTCCTCCACTGGCAGGAATGTATTTTCTTGGGGCGCCGCTGCTAATGGGAGATCGGATCTATGTAATGTCAGAGAACGACCAGGGCATTTTTCTGCTGCAGCTAAAAGCTACGGAGGCGCGGGGTCCGGATGGAGAGTTCGATATGCGTCCCGTTCGCTCGCAGTTGTTATCGACACCACGACATCCGCTTCGACTTCATCCGGTCAGAAAATATGCCGGTCTGATTCCGTCTTACAGTCGCGGCTTGCTGATTTGCAATACCTGTGACGAACGTGTCATAGCGATCTCTGCGGAGGACCATTCCGTTCGCTGGATCTATCGCTATCCGTCGAACGTCGCAGAACACGAATTGGGACCAGGCCGGGCCGTGATTGGGAATGCCTTTAACCCGCAGCAGTCAGACGCCTATGACTTGTTTGAAGGCTGGCGTGACGCGCTTCCGCGGATTACCGACGGTCGAGTGCTGCTGACACCGCGTGATTCCGATCGTCTGATCTGTCTCGATCTGTCGACCGGCCAGGAACTCTGGACGCGGCCCCGTGGTGGCCTGCGAAGAATTGCGATGGCGCGCACCGGCACCGTCGTGCTGACCGGCAGAAAAATCGTGGAATCGCTCGATCTCGAATCCGGAAAACGGAACTGGAAAACGCAGCTTGAAGAGGGAACGATCTGCGGCATGACGACAGAAAGCAATCTGTTGCTACAAATCCCCACATCGGCACCCGCCATTGTGACGCTGGATTCAGAAACGGGCCGCGTCCTGCTGGTGCAGCGTCTGGAAGGCGCTAAATCGCCGGGAAATCTATTGACCAGTGGTGGAGTACTGTATTCCCATTCCGTATCGAAAGTCAGCAGTTTCGGCGTTACCAGCATCAGCCCGGCCTCCGCGACCACCATCGCCGCAGAACACCTGTTGAGACGTGATGTAGCCGCCGCAGTGAGTGTCCTGGAAAAGGCCCTGCAGCCGGATAACTCGCTGGGTCCAGTCGGACGGAACCTGTCCCGGGAGATGTTGATCGACACACACCTGGAATCTCTGCGGCTGGATTACGCCGCGTCAGCACATCAGATACCCAAACTGCGAACGTTGATTTCCGAAATGTCGCCGGCCGATGACCAAATCACCCGACTTATCCAGATGATGGTCGGCATGACAGTTGGCGACGTCGCATCACTGCCGGCACAATGGACTCACGCCAATAAAGCTCAGCGATTTCTGGACCGGTTGCATGACCTGGAATCACGTGGCCAGCTGCACGACCCAAACGTTTCTGCCCAGACGCTGGCAGAACGGATTGTCGTCATGCTGACAGAATCTGCCACAGCACGTGACCGCTACGTCACAGCAGGTTCATTGACGCAACGGGGCCATCGTGTTCCGGCAGCAGCCATTCGAGCCGCAATGGCACTGCGAAGTGCATCCGACCAGCAGGACTTGCATCGCATGATTGAACCGCGGATCACCGAACGAATTGAAGCGTCGTCGTCGCCGGAGGGTTCCGTTTGGTGGATCGATATGTGCATTCTTAGCGGATTTCCAAACATCGCGCAGCAGGCCGTCATGTCGGGACAACTTGACCTTCCCCCGCCGTTCGAGTCCGCTGTTCGCGATCTTCTGCTGATGACTGCCATCAATTCCGAATCCACGACGGCCCAACAACAACAGGCGACCGATGCATTGCTGGCAAACTGGGCCCAATCAGAACGCTGGCTGGACGTTCGTGATCTGCTGCAGCAAAGCGGCAGAGGAGTCAGTCCCAAAGTACAGAAAGATGCGGACGGAAATGCAAAGCGCACGGCAGTAAACGACAATTTTGTCGCTTCAGTCGTTTCAGACTTCCGGCTGGCAATTGGTTTCCCGATTTCAGACACGGCGAAGACGATAATGAAAACCGCACTGAAGTTGTCGCCGTCGACACCCTGGCAGGGAGTTCCCGCAGTTGTCGAATCTAAGGCTCATGCCGGGGGAGCGTCTCACAAAACTGCGGATTCCGCTCACACCAGTATTCCGTTGTTTGGTCCCGCAGGCGGATTTCGCAATTGGAATTTCCTGAAGAATCCTGCATCTGCCGGAATACGATCGGCAACCTTGATCCATGCGTACGATGCGGATGGCAGACATCGCTGGACGTTCGACCCCGGCGCCGCACCAACCTTTGCCAACCGCTGGTCCACGAAATCGTACAACAAGCTGTCAGACCACTACCTGTGTGCGTATGGATTTCTTCTCGCCGTCAAACTAGGTCCACAGCTGTTAATGCTCGATTGTTCCGGGGCAACGAATGAGGTTCCACCGAGGCTTCTGTGGAGTCGGAATGTGGCATCGATTGTGGGTAACGCATTGCCTTCTCAGAATTATTCGCAGGCTTGGCAACGTACGACGCAATACGACATTCAACCCGGCGGTCTGTTTCCTGCCGGACCCATCACGCCATACGGGATTGCTGTGTACAGCGGCCGGCAAATGGTGATGCTCAACGCGCTGACCGGACATCAGGAATGGAAAGCCAGCGGGCTGCCCAGTGACTGCACCATCGCAGCCGATGAAAATTCGCTGGTGCTGTTGAGTGAGTCTGCGGGTTTGATTGAAGTTCGGGACCCGGTGGATGGTTCCCTGTCTGCATCCCATCCGTTGCCCGACTGGTGGGTCCAGGCCAACGAAAACTCAAATGCCTCGACGCAGTCGTTTCAGCTGGAACCCGGAGAACAGCAAAGGTTTCGCATTACCCTGTGCGGACGATTTTGTGTGCTGTTTCGACTGGGCAGCACTGACTCGGGCCTGGAATTGTTCGATCTGGCCGAAAACCGCTTTGCATGGACGACCGAACTTCCAGCGGACTCTGTGGCATCGAATATTGTGAACGGGCACGTCGCCGTACTGTCGGGCGGTGACCGGCTGAAGATTTTCGATGTGATCAAACGACAACTGGTTTCTGACGTGTCAGTGCCGGCCGCACAAAGATCTCAACACCTGTATCTTCGGCCCGGCCGGGCCAACTGGCTGGTGCTGACCTCCTGCCTGGATCAGGAATTTGGCGAGCAGAATCCGGTAACAGAATCAGTCCAGGTGAACGGACAGCTGTACGCCGTCGACCGCGACAGCGGAGACCACGTATGGGCTACGAAGGTCGATCATGAATGGATCCGCACGCTTCATCCTTCAAAGAATCCTGCGCCGACCGTCAGTCCGCTGCTGATCCTGCTGAAACGACCGACGAAACAACGGGTTCCCCGCGTCTATAACGGACGAATCATTGACGTGCTGACCGGCCAGGTCCTGTACGAGGATCAGGATCTCGGACGGGATTTGTCGTGGCACAGCACGACTCTCCGCGACCAGACGGATGTCATTGAAATCGCGTTTGAGAAACGGACGATCACGTTTGACTACGACGTGGAAGCGAACAAGTAATTACATGTCCCGAAAGCCACTGTCAGCCTTCGAGTTGCTGGAGGAACTGTCGCCGGTCGGCTCGGGCGGCGTCTCTGTGTGGCGCGTTCGGTCCACTGAAGTTCCGTCCAATTTACGGCTGACCCTGTTTTCTGCCGAAACGTCTGCGTTAACCGGTTTCCGGGCAGCATTTCGTAAAGACCTGATGACTCTCAGCCAGGCACCGCACGGCAATGTGCCGGAAATGATGTTCTGGGGTGAGGACAATGGACAGCTGTTCTTTGTCACAGAGATGCCCGGCGGCGTTTCTCTGAGTGAACGACTCGATGCGAACGACGACCTGTCATGGGATGAACTGGCAGACATCGGCTGGCAGATCGCGTCCGTGCTGCAACA
The DNA here is from genome assembly GCA_014238335.1 of Fuerstiella sp. GTDB lineage: Bacteria > Planctomycetota > Planctomycetia > Planctomycetales > Planctomycetaceae > Fuerstiella. The sequence goes on from JABABI010000228.1 coordinate 3,968, forward strand.
CGCTCACAACCGCGGCCTGAGCCATGGTGCGCTGACGCCTTGCTCGGTGTACGTGTCTCCGGACATCAGGGTTCTTGTCGCAGATTTCGGCGTGCAAAGATGGCTCAGCAGCAGCGAAGCTGCCGCCAGCTTTGCCGAACTTACCGCGAGGGATCTGCACCAATTGGGGCAACTGCTAAATGCTGGCGTACGAAGCACACTCAATTCCAGTAATGTTGCCACTGCGACCGAGCAGGTTCGTGACATGGACGAACTCATAGCGGACCTTGAAAATGCCAGATCTACAATTTCGGCGCGCGATGTTCAGGGACGACTTGGTCGAATGCTGCTGGAAGTCGCAGGCGATTCATTCCGGATGGTGGACGCACGGGATGGCCAGCAGCTCGCCCGCCGATCAATCGTGGACGAGCTGTTCGACAACGAAACTTTGATTCTGCCGGGGACGCGTGTCCAGCAGTTATCCACCGTCGCGCCGCCACGAATGGTACCTATTCTGGTTTTTATAATTATCGTCGCTGCCATTGCAGCGATGATCGCCTTCAATGGTCTTTAGTGATGGTGAGTGCTCTGTTTTGACGCCCCGCGCAATCCCCAACACTCTAAAACGTCTGGCCAGACGCCTGTTTCCGAATCAGGCCCTGCAGGACGAGTTTGTGCAGTCATTGTCGCAACCGGCAGGCTACCCTGTCGCGGTCGTCTGGATTCGCGATCGTCCGGCGGTCCCCGTCTTTGATGCGCTGCCGCGACCGTGCTGGATGCCTGACTACGTCGATCTGGTGTCATTTGACCAGCGGCCGGGCCAGCACGAATTGCACGAACAGGGCGCATTCTATTGTGTCGATCCT
>JABABI010000229.1 GCA_014238335.1 Fuerstiella sp.
GTGGCGTACCGCCTACCGTGCAAGGCTCGGCTGACAGCACTTCACAAGCCCCCGCGGAATCCGCTCCCGCTCCACAATCGGTGTTGGTGTTCTCGCCACGCCCTGGAGCTCGTCAGTTGCTCGCTGACGACGTGCGGAAGCGAGGAATGACTGTCTGTGAAACAGACAGTCCGGACGCGATGTTGTTTCATCTCAGCCGTCAGGAGTTTCAAATCTGTATCATTGACGATGCGGATAATGTTTCCCGACTGCAGGAAGTCAACGCGGCCATTCGCAATCATTCACGATCGGCACAGATTCTGTGCATCGTTTCTGAAGATTCCCGATGGGGCCGCGAAACCGTTCCCACGTTCGAATGTGAAATCATCGAACGTCCGTTTTCGGCCACTCGATTTGGTGCGTCACTCCTGACAGCCATACTGAAATGCGAGCTCATTCGCGAAAACGAAAACCTGAAGCGACAGCTGCTGAATCGTAACCTGATGGATCTTGTTGGCAGTACGGCTGCCATGCAGGCCCTGCGGGAAAGCATTCGCATTGCTGCAGACGACGACCGTACCGTTCTCGTTCGTGGCGAAGCCGGCAGCGGAACAACGCTGATTGCAGAAGGACTTCACCGCTGCAGCCGTCGCGCCGAAAAGCCATTCCTTCGCATCGACTGCAGTCTGCACTCAGTCGAAACGCTGGAACATCAGCTGTTTGGCGACGGTACCGAGGACGGTTTTCCGGGCTATCTGAACATGGCTGACGGAGGATCTGTCTTACTGGACAACGTGGAAACGGTCGCTCTGCCGTTCCAAAAACGACTGGCTCAGCTGCTGGAACAGCGAGCCACATCAATTTTGAACGGGACTGTGGATTCTCCCAACATCCGCTTTATCGCTGCCACGCATTCGGATCTGAATCGTCTGGCGATGGAAGGACGTTTTCGGGACGACCTGCTGCAGCACCTGAGCGGAATTACGCTGCAGTCTCCCCCGTTGCGGGTTCGACACAACGATATCCCGCTGCTGGTGGAGCATTTCATCGGCGAGATTTCACTGAAAGAAGGCCGACCACCTCGAAGCATCAGCACGGATGCTCTGCAGCTTCTGGAAGGTCATTCGTGGCCCGGCAACGTTCGGGAACTGCAGAACATTGTCGAACGTTCCTGCACAACTGATGTTGGTGGCGTGATCACTGCAGAATCACTGCGACCATGGTTGCAGAATGAGGCTGTCGAAGATGTCAGCGTCGATGGCGTCGGAATGACACTGCGTGAGATGGAACGCAAGCTGATCGAATCGACATTCGCCCGTTGCAACGGAAATCGCGAACGGACAGCCCAGATCCTGAAGATCGGGCTCAGAACGCTGTCCGGAAAACTCAGAGAATACGGCTACCCGCCACGTGGGGGCCCAGGATCAAATCTGAAGATTCACGCGCCGGAACGACAGGCCGCTTAGGCATCGTTTCGCTGCTGTCAGGAAAAAAAGGGCGAGGCTTCCACCGAAGACTCGCCCTTCCTGCGTTTGACGTTCCTGGTGGGCGCCATGGAATTTGCATACCAGCGCAGTAAATCGCCTGTCACGGCCATGCACACTCAATTCCGACTGACACGTGCCACGGTGGTCCAGGTGCGTACTCACGCAGTCCGGAAACGACGGCTCATCTTGTTGCAGAATTCTGCCCGACGTAAACTGGCTGGTTCATTACTCGTAACTCTGATCGTCCGGAATCGGATTCGCCAGGCGATAAATTCAGTCAGGTATCACACCTCGGTTTACACAGAAAATGTATCGCGTCGTCGCCAGCAACCTCAGGCATCTGTTCACAGCGGCCGCGCTGTTAGCGCTGTTGTTTGTGGCTGCTGAGATCTGGCTGCAGACCGTCGCTGCGGTGCCCGCGTCCCGCGTCGTCTGCCCGCAGGCATCGGTTGATCTTCAACGCGTCCTGGTGCCGTCCAGCACTGCACACCATGAGTTGCTGAGACGGATGAGTTCTGCAGCATCCGCTGGGGCCGCCAGCTTTTCCACAAACAGTCTCGGCCTCCGCGGAAAGGAACCCAGGATTCCAAAACCAGCGGGGCTCTATCGAGTACTGGTTCTGGGTGACGAAACCGTTCTGGGACCGGGCCTGCCGGAAAGACATACGCTGGCTGCCAGACTGCATGGATTTCTTACAGACACAACATCCCGAAATGTTGAAGTCCTGAATGCCGGAGTGCCAGGCTACAGCCCGCTGCTTTCATTGCTTCAGTATCGAAACGAACTCTTCCGGCTGCAACCAGACTTGATTGTGCTGCACTTTGACATGACAGACGTCGCGGATGATGTTGTCCATCGCAAATACCTTAAGTATTCTGACGGACAGCAGATCTGCATCAATCCACTGCTCCGGAACCGGGGAAACGATCAGTCCAGTGTGCTGAATCTGTTGAAGAAATCAGCCATCTGGCGGGCCGTGACGGCAAGGATCCTGAATGCCGGCCACGCGGCCAACAGCAGCTCGACCTCAACGATCTGTCGGAACTACGAATGGACGACAGGTTCAGCGCTGGATCTGCGACTGCAGCTGCGGCATGCCATGGATCCGGTAATTCGACTGGCCGATCTGGCCAGGCAGCATCACACTCAACTAGTTATTGCGACGTCTCCGGTACCGTGGCAGGTGGTTTCGTCAGACGACTTTCCTGAGCTGTCTCAACATATTCGACTGAGCGGCAGCTGGCCGGTTTCCAAAGATGTACCGCAACTGGTGCTTAACGCCCTGTGCAGTAATCTTTCCATTTCCTTCTGTGATGCGACCACCGCCTTCCGCAGCGTCAAGACGTCGTCCAAGCTCTTTCGGTCCGACGCACCGCAGCTGTCCGAGTTCGGTACCACCCTGTACGCTCGCGAAATTGCGGCAACCTTGCTCAAATCTCCGGCTATTGTGAAGACTATCCTTCGGGCAACAACAGTGTCAGCACCAACAACAGATAAATCATGAACGCATACGAATCTGCCTGCCACTACTTCGCGAACGCGGCGTCAGTGATGGATCTGTCGCCAAATATGAAGAAGCTGTTGCTGACGCCGGAACGCGAAGTCAAAGTCCAGGTCGCTATGAAAATGGACAATGGTGAAATTGCCACGTTCGTCGGATACCGCATTCAGCACAATAGTGCTCGAGGCCCGATGAAAGGCGGGCTGCGATTTCACCATGACGTTGATGCAGACGAAGTCCTGGCACTGGCCTCGCTAATGACCTGGAAGACAGCGGTCGTCGACATTCCGTACGGAGGTGCCAAGGGTGGAATTTCTGTCTCGCCAAAGTCGCTCAGCAACGCGGAACTGGAGCTAATGACGCGAAAATTCGTGGATGAACTGCAGGACGTCATCGGTCCCGACAAGGATATTCCGGCGCCTGACATGGGCACTAATGCTCAGGTGATGGCATGGATCGTGAATCAGTACGAAAAATACCACGGATTCAATCCGGCGTGTGTCACCGGAAAGCCGCTGGAACTGCACGGGGCGGACGGTCGCGAAGAAGCCACAGGGCGGGGCGTCGGGCTGTTGACCGAAGCGATGTTGCAGAAATTTGATCGGCCGCTGGACGACGTCACCGTAGCAATTCAGGGATTTGGCAACGTGGGATCATTTGCCGCTGCATATCTGCACGACCATGGTGCGCGGGTTGTCGCGATATCAGACATCAACGGTGCCAGGTACGATTCTGCCGGCATCAACATCCCTGCTGCTCTGCAGCATGTTACCCGGTACCGCTCTCTCGATGGGTTCGATACGGAACAACTAATTTCAAACGAGGAATTACTGGCGTTGGACGTCGATGTGCTGATTCCTGCGGCCCTGGGTGGAGTTCTGACAAAAGACAACGCTGCGGATGTCCGGGCCCGCTATGTTGTTGAGGCGGCCAACGGACCGGTCTTGCCCGATGCTGACGAAATTCTGCACCAACGCGATATTGTTGTTCTACCGGACATTCTTGCGAATGCCGGCGGCGTCACCGTCAGTTACTTTGAATGGGTTCAGAATCAGCAGTACTTCCGCTGGGATCTGGAACGAACACGAGCAGAACTGGCAAAGACACTGACGGTCAGCTTCGAGAAAATGTGGGCAGTCGCCAATGACAAACATATCCCGCTGCGTTCAGCCGCGTACCTGATGGGCATCGGTCGGGTCGGCCGGGCCACCGTTCTGGCCGGAATCTGAATCTGAGACGACACATGAACATACTCGACCGGGAACTTCAATCCCTGCTGCTATTCCACGATCTGAACAACGAAGACGCCTCCCATATCTGCAGTGCTCTGCAGATATCTGAATTCACGGCGAATCAGGCAATCCTTAATGAAGGGGAATGTATTCAGGCCCTGTGGATCATTCTTTCGGGAGAATGTATTGTGAGCCGGACCGCAGAAACCGGCCCCGAACATCCATTGGCGATTCTGAAGGAAGGGGACGTATTCGGTGAAATGTCGTTCGTGCGGACAGCTCCCCACTCCGCTTCGATCCATGCGCTCACAGATGTAACCGCGTGCTGTTACCGTCGCGAAGATTTTCTGAAGCTGTCACAGCAGCACCCCAATATCGCACTGCAAGTCACGTCAAATATCGCCGACGTGCTTGCAGAACGGCTCCGCCGCATGGACACCTGGGTGTGCGATATCATGGCACGTCCGGAAGGCCGTAAACATCGCAGTGAATGGGAAAGTTTTCGATTAACAGATACATATGACGAAAGAATGACTCTGGTCTCATTTTTGGATAC
>JABABI010000022.1 GCA_014238335.1 Fuerstiella sp.
AGAACCAAACCGGCCAGCAAATTGACGCTCATGTTTACTACTGCCGCCCCGAACCGTCCCGTCTGCATCAGACTTAACGATTCAAAGGCAAACGTGGAAAACGTTGTCAGCGACCCCAGCAGACCGGTAATCAAACACGTTTGCGCCAACGGCGAAAACACGCTTGTTCTGGTGGCGATCGTCGCAAAAACTCCGATCGCAAAACAGCCGATCAGATTGACCGACATCGTTCCTGCAAATGCAAGATCTTCTCCGCAGGCTTTCGTCACGCCACTGGAGACGTAAAATCGCGCCACAGCACCGACGAATCCGCCGAGCCCAATGGCAACAGGTACACTGAAATCAGACATCAGGATGGGATCTACCGCTGGTCTGCGAACTTCCACAAGTGGCCGTCGCTTCGCACGTACAAAGCGTTGTCGGAAGCTGCCGGACTGCACAAAATGGTTTCTGTCAGATCCAGCTCAGAAACGATTTCGCCCTTCTCTTTCTCCGGCCGCACAACGAAGGCATATCCTGCTTCGTTGAAGAAGAACAGGTGACCGTTGGATGCCAGCGGAGTACCGCTGAATTTGCCCTTTAGTCGCATTTGCCACAGACGTTCGCCTGTTGTCATGTCTCCGGCCGACAGAGCTCCGGCCGAATTCACCGTGAACGTCATGCCATTAATCACCACAGGGCTGGGCGTCGACGGTCCAAGATTCGACGAGTTCCAGACGGACTCGACGGCAGTACCGTCAGCAGAAGGCTTGATCGTTGTCAGCCCGTTTGACGGGATGACAACGGTTCCGTCGACGACCAGTGACGACGGAATCGTTGATGCGCCGTTGTCAAAGGTCCAAACCACGTGGCCCGTCTCCGGATCGACGGCAGACAGTCCGGCAGACGACTGCAGCAATGCCAGAGCGGGTCTTCCGTCTTCCGCCGGCAATATGGTGGGCGACGTCCAGTTCGCTTTTCGCGGCCGATCGATTTTCCATTTGGTCTCGCCGGTGACGGTATCAACACCCGCCGCAAAGGCTTCCGCTTCGCTTTCTACCTGAATAATGACGGTCGAGCCGATCACGATGGGTGACGACGACATGCCCAGGCTGTTGCTGGCATTACGATATTCGGCACCAAAGCCCCGATACCACTGCAAGTCACCGGCCAGGTCCGTGCAGATCAGATCACTGCTGGAGTAAAAGGCAAAGACCCGTTCGCCATCGCTGGCCGGAGTTGGAGTGGCAACGCACATCTTGGGATGGCATCCCGTGCGACCAGTTGCCTCAAACTGACGTTCCCACTGAGTTTCGCCAGTTTCAGTATCGAAACTGATAATGTGCAGCCGGTCCTGTGCATACCCGGAACTGGCGGTGAGCAGAACCTGCTGACCGACAGCAATCGGCCCCGACAGACCGCGACCTGGCAACTGCACTTTCCATGCGACCGATCCCCCGCTGAGCTCCGTCGGCAGGTTTTCGTTGAGGGCGATCGAATTGGCAGCGTTGCCTCGAAACTGTCGCCAGTCGCCCGCGTGAATAGCCGACACAAGACCTATTCCTGCAAGCGTGACGAATACCGATACGGTACGGACACCGCGTGTTGCTGATGGCAGATATTTCATTATCGAATCTCCTTTCGCCGAGTACTGTTGGCTGCTGACTTTGCCACAGACAGCACTGCCGCGCCCGTGCGATCACACACTCTCAGTTGAAACTTATAATCCTGCGCCCACGACTGTTCCTGTTCGTTCTGACAGATCTTAACAAGAATCGTGTTGGGCCCCGCCTTTAGTGAAACGGGAACTTTGTACTGATCCAGTCGTGTGCCTCGGTGATACTCTTCTCGTTCGAAGATTAATTCGCCGTTGACCCAAAGTTTCCACGCGTTAGGTGTGCCCAGACGCATCTCAACGGCCTGATCCTTCTCACTTTGCCAGGTCGTGGTGGTATACATCAGCGACCCTTTGTAGTTCTCAATCTGTTTTCCGATGTCCACGACACCGTAGTCGTCTTCTGTGGTGATGGGCTGCCATTGGACTTTGCCCAGCTGACCATCGTATTCGGCAGTCAGATCCAGCTTGGTTTCCGGAGGATAGGCAACGGGGAAACCTTTCTGGTCCTTATTGTCAAACGGGCCGATGATTTTCCACGCCATCAGGAATCCAAAGTGGCGCGAAATGTTTACTTCTATGCCGGCATCCTGCAGGGCTTTGGCAATCGTCTTGACCTGATCTTCATGAACCGCTCCGGACATGGCTCTTGTATACAAATTCGTGGCTGTGTCATCCTTCGCTGCTGATGCCTGGTCGATCAGTCTCTTGACGGCGTCGCGCCGAAAATCCGGACTGGGGTCCAGCAGCATGCCGGGGATCAACTCGTCCTCCAGTTGCGGACTGCGCTGCAGCAGCCATTCGAACGTCATGCGCCGGGCGGAAGGCGATTCTGACGTGTCTTTTACGAACGCCAGCAGATCGCCTTTGGGCAGCGTTCGGCCCGCTTTTTGCTCTGCATCAGCGATCCCTTCAAAGGCGCTGCGCAGCCAGTTTTTCACCAACAGAGAGCTGCCGTTGAAAGCCTTGAGAATCGGCAGAAGATTACTGGATCCACCCTGTTTCAGAGTTTGCACCGCCGCACGGGCGTCTGCCGTGCCTTTGGAATATTCACCGATCGCCTGCAGCGTCCGGATTGCGTCGGCCGAATCGTCGGCGAATACCGGTGCGACCAGACACAATGTCACAATGGGAATCATGAATCTGTTCATTTCAACTCCGTAGGCCAGGCTGTTGCTGACGGTGCATTAGAAGACGTAAAGAGAATACGGGTCAGGCAAAGCCTGACCCAGGATATTATTGATCGGCGGCGCTACTGTACTCGACGAATCACGTAGTGTCGCGTTTTCGGCTGGTTGGTTGCGTAGATCTTATCCTCGATCTGTTTTGCGGCCGACTCTGCGCTGGCAATGTTCTCTTCCAGACCGTTGAGCCGTTCCCGAGCTTTCGCAACCGCTGTAGCCAGCTGTGCATTGTTCGGTTGATCCTTCAGCTGACGGGACTGTCGCGCCCATCCCTGAAAAGCTCGCCAGCCGTCTCGCAGCTGCTTGACCGGACCTTCGTTTTTCTGCTTGTTGAGCATCGCAACAGCCATCGCCTGCTGATATTGAGGCGTCTTGCTGTTGTCCTGCAGCTCAATGTGACGCGACAAAGCCACGTGAGAGTACCTGCCGACCACAACATCATCGACAACGACTTCATACTGTCCAGGTTTCAGCCCGTGAATCTCAAGGCCTTCCTTGCTGGCTCGGTGACCGAGATGCAGCAGTTTGGCTCCGGACTGAGCTTCTTCCGGCAGGACCCACGGTAGACTGTAAGCCGTCCAGTCGAATTCAGATCCGTCCGCCGTCGCCCTGACATTGCTGGCCTTGCCGCCGCTCGCCATAGCGCGGAAGCCACCCTTCGCGGCTGGCAGAATGCGAATGTTGGACACCTGGCCGCGCAGCCCCAGATCGTCAATCATCGCATAAGCCATCACCAGCTGCCCCGGTGGATCCGGGTGAATGGCGTCTTTGATCAGTGTGAATTCCGGGTCCGCTTCGCGGCCTTCAACCGTCAGATCATTCAGCAGACTGAACATATCGACGTAGGATGTTCCTGTTTCGATGGCCCGGTCCTGCAACCAGCGACCGTAATAGGCCAGCACGCTGTTGTACTGTGACAACATTTCCGGCGACCGTAGCCGCCGTGGATTCTGACGCACCTGAGCGGCTCGGGCGTCGAACATCGTGGGCGACATCAGCACGGGTGTCGCGCCACCCTGGCGAATTCTGGTCACCACTTCCGTCATATCGTTCTGGTAGGTCGCAAAGATTTCCGGATCGAACGGCGTGTATCTGCCGTCGTTCATGCCGAGCAGAATCGTGACATACCGAGGCTTGTAGTCCAGCACATCGCGGCTGATTCGCTGCAGCGCATCCCACGCCTGTGCGCCGCCAATGCCGGCATTGTGGAAGTGAATCCTTCGGGCCGGAAACCGTGTGTAGAAGAAGTCTTCCACGTATTGAGTATACAGTCGCTGATGAGTGATGCTGTCACCCAGAAACACCAGCGTGTCGCCGTCCTGCAGATCAATCTTTGCCGGCATTGCTGGCGGCGAAGCCGCGTCTTCAGCACGTGACGACGCGACGGTCAGCGCAGTCACCACGAATAGGCAGACGGTCAGAGGAAGAAACGGTCGACGTTGCATACGGGACTCCGTGGATCGGCAGAAACTGCGGAAGTTGGCTGTGATTGCGAAACGACAATGCCATTCCGGACGGAATGATGACCGCCTTCGTGTTATGGAGAGCAATCGTGGTGAGTAACCTTCGTCAACATGTCGGATGCAGCTAACTCAAAGGGGTCCGCAATAGTGGTCGATTTGGCGACATTTTTCCAGTGAACAGCGGCAGTTCGCCGCGAAACTTCAGGGACAATCACGATGAAACGATTCGCCTGCGCTTGCCTGCTTCTGGTCAGTTCCACCGGCTGCCAGGGTCTCATGCACGAATTGCAGCCTCATCGGCTGTGGCGGATGAACTATCAGGAACCCGTCGGGCGAACGGACAACGTCTATTTTTCCGTCGATGATCCGCTGGACGAACCAGTCGCCACCAGCCCTTTGAGCGATCTCTACAAGTCTCAGACCGACTCTGACAGAAGTGTGATTCCAAATTGAGTCGGCCGCAGACCAGCGGCACCGGGACGGTGAAAGCCAGACTCTATCGCCGCTGCGAGGGGCTGAATGAAATGCATAGTTTGCCGTTGATGGTGTTCTCTCACTCGTGCTTCGTGGTTCATTCCGTATCGGTGAGGTTTTCCTGCCTGAGACGCGCTTGCTCGTGTGAACCGGAATGACGTACAGTCAGCGGTTATCTCCCGCCTTCCTGTCGATGGAATCAGAAACGCATGACCACGGACCGTGATCGACGACTGCACTCGCAGGATGCGGAATCCGTCCGCCAGCTGGAACCTGCCATCGATGCATTTGCCGACGAACACCAGGCGGCATGGATTGCATATCGGCGAGAACGTCACTGTGCCCCGGAAGCCAGCGGCGAAGAAACGGAGACCAGTCATTCTGTCTGCGAGCGACTGAAGAGCCTTGGCATTTCCGCTGTCATCCCGGATCGGGGTGTTGGCGTGGTCGGCGATCTGCTGTTTGGCGATGCCACACCGGAAACACCAGCAATCGCCATCCGTGCCGATATTGATGCGCTCAGAATGTCCGATCGCAAAGACGCTGGCTACGCATCCATCAAAGACGGTATGGCACATGCATGTGGGCACGATGTGCACACGACGATTGTACTGGGCGTAGCTGAAGTATTGACGCACCTAGGTCATTCCGCATTAATCGAAGTGCCGTCAGGGCGAATCCGTTTCCTGTTTCAGGCGGCCGAAGAAACCTGCGACGGCGCAACGTGGATGGTCGAAGACGGAATGCTGGCCGGAGTCAGATCGATTCTTGGCGTTCATGTGGAGCCCAATCTGCTGGCCGGGCAGATCGGTGTCCGCTATGGTGTGTTTACGGCCTGTGTTGACGAAGTTTTTATCACAGTATCCGGCAGAGGCGGACACGCAGCGCGGCCGCACAATACAACGGATCCCATTCACGCTGCGGCCATGCTGACGTCTGACCTGTATCAGATGCTGCCTCGCAACACCGATGTCCGGGACGCCTCTGTCTTCACCGTCTGCCAGATCAACGGTGGACACACGTCAAACGTCATTCCGGACGAGGTCAGACTTGCAGGAACTCTTCGAACAACAGACGCCGCCGGCCGCGAAAAGCTAATGCAGCGGATCAATGACATCAGCCAGAGCATCGCAACTGTCACTGGTAACACCATCGACGTTGACTTTCGTCACCCACTGGGATCAGTCATCAATTCATCGCGCGAAACATCGGCGATTGAAATTGCAGCGCTACAGGTATTCCGCGAACAGGACATCGTGCTGCTGGACAGGCCCAGCATGGGCGGCGAGGACTTTGCGATGTACCTGGACCATTGCACGGGATCCCAGATGCGTCTCGGATGTGCAGCCTCGCAACCGTGGCCGCATCTGCATTCACCGGTCTTTGATATTGACGAATCGGCCATTGCATACGGCGTCCGAATTCTGGCACGGGCGGTTCTGCTGCTGATGACGAAATGATTTCCTGGGCCCCAGGCCCCGTCCTAAAAATCGAAAAGACAGTCGTATCCCATGCCACAGCTGCTATTCACGCCCAATCAAAGACCGACCATCGGTGTCGAGATCGAATTGCAGCTTGTCGATGTCGAAACGATGGAACTGGCGAACCGCATCGAAGACGTCCTGAAGGCTTTACCGGCCGAACTCCGCGATGCGATCAAACCAGAGCTGATGCAGAGCTATCTGGAGATCAACACAGGCGTCTGCAACACCGTGCGCGATGCGGGCGCTGATCTGCGGGGAAAACTGGCCCTTGTTGAAGGGGCCGCGGAATCTCTGGGGCTGCAACTGTTCTGGGCAGGTTCTCATCCGTTCTCGTCATGGCGAGATCAGAAAGTCACGGCCGACGATCGGTATCATCGGCTGGTTGAACTGATGCAGGACGTTGCTCGCAGGCTGGTCACGTTCGGGCTGCACGTCCACGTTGGAGTGGAAACCGGCGACAAAGCCATCATGGTGTGTGAAAGAATGATGAAATATCTGCCACTGCTGTTATCACTGTCTTCCAACTCGCCGTTCTGGGAAGGTCGCAACACCGGACTGCATTCCAACCGTTCCAAAATCATGGAAGGTCTGCCGACCGCAGGACTGCCACACCTGATGCGCAACTGGTCGGAATATGTGTGGCTGATCAACCACCTTGTCAACACGGGCTTCATCAACAGCATTCGTGAGATCTGGTGGGACATTCGTCCGCATCATAATTTCGGGACGGTTGAAGTGCGCGTCTGTGACATGCCGGCAGGTCTAAATCAGGTGCTGGCGATCACGGCGCTTGTGCAGTGTCTGGTCCAGGCCATTTCGCGAGAAATCGACGAAGGCACCTTCCAGTCAGAATACCATCCGATGATGGTTCAACAGAATAAGTGGCGGGCCACGCGGTACGGGTCTGATGCCGAACTGGTGAGCACCAGAGATTTTCAGCAGCGATCTGTTGCCAAAGTGGCCAGCGAATTGGTCGACCAACTGCAGCCGATGGCTGATGAACTCGACTGTGCCGACGAACTGCAGTCCGTTCGTTCACTCCCGGCAAATGCGGGAGCGAAACAACAGTTGCAGTATTTCGAAGAAACAGGCAGCCGGACAGAAGTCGTCCGCCGGATGATCGCCGCGAACGACTGGCAAAAATAGACGGCCGATCAAAGACGCGTCAGCCAGCCGGACGCACTTCGTGCGGCAAAGGGCTGCCGTCCAGCGCGGCGATCATATTGTCGACCGTGATCTGCATCATGCGGCGTCGAGTGACATTGGATGCGCTGCCCAGGTGCGGCGCAATAATGACGTTTCCCAGTTGCAGCAGCGGATGATCGCGCGGCAGCGGTTCAGGGTCCGTGACGTCCAGCCCGGCCGCAGCAATCTGGTTCGTCGTCAGGGCTTCATAAAGCGCGTCCGTCTGCACAACGGGGCCCCGTGCCATGTTGATCAGGATGCCGGAGCGCTTCATCTGCTGAAACTCGGCGGGACCGATTAGTCCGTGTGTCTGTTCGGTTAACGGACAATTCAGGGTCACGAAATCGGATTCGCCAAGCAGATCGTTCAACGAGGCGAACTGAACGCCAAACGAGTCTTCGATATCCGGGCGACGGTTGCGGTTGTGATAAAGAATCTTCATGTGGAAGGCTCTGGCCCGCCGAGCGACTTCAACGCCAATGCGCCCCATGCCGACAATCCCGAGTGTGCTGCCGGTCACTTCCTGTCCGATCAGAATGGACGGGTCGTAATGGGTGAACTCGGAACTGCGAGCAAAGCGATCACCGATCACGATATTGCGAGCCACCGACAGCATTAGGGCCAGCGTCATGTCCGCCGTGGCCGCGTCCAGACAGCCCGGCGTATTGCCAACCAGCACACTGCGTTGCCGCGCTGCGGCCACGTCGATATGGTCCACGCCCACACCATGATTGCTGACGATTTTGACTTTGGAGCAGCGGTCCAGCAGCGGACCGTCCACGACCGGGTGGCTGTAAGCCACGATGGCGACTGCCGCCGCGCAGTCCGCGTCAGTTGCCGATTCCAGCGGGCGAACGTCGAAACGTCCCTGCGACAGTTCGGCGAACAGTTCGGGCATCGGATCTGCGAGAATCACATCACTCATGATCAGGCCACAGACGCGTTGAAAAAGGGAGGGAACCCGGCCCTGATTCAGGACCCGACAAAGTACTACGCCAGCGGATCAGACGTCCCAGCGCTGGGGCTGAACTTACAAAGTTGAATGCCGGCGACGTAAAGAATGATCAGCGGAAACATCATCAGCAGCATGCTTTGAGGGTCGGATGGCGTAAGCAGCATGGACGCGATGGAAATGACCAGTATCGCCATCCGCCAGTTTTCCGAATATCCCTTGACCGTCATAACTCCGATCCGTTCAAGGAACAGCATGATCAGTGGCAACTGAAAACTGATGCCAAACATGACTGGCAGCATCAAAGCCAGACTGATGTATTCTGACAGCCGTGGCTGGATTTCGATGCCCAGCCATTTGTTGAAACTGATCAGAAAATCCAGCACGATCGGAAAGACAAAGAAGTAGCAGAAAATGGCTCCTGCCAGAAACAGCCCCAGGCTCATGGGCAGATAGATATAGACGTGTTTTCGTTCGCTGGGGAACAGGCCTGCCGCCACAAACAGCCAGATCTGATAGAAGACCCACGGTGATGTCAGAACAAAACCAGCCACCATGCTGATTTTGATATACGTCATAAACGCCTCTTCAACCTTGAAGGTCACCGGCCGGTTGAAGCGATCGGCCGTCCTCTTGAAAAGTGCAATCTCTTCGGACTTCAGCACAAGCGGAACAGAAATGTCAGTAGCTGCCTGTGCGGCGGTGTCCTCGGCGGCAGCGGTGTCAGAATCAGCGGTGTCAGAATCAGCGGTGTCCGGCTGAGGCACATCCACGACGATATCCGGAACCGCCGCCTTGATGGCGCTGCGAAGACTTTCCAGAGGAATTTCGACGACCAGTTCATCCTCGGCAAGCGCTGATTCCATGACGACTTCGGGCGGTTCTTCTTCCTCTTTGTCAGAAAATAGTTGCTCCAGAAATCCCGTGAAGTCCATGCCGCCAAGATCATCTTCCGCGACAGGCTGGTTGTTACGGCGCAGTGCGTCGTCGATCGGCTGGCGCAGAACACCAATGATCTTATCGCCGAAGAACAGTGCAGCGACGACACCGATCACAAGGCCCACAAGCGCCTTCCAGACGTGAACACGCAACACCTCAAGGTGTTCGCCGAAGGTCATCGTGGAATCGTCAAAAAGGTCGCGGTTACGTGGCATTTGTTTCCTCACCGGCAACGGCGAATTCAGTGGTTTCCAGGAGCTGTTTCAGGATGTATCTTTTACGGTGGTGGGATGCGCCGGTTCACATAGGACTGCGGGCCTCCCGCATCATGTCGTTGTCAGATTGCGGAAGCGTTCCAGCAGTTCGCCGGTCACCGACCCCGGTTTTCCCGTGCCGATGGTTCGACCGTCAAGACTGACGGCGGCGATGACTTCGGCCGCGGTTCCGGTCAGAAAACATTCGTCGGCTGTAAAAATGTCGTGCCGCACTAATGGAACTTCCTGTACTGCGATTCCCGCATTCCGGGCAAGTCCGATGACGGCATTACGCGTGAGTCCTTCCAGGATGCCTGCTTCCGGTGGTGGAGTCTTGAGCACACCGTTCTTAACGATGAAAATATTGTCACCCGTACATTCCGCAACTTCGCCTTTGTGATTCAGCATCAAAGCTTCAACCGTGCCTGCATCCGTGCCTTCGATCTTGGCCAGGATATTGTTCAGGTAGTTCAGGGATTTGATACGCGGACTGAGTGCGGCAGAATGATTTCGAATGGTGCTGGCTGTGATCAGCTTCAGACCATTGTCGTACAGTTCCTGTGGATACAGAGAAATTGAATCCGCGATAATGATCACCTGCGGATTACTGGTGCGCTGTGGGTCGATGCCCAGTGTGCCTGCGCCACGTGTCACGACCAAACGTACATAGCCGTCGGCGATATCATTGGCGACGACGGTATCGCGCACCGCCTGAATCATCTGGTCCGGCGTCAGCGGGATTTCCAGCCGAATCGATAATGCACTTTCGTACAGTCGGTCAATGTGTTCCCGTTCCAGAAACACCTTGCTGCCGTAGACGCGAATGCCTTCAAAAATGCCGTCACCGTACAGCAGTCCGTGATCAAACACACTGACGACAGCCTGCTCCTCAGGGACCAGTTTTCCTGACAGATAAATCTGCAAAGACATCTTGAGAACTCGCAATCATGTCATGAATGGAACGCCGCACAAATGTTCGGCGTCGTTCGATGAATCAATTCACCGTATTGTGTGGATTCCGGTCGCGGCTGGGCCTCACAGCCGCAGTTCGAACAGTCCTGAGGGCCGTCACGCAACAGTGTCTGCACATGATGACGTCCAGAACACTGAATGTGTTCGCTGCTTTTATAACAACGCCCCGTGGCGGAAACACTGAGACGTACGGGCAAATTCGTACTGTGCTCGAAGTTGTGTGACCTAACCCGTGAAAAACGAAAATCGAGCAGGCGAAAAGGGATATCAGCCCACTGGAATTGTTCCGGCCCTCGAATTCTCGCTCGCGCTCCGGCTTGTCCGGCGATTCGCGTTGTTGAGATATTTTCCCTGCCGACCTGTTGTTCTGACCAATCATCCGCGCAGCTCCGCCCATACCTTACGTGTTTTCCGGCAGGAGGCGGAAAAACCCAGGGAGGGGATGCATGTGTCGTTTGAGCAACGGTGATTCGCAACAAAAGTGCTGTTCATGCAGTTGCGTTTAATGCTTTTGGCAATTCACCCTGATTACCGGTTTTAAACATTCTGTTTGAGGCCATCCGGCATGTCCGGCGCAGTGGTCTGTGGTCTGATGATTGCGAGCACTGAGAATTCTGCACTTGAAGTTCGAATCTTAGAATTGGAAGATCAAAGACGCGTACGTGAGGCGCATGCCGGTGTAGATTTCGTTCATGTGAAACCGCGACATTCACAGAGCCAGGAACCGCGACCATGCGGTGCTTCTCTGCCAGAGCGTGAGTACAGGAAGACAATCATTGAGTGATATCGCGTTCATCAAAATGCACGGTGCGGGCAACGACTACGTCTTTATTGACGGATTCGTTACGCCCATGCCGCGGTCTCCGGAACAGCTGGCTCGCAAAGTCAGCGATCGGTACTTCGGCATCGGAGCCGACGGATTGATCGTGATGTCACCAGTTGATCACGCTGATGTTGAGATGCGCATGTGGAATGCGGATGGAAGCGAAGGTGCGATGTGCGGTAATGGCGTCAGGTGCGTGGCGCTCTGGATGCACCGGCGGAACAGGAGTTCCGGCACCTGCCAGGTTCAGACCGCATCCGGAATGGTGACGGTCATAACAGTGAAGCTGGATCGCAGTGGCAGCGGCGGAGTCTTCTCTGTGGACATGGGCCAGCCGAACGCAGCCACCGATTCGGAACGGCTGCCAGGCATCAGCCTGCCCGGCGCCGATTCGGATATTGAGTTCACAGCGGTGTCGCTCGGAAATCCGCATGCCGTCGTCTTTGTCGACGATTTAACTGATCGCGTCGTGCGGCACGTGGGAAGTAAGGTTGAGCAACATTCACGTTTTCCCGATCGCACCAACGTGGAATGGGTGCAGGTGGTGTCCCCGACTGAAATCACTGTTCGCGTCTGGGAACGTGGCAGTGGAGAAACACTGGCCTGCGGTACCGGAGCATGCGCTGCGATCGTAGCGGCAATTCAGCGCGGATATTGTTCAGCGGATCATGAGATCACCGTCAATATGCTCGGAGGACGGTTGCAGGTACGAATGGACGAAATCGGGAACATCTGGCTGACGGGGCCCGCTCAGGTCAGCTTTTCCGGGATACTGCCCGTCCAGGACTGACTGCTGAGCGAGCACCGTGGTCCTGGCCAAGACCACACCATCGCACGACCGGCCAAACGCGTGGAAAACTGCGGGTTGTCCGGTTTGCATGGTTCGACAGCAGAATTGCTGGGATTTATGGTCCAACATTCCCCCGAAAACGCCGGAAATCGCGATAGATATCGATGATCTGGGCGTCTTGTCTGCCACAAACACGCCACCTCAGTACGCTGAGCCTGTCTCCGATGTACGTCCTGCCTCATCAATGCCAAACCCTCTGCCTGACAGCTTTGTTGCTTGCCGTTGCTGTTTGCGCCGACAGATTAGAGGCACAGGAGGACAAACGCGACGATAAGTCGACGAAGTCCGTAGAGCAACCGACGAAGTCGGTTCAGGAGTTGGTCGAGGGCCTGGGATCAGACAGTTTTACTGTGCGGCGGGCGGCCCGAGCAGCCCTTAAGGAGAGTGGTCAGACGGCGATTCCGGATTTGCGGAAGATCGAGTCGACCAGTACTCTGGAAGTGAAGGCTCAGATTCAATCAATTCTGCGTTTGCTGGAACGCGAGTCATTCGGGGGCCGGTTGACTCAGCTGCAGAAGACGCTGGCTGCCGCAGATGCGAAGGTGCTGCCGGAATGGAAACGATTTTCCACGCTGGTTGGTTCTGACAGGAAATCGGTTGAGTTGTATCTTCGGCTGTTGAAGTCTGAAGCCGACCTGTTTGGTACAGCAATGAATTCACCAAAGACTCTGCCTGCGCAAATTCAGGTGCGGGTTGCTGAGCTGATTCAGACGACGCGGCCAGCCTCAGAGAAATCCGAACAGTTTTCCGTGGACTCTTATGCCGCTGTGTTGCTGCTGGCCGGTAACGGAGAGATTCGGTTACCGGGAGGCAGTTCCACGGGCATCAGTGCGATGCTGAAGCAACCACAATTCATGGCCGCGGTTGGATCGCCGGAACATGGCAAAGCCTTCAGTCGTCTCGCGGGAGCCTACATTCTGCGAGAACGTATCGCCCCCGCTGTGCTGATGTCCTTTGCTCGACGACATCCGATTCCTGAAGGACCGATCCTGGCTCGCAGAGTACTACAGACCGCTCGTGGCACATACCCACTGTCGGCTCTGATGTTGCTGGCCGAACAGGGGACTGTCCAGGATCTGCCATTGCTGGAGTCTCTGTTTAAGAACAAGTCAATCCTAATTGGGAAACAAGACAGAACGGGTTATCTTGTCGAAATCGGCGACCTTGCTATTGTCGTCGCCATTCATCTTCGTGGCAAGGATCCCCGTGACTTCGGTTTTAATCCGAAAAGTGACCGCGCTCAGGCATTTCGCTTCGTGCCAGAGACAACGGGATTTGAGTCGGAGGATGCTCGAGCGAAAGCTCACGCCATCTACGCAGAAAGATTCCCTGCCGACTCCGCAGTAGCTAAGTAAACGGCGGAATGGTCCGGACGGATCTGCCTTGCTGTCTCAACGGTAGGCGATCAACGCAGCAGCCGATAGACTGCCTGCTGCCCGATTGTCACCTGTTGCTCAAGCGTGGGCTGACAATGCCTGGCTAGAGCAGTCGTTTACTTAGTTCCGTAGACGATACTGGCTCGTGGGAGTCACCAAACTGCTGTTAAAAACACTCTTCGCGGCCACAAGTCAGCGTGAAACGCTGCGAACCGCAGCCAGACGCAACCCGCCAGAGAATCGATCGTGTCGGAATCAACTCACCCGGAAAATCAGGCAAGCCTGCGTCGCAGTCCCGAGCTGGTCAATCGTAATCAATCGCAATTGTTGGTTGTGGACGTGCAGCAAAGGCTGATGCCCGTCATTCACCATGCCGAGCGGATTGAAAACCGTATCGTTCTTCTGCTGGATGCTGCCGCGGCGCTGGGTGTTCCGGTCATCGTCTCTGAACAATATCCTAAGGGACTGGGCGCGACGATTGATTCGATTGCTCAGCACCACGTTTCCAGGCAGCGGTTTGAGAAGATTCGGTTCAGTGCGGCCGAGGAATTTCAGACACTCTGCGCGTCCGCCGATGCCGCCGTGGCAGTGGACCGCTGTGATCAGGTGGTCATCGTCGGCATTGAAGCGCACATCTGCGTCCTGCAGACGGCCATGGATCTGCTGGCTCAGAGTTATCGGGTCTTCGTTGTTGAGGACGCGGTCAGCAGTCGTCGCGAGTCTGACCACCGCACGGCGATGAACCGCCTGCGCGATGCTGGCGCTGTGATTTGCACCGCCGAAAGCGTGGTCTTTGAATGGTGCGAAGAAGCCGGCACCGACGAATTTCGCGTCCTCAGCCGCCTGGTGCGGTAATCCACCGAAGGGCAGGGACAAAACAACGCGTTCCGATCAGGCGTGTTCCCGCGATAGTGTTTGCCCTTTTGAGTTCTGTTCAACGTGAACCGGGGCGGCCGATCGTTCGCAAGATAACTCTCGGAGCTTTCGAACGCGCAGACTTTGTGGCGATCAGTAACACTGACGTGGTCGCAGAGGTTGTCGCAGACGTGCGATTCTGAATCTGTCTGCCTTTCGGCGACCGCCATTGTGTGGCTGACATTTACAGACCTCTGTCATCACATCAGGCTGTCTGTCGACAGCCGACGTGACCTTCAAAAAGCCTCAGCTCATTTTGCGAGGTATCGTAAATCTATGGAGAGGTGTTGATGAAGAAACGGGCAATTAATCGAGTTCTTCGCAGACATCAATTGCTGCAATCGATGCCGTTGCAACGCGGGGCCGACCGAACCGCATGGCTGCAATACTGGCTGCCACGATCGGAATGATGAAGCAGTCCGATCACGTCATCGCGACGGCCTAACGCCATCTCCAACGCCGACAAATACACGTCTGTTGTCATTTCAACATCTATCGACCAGCCCACCACTTTGCGCGAATGAACGTCGATAATAACCCCCAGGTAAAGCCACCCCGTGTTTGTCGAAATGTACGTCAGGTCGGAAACCCAGACTTCGTTCGGGCAATCGCGATAAAACTCACGATTGACTGTATTTTTGCCACCGGAAGGCCGTGATTCGAATTCGTTGTGCAAATCCGTTGTGCAAATCCGTTGTGCAAATGTGAAAACGACGATGAGTCGAATCCATAATCGCCTCCTTTGGCATCAATTTCGCCACCGTGGTTTCGCAGATTTCAAAACCACGATCGACAAGTTCCAAGTGCATTCGAGGACTGCCGTACGAGTCCTTGTGACGCTCCGAACGAACCTGTTCTATCTGAGATATAAGTTCCGACTGACGCTGTGAACGGGCACTCACCGGGCGTTTTGCCAGGCACGGAATCCACTCCGACTCACGTCCAGCACATCACACACCAATGGGATCGTCCACTCTTCGCGGTGCTGTGAAAAGAACTGAAACCTCAGTTGTTTTCCTGCGCGAAGAAGGCCGTCGCTTTTTTAGTATCTTACGTTCCATACGAAGACGGCCAACTTCCTTCCGCAGGCGATACAGCCCCTCCTGTTCGTCTTTCGAAAACCCCGACGAATCGTTGCCCTTACCGTATTTCTTGCGCCACGTCCGGAGCAAATTTTGATTGATCCCCAACTCCCGGGCCACCTGAACGGTCGTGTAACCCGGGTCTTCTACCATTGATATCGCATTTTGACGAAACTCGTGACTGTATTTACGGTGGACTTGTTTCTCTGATTTCTTCGACATCTCTTGCGTGTATTATAACACGCTTAGCTGAGCGTCCACTTTCCGTAGGGAACTCCACAACGCTGGGGAAACAAAACAAGTGGCGCTGTCCGACTAATGAGCCAGGACCGTCTGCGGCAATCGCTAAACTGCTGAAGTCTTTCCATGGTGAGCGGGCGATCCATCGGTCTGTTGTCCGGAATGCTCTGCGACCCGTGTGTTGGCAATCAATACCGGCGCAAAAAAAGCCGCGTCCGAGGGACGCGGCTGAAGCCCATGGGCGTAGGCGGCAGAATTATTCGACGTCGTAATCCTTGGTCAACGCACTCAGAGCGTCAACGATCTCCTCATCCTTCATCCCGGATTCACGAACGATTTCCGCAGACGCCTCATTGTTACCGGTCAGTTCCTTGGCCGATGCACTGATTCGCCCGGACCCATCGTACGCGTAAGTGATTTCGATCGGTGAACCTTTCGGCAGGCTGCTGGGAAGATTAAAGACTCGGAAGTCTCCGATCAATTCACAGGCTGCCGGATCGACCGCGTCGCCCTCAAGAATTTCCACGTGGACTCGTTCCTGACCATCAGTATTTGTGCCGAACCGTTGGTTTACGCTGTGCGGCACAGGCGTGTTTTTCGGAATCATGATGTGGTTGATCTTGCGCGACTTGTCGCTTGGATCTGAGATCTTAATACCCAGAGAATGCGAATTCACGTCACTGGTGCGGACAGAATTAAGTCGCTTCTGAACACTCTCGACAACCTTACTGGTTCCGTCGCCGTGTCGAGCTTCCAGAATCGCCGCGTGGATGGCAGCGCCTTCAGCAACAGCACGTTCCGGCATCAACTCACGCGAAGGCTCATGGCCTGTGACTTCACGCAGCATCTGTTCGACGACCGGCATCAGTGTGGAACCACCCACCAGAATGACTTCGTCCAGAACTCCGGGTTTTACACCAGCCTGCTGCATCACGAGTTCGGTCGTGTCTTTGGTTCTCTGAAGCAGGTCAGCCGTCATTCGTTCGAACTCGGCCCGCGTCAATGAAACCGACAGCGTCTTGCCCTTGAAGTAGACGCTCAGCGGCACCTGCGACTTGTCGCTAAGGTCGCGTTTGGCGTCTTCTGATTCCTGATGGAACTGACGAATGGTGTCTGGATCCGTCGACGGATCTTCACCATATTTTTGTTTGAACTGTTCAACAAGGTGATCTGCCAGTCGCTTGCTCCAGTCAAGCCCCCCCAGCATCACGTCACCGTCGGTGGCCAGAACGCGGAAGTTGGTTGGCGTGTAACGTACGATCGTCACGTCAAACGTTCCACCACCCAAGTCATACACCAGGATGGTCTTTTCGTCGCTGGCCAGGTCTGTGCGACCGAGCTCGCCCTTTTGCCATGCATAGGCCAAAGTCGCCGCAGTCGGTTCGTTGATAATGTCAATCACGTTCAGGCCGGCGATTCGACCGGCATCCTGGGTTGCCTTTCGACGCACATCGTTGAAGTAATAGGGCACTGTGATCACAGCGTTGGCGATCGGCCCAATTTCCTTTTCTGCGTCCTGCTTCATTTTCTTGATGATCAGGGCAGAAATGAACTCGGGGGTCAGTTTCTTGTTCTGATACGTCACGTAGTATTCGCTGTTCCCCATTTCACGCTTGATGGCTTCGACAATTTGGTCTGAGGAGGCGACTGATATTCTCTCGAAGGTGGGTCCAACCACAACGCTTTCCTCGTCCAGCAGGACGACGGACGGCGTAATGGGACGTCCGTCAGCGTTATTAGCCAGCGTGGGGTTACCATCGTCATCCATGTATGCAATGGCTGAATAGGTTGTGCCGAGGTCGATACCGACAGTTCTGCCTTCAAGAAACTTCATTTGCTGACCTTATTCGTTCAATGGACATGCCAGAAACGGAACCCTTAGGGGCCCAAACCTAATTGGGGAAAGCGGGGCTATCTGCTTTCCATCAATGTTTATCGATGATTAGCCATTCTGGCCAGACTGCAACACCGTTGCAAGCACACCGGCAACTGAAAGCGGCTCCAAAGGAAGATCGAAGGGGTCTGGCAGTCGTTTTGAACATCGAGCACTGTTCTGAGGACAGGCAATGGCACAATGCACCATAGTGAAGCCGACTCGATTGAATTGCTGTCTGATACGACCTTCCTGTCTGTTTTCTGATGTTGTTAATTTCCCCATCGATGGCAGCCGAAACGGAGTTGAGGTTCGGGCAGCCCGATACTATTAGTGTCCGTCAGATGCTTTCTGAGCTCTGTGCTGTGCCAAACATATCGGAGAAGTCACTGTGATGTCCGCGTTTTTCCTGCTGGCTGCCTTGTTGGATTCTCAGGCGGTCGTGTGTCACGATTCACTGGCTGCGCCGGACCAGGCGACAGAAAGTGACGATACTATGTCGTGCCTGAGCGGGTTCCTGTGGAAGCCAGCGGCATTTGCGGCAACCATCAAACCGGCTGCAGCCTCTGGGTTTGACTGGGGTATTTCCTTCCCTTCACCTCGTTCCGGTCCCGGCGGAGATATGTTTGTCGAATGGCGGAGGGCCCGACAGAACGGTGTCGTCTGTGAAGACGAACGTCCGGCAGTGATCGTTGTTCATGAATCGGGCCGGGGGATGCATGCCGGCAGAGCAATCGCTCAGGCATTGAGCAGCACCGGAATTCACACGTTCATGGTTCATCTGCCTGGCTATGGGCAACGATCTGTGCGCCGACCGGATCAGGGAAAGGAACTTGTCGAAGGGATCCGGCAGGGCGTCATGGATGCCCGCAGAGCGGCAGACGTCGTTAAATCACTGGACGGTGTTGATAAGAAGCACGTCAGCATCCTGGGAGTCAGTCTGGGCGGATTTGTAGCCTCACTGGCCGGCAGTCTGGATTCCGTTTTCGATCAGCACTTTCTTCTAATGGCCGGCGCCGATTTGCCGGCGATGTTTCAACAGGGTGAACGTGAAGTCGCTGATCTGCGAAAGAGGATGGAAAGCTATCGAACCGGCGCCGAGCTGACGGCGTGGTTACGGCAGATAGAACCTGCACGCGTAGCCCATCGGTTGCCTGCGAGCCGGACGACGTTGTATGTGGCGATGTTCGACATCGTCGTGCCGCCGAGCTGTTCGGAAAAGCTGGCGACAACAATCGGACTGCCGCCCGAACAGATTATTCGCATGCCGTGCGGGCACCACAGCGCCGTCGCATTTCTGCTGCCGATGGTGGTGGATGTCAGCAAACGTGTGCACGTGGCCTGCACGCCGTAACCCTGTTACTGAATCGCGATGGGCATATCAGCGGGCTGAGTCAGCATTCGCTTTGGTACCGCCGGCGAAGGCCGGGTGTCCGGTGCTGATGAGGGGGTTGAGAGCGTTTTTTTGTCGGGGCCAAAGTACATGAAGCCCTGACGTGGTGTGACATCTTTCGACATCGCTGTCCCGCCCTCGGCGGGTGTCATGTCAATTGGGTCAGACAGGCTGGCACTCTGTTGTGCAGGCGTCGGCGCGTCCAACGATTCAGCAATTCTGTCGGCCTGTGGGCCAAAGACCTCGAAACCGCTGACGCTGCGAGCCTGCTCGATGCCGGACCCGGTTGAAGATGTTGAGGGCGGGTCCGCCGGATATTCCCTCGTGTATACGGCATGACTGATCGGAGACCCTGTCAGCGGGGTCTGCTGAGTGTTAAGAGTCCGTTCGTAAACTGCCTGATCGATTGCTCCCTGATTGCCGTGCGACAGAACCTCTGCGGATGCCTGCTGGATTCTGCCGTTCTGAATGTTGAGACTGTCCGGTCCCGGGCCATCAGTTCCGGCGGACAGACTGCGGTCAGGCTGGCCGGGGTTGACCATGTCGAAATCAGGTGGTGTCATGTCCATTGGACGCACCACGTCATAACCCGCCTCAGATTGCACGGTCGAATAGGAACCGCTCAATAGTTTTGCGGCAATCTCACGACGCAGCGTTTCCCGAATGCCAATCTGGTCTCCGGTGTTCCGGTCCAGACGGATTTCGTCGACGACCCAGTAGTCATGTTCAATAATCAAACTGGCCGAGACGACGGTCCGGTCAGCCGATCCCAGTCGCACAGTGGCTCGTTCCTGAGTCACACGGGTATCGTGAATTGGCTGTCCGAGCTGTGACGCCAGTGTTGGGAATTGCGCAGGGACGCCTTTAAGATTGCTCCACACCAGCCGATTGAAATCGGACGAACAGGATTTTTGCAGAAGCTCCATGTCTCCCTGATTCCATGCTGTGGCAAATTCAAGCAATGGTGCGGCCAGTTCCAGCCGCGTACGCAGTGAAGTCACCTGACCCTGTTGATTCGGATATTGAATGTCGTCGACTTTCAATACTCCATTTTCACTGATCATGCGGCACGACAACACCGACCCGTTACCGGTCCTGAATTCCAGCTCCGTACGCTGTGCAACCGTGTGGCTGTCTGTCAGAGTCAACGATTCGTCATAGAAGTCGGGAATGGACAGAGCGGACAGAATTTCGGGAGCAAGTCGTTTCCACGTTGCGCGGGAAAATTCTGCGGAAGACATTTGAGAAACAGATTCATGGTCCCGTTCAGACAGGGCCTTCAGAAAGAAGGCCGCTCGCGTCGGCGCGGTGAAGACAGATGACAACGATTTCTGTCGCCGATTTGTGCGCTCGTAGAGCGTCACGTCACGAATCAGGAATCGCGGTTCGTTCTTTGCCGCTGCCGACCCGATTCCGGCGGCGATGTCGGCCGTGGTGAATTCGGACGGTCGTTCCTCAAGGTCCAGTCGCACAATTTCGCGGCCGGCGGGAATCATCACTGTTAACTTGTCTTCGTACGCTCGAATGTCAAATTCATCCGGCACTTTCGCGGGCGACGGTAACTGAATGATGGACAAATCGGCCAGCTTCAAAGAATCAGAATAGAAGGTGTTTGTGGTCAGTCGTTTCAGGGAATCGTGATCTTCGGCACCGTATGCTGTCAGGAACGTATTGACTGCGTTCACAGCATCTGCCTGCCGTCGAACGGATCCCGTATGATTTTTCACGCGGTGGTTGTGGGCTTCGACATCATCGACCAGCCATTCGTCTGAATTCCGGACAAGTTTGATAAGCAGATGCCCATTCTTTGCCGGCAGTTTCACCACGGCATCGTTTTCGTTCAGGTTGGCTTCCGGCCGGCGAGCCATTCCTTCTTCGTAAGTGGAGGCAATTCGGGCCGTGAGCGCCTGTAGCCATTCCTCCGGAAGTTGCCGCAGCGAACCGGTCAGGTCCGAGGACGTCATGGCAAGGATTTCTTCGCGGTCACCGGACTCCCAGACAGTCAGAAACTGTCGCAGCGTCATCAACAGATCCATGACTTCAATGGTGGACTTGGTGACCCGCGTACTCTTATTCAGCTGGCGGACCATGACATCGTCAACCACCCAGTAGTGCTTTGCAGGATCATTGACCAGATGGAACTGATACTTGCCACCCGACTCTTCCTTCGCAATGACCTCCCGGCCGCCATTCTTCAGATTGGTCACTTCCACAACAGTCAGCTCGTGTTTGGGCAATGCCATCACCTGCAGATCGGACAGGACGTCTTCTGACCGAAGGGCCTTTTCTTCGAAGCGCGTCGATGTAATCCGGCGCAGAGCCGGTTCGTTTTCTTCGTTCAGAGCTTCTGCAAACTGTTCAATAACTCGCTGTTCCATCAGGGACTGACTGAACAGGGATTGGGCGCAGCCGGTACAAAAGACGGCACTCGCAAGAATCGCCAGGGACGTTGCAGACTTCATGACAAAGCCCTTGTTTGTCAGACAGACGTCGTGGAGAAAGCGACGAATGAAGACAGGGAGAGAGAGGATGTGTGAAGGGATGCTGCCGACCCCTGTGTCTGCCAGGCAGACGAGGGACCGCGCAGAACGGGCCACTGGCCGGAACACAGCGTATGCCTTGTCGCATTTTCCGGCATATGGGTCAACGTGGTACCGCGCCCGGGAGCCGGCAACTGTCAGACTTACCCCTGCCGCACAGAGAGTTTCGGCACATCCTGCCAGTCCTATGGTTTTTCCTGTGAGGTCGTACGAAGGGACTGGCGTTTGACGGACATGCGTTCCATCACCTGTTCACGGCTGAGGCGTTCTGCCGGCGACGGATTGCAGGCCGGCAGATCGGTTTTCCGTCACTGCTTCAGGTTGTGGAACGGCTTCTGCCAACACGTTCGACGACCTGTGCAATTGCCAGACGCATCAGATCACGGTCAACCGAATGAACGTCAATGGGCTGGCCGATGCCATCCAGCATCGTCACGGTCAGTCGACCTCCAAGATGCTGGCGGAATTCTTCCAGGCCGGAGAATAACTCGTCCGTGTGCTGCAGAGCGGGGTGATCAAGCAGAAGACCAAGCCGGTCCAGGCAGTCGAGAACTCGGTCTGCATCTTCAGGCGACAGTCCATGTGCCAGACTTGAGTAGATTGTGTCCACGGCGACACCAATTGCGACCGCTTCGCCATGCCGCAGTTCGAAACTGGTCATCACTTCCAGTTTGTGAGCTGACCAGTGACCATAATCCAGCGGGCGAGCCTCCAGCATTTCGAATGGATCTCCGCCCGCTGTGATATGCCGCAGGTGCCATTGTGCAGATTCGGCAATGACAGGCCACGCCTCTGCTTTTCGTTGACGAATGGCCGCTGCGTCCCGATGAATATGTTCGAAGAACTTCCTGGATTTCAGTAACGAAACCTTAACAGCCTCAGAGAAACCACAGCAGAAGTCTCGCTCGCTGAGGGTTTCTACCAGTTTCCGATCGTTGATGACGGCCCAGGGCACTGCAAATGTGCCCACCCAGTTCTTCTTCTGAAACAGATTAATACTGTTCTTAACGCCGATGCCGGAATCTCCCTGAGCCAGCGTTGTTGTGGGAATACGAATCAACCGGAGACCTCGGTGTGCAATGGCGACTGCAAACCCCACGGCGTCCAGTACGGCTCCACCACCAATCACGACCACGTAACTGCGACGGTCCAGGTCCGCGTGGTTGAAGCATTTCAACATGCGTTCAATCAGGTGAATGTCGTTCTTGACACATTCCCCACCCGGCACAACCTGAATATTCCCCGAAACCCGAATGACCTGCGAGTGGCGTGAGCAGAACTGCTGGATTCTGTGCTTCAATTCCGGGTTTGCCAGCGAGACCTGTTCGTCCAGCCAAAACTGCACTTTGGGCACGCGGTCCTCAGATCCTTCCAGCAGTTCAGTCAGCGTGTAAGCATCACAGCCAAACACATCGTCTGTAAATCGCAGGCGATGGGTGAATTCAACGGCAAATGGCACGTCGTGGATTTCATTTTCAGTCGGTACGTTCATTAGCACAGAGGGCGGCAACGGTCGGGAAACGGGGAGGAACACAGGAAGCGGGACTGCTCTCCAGCATACGGGCATTCTGCTGCAGAAACCACTTGCGGACCGGCAGGGATCGCAAGTAAGCGCAGAACACACCTCTGCGCTGGTTGCCGGAAATTCGGGAAAAACCGATTCGGCAGGATCCAGGGGCAGTGCAACCGGAACAACCGGCACACGCATACACTGTTCAATTCCTGGCACGGCTTTATGTGCCTTTGCATGAATGATCAAAGATCGTCATCCCGAAAAAACAACGCAGTGTTACCCATATTTTTGGAACGAGGACTTGATCCGTGATCCGCGTTGTTTGCGACACGGGAATCCTCACCTCCCCTTCAGCTCATTTTCAGGAGAAGAAAACAATGAGAGGGATTACTCTGTCAGCTGCTCTGGTCATTATGACCGTGGCGAGCAGCGCCGATGCAGGCCTGTTTGGTCTGTTCAACAAGAGCCGCAGCTGCGGTGGATGTGGCGAAGAAGCCACCTGCTGTGCTCCAGCTGATTGCTGCGAGTCCACCTGCTGTGCTCCTGCTGGCTGTGGCAACGACGCTACCTGCTGTGCTCCTGCTGGCTGCGGAAACGACGCTAGCTGCTGTGCTCCTGCTGGCTGCGGAAACGACGCTAGCTGCTGTGCTCCTGCTGGCTGCGGAAACGACGCTAGCTGCTGTGCTCCTGCTGGCTGCGGAAACGACGCTAGCTGCTGTGCTCCTGCTGGCTGCGGAAACGACGCTAGCTGCTGTGCTCCTGCTGGCTGCGGAAACGACGCTAGCTGCTGTGCTCCTGCTGGCTGCGGAAACGACGCTAGCTGCTGTGCTCCTGCTGGCTGCGGAAACGACGCTAGCTGCTGTGCTCCTGCTGGCTGCGGAAACGACGCTAGCTGCTGTGCTCCTGCTGGCTGCGGAAACGACGCTAGCTGCTGTGCTCCTGCTGGCTGCGGAAACGACGCTAGCTGCTGTGCTCCTTCTTGCTGTGCTCCTGCCTGTGGCGGTTGCAAGTAATTAAGAACGTGGCGAAAGGTAGGAGGTAATTAACCACTTTGGTTTAATGATGAGCTGACGGCGAGAACGGGCGGAAAGTCGTGAGTCTGCCCGTTCCCCGGCTCGCAGAAAGATCTGTCTCGTGCGGAGCGGATCGTCCTGAAAGAGCGGTCGTCAATCCTTGTCAATAACGGTTAATGCCCCATCCTTCCGCCCCGGCTGGAAGAGGAACGTGAGGTATCCTCACGGGGGAACACGCATCAAAGGTTATCCCTAGCCTGCGGTTCCACCGGTGATCAGCTCGCAGGGTGGAACTGTTTGGTTGAAAATAAAGCGACGATGTAGTCTGGTTCCTGGCCGACTCATCGTCGCTTTTTTCGTGCCATCAGCAAATGTATTAGAAACAGTTCGCGCGTTTCATTGGTCATGCCAACTGCGAGGCGTCACAGATATCAGTGACTTCTTGGTCTCGATATTAAACTTAGACGCGTGCCACCTCAACATGCAGAGGGCTTGTGAATTTCGAATGGAGGGTGGTTGCCTCATCGCGGATTTTTGTAACAATAAGGATTCCCACCCTCAAAGGTCAGTTCCAGTTACCCCACCCCTTCCTCGGGTTCACTCCAATGTTGCTTGTAATTCTGCGAGTTGCCTATCTGCTGGTCTGTGCAGGCGCGATTCTGGCTTACATAAATCCAGAGGATGTGGACGGAGTTGCGTCCACGCTGCCCTGGGTCATCAACGACCATAAGCTTATCGCATTCTTTGTACTGCTTTTCATCAGCCAGCTGGTCACGATTGCGGATCTGTTGATTCGCCATAAACGCATTGAGGTCATCTCTGCAGTTTATTTCGGCGTTCTGATTGGAGTATTACTGGCCTACCTGATGATTCAGGCCCTGACACCAATCGTGAAGCCGCCTTACGACGGGCTGGCCGTGATGATGACATTGCTTGTCTTACCTTATGTCTGCGTGTCTTTGCTGTTACAGACCAAAGACGATTTTCGATTTGTCATTCCGTATGTTGAGTTCGCTCGAGACCTGAAAGGCGGACGTCCTCTGATTGTCGACAGCAGCTCTCTGATCGATGGCCGGATTGCTGATGTTGTGGAAACTCAGATTCTGGAATCGCAGTTGATTGTTCCGGACTTCGTTCTGGCTGAAGTGCAGGACGTGGCAGACAGCAACGACAAAAATCGTCGCCTCAGAGGTCGTCGCGGGCTTGAGGTGCTGGCCACGATGCAGAAGAGTACACACACTGATGTCCGCGTTCACGAAACCAATCGAAAGGAATTTCGTTCAATGGCCGTGGACCACAAGTTGGTTGAACTGGCCAAGCAGCTGCGTGGTGGAGTTATTACCAATGACTTCAACCTGAATAAGGTGGCCAGCGTTCAGGGAATTCCGGTCATTAACCTGAACGACGTCGCCAACGCCCTGCGTCCCAGATTCATTCCGGGTGAACGGCTGCGACTCAGGATCATCAAGGAAGGTGAAGGTGTCGGACAGGGCGTCGGTTATCTTGATGATGGCACAATGGTTGTCTGCGAAGGAACGGCTGCTCAGATCGGAAATGAAATCGACAGCATCGTCAGCAGTGTACTGCAGAGCAGTGCCGGCCGCATGATCTTTGCCAAGCCTGTGCACACCGCACACGACGCATAAGAGTTCGTCACAGCTGTTGACGGAAGGACCGGTGTCAGTCCGGATTTGCGATCTTGCGCAGGTACTTCGCCAGATCTCGCTGCAGCATCAGCATGTTCTGCCACCGCTCCCAGGGTACCTGAACAAATGACTCGGGCGAGCGATCTTCTGGTTCTGAGGCTTCGAATGCAACATCCCGCATTCGCTCGTGAACGTAGCTCAGAATATCACTGATTCTCGCTCGCTGTCCGGGCTGCAGATGCCCGGGCAGAACCGGCGCACCTCCCGGAAACAGCGGTAGCTGCAAGTTTTCGGGACTCGAGTCTTCCACTATCTGAAACTCGACTTCGGAATCAGACGACGCCGCAACCACCGGATCGGCAGAATAATTCAGGGGAGTCAAAGCGGCGACCTCAACGCCTATTCGCTCGGCGTGTTCGGCGATCTGAGCGTTACTGCCATATAGAAGTGTACACCGCCCTATCTGCACATGGTCGCCAGGCTGCAAAACCCGCAGTTGAACCGGGTGGCCATTCACGCGACTTCCGTTTGTGCTGTTCAAATCCGTCAGAATGACCTGACTGCGGTCTTCCTGCAGTTTGGCGTGTACACGGCTGACACGTTCATCGTTCAGTTGAATGACGTTGTCTTCTTCCCGTCCGATCGTGACCGGAGTCTCCAAATCCTCGTAGACGAGTCCTCGCTCGAGCCCCTCAAGGACAGATAATGTCAGTATTGCCATCAGAATTTGTCCATGCCGTACCCGCTTGCCAACAACATGTTCACTATGGCAGTGTTCTGTTGCCACAATAATTAATCGAATCTCCTGGCGGAGTCTCATTCCAGCTTACTCGTACGTGTCTTCCATGGATCTTCCCGCATTTTCAGATAGGCTTTGAAGAAGTCACCGATGTGTTTTTCCATCACCATCTTGCCCGACTTGTCTTTTGCCGTTAACAGGCCTTCTGCAGAGTACTTCTTTTCCGGCGGACCTTCCTTCAGCTGTCGAGGTTCCTGATCAGGAGCCTTTTTCAGTTCAAGAAATCGGAATACCGAATCGGCGGCTTTTTTTTCCGCACGGTCGGCCGGATTGTAGTAGATGTGAACGGCGATCTGTTTTGCCGGGTCTGCGATCGCCTTGATTGTGGCCGTGGTATTCAAACCTTTTACGGGTGACTTAGGACTGAGCATCATGATCGCGCGGACGTCCTGTCCCTTGGGAGTGCGTTGAGCGAATGTCGGGGCGTCCGGCCACGGTTTCTTCAGCCAGTCGTTGGCGGCAAATGCGGCGGCGACCACGCAGCTGGACCCGGCCGCAGCAACGCCAAGTTTTCGGATATTCAATTTCTGACTCTGATGTTCTTTGACCAGAAAGGCTTTAATTGCCTCCAGATCCTGAGTCGCCATCAGGCCGTAGTCACCCGGTCCCAGTCTGGTCAGTCGAGGGTTGGCATCTTCTGAGTCCGGCGCGCTGTCGCCGTGTTTGCGGAGATCAGCCGTGACAACCGCTAAGCCCTCCCTCTGCAACGCCTTGGCCGTCCCTTCCCAGACTTTGCGAGTCCTGCTACGTTCCAGGCCCTCGGCACCCGGCAACAGAATTACGACCGGCGACTCTTTGCCGGCGGGGGATTCGAAGTAAGTTATCTTGATGTCCCAGCCATCCGCCGTTGTCACGGTACGATTTTCGCTCGGACTTGTGCCCTGACCGCAAACTGACGGAGTGATAGCCCAAGTGGCGACAAGAAACGCCTGTCCGGCTACAATGAACCGCAGCAATTTCATATCGTTATTCCCTTCGTTTGCATCATCCCCCGCTGTGGGGGGACATTTTCACTCGCGTGGCCGTCGGCAAGACGGGACGGCACGTATCCTCGTAAGCCTAGTCTACGGAGCAGAATATGTTCGGTCAAATCATTATCAAGTCATCCGGGCGTCCGTCTTCAGTGATTGTCTGACCACGACGGACGACCCGTTCAGTTACCGAATTCTGCACTGTCGGTATAAAAGCCGTTGATTTCCCGCGATGAACCACACCGTCATCAGCCGTCAGCAAATTCGAACGTCCACGCCTGACTTTTTCCACCGTGTGATATCGTCTGTCGGAATTCACGCGGCCTCTCTGTCTTCAGGGTCAGACCTACAATCCCCGTGAAGAACTCAGTCCCTATCACAGATGCATGGCTGCATTGCCCGCGTTGCGGCAAGCAGGCTGAAACTACGGGCCAACAGCCATTCGAGTGCGACGCATGCGGGTATTCTCACTACTTCAGCCCGTGTTCTGCCGTTGCTGCGCTGATCGTCGACGAGTGGGGAAAAATGCTGTTCATCGTCCGTGGCAGAGATCCAGGCAGAGGCAAACTGGGATTGCCGGGAGGATTTGTGGACGCTGATGAGAGTGCCGAACAGGCGCTGCGGCGTGAAGTGTTGGAAGAACTGCAACTGTTGACGGGAACCGTTGAATATCTAGCGTCGTTCCCCAACCAGTACGCGTATTGCGGCGTGATCATTCCCGTGACAGATCTGTTCTTCATAGTGGAAGTGCACGATTTCGCTGCCATGGCTGCTCAGACGGGCGAGGTTGACGGATGGACGTTTCTGCCTTTCGAATCTGTTTCCGCAGAGTCACTGGCCTTTGATACTCATCAACAGGCACTGCAGGTATACCGTCAACGGCAAAACGACGTTGCGGGTGGTGAATAGCATCTGCGCAAAGCACGCATTTTCTGCGGCGGTCGGAATCCGGTGACATCTGCAGCACATTGTCGACGGGCACACACGGTCTTCAGCCTAAGATTCTGTTCCGTGGCCGATTCCCAATAGCCGCGCACGTCAGTCCTGATTGCACCGGTTCTGTCACGAACGTCGAGAAGTCCGTTCGTTCCGCGAGTGCCTCCATCGTTTCGGCAGGAATCGCCGAAACGATTCGGATTAGGGCAACTAAGTATTCTGCACATGGCGATACCCTTTGGTGAAGACAGATGCCTGACGGCGAGCGGGCAGACATTTACAAATCTAACGGGGCGTTGAGCCTCACACCAAAATTAGCTGTCATATCAGTCAGAGTACGCCGCTACTGCTGGCTCCCGAGTCCAGCCTGGCGGTCGCAACGACCGATACGCGACTTCACGTCACTGACGGCAGCAATAGAGGTGATCCGTTAATTCAAACAGCACCGGGAGGAGATGGCGTGACCACGACGACGACGACCATTCGACGCAGTCAGAATCAACAGAACAAAAGCTTCCGCAATTTCATGTGGATTTCGATGCTCATGTCACTGGCCGTAGTGTTCTTCGGCATGCAGCTGATGATGGTCGGTCCTCTGAAAGGGCGTCTTGACAGTATTCAAACGCGTCTGGATCTTTCGGACGAACACCTGAACAAGATCGCCGGCACCCGTGGTCATGTCTGGGAAGCCAATGACCTGCTGAGCAGTCTGCAGGATCAGCACAGCAAGCTGGCGGACATGCGTGTTGCCATGACGCATATTGGAGATCTTCGAAGGTCGCTGGAAAAAGAATCCGAGTCGGCCACCGCTGCCTTGACGTCTCTGGACCAGCTGTCGGCAGTTCAGAAACGCATTATTGCGTCGCGACAGCAGACAGAAGACGCGTTTGGCCAGGTCGCGGACCTGGAACGCCTTCGTGATGCCGTGCTGAGCGGCAGCGGTCAGACTGAAGTCGCAGACAACACCCTGAACGGGATGCTGGCTCTGCAGAAGCGAGTTATCGCAGCTTCGAACGGTTACGAAAAGGCGAGTACCAGTATCGCCAGTCTGGCAGAACTGACTCAGCAACTGGTTGACAGCGACGAAAAACTTCAACTGGCTTCAAAGAAGTTTGACGAGTTCGTCGGACTACAGAATCGCATGATCGCTGCTGCGGATGCTTTTGAAAAAGCCGATATGAGTTTTGCCAGTGCTCAGGAATCAGCGTCGAAACTGACCGCTCTGAAAGATCAGATCCTTTCCACTGCTGACGGTATCGATGTTGCTGAAGGCAATGCCCGCACGCTGGTGGCGATGAACGACGCTCTCAACGGTGGCTTGAATTTAAAAGTGGCAGCAGTAAATCTTGATGAGATGATTCGACTGCAGAATTCGCTGAGTGAGCAAACGGACCAGGTGGCGTCCGCAGTTCAGACTCTCGAAATCCTGGATGACTTCCAGGATGAAGTCTCAACACACGTCCGGGCACTCACAGGGCTTCGTCGCACACTGGTGGAGCTGGCGATGATGGAATCGACTGTTGGGCGGGTTGCCCAGGTGATGGCCCCGTTGACAGAACTCAGCAGCCTGCGGCGAATGGGCGAGAGCGAAATTCGGGAAGCTGCCCGAGTGATCATCGATCGCCGGAACACTCGACTGACACAGACCGATGCGTCAGCTGATACGGACGAGCTGCAGGAATCCGTTCCCGTGGAAGGTGATCTGGTTCCGCTGCCGCTTGAGGCCCGTAAGCTTCAATAGAAGCTTGCGGAACGAGCCACAACGGTCATTGCGAAATTCACCTGTTCACGTTTCCCTCCAGCGTGAACAGGTGGAGTCTGCTGTCATCAAACATAAATTGCATCCCAAATTTCATCTCGGTTCTCAGTGTCTGTAGCAGCCGCCATCTCGAAATGTTCCTCGGTAACCGTGAGGTAATGTTTGTTGGCAATTTCAGTTGTGTTTCCGATCCACTTGCAGACTACGTAAGTGGGCCACTGTTGCTCTAGCTCAGTCTGTACTGACGACTGGGGGCTCTGCCTGATCACTTCTTTTCCGCCCCAGAGCTGAGCCACTTGACACCACCGACAACCCCAGCAATCATCGTAACCACGGCGAGGCCTATTAGGCTTCCAGGTTCTTCTGCCGCGCCGTACTCACGTAGAATCTCCGCGGAGTCCTTCCGCCCTTGCCGAACCTGATATCGCACGAGATCAATGACAAATTTTTTTGCTTTGGCATGCGTGGTCTCCCAATGTATTTCCGTTACGGCTAGTGGGCCTTTCCCTTCGTTGTTGACCACGTCAATTCTTGCCCCATGTTCCAGCAACGTTTTGACGACTTCGCTCCGACCAAAAAACGCGGCGGCAATTAGGGGTGTCGCACCATCACCATTACGTCCATTGACGTCCGCTCCTGCTTTTACGAGGGCTGCAACACAGTCCGCGTGCCCAGACATCGCAGCCCAACACAGTGGAGTAACTCCGTTTGCGTCCTGAGCGTCAAGCTTCTCGCCCTGTCCCAATGCTTCGTGAATTTTCTCCAGCGACCCACGCTTGGCTGCTAGTGAGAGATCAGATAGTCGATTTGAAGTTGGGTCGCCTTCTTGGGCGCGTGCCTCATGAAATGCTAACTGAATAATTGCGAGAGCCGCCACGGTGATTAACAACAGACTATTTTGCGACATAGAATTGACTACTTTGAACTAATTAGAAGAATCTCTCTCCACACTATTACACACGAGACAACGCCTTAACCCGACGATGATTCGGAATTATTTTTGGCTTTTGGAGCGCTCACGGATCGATCGCTGATTCATCGCCGCGAAAACGTTTTCTGGCCTACGACCGTTGTTTCCCGCGAGCCCGAACGAGCCACGTGGGTTCGTAAACTGCGATTACGAAAGACCCGGCTGCTGCGCAGCTAACCACACTCAAATCAACGGCTGCTTACCTGGTTCGTGGATCAACCTGCCGAGGATCTTCAGTCAGATCTCAATCTTCCAGCCGTCACGGTACTCGCGTCGAATCAATGGCTGCAAATCGGCACGACCTCTGATCTGCATTTTTCCCGCGTCCCATTCCAGACGCGTGTCGGGAACTCGCTGAGCAATAACGCCCAGCAGAACGGTTTCGGTCAATGGTCCGGATTGGCCGAACCATGACTGCCCCTGTTCGACTTTTCCGGTGATGGCGTCCATCCATTCACCGTAGTTGTCACCACCTGCTCGGTGAATGGTCTGATCCGGCTCATCAAAACCGTCCAGAATGCCGGACGGTTTGACCAACCACTTGTTGCGACTGCGATGGAAGAACAGTTTTCCCTTTTCGCCGATCACGACGCTGCCGTAATCCTTGAAGCTTTCTCCGTCCAGCACGTCTTCTGACGGGTGGTTGTAGTCGTTGCCATCTTTGACCAGCTTCCAGCTGTCACGATCAAAACCCGCATTGACATAACCGTCGTACCAGTTGAATTTGAAACCGTCTTTCGCCGAATACTGATTGGCCCCGAACTCCCACGTGATCTTTGAATTGATCGGCGGCGAAAACTCTGTGGCGCCGTTCTGTTCTGCCTGAACACTTTTGGGAGTGGCCGGCATCATCGCCCAGTGCCCCATGTCCATGATGTGGCAGGCCATGTCGCCGAGGGCACCGGTTCCATAATTCCACCAGCCGCGCCATGCGAACGGCGCTATCTTTGAACTGTAATCGACCCATGGCGCTGGCCCGACCCACTGTTCCCAGTTGATACCGGCAGGAATATTTTCCTTTGGTGGTGGCGCGGAGAAACCCTGGGGCCAGATGGGGCGGTTGGTCCATGCATGTATTTCCTTCACCTTGCCGACAATTCCGGCACGAATCAGTTCCACACAACGACGCATGTGATCGTTTGCATGGGCCTGGTTCCCCATCTGTGTTTTGACACCGGTTTCCCGCGCGACGCTGGCCAGCATGCGAGCTTCCCAGATGCTGTGTGTCAGCGGCTTCTGACAGTAAACATGTTTGCCACTCTGCATGGCCATCATGGATGCATGAAAATGATGATGATCGGGAGTCGACACCGTCACGGCATCGATTTTATCGCCGAGCTCGGAGAACATTTCGCGGTAGTCCGCAAAGTACCGGACCTTCGGGAAGGTACTGCGAACTTCAGCCATCGACTTCAGACGTTTGTCGCCGACGGATTTCAGTTTTGTCGCGTCGACAATGTCCACCAGTGCCGCCACGTGAAACCCTGCGTCACGCGACT
The DNA here is from genome assembly GCA_014238335.1 of Fuerstiella sp. Lineage (GTDB taxonomy): Bacteria > Planctomycetota > Planctomycetia > Planctomycetales > Planctomycetaceae > Fuerstiella. The sequence goes on from JABABI010000022.1 coordinate 32,700, forward strand.
GAACGATATCGGTGCGACCTTTGCCGCCGGCTCCAATGCCCGCCAGCGCTGGCTTCTCCATCTTTCCGAATGCATGAGCCGGAATATAAGTGGCCCCGAACTGCGTGGCGATTGCTGCGGCACTCGCGGTCTTGATAAATTTACGGCGAGAACTCTGCTGTGCTGACTGGGGCTGGATGTTTTCGTTGTGCGACATATTGACCGTTCTCCCGCGATGCGTCTGGTGGCAATCCTTGATCTTCCTCATTATGGCGTACCCATCACAGAAATCCATCGAGTCGCAGGCCGGAGGCTGGACTGAGCATGCGAAGGAGAATGAAACCGGCGCTGCCGGCCCCGGGGTTTCGCTCGTTCCTCAATTCCACCAGCGGCCACCCTCGCAGATTCCAAAATGTTCCGTAACTGTAACTGTTTCCGTACACGGAAAAACAGCTGCACGCTCGCACGAGGTCGCGTCTGCATGGTAACCTGCCGTCGCTGATGTCTGCCTGTGTTCCCGCCCAAAGGTCGCTCCATGCTCCGTTGTTTCGTTGTTCCCGCCATTCTTCTTGTTACGTCGTCCGCCGCCTCGGCCCAGCGTGTTTATCAACAGGCGCCGGAGATACAGGCATCCGTCGAACAGGGGGGCGAGCCGCAGCTGGCAGCTAAAACGAAGCCTCAGATTTCAGATCGCCAGTTTCAGGGCGGCTCCGTTGCCAAATGGATCTGGGGTGAGGACAACAACAAAGATTACGTTCTGCAGACGACCTTTGATGCATCCGGCATCAAAGCGGCATTCCTGAAGGCGTCCAGCGACAACGTAGGCACGGTCTTTGTAAACGGCAGGCAGGTTGCGACCAGCGCCGCGTGGGAAGAAGCGATGTCGGCAGATGTGACGAAGTACATCGTCGAAGGGAAAAACACGATCAGCGCCAAAGTAGCCAATCGAGGTGGCATTGCGGCCTTCGTGTTGAAGCTGGCCCTGCAGGACGTGGACGGAAAGGTGACTCATGTCGTAACCAACGAGAACTGGACGGTGGCGAAGAATCCTGACGACAGTCGCAGGGTGTCGTTGCGGGGAACGTACGGCGACAATCCCTGGGGCAGCGTGTTCTCTGCGTCGGCCGGCTACGCCGGTCGCGTTCCGCGTGGCGTGTTTGAAGTTCAGCCGGGGTTTCAGGTGGAAAAACTTTTCACCGTGCCCAAGGACGAACTCGGATCGTGGGTCTGCATCGCGTTTGACAACAAGGGCCGTCTGCTGGCGAGCGATCAGGGCGACAAGGGCATTTGCCGCATCACTCTTCCGGATGTTGGCAAGACTTCCGGCACTGGCAGCGAAACCATCGTTGAGCCAATCGACTTTTCAAAGTGCGAATACCGGCCCACCGGCGCTCATGGAATGCTGTACGCCTTTGACAGCATGTACTTTTCCGTCAACGGAGGTCCCGGCAGCGGGTTGTACCGAGCTCGCGATACGGACGGGGACGATCAGTTTGATGAATGCGTCAAACTGAAAGACTTCCGCGGCGGAGGAGAGCACGGCCCGCATTCGCTGCGTCTTTCGCCGGACGGGAAACGCATCTTCGTGATCGCCGGCAATCATACCGATCCACCGTTCAAGGCCGGCGCAGAGCTGACAAACGAAGATTACAGCAGTCGCATTCCCACGAACTGGGAAGAAGACCTGCTGCTGCCTCGCATGTGGGACGCCAACGGGCATGCTCGCGGGAAACTGGCTCCCGGCGGTTGGATCGCCAGTACCGATCCCGACGGTAAGACCTGGGAAATGTGGAGCGTGGGTTATCGCAATCCCTACGATATGGCGTTCAATGCGGACGGTGAACTGTTCGCCTATGACGCGGACATGGAATGGGACTATGGCGCTCCGTGGTATCGACCGACTCGAGTTGTGCATGCGACCAGCGGCAGCGAGTTTGGTTGGCGCAGCGGAACCGGCAAGTGGCCGTCGCACTATCCGGACAGTCTGCCGCCGCTGGTCAACATTGGCCCCGGTTCACCCGTGGGCGTTGATTTCGGTTATGGGTTGAAGTTTCCGGCGAAGTATCAGAAAGCGTTATTCATCTGTGACTGGACCTTCGGCACGATGTACGCCGTCCACATGGAACCGGATATGAGTACATACAAAGCGACGAAAGAAGAATTCGTTTCCCGAAGCCCTTTACCACTGACTGATGTTGCGGCAGGCCCGGATGGTGCGTTGTATTTTTCCGTTGGAGGACGAGGAACACAGTCAGAGTTGTATCGAGTAACGTATGTAGGAAACGAACGCACACAGCCAGCCGTTCTGAAGAACGACTCCTTCGCTGGTGAGCGAAAGGTCAGGCACTCTGCTGAGCAGTATCACAGGCCTGATGTCACGATCAACGAAGTTGATGCCGGTTTCCGCCAGGCGATAGAGCAGGGAATGCGGTCGGAACACCCAAATCTCCGCTCGGACCGCGCTCTGGCGTCCGCGATTCGTCGAGTGGTTCAGGCCAGGTCAATTGCGCCTCTGGTCATTCCATTTCTGGAGCAGCCACAACAGGATGTTGACGTCGTGCTGGAAGTCGTGACAGCGCTGGCACGCGGCGCGGAACGGACCGGCCTGGAACGAGCGACGTCAAAAGCAACGTGTGTAAAGGTGTTGCATGACATTGATTTTGCAGGTCTTTCAACAGCACAGCAACTCCATTTTCTGCGGTCTCTGTCGCTGGTCTTTCTCCGACTGGGCGAAGCATCGGATGAAGATCGGGAAGTGTTTCTACCAGGATTGGACGGCCACTTCCCGTCAACTGATGGCGACCTGAATCGCGAACTCTGCCAAATGCTGGTCTACCTGAATTCTCCCTCGGTCGTCACAAAGACGGTCGAGCTGATGAATCAGGAACCACAGCGCCAGAATATCGATATGACGGATCTGCTGGCTCGCAATGCTGGTTACGGCAAAGCCATTCATGCGATGATCGCCAATCAGCCGGACAAGGATCAGGTCTGGTACGCGTTCTGTCTGCGAGTTGCCAAGGTCGGCTGGGCCTCGGAATCGCGAGCCGACTACTTCCGCTGGTTCGCCAGGGCTCAGAAATGGTCCGGCGGCAACAGCTTTGTGAAATTTCTGCAGAACATCAGCGATGAGGCATATGCCACGACGACGGAAAATGAACGCGTCATGCTGGAAGCCATGGGTGCCCGCACACCGTTCACGGTACCGGAACTGCCAAAACCTGCCGGTCCGGGAAAGGACTGGGCGCTGAATCAAGTGCGAGCTCTGGCACAGGCGGGTCTGAAGGATCGCAGCTTCGCCAATGGCCAGAAGATGTACGCGGCCACTCGCTGCATTCTGTGCCATCGGTTCGCAGGAGACGGCGGGGCCACTGGTCCGGATCTGACTCAACTGGCCGGTCGTTTCAACATTGATGCGCTGACCGAAGCGATTCTGGATCCGAGCAAAGTCATCAGCGATCAGTACAAAGCCAGCACAGTCGTCACGTCGGCAGGGAAATCCATCAGCGGTCGCATCGTCTCTGAGAACGACCAGCAGATCAGTGTGCTGACGGATCCTGAAGACAGCACCAAAATCGTGGATGTCCGGAAAGCTGACATCGACGAAATCCTGGCGTCAAAAACATCGATCATGCCCGGTAACCTGTTGCAGCCGCTGAACCAGGACGAGGTTCTGGACCTGCTGGCGTACCTGCTGTCGCGCGGTGACGAAAAGAACGAGATGTTTCGGAAATAGGAACCGATGAAACGTCGCGACAAAGGTGAGGATCAGATTTCATCAGAAGCAGTTTCAAGACTGAATTTTGAACCGGGTGGCCAGGGTTGGAGTGAAACCGAACTCCGGGAATCGGCGGATTCCCGGGGCGTCCTTCGTCCAGCCGCGGCCACCCACACACGGTTTGAAATCGATTCTGAACAGGTGCTCCGTGCGATGAGCCAATCGTGTCAGTGGCCAGAGAGTTCTTCAGAAAACATCGTCGTCACGTACAGCGATTTTCGCTCACTCGTGGCCACGGTTGCCGTGGTTTAGCAGCAGAACGGCTGCCCCCACGAGCCAGAACCCGTTCCGTCAATTTGTAAACTGCTCTAGTGGTCAGAAAAGCTGTCGGTGAACCGTTCGTCGTCCGAACCGTGAGCGTCGAATGAAACATGGTCGTCGTTGAACGTGTCGTCACCAAATGTATCCGGATGGCTTCCCCATGAGTCCCCCATAGAAGCCCCAAGGACTCTTTTGACGGTCACTCCCACTACCATCAGGCTGCCGATGACTGCGAAAGTCAGCCCAATGCCGAACAGCAGGTAACTGCTAAAAAACGCGCCGGGTTGCAGCACGGCTTCGTCCGGAGCGTCGGGTGAATAATAGACAGTGACTTTTTTCCCGACGGGGTATTCCTTTACGACGGTCTGCATGGCTGACCGGTCGTTCGTGGAGTACCCATCGCCGTACCACACTCGGTCTGATTCAAAGTTGGCGCCGTCCAGCGAGTACTGGTAGATGACCATTGCCTTGTACATGGTCTCGTCATCGTTGTTGCGATGGCGCTCGACTTCGGATTCGATGACCTTACCGTCTGTCGTGGGCCATTCGGTACTGGCTTTAGCTTTATCCAGCAGGGGTTTGCCATAGCCGAAGCTGGCCACTCCGCCCGCAATGGAAAAAACAGTGCCCAGGATCAGCAGAATGATCGTTCCCGAATTCTTGATCAGCATCGTCTTTCTCGCTCTACAGCGTTTTACGCTGACTTGTGGCCGCGACGAATGTCTTTTCGCTTAACACAGTCGCTTTGCCACGCGCCCCACGACCACATTTTTTTTTCGCCAACTGCTCTAGTCACCAAACATATTGCCCAGAACGCCAAGTGCCGTGGCCAGAAACAGGCCTTCCCCGCCAAAGAACATCGACTTCGGGTTGCCAGCGCGTTCAATACGATATTCGATGTCGCCGGTGAAACCGACCAGACACCCGGTTTCGACTCGCAGCGTTTGCCTATTCAGTTTCTTCTTCACGACTGTGCCTCCGGCATGAGCAAACGCCATCCGGTCACACTCAAGTTTCTGCAGGATAAATTCTTCGCCACCAATGGAACCGGCTCCAAATCGTTTTGTGAACGCAATGCAGACCTGCGTGCCCAGAGCAGCACACAGGAACGAATCCTTCTGGCAGATGATGTGGCCGCTAATTTTGGCCATGTCGATCGGGATGATTTTCCCTGGACACGGAGCAGCAAAGGCGACTCGACTCCTGTCATAACCACGCTTCGTGAAGTGAGTCAGAAAAATGGACTCGCCTGAGAGTGAGCGTTTAGCGGCTCCCAGCAGTTTGCCCATCATTCCCTGATCCGGTGCGGAGCCGTCACCCATCTTTGCTTCGAAATCGGTCCCTGCTTCCAGATAGTTCATGTCTCCGGCTTCAGCAATTACCGTTTCGCCAGGGTCCAGTTCGATCTCGACCATCTGCATGTTATCACCGAAGATTTGGTAGTCAATTTCGTGGCACTGCATGCGACGTGGGTCTTCATGAATCGAGGGAGGAATTGTCTCTATCATGTGGCTGAAAAAGGGGCGGAGCTGCCTACCTGAGCATTGCCCGCAGGGATCAAAGCAACTTTCAGTTTTCTTGAATTCAGCCCTGGTACGGCAAGCTGCCAGGCGATTTGTGAGACGTCCTGGCTGGGCTGAATGCCAGCGGGTTGCTCATGCTGCGTCGAACAAAACACGCGTGTGTCGTCCGGCCGCAGGGACAGCGGTGGCAGAATCGTCGTTGCAGGTATCCGCCGACCGGGGTGTCGACAACGGCTGGAGCGATCGTCGTGTGGATGCGGTTACAGCCGTCGAACTCTGTTGCGAAGCATGTGGACTCCGGCGACCGAAAGAAAAAGAAAAAGCCCGCTGCATGTACTGCTGCGGGCTCTTCTCATACACAGGCAACGATGTTGCGCCCCCTCACGGCACCCTTTTCCATCAGCCCCTTCATTCTGACGGAAAAGTTCACACCAGCGTGTGATGCGACGGAGTTATCCGTGATTGCTGTCCTGGGTATTTTTTGTCAGTTAAAGAACCTTTGCCTGGAATGTAATTGTGCCGGTGGCCGCACCTTTGAGCGGTGCGTCCAGCGTGAATTCAAGTGTCTGACTTCCTTCAGCATTCGGAAGTACTGAAAGGCCACCACCGCTGCCGTCAGCCAGATCAACCTGTCCACTGCCCGAAACGTACTTCAGTCGAGGAGTCAGGTTGTCAATGATGCGAACGTCGTGGACGTTATGGTCGCCGATGTTCCGGAAGTGGATTCTGAACGTGATAACATCGCCCGACTTTGCAGTGAGTGACGACGCTTCCTTGGTGAGATGAATGCAGCCTTTTCGGCCACGTTTTTCTTCGACACCGACAGTCGACTGGACCCGGAACGTCGCTCGTGTCAGTGTCGCCTGTGACAGGGATGCTGTCTGACCGAAGCCGGTTCGGATGCTGGAAGTCGCAGGTTCAAGGATTTCAAGATTCAACTGATACACCTGAGACCTCTCAAGTGTTCCGGGACTGCTGGAAGACTTGCTCTCCAGGCCCTGCTCCACTTTTCGATTCTGAGCAAGGACTTCGGAACCCTTAGACAGGTGAGCCAGTTGAGCCGTTTCAACACCACTTGCGCTGCGACGTGTGCCCACACCCGAGACCCGCGAGTTGCGTACATGGACGTCGAGACCACGCTGGTCGTGAAGTTTGCCGAGCCCGGAAATGTCCGTTGCTCCGGCGGCTTTGTTGACTGCCACGTCAATACCAACACCCGTGACCGTTCGCACAGCACCGAAACGCGGTGCGTAGACGGCCACTCGATTACTGGCTCGAACATGGTTTTCGCCAGTGTGATCCTTGAATTCTGCCACTGTGTCTTCTGTATCGAGTCCGCCCATCGTACCACCGTAATAATGGACCGGATGACCGCGATCACCACCGTCGAAGATATACTCATCCGGATACGCCTGTGCCAGCGGAGAAGCCGCCACGGTGACAGACGCGGCTGGCGGGCCGCCTGGCTGAGCCGAAGGCAGACGTGGTTCGGCAGCTCGGAACGTTGTTGCAGTTCCACGTGCAGTTCCACGTGCAGTACCAGCCGTCTGGACCACCGTATTTGTTGTTGCAAATCCCGCCGTGGTGGCAACACCGGTCTTGTCTGCTGGCTGCGATTGTGAGACCGGTCGAATGTGGTCGGATGTCCGTGATTCAAACGAATTTTTTCCGCGAACACGACTGTGTTCCGCATTGGCAGATGAACGTCTCCTGAACGCAGAAGATTCGCTCACGTCATAATTTGCCTGGACAGGCTGGACGTCCTGCCCTGTGAGTGAGGGCTCACGATGAAATGCGGCCACGGGTTTAAATGGTTCACCCTGCGCGCAAGTCGCCACACCGGTTTCCAGTGATGACGTCTGCTCTGTCTGCAGCTCTTCGGGGGTGCTGGCTGCAAAGACTCCATCCGGAGCGTTGCCGCCCGTCGCGGCACAGCCGGCAATTGCGGCACAACAGCACAAACCCGATAACCAGAGGCGACAGTTTAAACGCAATGTCTTCAGTAAGTTGGACATGTCCCTGGAACTTGAAGGTTGTGAATGGTCTCTTGAAGAATTCGAAAACTGAAGGATCTGTTGAGAAAGGTTCCGATTCACTGTGTGAATTGAATGACCGCTCGTTTCGTCTGCACGACGGCAGGTTCGGCAGCAATGGGTTTGGTCACCGCCTGACGAAGCTCAACGCCCCCACCTGTGCCGAAGAAAGACACTGAAGATCCGGCAGACGGCCGTCGCCCGCCGATGCGAATTATGGCCATCGGCCTGCCCAGTCGGTCCGCTTCCTTCAGCGAGTTGTCTGATGGCAGAACGCTTTGTGGAATCTCACGGTGCAGTGGATCCAGTTCCTGAGCGATCTGTGGCTGCTCGAGATAGATCACCCGCGTGACCAGCTGACCACTGAGTGCCGTACGAACGTCTTCTGCTGAGATGATGATCGGAATCGGAAACTCGTTTTCTCGCCCCTGTGGTGGGTGCAGACGATCGAGCAGTTCAACAGACGGATAGATTTCTGTCCCCGGAAAGCCGGGCATGTTGCCGATGCGCAGCCGATAAACATGTCCCACATTAACGGCCACCAGGGCAGGTGTTGTCACGGCACCAACCGGATGATTGGCCCTCGAGAATACCTGGACGCTGGCGCCGCCAGCGACTTCGACGGAAAGCGGCTGCAACCACGTCGGATCGTATTGACGCAGATGATTCATCCACGCGGCGGCTTTTCCGGGTGGACTGTTCTGGCTGAGCGGCTGGTGGTAGTCAACGCCCGTCTGAGCGGTCGCGGTCCCAACAGGGACCAGTCCAACGACGAACACCAGCACGGCATTCTTCATGACTCTGATGAGGCTGTCAGTCTTTCGTGGCATCACTCTGGCTTCGGAATGTATTAACAAAACGAGGGCGATCAGAAGTGAAGTCACTCCAGAATCGCCCCCCGGCAAACTTTTCTTTTTTACTTCGCTGAATCGGCATCATAAACGGACACCGTCACGCTGACTGTGGCCCGGCACTGTAGCCGACAACTAATCGCGGCTGCAGCGTCCTGTCGGTGGCGGCAAAGTGGCACACATCAGGACCGGGGGGGTGGGGCGGGCTAGAATCCGTAAAACTTAGAGGCCTTGGAAACCGGATGAGCAACTTCGCCCGCACGGTGAACCGGGTGCTTTTCTGTGTACTGAATATGTCGCACGGGCTCCGGTACGCTGTAACCGGGATCATGCTTCACATCGATCAACATGTGATCCACAGGATCCGGCATTTTATTCGGTGACAGATTTCTGACGGTGTGCGACTTCAACCCGGCTGGTCCGCCAAATGGCAGGTGAGGAGGCCCCGGCAGTCCGATCGGAGTGCTGGTCATGGGCATGCCCCATGGAGGCATAGCCCCCATTCCGGCGACAGGCATCGGTGGCTGACCTGGAACACCGCCACCGGCTGCGATCATCGCGGAAGGAACACCACCGCCGACAGCAGTGGCAAGTGTGCTAATCGGTGTTGGAGGTGCCATCTGGCCTTCCTGTCCATTCATGACCATGTAATTCACCTGAGTGACAGAACCATCCGCACTCAGCATCGATGCCGGTGGTTGCAGGTCCTTATTACCGAATCGCAGGATCAGCATGACTGTCCCCATTTGTTCTGCCTGCTGCACGGGATCGATGCCTGGATCAAGTCGTGTGGAAACGAGTGTTTCCACGCCAGCGATCGCTCGGGCCTGAAACTCGGGAGCCGGCAGATAGATAACCTTCGTGACCATGTTGCTGCTGTTGACGTGCTCCAGATCTTCTTCTGTGATTTCAACCGGAACAGAGTTGTGTTGCAGGTATGCCAGAGTATTGGGATGAGCTGCTCGCACCTCCAGAGTGGGATACAGCGGACGAGCGGCAACACCGGGTAATTCAAGCCCTTCCAGCATTAGCTGATAAACAGCCGATTGATAGAAGTCATAGTATTGACCAGTCTTCACCTGACTGCTGGCGAAGGTCTCACCGGCCCGCCAGCCAACTGTCATCGTATCGGGACCGATAAACTTGATCTGAGTCGACATTGGCGGGCCTGCCATTCCCATTGCCGGTCCGCCGCCGGGGCCCATGCCAGGCTGACCAAGCATGTTCAACACACCAGGTCCAGGGCCATCGACCATGGGGCCAGGACGTGACTGCAGGGCAGCTGGTGGCGCGACATGCTCGCGATTGCTGAGAATGCTGCTGCCGGTATCAAGGCTTGCACAACCTGTGCAGACCACGACGAGGGCGCCTAACACCACAAAATAGTATCTCATTGCAATCCCTTCCGTCCCATTGGCAATTTCAGCCAACAGCGCCTTATCGAATCACCGTATGTCGTTGTGGAAACTGTCTTTCCGACCAGACTCGTGGAAGACGGCAAAAAGATGTTTGCTGTCGACCTGGCGGCGTGTTCAGCAGTAGAATTGCTGCTGCCCACACCCGTGTCAGCGCAGTTGTTCTGCGACATTCGACGGATACTGGTCCCTCACTCCTTGTTTCGGGACGGAACAACTCGAATCTTTGGCAAATTCAGCACAATCCGAAAATGAAGCATAAACCGCAAACTTTGACATTGTCGCTTACCCTCTGTGTAGTGGCCGTTTCTGCCGTTGTCGCAGCAGTCAGCACATTTGGCCCGTCCGTATTCGCTCAGAATGAGGATCCGCCGAGGAAATCAGCACCCGCACAGACAAAATCCGATCTGTCTGCAGCGGATGTCTTCAGCAAAGTCAGTGAAAAACTGAACACTGTGGAGTCTCTATCCTGTGAGATCTATCAAACGGTGCTGCTGTCCGGACAAAGATTTCACGCCGCAGGGCGATACGTTCATGCGACCGGAAACCGAATGCGACTGGAGTATCGCATCGTTCCTGTCAGAGCGCTCAAGGCCAGCGATACACATAATCTTGCACTGGATGGACAGCCGGAAGAAACTCCTGCGGATAGTGTTACGGGATCATTACAACAGATCTGCGACGGCAGTGTGTTGTGGTCTCTTTGGGTCAATGGCGATCAACAGGAACTAACACGTCGCAATATCCGTGAAATCGTGGAGGCTGTTGCTGAATTGCCAAATTATAGTGCGGCCCAAAGCCTGCAGGCGCTGGGCGTAGGCGGACTTCAGACTTTGGTTGCACAGATGCAGGCAGGCATGGAATTCGGCACGGTCATGGAACAGCGATCCGGCGACAAGCGATATCTTGTTCTTTCCGGGCGCTGGTCTGCTCAGGCTCGGAAGGACTACTTTGGACTGCCAGACGACCCGGCCGCCATGCTGCCCGAATATATCCCGGACTACGTGCGTATCTACTTTGATGCTGATGTGCTGCTGCCGCGCAGAATTGAATACCTTAAGAAACACCCTAATCCCGAACAGAAACAAATTCGGCCGGCAGTCGTCCTGGATTTTCGCCGGATCGAGATTAACGGTGCCATCTCCGAAGACACGTTTCAGTTCAAGCATCCTGAAGGCGATCCGATCAAGGAAGAGGACCTGACAGCTAAGGTGATCGAGAGCATTAAGCAGATCGCCGCAAATAATGCCCCTGCTGCAAGCGAAGCGACTGAGCCGACGACCGAACAGAAAGACGACGCACCCGGTAAGTCGGAATAGTCACAGACTGGCCAATTCAACATGGACCTGCCAATTCAAGACCCCGGCTCTCGACTCGCCGCACTGCTGCCCAGCAGTCTGGTGTCGCTCGCAGTCCATCTGGGAGTGTTGATCGTCGCGGGGATGTCCCTGCGAGGCTGCGACAGGGGAGTGCCCGTGGAAGCCGGGGGGCGAGACTACCGCGAAGTCGGCCTGGCCGTGATTCCTGATCACTCGGGCCAGAAAACCAATCTACCCCGGCAGAATCCGAACGATGTTGAACCGGAGCAGGCCGCGGATTCCGTAGCCCAGCCCGAAACAAGGAAATCGATTCCTACGGAAGCCCCCACACTTTCCGAACTGCTGGCCACTGAATCCTCGCGAACTCAAGCCAGTAATCCGCTGGCTGTGGCAATGGATCTGTCGAAAACAATTGGCCCCGGAGAACCCATCGGCAGTCCTGCCCGACTTCAGGGAGGCATTCCGCCGCAGATTCGTCCGGCGGGAAATTCGGGGCAGGGGTCGGCCGGTTCGCCAACACCCGGGCCGGGCGAAACGCAGTTCATGAATATTATCGATGGCGGCAGCAGCTTTGTGTATGTGGTGGACACCTCCAGCAGTATGAGTGAGGGCAGCCGCATGGGCCTGGCAAAGAGTCAGCTGAAAGGCAGTCTGAGACTCCTGCGACCGAATCAGAAGTTTCAGGTTCTCTTTTACAATGAAGCGATTACTCAGATGAAGCTGAGAAGACGCACTCTGCAGGATTTGTATGTCGCCACCGAGGTTCACGTTCAGCTGGCGGCCGCCGAAATTGACCGCGTTCAGCCGAGGGCCGGTACGGAACACAAGGGCCCGTTGCTGCGTGCTATTGATTTGCAACCGGATGTGATCTATTTCCTGACAGACGGCGACAACCCCGCGTTGTCGACCAAAGGCGCCGGCTCAGACCTGGACGACATTCGGCGCCGCAACCGCAAGCGTCCCCGCATTCACGTCATCGAATTCGGTGCGGGTCCCAAAGAATCACGGCGTGAGTCGTGGCTGCAACTGCTGGCGCACCAGTCCGGCGGAGTGTACAAGTACGTTGCCGTGCGCTGAATCAGGTTCCAGGCGGGCCGACTCCGGCAGGTGCGGGCTCCGTCCGACCGCATACACAAATTCGTGGAATGACGAATCAAACGGCGTTTCGTCACCGTCGTCGCTCGCCTGCCCAGGTCGTCCTGAACGATTGACAGATGTCACGGGAATACCTAAATCAGAAACTGCGGCGAAAATCTGACGCAGTTTCAGGAAAAGGCAGCAACGTGACCAGGTCATTCACAGTCTTAAACGTTGATGAAGGCATCTACGAAGCCGAGTGTTCCATCAACGCTCAGTATGCCGGCGTTGCACAGGGCGCTGCCGAATGGAGCGTCCGGTTACAGCGACTGCACGGTGGACTGTCCGATGGCGTCGATGTCATCTGGCTCGACAACGGCTGCACTCGCCTGGCCATTCTTCCCACCAGAGGGATGGGTGTGTGGAAAGCAAGCGTTGCGGGGACGCCGCTGGAATGGAAATCACCGGTTGAACGACCTGTGCACCCAACGTTTGTGGATCAGAGCCGACGTGGTGGAACCGGATGGCTGGATGGCTTCAACGAACTGATCTGTCGCTGTGGCCTGGGTTGGCACGGAGCGCCCGGAACGGACGTAATCCATGATGTGGACGGAAATGTTGTATCGGAGCAGTTTCTGTCACTGCACGGCCGCATCGCAAATCTTGCAGCTCACGAAGTCAGGGTTGAGATTTCAGACGACGGAGGGCTTTCTGTGATTGGTGTGGTCGACGAAGCCAGCATGTTTGGCGGGAAACTGCGACTGACATCAACGCTGACCACTCACATCGGCAGCACGACATTCGAAATCCGCGATACAGTGCAGAATCTGGGAGACGCTTCAGCGGAGGTCGAGATGCTGTATCACTGCAATATCGGACGGCCAATTCTTGGCGAAGGTACGACCTTCCACATCGCTGCTGAAGAAGTAGCTCCGCGAGATGCAAGAGCGGTCGAGAATCTGGACACATGGACCACGTACGGTCAGCCAACTTCCGGATATACCGAACAGTGCTACTTCACGAAGCCGATCTCAGGTGACGATGGTCGCAGCCTTGCCGTCCTGCGGAACCCGGCCGCTTCAAAATCTGTCGGTATTCGGTTTGATGCGTCAACACTGCCGTGGCTGACACTCTGGAAAAACACGCAGCCGGAAGCAGACGGTTATGTGACGGGGCTTGAACCCGGCAGCAGCTTCCCAAACCTGAAGACCTTCGAACGACAACACGGCCGAGTCATCGCACTGAAATCGCAGCAGTCTGTTACGTTCGACCTGTCGGTCACGGTGACCACCGGTGAAAACGATACGGCCAGACTGATCGACGAAGTTACCGAATTGCAGGCACGTCACGACTTGAAGCTGCACACCGCGCCGCGCGCGAGCTGGAGCCAATAGAGCGTGTCCAGTGTCCACAACCTTCTTCAGTCCTATTTTGGATTCGACACCTTCCGTGGCCCACAGCAGCAAATCATCGAACACGTGCTGAATGATCAGCACGCGATGGTCATCATGCCTACGGGTATGGGGAAGTCGCTGTGCTATCAGATCCCGGCGCTGGTCATCGATGCGAAAAAAACAAACGATGAAAAGCCTCCCATCACGCTGGTACTGTCACCGCTGATTGCATTGATGAAGGACCAGGTCGATTCTCTGCAGGATCGCGGAATCAAGGCCACGTTTATCAACTCGTCACTCAGAAAGCACGAACGCGAAACGCGTTATGCAGCCATCGCCGACGAGCGATACGCTATTCTGTATGTGACACCGGAGCGGTTTCGCAAACCAGAATTTCTGGACGTCATTGCTAAACGAACGGTGAGGCTGCTGGCCGTCGACGAAGCTCACTGTATCAGTGAATGGGGCCATGACTTTCGACCCGACTATACGCGTCTGGCCGAACTGCGGGAATTGATGGGCAACCCCACAACGATCGCACTGACGGCTACCGCGACACCGGAAGTTCAGACCGATATCGTTCGGCAGCTGGGGCTGCAGCCAGATAAAATTCACCTGTTTCACGAGGGTATTGACCGCCCTAACCTGGAACTGAAAGTCGAAGACGTCTGGGACACAGAGGAAAAAGTTGCAGCCATGAGTCAAATTATTGACAGGTGGCAGACCACCGATTCGGCGGGCAGTGGCATTGTTTACTTCACGCTGATCCGAACACTGGAAGAGTTCAGTGATCGATTGCAGAAAACGGGAACTTCCCACGTCTGTTATCACGGCAATCTTGAACGGCGCAGCCGGAAAGCCATTCAGGATGATTTTATGAAGGGGCGTAATCGTCTCGTGCTGGCCACAAATGCCTTCGGTATGGGGGTCGACAAGGAAGACATTCGCTTCGTAATTCACGCCGACGTACCAGGTTCGATGGAATCGTATTATCAGGAAATCGGCCGAGCCGGGCGCGACGGGAAGCCGGCCGAATGCGTGTTGCTGTACGACCAGCGCGACCTGAATACGCAGATGGAATTCCTCCGCTGGAGCAATCCTGATGCCGATTTCTACCAGCGCGTCTATGACCATCTGCGAAATAACACCGAAAAGGTGCGAGCGTTTGGCATCGACTGGCTGAGAGAACAGCTGTGTGATCGCCAGCGACATGATCGTCGCATCGAAACCACACTGGCGATGCTGCAGCGATACGGCGTCATTGAAGACGAAACTGACCTGAGCAATGTCGCCGTTCTGTTGCCGCTGCCGGAACAACTGGCCGACGAAGAAAGACTGTCGGCCAAGCTGATACGAGACCAGAAAAAACTGTATGCTCTGGTTCAGTATGTTCAGTCAGAAGACGATCGCAAACGTTTCATTCACGAATACTTCGGCCTGCAAGTGCCGACCGAATAGTCCTTATCCGGTGACGCCGGATTGTCCTGTCAGCGTTTCCCGAGTTGACGGCAGAACGGACAACTTCTGCCGCAGCGGACTGGAACAGCCGACACTCACAGAGCGACGGCGGCAACGTTTGTCCCTGGCAGGGCCGGAATCTGTCGCTCTAAGCTGGCTTCAGCATACCGCCAGCGGTATCGCCGAATCCAGGCAGTTTAGCGTCCTGCGATATTTGCATTCAGCGAGCAGCATCTGCTTGACCAGTTCCACGGAAACGGTCTGCAGATTAACGTTTGCCTGAACGAGTGCGTCGTACACGGCCTGTCCGGCAGCGGACTCAAGAAGATGGCTTTCAAGATTCTGTGAGTTGAATGACATAACGAAATTCCCTTCATTTCCTTTTCAGGGTTTGGACATGTGTTTCGGATGGTGGGTTCACCTTCTCTGACATGTTGTTTCCCAGGTTGAGTTTTTTAAAACCTGGTTCAGTTTTATGGCAGCAGACGGACCCGGCAGGTGAACGACATTCGTTCGATACTGATTGCTCAATGCAGGCGCTGTGCCGATTCTCAATCTTGTGCCGGAAATAATCATCGTGGGTGGCCATGAACGTCTTAAAATGGTGATCAATGACTTTCTTAAACGCTGATTCTGCCTGACGACCAGCGTGTGTTCAGAGCAGGTGTCGTGCTGACGTAACAAAGTGGACTCAGGCTGACGACACTCCGTTGCGTGCAGATTCGAAAGTCGTGTTTACGTCAACGGATTCCGGTTCAGAGCATGTAGTTGGTTGAAAAAATGACGACAAACTCCGAAACTCAGCACGCGTTGACCGGAAGCAGGGCCACTCAACGCCGGTCTGACTGCTCAGTCTTCCAGCCGAATGTTCAGTGTTTTTCGCTGCTGTGCAACGAACGCCAAACATTGTGACAGCCACGGCCCGGTCACGTAAAATCTACAAATTCCTTCCCCCAGTTTCCGATGGTGCTCTTTTGGTTAAGCAAAACTTCAACGCTACCGTTGCGATGGCGTTCCTGCTACCGGTGATTTCTGCCACTTGCGGTCAGGACAATCTCACGGCACCCAGGCACGTTGTTGTGCCTGCCTACGAACGCTTTCGAGACAATCAATTGTCATCCACTGCTGCCGGTCGGCTGCTGATTTCTGAGTTGAACTGCCAGTCCTGCCACGGACCTGCAATGAGCTCCGCATTGCCGCAGCGGCAGGCGCCGATCCTGACCAGCGTTGCCAGTCGAGTAACGCCGGAATTCCTGAAACAGTTCATTGCAAACCCGCAACACGTAAAACCGGGAACGGCTATGCCGGCAGTTTTATCCGGAGAAAACACAACCCGGCAGGTCGAGGCGCTGACACATTTTCTGGCGGCGGACGGAGCTGTCGTGCCGGCACCTGTGTCCGCAGGTTCGATCGCGCGAGGCGACCGACTGTTCCATTCCCTGGGCTGTGCGGCGTGTCACGGCGATCAGCATAAATCGGCCGCAGAACGGCCTTCGTACGCGATGCCGCTGGGGCAGCTGGATTCCAAATATACCGTCGGAAGCCTGTTTTCTTTCCTGAAAGATCCGCATGCTGTGCGACCATCGGGCCGCATGCCGTCTCTGAATTTGAGTGACGAGGAAGCCCGCGACGTCGCGAACTATCTGCTGCAGAATGTCGACGTGGAGCCGAACCTGACCTTCGAATACTTTGAAGGTTCATGGCAGAAACTTCCCGACTTTGATGCGCTAACACCGAAAGTGACCGGAGCAGCCGCCGACTTTGACGTCAGTGCGGCTGCCAGAAAAGACCAGTTTGGGTTGCGGTTTAAAGCGTTCCTGCATATCCCCACAGACGGTGAATACGAGTTCTGGCTGGGCAGCGATGATGGCAGTCGCCTGTTGGTCGACGGGGCAACCGTCATCGACGTGGATAACGTTCATCCTCACACCACAAAAAACGCACGTCAAAGACTGTCTGCCGGCGTTCATTCGGTTGTTGTTGAATACTTCGAGGCCGGCGGCGAAGAATCTCTGAAAGTTGAATTCAAGGGGCCAGGTATTAGTCGTCAGCCACTGGTCGGACATGTCAGCAACAGCAAAGAACCTCCGGAAGAACGTCGCAACTTTCAGGTTGACGCGGAACTTGTGCAGGAAGGACAGAAGCTCTTCGCATCTCTGGGGTGTGCGTCGTGCCATCAGCATAAGAAAATCGTGGATAAGACTGCAGTCCTGAAGAAAGCTCCGCCGTTTGCGGAACTAAAAACAAGTACCGGGTGCCTTTCCGGTAAACCGCAGCCAGGCGTGCCTGATTTCGCGTTAAGTCCGCAGCAACGCAGTGACATCGCTGCGGCGATGGCTGCTCTTAAGACCGAAGCCGGTGCTGCTGAAGTCGCTCGGCAGATCAGCGATGTGATGCTGACACTCAACTGTTATGCCTGTCACCAACGTGACAAGGTCGGCGGTGTGCCGCGTGAACATAACGAACTGTTCATGACCACGATTCCGGAAATGGGCGACGAAGGCCGCATTCCGCCGCATTTGGACGGAATCGGCGACAAGCTGCAGAAAAACTGGCTGCAGCACGTCATGAACAACGGCACAAAGGACCGTCCGTATATGACAACGCGGATGCCGAAGTTCGGAGAAAAGAACGTCGGCCGCCTGATAGACCTGTTCAGCCAGTCAGATGGACGGACAGACGTGGATGCCGTTCTGTTTGAAGATCCGGATCACCGCGTGATTGCCGATGCTCGATTAATGGTCGGTGATCAGGCTCTGTCGTGCATCAAGTGTCATTACTTCGGCAAACACAAAGCCACCGGAATTCAGTCAATCGATCTAACCACCATGGCAACTCGTCTGCGGCGCGACTGGTTTCACAGGTATTTATTGAATCCTCAGGCCTATCGCCCAGGAACACGCATGCCATCGGCATGGCCCAACAATAAGTCCGTCGTGCCAAAAGTTCTGCACGGCCAGCCGTCTCAGCAGATCGAAGCCATCTGGATGTATCTTTCGGACGGGAACAGGGCAAAGTTACCCTCCGGGCTGATTGCCAGATCCATCGAACTGAAGCCGGTTGACCGACCGATTATCTACCGCAATTTCATTAGCGGATTGTCAGCCCGGGGTATCGCCGTGGGTTATCCGGAAAAAGCTCACCTGGCGTGGGACGCGGAACAGATGAACCTGGGACTGATCTGGCACGGTGCCTTTATCGATGCCTCAATGCACTGGGTTGGTCGAGGCCAGGGATACCAGACGCCGCTGGGCGACCATGTCATGCGTCTGACCAAAGGACAGCCACTGGCTGTCCTCGAGAGTCCGGAAGAACCATGGCCCGCGGGATCGGGCCGTGATGCCGGATATGCTTTCCGTGGCTACAAGCTGAACACTGATGGCAGACCGGCGTTCCACTACGAATGGAACGGGATCAGTGCCATCGATTTTGTCGAACCCGTTGCCGGAGACGCCTTCGCTTCGCTTAGCCGGACGCTGCAGTTCACATCGGACAAGCCGGTTTACCGACTTTACTTCCGAGTCATTGCTGGCGACATTGAACGACAGGACGACGCCTGGGTTGTCGATGACGCCATTCATCTGACATTTGAAGGGGCGGAGCCCATCATTCGTGAGAGCGGTGGGCAGCGGGAGCTCCTTGTCCCTGTTCCGTTTGACACCGCTGGTGTCGCCACCTTCCGGTACGCGATGGAATGGTAAGACTTCGACGATCGGCCCGGAATTGCAATCCGAGGCCTGTCATCGCCACTTGCTGCAACAATTCCGAATTTCGTGTGTAAGATTATTGCTTCTGGAGCGAGTACTTCATGGTGACCCTGAGCCTGCAGGGTACCATGATGTTCCCTTCCGATAATTGAGTTTCTTATGCTTCAGACGATCCGCCCCTTTCCCGATGAGGATGATGGCAAGCTTGCGAATACCGACACCCTGCTTTTGGCGGACGAAGCACCCTGGCTGAATCGTCGAGTCCCCAATGGGTTCTGGGACCAACGGAGTAATCGCACACAATACCTGGTCTGGCTGGGACACCGCTGCGGTTTTTCCGCAGCTGCTGACTGGTATGCCGTTCGGAAACATCATTTTCAGAGGAACGGTGGCGGCGGACTGCTTCGAAACGAGTATCGTTCTTCCGTTCAGAACGCGGTGAGTGACTTGCTGCCGGAGTACGACTGGAAGCCGTGGCTGTTCGGTGGCGCGCCAAATGGATATTGGAAAGACCGCACCCAGCGCACGACGTATCTGAATTGGCTGGGACAACAACTTGGCATTCAGAAAACCGCAGACTGGTACAACGTGACCGCTGCAGATTTCTTTAACCACCACGGTGGTGGATTACTGAACAACGAATTCAAGGGGTGCGTCCAGTCAGTTCTCTCTGACTATCTTTCGGACTACCGCTGGAGACCGTGGTTGTTTAACAGCGTGCCTCAGAGTTTCTGGAAGCACATCGGGAATCGACAGGGATACGTCTTCTGGCTCGGCAAACGTCTTGGGTATCGCAAACCCCGGCACTGGTTCCAGTTGACGCGTGAACACTTCTGCCAGAATGGTGGTGCAGGACTGCTTGTCGGATACTACAAGGGTTCGGTTCAACGCGCCATTTCGGAATTGCGTCCCGGGCTGCGGGATGTGCCTGTCCCAACGCCTGACGCATCTTCAATTCCGTAAGCTGTGCGTCCATCGGTTCGTAAGTGTGTAGCAGTTGTCGTGCGTGGCGACGCGAATTTCGCGCATCATCAGAACACCGCCACTGGGCCGTATACGGCTCTGCCCCCACTGGCCGAAAACCAGTTCGAGACCATTATCGGACGAGTCGTTTATTCTGAAAATTTGCGACTGCTTAACTTATCCGCTGTTGGAAAATCATCGGGGATCGCAACCGTAACTTTTCCGGTCGCCGCCCATTCCGTGCCCCGCTGCAGCGTCGTAATAAATCCAACGCACTCCTGCGAATACTCAGCGTGGCCCATCGGTGTGTGAAAGACTCGTCCCCTACCATACTTGACCGTAAAGATCATTGGTTCGTGACGACTGGTCACCTGGGATTCAGCTGTCGCCAGGATTTTCATGTTTTGAGCCGGTCCGCGCAGCTGGTCGTAAAGTTCATCCTGGGCGTGCAGCCATTCAACCGGCATTCCTTTGGTAATCGGGTGTTCGTGGTCTCGGACGACAACCGGAAATTCCCACTGCTTGCCGTGATTGCCTCCGCGGCCTGCTGAAGTGTCGCGAATGAGATCGCCATCACTGTTGGTATAAACGTAGGGTCCGCTCTTTTCGTTTCGCCCGCCCCATCCGCCGAGTCCGATCATCTCGTTGTAAGCTGGCCAGTCCGGAAAGGAATTGTCCGCCGCGTGAACGACAACGAAGCCGCCACCGCCGCCCACAAATTCTTCGAACGTTTTTTCTGTTTCGGATGGCCACCGTGCGGCGCCATGTCCAAAGTTGCAGACGACAACGTCGTATTTTCCGAATTCCGGCTTGAAGTTCGGATCGGTTCCTTTGGACGCGGCTGTTGCCACATCGACCGTGAACAGCTTTGTGTCTTCAAGGTATGACTTCATCATCTGTGTCGTTTTCGGCCAGACCTTGTGGTTGTTCTGGCCATCAACGATCAGCGCCTTCATCGGTTCGGCGGCGGTGGCTTCAATGGAAAACAGCAGTGGAGCTGCCAGCACGGCGGCGGCAAGGACAATATTTTTCATCGGAAAAGTCTCCTGAGCGGGTGAGTATTACTGCAGATCCACAAACTAACGAAAGTCGCCTGGAACCGCAAAGCCCCGCTGCAAGAATAGAATTTGACTCTTTTCCAGCGGGACTGCGAACTTCGAAACCGATTCACCATACTCTGAGACCGGCTTCGTGCGATTCCGGGCGTTTTTCTGATTCCCAGCAGCAGTTCGCATCGGCTGGCGCGTCGTCGCGGCTCAGGGCACAGGGTGTTTCCGAGTGGTGTAGGATCGATTTCTGCCGGCAGGACCGATCTGCACGGTGTAACTGCCGCCGTCGGCGGCCACGGATGTCTTCACCCATTGACCTTCGCACGTTGCCGTAGTGCCCGGATTGGCAATGAACTCGGCCGGAGCCTGCAGGGAGGCACCCAGTTTGATGTTCCGGTGCAGTTGATACATGTCCTGCAGCGATTTGATTTCATGGAGCGTCTTCAGTGTTGATTCTGCTCCGCCCTTCGTGGGCCCGTTGCACATGATGGTGACCGACGGGTCCACGGCCAGCACCAAAGCAGGGTTGTTGCTCATGGGCAATCCGTGATGAGTGACCATGAAAATGTCAACGGTGCCAATCGGATTGTTGGGTGTCACCAGTTTGCCTTCAATGTTCCACGTCAGATCGCCGCAGCAAAGAAAGCGGAAATCACCAAACTGAAACAGCAGACTGAGGCTGGCAGCGTTGTCTGACTTATCGACGTCGATCTGTTTATGTCGGCTGGCGTACGGATTCTTCGGGCCGTCATTGGGAACAACTTTGCGACCGGATGTCAGCACTTTCACTGTCAGCTTCGTTTTTCCCGACGTAAGCGGGACGCGGTCGCCTGCCTGTAACGCTTTGGACCGATTCTGTGACGCGGCGCGGTAGGCAGCGATCCGCGTTTCAAAGGAATTGTCTTCCTGCAACGTGTCGGGAATACCTCGGTCCCAGAATGTACCGACGCCGAATTCCGCAGCCAGCGCTGCATGATTGCCGTAGTGGTCACGATGCCAGTGAGAAACCGCTGCGTGGTCGATTCCGGAAAGACCGGCCACATCTTTGGCCACATGAATAATCCGATCTCGGTCGCGACCCTGATTGTCCGGATACCCTGAATCGATCAGCATCGATTCGCCGGATGGTGTGACAAGCAGCGTCGCCGCTCCGCCTTCCACATCAATGAAATAAATGTCGAGCTTTCCGTCCTTTGAATCTGCAGCAGCCGACGCAGACAATACTGAGCAAACAATCAACGCAGGAAAACATCGCATCATAAAGAACTCCGTGAAAATCAGTTTTCATTGCTGCGTTTGCGATACAGGAGTGCATGCATATTTGCAGCGGCCGGCGGAAGGGGATCACAAGTCGTCACGCGTCGGATCAGATTCTGGTTGAACCGCTCTGCCGGCATCGGGCAGCGGCTGAAGTCATGCAGTCTACTCAGACAGTTACAGGAAACTACTCACAACGTCATGTCTGCTTCAGGACTTGATATTAGACCAGCTGTCGCAGTATTCGCACTTGAAGTCACCGCTGGGAGAGATTTCCGTCCGAGCACCCAACGAAGCACCACAGTGGTCGCAGGCGTAGTCGGATGGGGCGGACGACTGAGGCTCAGTGCTCGGCTGTTGCGGTAACGTCTGACCGCGTGATTGCCTCAGCGCCTCATCAGTGACCTGCTGAATCATTCCTCGATGACGAAAGACACTCCGAAACGTCATAAAGACGCCTCCGAAGATGAACAGCGCGACGACCCCGATAAAGATTGCGACGATCATAAACATGACGCTGTTCATTATGAATCTTTCATTTGTTTTTGCCACTGTTCCTGCAGCACTGAACGGCCGAAACGGGACCAACAGCAACACAGATTGAACAATTCCCGGCCTTCGGGCAACCCAGACCCATTCCGTGGGGACCCGGATGTTGGCGCTGAGTTCTGTAATCATGGATTTCAGACCCCTGAGTATGTCGTGGTTTTACAGCCGTTCCCGGTCCGTCATGTTATCGAAGACGCCGGTTACGGCGCCGATTTCTGCGCTCGAACGGGCCACAGCATGAACCAGAAAACCCAGGGCAACAGCACTCATGTCGACAATCTGGAACTTCACGCAACGCATTTCATACTGTCGAGAACACTCTTCACTATCAAACCTGGCATCTATCTGCCGTACTTTAGCAATCGCAGGGAAATTGATATTTACATTCACGCTGATGGAATCGTCGAAGTGACGGGCGAACCTATTCAGACAGATGTCGTACCAATCCTGCGTGACTTTTCATACCAAAAATGTGTCAGCGACAGACCCGGAATTTCCGTCGCGTTGATGCCGCCAGGATGTTATGCTGAACTCTGCTGATGACGGGCATGACCGTCACTTGAGTTTCCAGGCTACAGAGGTAGAGGTTAAATCATGCGGAGCTGTATTCCGGTCGTACTACTGTGCAGTCTGGCCTTTGCAGGATGTGTTAACAATTCCGGTACGCCACCGGTAGCTTCGTCAGAACCACCGCCAGCGTCCGTTAAGACGGCCGTGCAGGCTGCGGATCAATCCGGAACGAATTCAGACAAGGGTGCGGAAATGCAGGAAGAATCGCAGACGGAGTACAACAAGCTGACGGAATTTGAGGAATACGTCCTGGTCGGCAAAGGTACAGAAAGAGCCTTCGTGGGAGAGTATACCGATAACGAAGATGCCGGCACCTACATCTGTCGTCGCTGCAGCGCACCGCTGTATCGATCAGATCAGAAATTTCACAGCAGCTGCGGCTGGCCTTCGTTTGACGACGAAATCAAAGATGCCGTGACCAAGCATGTCGACGTGGACGGATTTCGCGTCGAAATTGTCTGCAGCAACTGTGGAGGTCACCTTGGACATGTCTTTGAAGGCGAAGGCTTCACGGAAAAGAATACACGGCATTGTGTCAATTCCGTGTCAATGGTCTTCATTCCTGAAGGAGAAAAGGCTCCACCGAAGATACGTCTGGGCAAAGACGCCGCTTCCGACGCAGACGCTCCCGCCGGTGATTCACAAGGCGAGTAATCTGAGCAGAACTGCTTGCTGCGTCGAGGCGATCGACGTCTGTGCTGCCTGGTGTGTGTTACAAAACGGCACCGGCATCGCGTTTGTTGACTGAACTCAGATAGAGTGGCTGCATGCTGCGTGATTCCTTTGCCTCAGGAAAACACCGCTGCACGGCGCGCAGCAGGTCGCTGCGGCTGATCTGTCCCTCAAGCCGCTCTTCATGGACAACCGGAATCTGTCTGGCTGGCGATCGCTGAAACCGCTGGGCAATGACCAGAACGTCGTCCTGCAGTCGCACACCTGAATTCTCACGGTACATCCAGGACTCCACCTTCGTCCGGGAGTCCGTCGCTGGGTCGTCTGGTGTTGGCGATAATTCACGGCTGATCTTCAGAGCGGCCTGAAGCGCGTCCCGACGAGTCACTTCGCCAACCAGTTTACCGCCCCGCAGAACCATCAAACGGCGATAGTGGCTGTTGTGAAAGCGGTCGAGAATCTCATCCAGACGAGTGTCTTCCGTGATCTGCCGTTCTTCAGCCCGAACAACCCATGCGGTAATGTCTGAAGACGGCAATTGTTCCCAGCACAGGCCAATGAAAACTCGCATCGCCGATTTTTCCGAAAACACTCCACGCAGTGTCCCGTCTTCGTCCACGACCGACGCTCCCGACACCTTCTGATCAAGCAGCAGCTTAATGCTCTGAAATACGTCCTGTTTGGAAGTGAGCACCAGACTGCGTCGACTCATCAAATCTGCCGCACAGATCTTCCTCAATTGCCGAGCGACGTCGGAATCATCATCGACAGTTCCCAAATCCAGGGCGACAATGGCCGTACGTTCAGAGAATCGCCCAACCAAATTTCCCGCCGGATCAACCACCGGCAGCCCGGAGACGCGTCGCTTAATGAGTTCCTCGGTGGCCTTCAACAAGTCCGTGTCAGGCGAGGTGACGGCGAGTTTGCGCGTCATGATTTCCTCGGCGGTGATTGTTGTCGTGTCCATATGTATGACTTTCGTGGCAGAATTACATTTGAAGGGATGGCTGTGGGCAGCTGATGTTCTGCGGAATCACAGTGACGACGACACGATAATTACACGGAGATGAGAATAGGGCCGCCTATCTTCGCACACGAATTCAGGTGTTCAACAACAAATTAGACACATTCCGACGTTGTCTGCCCTGGCCGAATATTGGACAGATTTTGCCTTGCGGGTTGTCCGGAAACCTGGTCGACATTGGGAGCGGCAACACTAGGATGTCCGCATCCTGAGACAACACACGCGATGACGCTCGAAGTGAGGCTGATACGATAATGAACGCTGCAGAGCAAAGAGCCGACCGTGTCTTCGCTCTCGTAATCGTCGCCGAGGCACTCCTGATCCTGTCGACCTGGCCGTTGTGGACCGCAATTGATCTCTTCCCCGCAGTTCCACTGTTCCGTCGCCTGGCTACCGTGCCCGTTGTGATTGACTGGTTGACGCTGGCAGCGCTGTCCGCCTCGACCACCGCATATATCCGAAGTTGCCGATGGCGATGCGGCACTGCTGCAACTTCATCATCTGGCGCAGTGTCGCGATCGAATTCACGGTGCTGCAGCCTGTTGCTGATGACTGCTTCGGCAGGCTGGCTTGCCGTGCTCAATCAGCATCGTCTGCAAGCCTGGCACTGGCTGTTTCTTTTGGTGACAGTGCAGTCGATTTTGCTCACCGGACGACAACGCCTGTGGGCACTGCGTCTCACGTTCGCCACGATCTACATTCTTGCGGCTCTGTCCCGGCTGGGGCCAGACGTTGGCACAGGAATGTCGCGACAACTGTTGCGGACAGTCTGCGCTCTTGCAGGCAGCGAGCAGCTTGTGCGAAACGAACAGTTGTTCTTCATCGCTTGTCTTGCCATGACGCTGGTTGAACTGGCCGTTGGCTTGTGTCTGATGTTACCGCAGACGCGTCGTGCGGCTGTTGCGACTGCCATGACGCTGCATGCGGTGCTGCTGCTGCTGCTGAGTCCGATCGGACTGAATCATCATTCCGGCGTTCTGATATGGAACGCGTTTTTTCTGACAGCCATTCCGCTGCTGTTCGCCGACGTCAGCTCTCCTGAATCAAACGACTCATTCACAACCGTTCGACTTTGCGTGACAGCAGCCGCCATCGTTTTATTTCCACTATCGGGTCTCTTTGGTATTGCTGACAATTGGCCGTCGTGGCAGCTGTATTCACCCAGACCTGAGGTTGTCCGGTTGTACGTTGACGAAGGTTCGGTCGCACAGTTGCCTCAACATGTTCAGCAGTTCCTTGCGGAACCGGCTCCGCTGGACACATGGTGTCCGGTGCGTCTTGATCGGTGGTCACTCGCAATAACAGGAACCCCGATCTACCCGGAGGATCGGTTCCAGCTGGCTGTCGTTCGGGCTGTGCTGCAGCATATACCGGAAGCTGCCGTGCGAATCTCGATCGAATCGGCCGCGTCGCCTGCATGGTGGCGACGAACAACAGCGCGAGAACTGGACCTCGCTGAGCTGGACGGATTCACACAAACTGAGTTTCTGCTGAACGGGAACATCGCAAGACACTGACAGCCTCAGAAATCACGCAGACAATTGTGCAGATCTCAGTGGCAGACGAAATGCGAAACAAAGTTTAAGGCGCGGACTCAACAGCAGGCACAAACTGGCTCGCGGGGTAACCCCTGTCGAACGAAATCACGAACTGGCCATTCGTCGTTTCGTAAACCACCGAGCTGCGTCTTTCAAAATCACTTGGGCCGACTCTGCGTTTGGCGTCAGCACCATCCGGAAACAGATACTTTCCTGCGACCTGGAATACGATTTCCGTGCGATTCCCCAGCCCATGTCCAAGACTGGTGAATGCTGTTGTATTCAGGTCACATTCGTCGATGAAATACGCAACGATATCGAGATCCGCGGCTTTCATGTTTCGGACCATTTCCTGTGCGTCCGGGAATGGGCACGTCGAATCATTCACACCATGCACGACGACGATCTTCGCCTGATGATTCCGCAGTTTCATGGCCGCCAGGTGCCGGGGATTGCCGACGAAACGCAGTTCCTGCTCATCGGTCGACAGGAAGTGAGTGCCCAGAGAATCACGGCTCCATCGGGCATTCAGGCCACTTCCACCAGGCAGATTAAAGGCAATGTCGTCGCTGAGTTTCTTCATGCCGCACATGTCGATCACGCAGGCAAAGGTGTGGGGGGCCAGCTTGTTGGCCATCAGCGTGACATTTCCGCCACCCGATCCGCCCGTGCAGTAAATGCGGCCATCGTCGTATGGATGACCGGCAGCGATCAGGCCATTACGGATGTACGCCAGGGATCGCAATGCATCCACAGCCTGCAGGTACCCACAGTCGTATGGTTCCGGATCGTCGATAGACGCTTGACGACCGCTCTGCAGGTAGTCCACGCAGACGGCAATAACGTCAAGCCGATCGGCCAGTGCAGTTGGGCTCGCTGTCCCCGCACATTGCTGACCACCCCAGTTGTGCAGTGTCAGCATGATGCCGGTCTTATCGGTGACGTTTTCCAACGCGTTGTCGGGGTAATACACAGCCGTCTTTACAGTGCGAGGTCCCGGTTGGTGTGGCCATGACTGCGCAGGTACGAAAACGTGATCGTTGTGAGTTGGCAGCATGTTCCGAGCAGCCATCCATACTCGCTTTTGCTCGGCGACCCATTCGTTAACGACTTGCTCGGCAGGCCGGGCGTCCGTCCTGCTGCGGTCAATGAACTGGACGTCTTTGCCCAGAACGATTCGATTCACCAGTTCGGCCCGATCCAATGCTGCTGCGACATCCACTGAAGTCTGATCCGCATTTTCCTGCGTCACAGGTTCCGCATCCGGATTGTCGCCCGACACGTCATCGGGCGGCACCTGCAGGACGCTCGGCAGCACAGGTACAACATCCCACGGTCGACCTGCAAATTGAAAGCTCCAGTTGAGCACCCATTCGTAGTCATGGACAAACTGTTCGTCGTCAGCAGATGGTGTTGTCGCGGCAACGAAGGGAATCACAAGATTTGGTTTCATTGCCCGAATCTGTTTCGCCCATTCGGCCATATCAGCCATAGACTGACCTTCCACCGGCCATGTCGTCACGTTGATCACCGCGTCGGGAAAATGCTTTCGCAGCACTTCCGGCAACATCACGTCGAACGGCGGCATGGCAACAAGTTTGACGGGCTGCTGCTGAGTCAGATGGTCGAACGTGTGCTGCAGTGCGTCAAACGGTGTCGGAGTGGTCGCCAGAGAAACCTGCTTGCCGCATATCTGCTGTGTCATCAGCTCTGCGAACACTCGATGCCCATTCATGTTGGGATGAATCGTGTCACTCATCATCAGCATCCATCCCGCCGGATCGTCGTCACGCATCTGCTGCCACGCAGTGAAACAATCGACCAGATGCAGGTTTAGTTCGTCGGCTAACTGCCGTACAGCTCCGGAAAACATTGCCAGCCGATCATTCGGCCTTGCGGGGTTTTCGTAAACCGAGTTCGGAGTACACAACACTACGGCAGCGCCAGAATCTTCGCACCTGGTGACAATTAACCGCAGGTTCTCACGATACTCCGCCAGCGGAACTCGCGTCACATCGTTCATGCCGAACATAACAACCACCAGATGCGGCTGTTTCGCAATGACGTCTGCGTCAATCCGAGCCAGAGCATTGACCGTTGTATGCCCGCTGACGCCGGCATTGATCATATCCACGTTGGCTCGCGGATTCGCCTGCTGTAATGCCATCCCCAGCATGTCACACCAAGCGCGCACGCCACCAGTGTGGTAGTAGGCTCCGGTGATGCTGTCTCCGAAACAGACAATGCGAGTCATCTGTCCGGAATCAAGGCGGCCAGCGATTTCGTTCAGCCGAATTCGACGGTCTGATGTGTCAGGTTCATCTGCTGATGTGCGTGCTGATACCAAGCAGGCTGCCAAAACGATAAGCTTCAGGGTAGCGGAGGCGTCAGTTCGCTGCACTTCGTCAGTGTTGGATTTCAAAGTTCAGCCCTTTCCGGACAAGTGACAGTCAACTTTTTGTTCGGCGACAATTTATTGTCAGACAGCAGGTAGTCCAGCCAACCATGACAACACACAGCAATACAGCGGTCGTTACGGGAGCGGCCAATGGAATTGGCAAAGCGACGTCACTTAAGCTTGCCGCACAGAACCATAACGTGTTCGGTGCAGACCTGCAGTACTCCGACGAAAACAGAGCCCAACTGGAAGCTGCGGGAGTCACGTGCCAAATTGCCGATGTACGTGACGTGTTATCTTTGGAGTCCGTCATGCAGACGGCGATTGATGCGACATCGCGACTTGATGTATTGGTCAACAACGCAGGCATGGGCATGGTGAAACAGATTGGTGACGTGTCCGAAGTCGACTGGGACATGGTCATGGACACCAACCTGAAAGCCGCGTTCTTCGGGTGCAAGACGGCCATCGCGGCGATGTCTCAACAGCTGTCCGGAGGCAGCATCATAAACGTCGCCAGCAACGCAGGACTGCTGCCCAGAAGCCATGACCCGGTCTATTCCATCAGCAAAATGGCACTGGTCGGCCTGACCAGAAGTCTGGCGCTATGTCATTCCAAAGACCGGATTCGTATCAACTGCGTCTGTCCCGGCCCGGTCGAGAATACTCAGATGATTGAGGAAAACTTTGTCGGTCGGCCGGACCGACAGCAGGTGGTACGTGAACTGATCCACGCAAGTCCACTCGCACGCGCATGGGATCGGATTATCTCCCCCGACGAGGTAGCTGATGCGATTCTATATCTGGCAAGTGATGGTGCTCAAATGGTGTCCGGAACCGCCATTGCCATTGACGGAGGAAAATCACTGGGCGTACCACCAGGCTGATACAGTATTATACATACGCGAGCCATGTGCGGTGTTAGCTCTGTAGTGATGTGTGCGACTGGCTCTGCCAGTCGCCTCAATATTCACGAAACACTGGCAGAGCCAGTGGCACTCAAATTCTCATTTTAGGATTGACAAAGCGCTCGGAAATAGCGCCAAACAAGACTCTAACTGAACATCGGCATACTCATGAAAATGCACGCCCCGGTCAGAAACCATTCGTTCCTGTTCACTGCCGTTTGTGTTTTCGGCGTTGCGGCGTCCGGGAACGCGTTGCTGGCTCAGGATTCGACTGACAGTCGCTGGACGTATCGGCCGGAACAGTTACGACCGTTCTGGCTGGGTGATGTCGTCGAGAGTGAATCAGTGCTGTTTGTTCGAGATCCGAAAACCGGTGAAGCACGTGCATCACTTTTGTTTCCTGTGCAGAACGTAATCGTCGTGCGTAATTCCGCAGCCGACGTGACGTATCAGGAAGGGGTTGATTTTCGTTTCAGCAGCGGTTCACGCGAAATCGTGATACCGGCTGGGTCTCGCGTCGTCACGAAGACGCCGCAGGATCTGCGGCGTCCCGCCAAATCGCAGAAATACCGACTAACGCATCGTGATGGCAACGGCGAAATTCTGTTTGGGGCAAAGCTGGAATATCATGAAATGCAGACATGCGTGACCTATGCCACGGCGTCACACGACTGGCCGGTGCAGATGCCGTCGTTTGATGAGCAGGCGCTACCCCGCACGGTACAGAAGCTGCGATCGCGTGATCCGATCTCCATCATGCTGCTGGGCGACAGCATTTCTACGGGTTGCAATGCTTCCGGCTGGGCCGCAGGGAGTCCGTATCAGCCGCCGTATCCAATCCTGTTGCAGCAGAACCTGGAAGCCACTTATCACAGCAAGGTGACTCTGACCAACCTTTCGGTCAGCGGTACGTCCACGCCGTGGGGGCTGACGATGGTCGAACAGGTGACCCGGCCAAAACCCGATCTGGTCATTCTGGCATTCGGTATGAATGATTCTGCAGGCCGATCGGCGGAGGAATACGGAACGAACACCGCCGCCATGATCTCAAAGATTCGAGAATCACTGCCCGACGCAGAATTCATTCTGGTCGCTTCCATGCTGGGCAATCGCGACTGGGTTCTGCTGAAGCACGACGTTTTTCCACAGTATCGCGACCAGTTGGCAAAACTCTGCAAGCCCGGTATTGGGCTGGCGGACATGACGTCCGTGTGGAACGAGTTCTTCAAACGCAAGAAAGATCACGACCTGACCGGCAACGGTGTCAACCATCCCAACGACTTTGGTCACCGTGTGTACGCTCAGATTCTGTCAGCGCTGCTGGTGGAACAGAAGCGCGACTAACCGACGGCGTGCTGTTGCGATTCCGGTCTATTCGTAGTCCCACTTCATGATCCATGGGTCCTGCATTTCCTCCTGTAATGCCTTCAGCTTTTTCTGGTATGTGACCAGGACGTCGTTGTACTCGCGTTGCAGGGCCAGGTTCTGCTGTTCGTACGGATCTTTTTCGATGTCGTAGAGTTCGAACTTTGCCCGGTTAATATACTCGCCGACGGTTTTCTTTCCGTAAGGGGCGTCCAAACTGCTGCGAAACTGAGCCTGCCAGCTGGAAGCGGCCCACAGGTCCGAAGCAAAAGGGTACGGCAATTGGTATGCGATATTCCAGATCAGCTTGTACTTTTTGTCGCGCACGACACGCATCGGATAATACATCTGAATTTCGTGAAACGTGTGCGATGCAAAGATCGTGTCCCAGTGAGTCGCGTTGACGTCACCCAGAACGGGGATCCATGATTTGCCGTGGTAGCTGCGATAACTGCCTCGACCGCGATTGTCACGACTGGCGTATTCTCGCTCCTGCCAGAATTTGTCAGGGTTAACCCAGTTTTTCGGCCCGTTGGTCTTCGGATCAAGCCCTCCTGCAAAGTCCAGCAGCGACGGCGTAATGTCGATATGGCTGATCATGGCGTCAGACACAAGGCCACGATTTTTTTCGTAGGGATTGCGCACAACAAACGGGACTTTCAGGCCTCCTTCGTAAACGGTGGTTTTTCCTCCGGCGAAGGCCATTCCATGGTCCGCCGTAAAGACAAACAGCGTCTTTTCGTACAGCCCCGCTGCCTTCAGAATCTGCACCAGCCGCCCAACGCCCTGGTCGATTCGAGAACACGACTGGTAGTACTGGGCCAGTTCTTCACGTGTTTCAATGGTGTCCGGCAGAAAATGGGGAATCGGCAGTTCTTTCGGATCGTAAAAAACTTCCTTCACACCTTCAAACACACCGTCGTTCGGCTTGTTACCGAACAGGTCCGGTTTTAATTCCTGAGTGGACGTCTGGTCTTTTCCACCACCGCGGTGTGGGTCCGTTGTTGCGAAGTACAGGAAAAATGGCTTGTCGGTCGATTGGTCCGTGATGAAGTCCTGGCAGTTCTCTGCCATGCCCACCGCGTTGCGGCCGTTGCCTTTGATGTACGATTCGAAGCGAAACACTTCTTCCGGAGCGACGTGGTATTTCCCGCACTGCCCGGTTCGATAGCCGGCCTGTGCAAGGACGCGCGGCATTGCCAGACTGACTACGTTGTGAAATGAGGAAAACTTGTGATAGGAATGCTGATGGCCGTATTGCCCGTTGCGGTGGTTATGCAGCCCCGACATGACCACCGACCGACTGGCGCTACAACTGGCGGTCGTTGCAAACGCGTTTCTGAACAACGTCCCATCCGCGGCAATCGCGTCGATGTTCGGCGTCACCGCTGCGGAATCGCCGTAGCACCCGAGCGTTGGGCTTTCGTCATCTGTGATAAAGAAGATAATATTTCGTTCCGCCGCCAGACCTGCGCGGGAACTCAGAACAACAGAAACCAACAGAACACAGTTGATCAATCGACGCATGTGAAAGCCTTTTTCTGACGCACTCATAAACACACCACCTTTATTCGCCGATTAACGCAAATGCCTTCTTCATTGCGGCCGCCGTCGCGGCGCAGGCTTCGTCGTCTTCCATGGCGTTCAGCTTCGCATTGAAAGGTTCACTGCGGATCGGACCGTCGTAGCCGATTTCCACCAGTACTCCAAGGAATGACTTCATATCGATAACTCCAGTCGCGGACGGCAACTCACGCCGGTTGTCAATTTGCTGATCAATTTCAAGCCCTGCCGGTGCGTCATTCAGGTCACAGGCAACCACATCTTTATTCGTGAGCGTTCGTAGTTCGTGCGCTGTCTCGTGTGCGGTGTACCAATGCCAGCTGTCCAGGACGAAGCCCACGTTGTCCCGACCGATCTCCGCAATCAGGTCTTTTGTTTCTGCCATCGTGTGAATAAAACAGTGGCGTTCAGAAGCCCACAACGTTTTGGGGCCGACATATTCCATCCCGAAACGCTGACCGTGATCGCCCAGGACCTCCACGCATTCGCGCAGTCGTCGGGCGTGCTGGCGAAAATTGGCGACGTACGTCAACTCGGCGTGATATGGTTTCAGCCAGGTGCTTACTCGTTTTACTCCAGCCAGTTCCATCGCCTTCGCAAGTTCGGGCAGTCTCTTTAGTCCGCTGCGGAAGGTGTTCTCGTCCGCACGAAACTCCACCGGCAGACCGGCGGCTCCCCACACAATTTTTTTTTCTTTCATCAACGCCGAAAGGTCACTTCGTCGGGAGTTATCCAGCGAAGCCAGATAGCCCGAATCAGGCGCGACGGATTCGAAACCGTGTTTATGTGCAAGATTGATGGCGTCGATCTGACCAGCACGCACCCCGATTGCACCGCCCGTGAGATCCATCGTGAATTTACGTCTGGCGGCCATCGAATTCCAGGAAGTTGCACTGGCCGTCGAGACGACGGAAGCCACGCCGGCAACAACGGCCTGCTTCAAAACGGATCGTCTGTGAACCTGCGTCATGGTCTGTGTTTCCGAAAACAGGAGGTCGACATCATGTGGTCGCCGGCGCACCGACAGACAGCAGATAATGACAGCGTACATCTGACGTATCAAGTGAAGAGCCATCCGATCACTGGCTGCGTTTTCTTTCTGTCTTCGTGAAGTCTGGGCCGGTCTGAAAATGCGACTCCCCGTTGTTTCTAAGTGCCTGAGGTGTCATCATTGGCGAACATGGAAGCGTCTGCACGACTCCGTCGGGCGAACGCCGCGAAACGGTCCTCTATTCCTGGCGGTGAGTTGACATGAACGGCATAACAAGACTGTGTTGCAAAGCGATGGTCGGAATGGTCGGGCTGATGCTCTGCCTGTCGACCATCACTTTGGCAAAGGAGCCTCCACCCAATATAATCCTATGCATGGGTGACGATCACGGCTGGGACGAAACTGGATACAACGGACATCCTCATCTGAAGACGCCGGTGCTTGACGAGATGGCGGCCTCCGGTCTTCGACTGGATCGCTTCTATTCGGCACATCCTTCCTGCTCTCCAACTCGAGGAACCGTGATGACGGGACGGCATCCCAATCGTTACGGAACATTTGCGCCAAACTATTCCATTCGTCCGGAGGAAATCAGCATCGCCCGGATTCTGCAGCAGGCTGGCTATGCGTGTGGGCATTTCGGCAAGTGGCATCTGGGCCCCGTGAAGGCCGCATCACCAACCAGTCCTGGAGCCATGGGATTCCATCAATGGCTTTCGCATGACAACTTCTTCGAACTAAATCCGACATTTTCAAGAAATGGAGCGGCTCCCGAAAAGTTTGAGGGGGAAAGCTCTGAAATCGTCATTCGGGAGACGATTCGTTTTCTGGAAACCGCACAGCAGGACGGAAAACCGTTTCTTGCGGTCGTCTGGTACGGTTCGCCGCACGAACCGTACAGCGGCCTGAAGGAAGACCTTGCGCTGTATTCCGATCTGCCGGATAGCTACGGGGACAAACAGGTGAAGCTGACATCAAACGTGACAGGACGACAAACGAAGCGACCGCTCAAAGACGTACTGCAGGAACGCTACGCGGAAATCACGGCGATGGACCGCTCCTTGGGGCAGTTGCGAAAGTGGCTGCAGGATAATGGACAGCGAGAGAACACTCTGCTTTGGTATTGCGGCGACAACGGCACACCGGGCGACGGGATTGTGACATCTCCGTTTCGAGGCCGAAAGGGTACGATGTACGAGGGCGGTATTCGAGTCCCCGGCATCATCGAATGGCCGGAACGAATTGCGCAGACACGGCATTCGGAGGTCAACACGGTGACCAGCGACATGCTGCCGACAATCTGCGAACTTCTTAAAGTGCCATTGCCCGAACGACCACTCGACGGTGTCAGCCTGAAGCCACTGATCGCAGGCACCATGTCCGAGCGCCCCGCCCCGATTTGTTTTTGGAGCTTCAAAGGTGGTGGCGGAGCAGATTCAGAACCGTATATTGCTGCTGAACTGCAGTCCGGTACAACGCCGCTGGTGAAGATGATGGGCGACATTCACACTCGCAATTTTCGCAACTTTCATCACCCGGACATTTCGCCGAAAGACTTTGACGGGCACAGAGTCCTGCTGGGTAACCGCTACAAACTTCTGGTGCGGGGTCTGGGCGACGAAGAACAGCGGGAGTTGTTCGATGTGCGCAGTGATCCTGGCGAAAAGGACGACCTGATCACGTCCAAGCCCGAAGTTGCAAATCAACTGCAGCACCAGCTTGGAGACTGGCAAGAGTCCGTTCTGCAGAGCCTTACGGGGGCCGACTACGAATAGCTGTGCCCAGCGCGAAAACGCCCCGACCGTCTCGTTCCGCCGCTGAAGCTGCAGAGACCCGGGCATGGACGTACTGGTAGAGTCCAGAATCAGTCGCTGCTTTCGTTGGCCCGTATTTGTGGCTGACTAATCAACCTTTGGCTGTTCCGTCGACTCGCGTTTGATGGCATCGTAGATCTCTTCACGGTGAACGGTAACGTCCCGCGGAGCATCAATTCCCAGACGAACTTTGTCGCCTCGAATTTCGATCACCATTAACGTGATGGAGTCGCCGATTACAATCTTTTCATCTTTTTTTCGACTAAGTACAAGCATTTCCAGTCCCCGGTCAATCTTTCGTCTTGAACGATCGCCGCCCGTCCCCAACTTCGCCCGCCGCTACAATCGCGGCGGACAAGGGCAAGCCGTGCCATTTTCAGAACGCAGTAAAAAATCTGCAGACGCGATCCGTCTGTCGGTGCGAGTCTAAGAGACTAATTCGGCCGTTGACGATGCCTTTCTGCGAAAATTGCCGATTGTCTGAGCGTTCAACGGCAGTTTGTGCCTGTTTATGTCGGCAACACCACCTATAGCGATGAGGACTGTAGGGGGCGTGATGATTCTTCTGATTGTCGGACGGTTGCACTCCGACGGTCCTGACCGTGTGGTCTGACGTTCGACGCCGGTGACTCTGCGTAATCAACACAACGTTTGCTTCCAGCGAATGCATGGAGGACGAGTTTTGAGTACCGTTTGTGTGATTCAAACGTATTCCCTGTTGTTGTTCTCACTCAGTCTTGAAACGGTGACTCGATGAGTTCTGCTGGCCCCAAGTCTTCGCACGGCAGTACCAGATTCAGTCTGACTCAGGTGCGTGATCCTGTAACGGACTCACTGGCGCGGGACTTACGAGCGGAGTTTATTACCGTTCGCATTCGCTGGTTCGGATTGGCCGTCGGTTACCTGCTGGTCAACATTGGAGACCTCATCAATGTTGCCGATCGCGGATCGTCGCAATTTGAACTCAACGCCATCCTGACATTAGGCGCCATCTACGCGATCATCGACACGCTTCGAAGCTGGAAAGGGAAGGTGCTGCCGGCCGAGTTCCGAATCCTTATCAGCCTGATGGAAGCATTGTTTATTGGCGTTCTGTGCTATTTCGACGAAGGTGTGAGCAGTCCGTTTCGCTTCTATTATTTCCTTTCGCTGCTGGTCTGTGCGATTCGCCATACGCCATCGCTGACATTCGCGACCTTCGGATTGCACGCGCTCAGTTACAGTCTGCTCGGCCAGCTGGCGGGAGACGGCGGTTCCAATGATGCCGTGCAGATGCTGCTGACTCTGGTCTTTCTGGGGTGGGCCGCGTGGGCCATTATCGCTCTCACGGGATTGCTGAAGACAGCCGGCGAACGACTGGGAGTGCTGAATGCAGAACTTCTGGAGAACCAGATTCACCTTGAACAACGAATTCGCGATCGCACAAAGGACCTCCAGGAATCACAGGCTCTGCTGGTTCAGCAGGAAAAACAGGCGGCGTTTGGGTTGCTGGCCGCCGGCATTGCTCATGAAGTCGGAAATCCGCTGGCATCGATCAGCTCCATCGTGCAGATGCTGCAGCGGCGAATCACTGACGAGTACACGAATGAACGTCTGGGTATGGTCCACACGCAGCTGCGTCGCATTCATCGTACTCTGCAGGAACTCGTTGGCTTCAGCCGTCCGGCAAATCAGCAGACGACTCTGATCGACATCCATGCCGCCATTGACGATGCCCTGAACATTGCAAAGTACTACAAACGCTGGAAGGGCAAGGAAGTCAAAACTGTCTTCGCCGAAGACATGAAAGCTGTCAGGACGGTCTATGATCAACTGGTGCAGGTTGTGTTGAATCTCGTACTGAATGCGCTCGATGCAACCGAGGAAGGCGCGGGCATCACGGTAACGACCAAGGTCGAAGAATCAGATTCCGGCGAAGCCATCGTCGCGGTCAGCATCGCGGATGAAGGGCACGGCATTCCTCAGGAGGCACATAACCAGATTTTTGAGCCATACTTTACGACCAAGGCGACCGGCACGGGACTCGGACTGTTTGTATGTCGACAGCTGGCTCAGCAGGAACTCAAGGGGTCCATCGATCTGGTGCGTTCAGATTCCTTCGGTACCGAGTTTCGCATCTGGCTGCCGTTGATCCGGTAGTTGCGGCCGGATCATCAGGTGTCCTGTGGCGCCGAGCTCAGCAACGAAGACGAACTTCACGAAAGTTCGTCCATAAGCCGCCTGGTCAGACTCGGAAGTGCTGCCTCCTGCAGACACACGGGATTTATCTGAAGTCGTCCCTCGTGCAACCCCGCATGCCCAACGTAGACCGGCGGAGTTCCTGTTCGCAGGGCGCGGCACACGTCCATTGCTGATACGCCGAGTGCGGAACAATCGACTGTGATTTCCAGCACCGGCCAGCAATCCTGCGTCAACGGTTCCAGCATGCGACAGTTTACCTTTGCACCGGACAGGCTGTCGGCGACGGTGCTCAACATCCGGCGATATTCGAGCAGCTGACTGTCAAATTCTCCGGAGGCGAACAAGTCGAGTGCAGTCAGAAGAGCCACGATCTCTTCCTTCGAAACCTTCAAACCACGACCGATTCCATGTCGGGGAATCCCTGTGAGCTGTGAACGGTCGATCAGGTTTTCCGGCGGATCCCACAGATCTAGGTGGTCGTCCATGTCGAGCATTTGCAGTGCTGCCGAGGAAATCAACCCGCCACGTCCACACAGGATTCCCGTAGACTGTGGTCCGTGGATCGCCTTTCCGCCGCTGAAGCACACCAGATCCGCGCCCGTTGCCGGTATGTCTTTCAGATTCGAACGAGGGGGCAGCTCTCCCGCCGCGTCTACCAGGACCGGCAGGTCATGCTCGTGAGCCATGGCCACGACTTCCTGAAGATTCGGACACGAGTCGTGCGCGTGGACGTACACGATTCCCACTGTTTGTGACGTGATGGCGGCTTCGTATTCCCAGACTTCCGTGCGACGGACTCCGGCGTTGGAGACAATCTCGTTGAATCCAACTTCCACCAGATTCGCACCCGCCGCGCGGACTGCGTGATCGTAACCGCTCCGCTGTTCGCGGGCGATGATCAATTCGTGCGGGAATCCATCGCAACATGGCAGCTTCTCAATGCGGGCAAGGTTATGCCCGGTCAAAATGGCGGATGTCCCCAGCGTCAAAGCCCCTGCTGCACCGCACGTGACCAATCCCGCGTCCGCGCCCGTGACTTCGGCAATCCGACGTGATGCGGCCGCCTGCAGATGTTCCAGCGGCACACTTTCGACCGCTGCCTGAGCAAAGGCATCAAGCACCTCGGCCGGCATGGGGGCGCCGCCGAGTCGTGTGACCGTGCCGCAGGCATTAATGATGGGCTGGACGCCCAGTTGCTGGTAAATACTCATGGTTTCGTCTTCAATCCTACAGCGTATTGCGCTGACTTGTGGCCGCGGCGAACGTCTTTCCTCTTGCGAGAATCGCTTTCCCGCGAACCCCACGACTACATCTCCTCTTTTTAGAAACTGCTTTAAAGAACGCGAAACTCTTCAATCACGTCCTCATCCAGTTCAATGCCAAGTCCGGGACCATCCGGGACGGGAACACGCCCGTCAATCAGAGGGGGCAGATTTTTCACGAGCTTCCGCATCAGCGGTGACGGTCGCAAACAGTATTCGACAAGGTCCCCGTTGGGTATCGAGGCCATCCAGTGCAGCGATGCCGCCAGATTGATGCCTGTGCTGAAGCAGTGCGGCACCGCTCGACGATCGTTTGCCTGGCACATTTCAGACACGCGGCGACACACCGTCAGTCCGCCGCAGAAAGCCACATCAGGCTGGACGACGTGCAGTCCTCGTTCGATGAGATCCTCGAAGTCCCAGTGCGTGACGTCTCCTTCTCCGGCGGCGATTGGTACCGGGGACTTCGGGCACAGCTGTGCATAACCTTTGCGGTCATCCTGCGACAACGGTTCTTCCAGCCATGCGATATTGAACGGTGCCAGCAGTTTTGCTCGTTCGATCGCCGTTTCGACTTGCCACGCATGACCGGCATCCACCATCAAGTCGCGTTCGTCGCCGAGCACTTTACGAGCTGCCTGAACATGAGCGACGTCGGTATCTGCGTCCTGTCCGAACGGTCCCCAACCGAACTTGGCCGCGGTTAGTCCCATCTTGACAAACTCCGCCGCCAGCGCCGCCGTGTCAGCCGGTGTATCACCAAACAACACGCTGGCGTACGCGCGAACGGTGGTGCGATGTGCACCACCCAACAACTCGTAAACAGGTCGCCCCGTGTGCTTGCCGAGAATGTCCCACAGAGCGATGTCGACGCCACTGATCGCGTGAATCGCCGCACCACGGCGACCGTAGCGGTTGGTTTCGTAGTACATCTTCTGCCACAGTCGTTCGACATCGAGCGGGTCTTCGCCCAGCAGGATGGAGGTCAATCCGTGCCGACGCGCTGCAGATCGGGGTGCGTCAAAACACGCTTTGCAGACGTACGACTGACTGGTGACTTCGCCGATGCCGGTGATACCCGCGTCTGTGTGAATCAACACCACCAACACGTCCAGCGTGCCGTCCGGAATCGCATCGACAATGGGGACTCGCAGATGTACGGGTTCGACGGAAGTGATTTTCATTCGTTCTTTTCTACTGTTGCAGATGGCCAGGCAGGACAAGTGTGGAATCAACTGCCATGGAATGGCGATGGTACGTTATCGTCCAGCGGAAAGATCGGCCGTACACAATTTCGGAAGGGCAGGGATTTCAGATTGGCACTGGTGGAGCCTGGCACGTCGACGGGCACAATCAAGCTGGCAATCGATTCGTACCACGTGCGGAAGCCGTTCGGTGATTTGACCACCACCAAATCGTAATCGGCGGGCTCTAAACCGTGCGCCTGAAACACGCGCTGGCCAACAACAAACACGGGACGTTCGGTCACAAGAATGTGAATAGTTCCGGACGTCAGTACGCACGCTCGACCTGCATGTGCGGCCGTTCCGTCTTCGTACGCAAAATGACCGTCGTGCAGACTCGTTATGTCAACGGTCAGCGTCAGCGGCGTGAATCGGGAAGGATCACGCGTGCCGCCCAGCGGAACTGTAATGCTCGTGTTAACGCCGGCCCGAAAAGCCTGGGATACTGCCGGCGCATCAACAATGGCCAGCAGTGCCTTCTTACTGAATTCGGCGTCAACGAGTCCTCTCAGAATCTCGTTACTGTCCCCGGCGGCTCCGCTGGCGGTCGCGTCAGCCGCGTCAGAAAAAACCACCGTACCGTCGGCTGACGCTGCCAGGCAGATAGATTCGTCCAATGACGTTAACTGTGCCTGAAACAATTCGCGGCGGTCCCACATGAAGCGACCGATACGCTGAGCTTCACGTTCAGCCAGTTCGTAATCGTTGTTGGTCGTCACCAGCACGTTCGACTGCAATGCCGGAACGTCCGTGAAGGCATTTCCAATAATGACGCCGGCGGCAAGGCCGGTGTCGGAATGTTCGACCTGCTGACACATCCGGATGGCTTCGCCGAATTTTCCGCTGGCCGTCAGCAGCTCATCGCCACGGACCAGCATCGGCAGTTCGACACGTGCCACCGTTGGCCTGGATGTGCCATCGAGCAGACGAAGCAGATTGCATGCTGCACGCTGTCCGGTTTCGTAGTGGTCTGTATGCGGATACGTATGATATGGAACCAAAACGTCGGCCGTGTCGACCAGACGGTCGGTAATAACGGCATGCAGATCCAGAGAGACAACGATGGGCACGGCTCCCAGCACGCTGCGAATATCGGTCAGCACGCGACCCTCCGGATCGTCTTCTGATTCGCCCGCCATCGCGCCATGAAAACACAGGCAGGCTCCGTCCACCGGTCCGGCGGCGCGAATCGAATCCACCATTTCGTTCAGCAGGCGATCAAGGTCAGTGTTTCCGATGCAACCGCCGGATACAGAGGCTGCTGCCATCGTGGGGATGATTTCGAAGCGTCCGTCGTCATCCAGTACGTCGATGACGCCAGCGACTTCGGTTTTCGTCCCGCGGTATGATTCCAGCATATCTGCGCCGACGGTGATGCGGAAATCTTCGTACACAGTCGCGGCGGGGTTGAAGGTCGCGGTCTCCTGTTTGAGTTCGGCGATAAGAATCCGACGAGTCATTCGAGGTTCCATGTGTTGCGTGTGTTGCGTGTACTGCCGCCGTACATGATGGAAGTACGGCGGGGCCGGACAGACAGAGGATCTGTCCTACGAGTTCGAGTTTTCAACAGGTCGCCTCATTCGCGTTCCACCTCCACCGGGCACAATCACACCGCGACGAATCGTGGCCGCAGCGGTCAGCAGTTCGGGGCCAACACGATGCTGACGGTAACTGTCCGTGAATTGAAACTGCCCGGCCAGTCGCTCCAGCACCGCAATGTCCGCGACGCTGCCAACGCGCAGTGTACCGATTTCATCACTGCGATTCAGAATGGCCGCCGGGCGGCTGGTGGACATTTCAATCACCTTATCGATGGGAACACCAAGCATCAGGAATTTGCTCATCGTGGTCGGCATGTCGTACACCGGACCATGGATGTTCATTGTGTGCAGATCTGTGCTGATGGTCGTGGGCAGGAAATCCTGTTCCATGGCGGCTTCCGCAACTTCCCACTGAAAGCTGCCGTAGCCATGCCCGACATCGAAGATCACACCACGTTCAGCAGCCGCACGCACGTCGTCATGAATTCTGTTCGCATCGTCTGTAATTCGCGTGCTGCCTCCCTTGAAGCAATGAGTAATGCAGTCACCGGCAGAAAGTTCCCTGACGAGTTCCGGTATCGACATTGGACATTCGCCAATATGAACCATCAGCCACACCCCGGCTTCGCGGGCTGCTCGTATGGCATCGCGGAGATTGTCCCAACCCTGCTGCCCGTCTCCGATGATGTGTTTGCCGACTCGAATTTTCACACCGACGGCCACGTCCGGATGATTCCGAATCGTCTGTACAACCCCGTCAGGATCCGCATAACGACGATCCAGAAGTTCACCAAGACTGGCTCCGATCAAACCAATGCACGACAGATTGACCAGACTGAAGATCTGTGTTTTCGCGGGATCAATATTGTCACGTCGAAATGCGTCGAAGTTGAACGAACCGGCCGTACCGGCATCCAGCATCGTTGTCACTCCACCAGCGGGACACAACGGATCGGCGTCCAGCCCGAATGGTGAATGCGTATAAACGTGTACGTGCAGGTCAATCAGTCCTGGTACGACCAGCTGACCCGCAGCGTCGATCGTGTTGACCGCTTCGGCTTCGATATGTTCTTCGACGGCGGCGATTCGACCGTCTGAAACAGCCACATCGCGAACGCCACGCAACTGCTGAGACGGGTCGATGACTTCGCCGCCACGTATCAAAATGTCATACTCCATATCGTACCTCTCGGCGGGACGGCCCGCTGCCTGATGCAGGCTGACGCCCGGACTTTGTTGGTTCGCGCCCGCTGGGCGCTCGATAAATACTCAAGACGCGAGCTTATTTCTGGAAAAACTCTAAAATAACAACCTGCCGTGGGCGTACCCAGCAACTTCACCTTGATCAACGGAGCTCGATCCGTCAAAGGACTGGAACGTGAATCTTTTTGAAAAGTACAAGCTGCGTCGAGTGATCAATGCATGCGGCAAGATGACTCATCTTTGCGGGGCCATTGTTTTGCCGGAGATCGCTGAGGAGGCGAGCGAGTCGCTCCGGCACTTTTTCGTGCTGGACGAGCTGCAGGCCGCAGCCGGGCGTTTGATTGCCAACGCCACAGGTGCAGAATCCGGATGCGTGACCGCGTGCACCTCGGCTGGCATTACACTCTGTGTCGCGGCCACCATGTCAGAAAATAACCTGGCGCAGGTTCTGCAACTGCCGGATACAACCGGGATGCCCAGCCGAGTGCTCATACAGAAAGGGCATTGCGTCAACTACGGGCAACCGGTCACGCAGGCCATTCGACTTTCCGGCGCTGTGGCGCAGGAAGTCGGAACGATTCATCGCTGCCTGCCGGAAGAACTTCGCCTGCAGCTGGAACGCGGCGATGTCACGGCCATCGTGCACGTGGAATCTCATCACACCGCGCGTTTTGGATGGGTCCGGTTACCACAGGTTGTCCAGCTGGCTCATGAGTTCGACGTGCCCGTCATTGTTGACGGAGCTGCGCAGGATCTGCGACTGGCGGAGTTAATCCGGACGGGCGCGGACCTTGTCATCACGAGTGCACACAAATACCTGTGTTCAACGACTGGCGGAATTGTGGCTGGACGGCGGTCGCTGATTGAGGCCGTCTATCTGCAGAACAAGGGAATCGGACGCCCCATGAAGGCCGGTAAGGAAGCCATCATCGGTGCCATGGCAGCGCTTGACTACCGCCAGCACCAGGATATATCGGCCTGGACTTCGGTGCAGGATCGCAAGTTTGAACGCATACTGGAAGCACTGGCTGATGTCGCAGGTCTCACCCTGAGTGTCGATCCCGATCCGAACGGCTGTCCGTTCTCACGAGCGCGACTGACACCGGATCCGATGATTTGCAAACACTCGGCCGCAGACCTGCGGGATGCGCTGGCAGACGGCGATCCGACAATCGTCGTTCGGGCTCATCATGTGGAAGAAGGTTACATTAATCTTGATGCTATCGAGATGACTGATGAAGAAGTCGAATACGTGTGTGCTGCAATAAGACGGATTCTAACGAATGGGTGACACTCAACAATCGGATCGC
This sequence comes from Fuerstiella sp., assembly GCA_014238335.1. GTDB lineage: Bacteria > Planctomycetota > Planctomycetia > Planctomycetales > Planctomycetaceae > Fuerstiella. Next base: position 76,897 of record JABABI010000022.1, read on the forward strand.
CCAACACAATTCCGCTGGACCGTATTCGCTTTGGCGTGCGGAACATCGTGGATACTGTATCTGCACCGTTACATGTTCGCTCTGATCAAGCCGGAGCTGAAACAGCAGTGGGAACTCGGCAGCGACGAGCTCGGCTATCTGGATTCAGCGTTTTCGCTATGCTACCTGATCTTCCAGGTTCCGCTCGGAGCTCTGGCGGACGTTGCCGGAGCTCATTTAATTTTGACACTCCTGATCCTGCTGTGGTCTGTGGGACTGGGTTTGCATGCGTGGGCTCCGTCAGTCAAAGCACTTGGGCTGGCCAGAGCTGTCCTTGGAGCAGGGCAATCTGCTGTTTTTGCCTGCCTGAGCCGCATTTCGCGGACGTGGATCCCAGCGGATGTTCGCACCAGTGTCCAGGGAATGGTGGGCGTATTCTTTGGTCGTCTGGGCGGGTTGACCGCCTATCTGCTGATAGGCTCGATCGTGCTGGGAGTTCTGGAAGTACCGTGGCGGACAGCCGTGTGGTGGCTGGCGGGCTTTGGCGTCGCTTTCGCGTTCTTGTTTGCGGCGGTCTTCCGAAATTCGCCTCGGCAGCATCCGGCTGTCAACGAAAGAGAATGTCAGCTCATCGAAGCGGGAGACGACAACGGGAATTCTCAGCTGCCGTCGCGCCTGAGTTTTCGCGAAATGTTTCGTCGCATGTCGCCGCGTTCGATTCTTAATCTGGGTTGTCTCAACCTGCAGACAATCCTGAGTACCCTTGCCGACAATATCTATTCGGCGTGGATTCCGTTATTCCTGTTTGAGGTCCATGATCTTGAATTTCGTCGCATGGGAATGTATTCGGCACTGCCGCTGCTGGGGGGCGCCATCGGTGGCGCGGCTGGCGGATTCCTTAACGATTTTCTGATCAGAAGAACGGGCAACCTGAAGTGGTCCCGTCGAGCTGTCGGGCTGGCCGGCAAAGGGATTGCCGGATGTCTGCTGGCCGTTTCGATGCTGTGGTACGATGATCCACAGACATTCTGCCTGATGCTGTTTGCTGTGAAGTTCTTTTCTGACTGGAGCCTGACGACGACGTGGGGCGCGGTCACGGATATCGGCGGCCGTACGACAGCGACTGTCTTCGCCTTCAACAACACCGTGGCAACTCTTGGTGCCGTCGCTGCTCCCGCTCTTTACGGCAATGTTGCGGAACACCGTGGCTGGGATGCCGTCTTTTACGTCGGTGCAGCGGCCTACATCGTCTGTGCTGTGTCCTGGCTTGGATTCGACAGCACGATTCCTGTAATTTCAGAGGAACGGCCGTCTGAATAATGCTCGGGCCGCTCAGATGAGTCGCCATCAAACACAATCGACACTGTTGAATTCTTCCTGCAACTGAACGAGCGTTCTCTCCCTATGATTCTTTGCTTCCAACGCTGTCTGGATTTCGTCGATCAGATCGTTCAGGTTGTCAAGCGATCGGGTAAAGAAGGCTGTCGCGCCGTTCGTTCGTGCGATCGCGTACCACGCCAGAGTGAACTGGTGGCATGGACAGCGTCAGATCAAACAGTATGTTCTTCTGAGTCAGAGGATCTACAGTACCGATTCAGAGGGGGCTGAGAAATCCGCACCGGACTCTTCAGGTGTGTACCCGGCCAGTCGACTGAAGACACCGAGTTTTCCCTGAGCCAGCAGAATTAGAAACGACGGCACCATGATCGGACGGATCAGAAAGGTGTCGAACAGCACTCCCAGCGCCAGAGCAAATCCCAGTTGGTCCATGCCGACAAGGCTGCCGGCCATCAGCGACGAAAACGTTCCGGCCATGATGATGCCGCAACTGCTGATGATACTGCCCGTGCGATCAAGGGCGACGGTGATGCCTTCCACCGGTCCGTGCACCAGCCGCTCTTCTTCAATCCTGGTCAGCAGAAAGATGTTGTAGTCTTCGCCAACGGCAATCAGGATCGTGAACAGGAACATCGGCACCTTCCAGTCCAGACCGGAAAAGCCCGACGGATCGAGTGCCCAGAAGAATAGGAACGTGCAGCCCAGCGTGGCCAGATAACTGAACAGCACCGTAAACATCAAGTAGCTGCAGATACCAGGTTTCTTCAGCAGGATCCACAGGATGATAAAGACCACCAGCGTCACCAGGCCGTTGACTCGCACCTGATCGCGGTCCGTCACATCCTTCAGGTCACTGAGATTGGCGGTTTCTCCGGCCAGGTGGATCGTCGCGCCAGCCATGGATTCCGGCAGCAGTTTAGGGATCTCCTCCCGCACCTTGTGAAACTCCTGGATGCTGGATCGAGCAAACGGGTCGTGGGCAGAAATCAGATCCAGACGAGTAATTGACGGATAATCCTTCGTCGCGAAGTCTTTTTTCGCACGCATGCGGAAGAACCCAGCCGAGCCAGGCGGCTGGCGACCGATATCGCGCCCGCCTGTGGGATCCGCCAGCGATCTGATGGCCTGGATGCCCAGTTCGTCACCATGAGCGAGAATGTTTTCGGTGAAGTCGACGACGTCCTGGGGCGGTCGAGGTCGAGGTTTTTCCGCAAAGTTGCGGCCTGGAAGGTCAACAAGAGCCCGTACCGGGGCGACTTCCCCGGCCGGAAAGTGTGCCTGCAGTGCAGCTGCGCCCTGAACGCAGGGAGCCGTGTCGGGCAGTTCAGAGATCAGTCCGTAGCTCAGGTGTCCGAAGAATACGAGACCCAGAATCGAAAACGGAAGCATGCCCAGGATGCTGCTCAGCCACATCATCCACGGTCGCCGCAGGTGGAGTCTGCCAATGCGTTTCCAGCCGATGGCCAGCAGGCGAGAAAACTTATCCGGCCGCGCCACCCAGCCAGCTCCGGTCGCCGGCCGTTGCGCAGGAACACTGGGCCAGAAAGCCCACCGACCGGAGAGGCGCAGGATCGCCGGTGTCAGCGTGAGTGCCGCACACAGAGTCACCAACAGGCCGAAGGCAATGGCGATGCCCGCCTGTTGAAACTTACCGAATTCGGCAAACCACATCATGCCGATGCCGCACATCGTTGTACCGGCACTGGCAGCCAGGGCTGAACCAACTCGCGTTAACGCAACGGAAATCGCGTCCTCGATGTCTGCCCCGGCTTCCAGCTCCTCGCGGTAGCGAGCAATCAGAAACAGGCAATAATCGACGCCAGCACCATAAACCAGAACGGTTATATAAGCTTCAATTCCATTGAACAGGCGCACCCAGCCTTGTTCAGCAGCAATCGACAGCAACTTGATTGAAACTGTCCCGGCGACCGCCACCGTCAGCAATGGAATGACGGCCAGCAGCGGAGCTCGGTACATGATCAGCAGCAGAAAAACCACCAGGATAACGGTCCACGTTTCCGTGGATTCCGCACTGTTTTTCGCTTCGCGAATGATATCCCGCCCAAAGGTAGCCGTGCCGCTGAAAGCGATATCCAGCCCCTGCGGAATCGACATTTGTTCCAGATCGCTGCTCGAGATATGACGCCGCTCTCGCAGAAATCTCTCCACGTCGGCGATTAATGCTGCGTTGCCCTGGTCAAGAAATTCAGACTTGAGTTCCAGGACGACCAGCGATGCTTTTCCGTCCGGGCTGTCATACAGTTGGCCGATATAAGGCGTCTCGCGCCAACTCAGTTTTCTGACAAGAGACTCATCGGCCGCCTTCGAATCTTCTTCGTGTTCGTCCCGGCCTTCAGGAAACCCGATGGTCTGTCGCAAACCACGCACCACAACCCGGATAAATTTGTAGTCCTCATCCAACAGCCCTTCACGCCGTGCTTCTCTACGCAGGACCAGAACGACGCTGCTGGAAACGCTGTGGTCGGGAAAGGTTTCGCGGAATAATTCTTCGGCGATAACACTCGGCGAGTCCCGGGGCAGAAACGCGAATTCACCATTTTCAACCACACTCTCCCAGGTGGGGGCCTGTTGGATCGTGACAATTAACAAGACGATCCAGATGCCAATGACAACGGACGGACGCCGGGATGTAATGTGGCCCAACTGGCGAAACAACATGCGGTGATTCGCAGTCAGGGTCTACCGATCTGCGACAAATAGAGAATCTGGTGAAAGAAGCAGTTGTTTGGTGAACTGATTGCAGACGCGACAAACGTGGAGATGACCAACAGAAACTACCCACGAAGAAGGGGGAATTCAACGCAATCGTAGTCTCGGCTGGGACTTATAGCTGTTCCGTTTGAAAACAGTGGTCGTACCGTCCTTCAGCTGATTCCCAGCGATTGATCGACGCGTCAGGTCACCGCTGGCAGCGGCGTTTACGGTTTGCTGAGTGAGGCGCGATAGTCCTCGAGGATGGCTTCCGGAGCTTCGTTAAAGGCCTGCACACACCCCTGGCAGCACACGTAGTAGGTTTTTCCCTGAAAACTCACGGGAATCGTACCAAGACCACCGGTCACAACGCATTTTCGTTGTCCGGTGCCAGACTGTGCCAGCTTTGCGCCAGCTCGAGTGTACCCGATCCCGAAATCTCGGCGAAAGCTCCCGGTTGGCGAAGTTTGTTTCTCAAACAGCAAAGTGGCGCGAATGTCGCTTAATTGCTGCATCGTGCAGCGATAAACCATGCCGTCATCATTACGAACCGTCACGAGTCGAATGGCCCGGGGCCAGTCTCTGGGTACCGGGCCGCGATATTCGTAGGCACCCTGCTTTGTTTTTCTGGTAAGGACCAGTTGTTTTTTCTTCTGGTCCCATGCCAGACGCAACTGTTCAAACTGCTTGCTGTCGGTGGACTTCAGGACGACTGATGCCTGTGCATCAATGAATTGCCACTCGCAGACGGCCTTTTCTGTCCATGCTCCTTTACGAGACCCGCGCTGCAACTGTCCGACACCGCGCCATTCACCGATCAGAGAATTGAACGGCTTGAGATCGTGCGTGCGATTCGAACGGCTGCCGGGCGGTTCGTCAGCCACAGGCATAGCTGACACACCCTGAATCAGCAGGGCGATGGCCCACAGCACCTGACGTGTTGATTGACGTAACAGTCCAACTCGATACATCTCATCCCTCAGTTCTTTCACCGGCGTGAAATAGATTCAACTTAACGAGAAGTTGGGAGATTGGCTGAGAAACTGCTGCGGATTGTCAAACGTCACTTTGTCGACAGTCGTCGCTGCGTGACCGCGGCGACGCATTTCCAGCCGTGCTTTCGGTACGGCCAGCGGATCACTGCAGCCCCAGTCGCCAGCCGAATTCATCCAGATCCGTTCGTCTCCGTACATTTCGATAATGTCCGCCGCACGCTGAGGCGTGACCTTCGTGTCGGGGTACAGAGTCATCCCGGCCCAGAATCCGCGTTCCAGAACTTCGGGCACCGTGTGCTCCTCGACATGGTCAATCAGGATTCGCCCTGGGTCGATCGTGCTGGCGGACAGCGCATCCATAATCAGTCGAGTGCCTTTGAGTTTGTCCTCCAGGTGAGGCGTATGCACCAGCACCATTTGGTTGTACGTTTCTGCAAGAGCAATCTGTTCTTCCAGGATAATCAGTTCGTTCTTTGTGTTCTTATTGAGACCGATCTCGCCGATGCCCAGAACATTGCCACCACACAGCTGCTCTTTACTGTTCAGGAAATCGGGGATCATTGAAACGACTTCGCGAGCGAACCCTGGATCGTCTGCCTCCTTCGGATTGATACACAGCCACGTAAAATGCTGAATGCCAAACTGAGCTGCGCGTTTTGGTTCGTACTCCGTAAGTTGCCGGAAGTAGTCGTAAAAACCCTGAGCCGATGAGCGGTCGAAACCTGCCCAGAACGCCGGTTCCGTGATCGCGATACACCCCGCCTGCGCCATCCGCTGATAGTCGTCGGTAGTGCGAGACACCATGTGAATGTGTGGATCAATATACTTCACGCGGCACCTCCGTCCGTCAGTGAAACCGCGCCCATGGCTCCCTTCATTCCGTCGGCGGACTGAGGCAACTCGGTGCTGTGATCACTGAGCAACTCCAGAATCCGTCTGGCCCGCTGAGTCTGACCGTCGAGCAGAATCTCGACAGCACGCCGGAACGCCTCGTCACGAAAATCCGACAGGGCGTCTCCCTGACCGCGATCAATGCGATCGAGGTATGCGGCGATGTCCACCAGCTTGGCTCGGTGTTCCATAAAGTAGGTGTCGACGACCTGCTGTTTTGTTTGAGGATTCATACCGGTGGGTTGCGAAAGAACTGTTTTCAGTCTCAAGTGACTACGATTTCGACGAGGTAACGGAGCGATTTTAACGTCATTGAGTCGATTATCCACCGTTTCCAGGACGGCGCGGACAATCCCCGATAATACCGTGGGGCAGGTGAACCAAAGCGTATGCCCGATTCCTGCGACGATCAATATCGTCGGCCCCCTGAAACGACCGTGTGTGTCGGGGCGTGTGTTGTGCCTGCTGCAGTACTTACTCCCGGAATCACAGCGTATGGTCCACGCTGACGCTGTGGGATTTGGCCAATTCCCTTTATGCTGCAACCCTGTACAAAAAGTCCATCGAATTCTAAATGATCGATTGCTGTGAATTCAATTCATACTCTTTCGCTGTTTGTTTTTTTTACTTCAGCTTCTGCAGTCTGCGCCGACGAGACGTGGCCGCAGGCGGCCGGACCGAACGGTTCGTGGACGACAGAGACTCATCAACGTGTACCGACGCACTGGAGTGGCAGCACGGGCAAGAACATTCTGTGGGCAACGACGCTCGACGAGGGCGGGCAGAGCGGAATTGCAGTGTCCGGCGACCGCCTGTTTTTGACAATCAACAGGCCGCTGCCTTCGGGAACGTCTGTCAATGACGCGACCGGAACTGACGTCGTTGGGGTGTGCTTTGGTTCAGCAACGGGCCGAAAACTGTGGCAGATCGACTTACCCGGTAAGAAACCGATGCCGCATTCGGGCTTGTTTTCGGACAACACTTCGCCGACACCCGTGACAGACGGACGGCATGTGTGGTTCGTCAATGCGGGCGGACTGATCGTCTGTTGCACAGTGGACGGCGAGCAGGTCTGGTCCCGGCCGTTTGAAACCCGCACCAGACACAATGCCAAGAATTGCGAACCGATGTTATCGGGCGACTGGCTGATGTACGTCGCTATGCGTGACGAAGATGACCCCGCCCGCAGACCCATGCTGGCGCAGAAAGGCAAGCGGGAAAGTGATTCCAGCGGCTGGCCGTGGACGTTTGTTCGCGCGTGGGACAAGTTGACAGGGCAGCCGAAGTGGGTCGCCGAAGACGGTACCAGTATTCACAACACGCCAACGTGCAGTATGGCGGGCGGCAGGCCCGTCATGTTTCATGGACGCGGTGGAGGCCATCGGCCCCCCGAGGAACCATACGGATTTTCACTGACCAGTCTTGGTCCCGCGACGCCCGGTGAAACGCTGTGGCGGCGAGACATCACCAGTGGCATGGCGTTTTTTGTGACAAATTTTGACGACCGATTTGCGTACTGCTTCGATACAGGTGCACTGGTGTTGCTGGACATCGAATCCGGCGAGATCCGGAAAACGATCTCACTGACTCGCAACGTTGATGTGCGCACGTGGCACGCAGCGACGGAAAAGCACGTTCTGCAGGCAAACGCGATATTTAAGCCACCAGGAAAGAAGGCAAAAAGTTATCCAACCAATCAGACAAACATTGTTGTCGGAAAACACTGTCTGTTTATGACTCATGAAGGGCACATGATTGGTCGAGCGAATATCGAGACCGGCAAAGTGGAGTATCTGCAGGTTCCAATTCAGGCCGTGCGTGCGCGGGACGGTGGCGAACAGTTCCTGTGGGATCATCACATCCCCGCCGATACGCAGAACTCGCGCGACATCGACACGGCCGCCGACCGCCGGGCTAAAGGCGACGGGTGGGGGCATGTGACAGCAGCCAGCCCCATTGCTGTGAACAGTCTTGTTTACTTTTCAACCATGCTCGGCACCGTGTATGTGATCAATGCGAGTGCCGAGCAGCTTGATGCTGCCGCCCTTGTTGCGGTGAATGATCTCGGGCAGGCCGGACACACGTGGAGTCTCAGTTCGCTCAGTTACGCGGATGGCCGACTGTATCATCGTGGCCTCAAGCGGCTGATCTGCATCAAGGACTCGCCGTGAAGTTCGACACTGTGACATCGTGCAGCCACTAATGTACTCGGTCGTTATCGAGACCGTGATGGATTCGTCATGACAGTGGCAGTGTGTTCTGTTTTCACAAGGAAAACGATCTGGGGCACTTCGAATCTGCGTTCTGCGCAGTTGCAGGGCCGGCTCCACCGGCCGTAATGCCTAAACCTGGGAATTCACGTAACTCTGCTACCGCTGGACACATCGTTCGTTTAACCGCGTGGGCATCGCCCCGCGGTTCACACACGAGGATGCGCGGCCCGCCGGGCTCGCGGTTAAACGAGAGCAACACGCACCACTTTCACGAGAGCTATCCTGCGATCACTTTTCAGAACGATTTTGATTTGCCATGATGTCGACCCTCTGTTCTGGTATTTTCCCCGGGAGACAATCTGTGGCACTTCGAATCTGCGTTCTTGCGTGTTGGGCGGCTTTCTTGTTTACTGTTTCTGAAACGAAAGGCACCGAGCCTGTGGCAAACACAGTCAGTCAGAAGGGCGATTTGATCGATGTGTGGCTGGGAACAAGCAGTCGCAGGCCCAGTCAGGGCATCTATCACTGCACACTGAATACCACCAACGGAAAGCTATCCGACCCGACGCTGGTGGCGGAGATCTCGGGCCCCGGATTTCTGGCGATGCATCCTTCGCTGTCCGTGATGTATGCCGTCGGTGGAGTTGATGGGAAGCCGTCGGTGGCCGCATATGCGATTGCCGGTACGTTGAACGACGCATCGCTGACGTTGCTCAATTCCATCGAAATCGGTGACGGCGGTGCGGCTCATGTGTCGGTGGATGCCACCGGTAAAACGGTCCTGACGGCTCAGTACGGCGGAGGATCCACCGGTGTCTTTTCGCTGAACGGTGATGGATCTCTGAAGGCACGCACACAATTGATCAAACACGAAGGTGCTTCCAACGCGGTCACAGGTCGACAAACCAAATCTCACGCTCACTGGACGGGATTCTCTCCGGATAACAGATTTGCTTTTGTGCCGGATCTGGGCCTGGACAAGGTACTGATTTATAAGGTGGATGCGGCGGCCTCAAAAATCCAGTCACACGGATCCGGCACCATTGCTCCAGGCGGCGGTCCTCGTCACATGAAGTTTCACAATAACGGAAAGTGGATCTACGTACTGCACGAGCTGGACCTGAGCGTCACGGTCTTCGATTATGACGCGGATGCGGGCACAATGACGGCAAAGCAGACGATCGAAACAGTGCCGACGGCAGATCTGGCAAAGGAACAGGCCAAAAGCTGCTCTGAGATCCGAGTCCACCCATCGGGAAGATTTGTCTACGCCGCGAACCGAGGCCACGACACGATTACAGCTTTCCACGTAGACGAGCATACCGGCGAACTGACATTTATCGAACGAGAATTTGTGCGTGGTGCGACACCGCGAAACTTCAATATCGATCCGTCGGGGAAGTGGTTACTGGCGGCCGGGCAGGACTCTCACACGCTGGCATCGTTTGAAGTAAATCCTGACAACGGTGAACTGACCTACAACCGCAGCAATGTTCACGCTCCATCATGCATCTGCGTGCTGTTCGGGCATGAGTAACGGCCCCCGACAGCCAGCGTCTCAGGAACTCGCGTTCCCCATCAGAGTTGCCAGCCATCGCGTGTCTTCGAAACCATCCAGGGCGATGCGGGCGGTCATGGTCAACGGCACGGAAAGCAGCATGCCGATCGGGCCGAGTACCCAGCCCCAGAAGATCAGCGAAAAGAAAACGATCAAAGGTGACAGGCCGAGTCCTTTGCCCATTACGCGTGGCTCAATGAAATTGCCAATGGCAACGTTGATGACTGCGAATCCCACCGCCACGGCACCGCCGACAAGAAATGTCGATTCCAGCGAAGCGATCAGAACAGCCGGTATCGCAGCCAGTATCGATCCCACGTTGGGGATGTAATTGAAAAAGAAAGCCAGCAGTCCCCACAGTGCCGGGTGCGGCACCTTCAGTGGAATCAGCCAGAGTGTCACCAGAATACCAGTCGCCAGACTGATCCAGGTCTTGATGACAATGTACTGCTGAATACTTTCCACGATCTGGTCAGCCCGTGCCTTCGTTTCTTCCGTGCGGACAAATGCGTTTTTCATCTTGGCGTTGAACGTGCCAACTTCCAGCAGAATGAAGACGACAGTCAGCAGAATCAGAAACACATTGCTGAGAACCTTGCCAATGCTGCCTGCAACGCTGGCCGCCCATGAAAGCGCCACTCCCGGATCGAATTGTGAATACAGAAATTCGCCCAGGCTCTTCCGCGGCTTAACCAGCGTTGACGGCACGTCGGGGGCGTCGTTGTCGTCAACCGACAGAAGATCTGACGATTCAGAGTCTGTCGGTCCCGCCTGAAAGCTGTCGAGTTTCGCTGCCGGTTCCATGTCGATCCCATTCGGGGCGACGACGGCTTCCGTTTCTTGCTGCGGTGCACCCTGGTCTGTGACAGGCGTCTGCTCGTCACCGATGTTCGTCACCGAGTCGGCGTCAGAGTCCGCATCATCCTCCAACTCATCGCCTGCGGTTGCGGTGTCGTCCTTGAAGTCGATGACGCTCGCCCACCAGCGATCAAAGATGGCACGCTTCTCCAGGATTTTGTCTCGATAATGGTACTGCTGCTGATCAGACGTGAAGCTGGCGATTGAGCCGGTGACAAAGAAAACCACACCGATCAGAGTGGCCGACAGCACGCTGATGACAATTAGCAGAGCCAGCCAGTCGGCAATCTTTCGTTTAATCAGTCCAAAGTAAGCGGGTGCCGTGATGACAGAAAGAAATACTGCCAGCAACAGTGGATTCAGAATGGGCTCTGCCGCCCGCAAACCTGCCACCACAATTACAAACGCGGCCGCCATGTACAGAAAGGAAACACCGCGATCCTGTGGCTGCGTAGATGATTTGCTGTCAACCATGACGCGATCTCCACGTGGTACGGCCACGTTCCCAAAGGCGTTGAAGTGATCATCTCTACTCTTTTGCCCTGCTCCCAGGCTTTGGCCCGGCGGTACCTAAGCTCGAAGCTTTGCTTCGCCGAAATATTTGCGACCGCCCATCATGGACTGCGAAGCAGAGCTTCGCAAATATGCGGTCCCAAACGGGAGTTTGGGACCGATAATCGCAAGGTTCTTACCAGCAGAAACACGTCAGCTGTTGCTATTCGGTACCTGCTTCTTGTTCCAGACCATCAGTCTTGTCCCAGAATGTCAGGAAGAACAGCATGGCAACACCGGCCGCGAGTCCCGCTGGCATCAACCAGAATTGTGCAGCACCGGCCAGCCAGCCTTCCTGCGTCGTCGGGTCCAGAGCGATGCTGTCACCCCAGTAGCCGAGAACATAATTGCCGACCAGCATGCCGGCACCATACGTCAGCAATCCAACCAGTGCCTGAGCGCTGGTTCGAATGCCAGCTGGTGCCACCCGGTCCGTGTACAGTTGTCCGGTCACAAAGAAGAAGTCGTAGCAGATTCCATGCAGCACAATTCCCAGCACCAGCATCGCAGACGACGATGGCATCAGTCCGAACAGAGCGTAGCGTGCTGCCCAGGCCAGCATGCCGACCAGCAGCATCCACTTAACGCCCAGACGGGCCAGAAAGAACGGCACCAGCGCCATAAAGAAGATTTCACTCACCTGGCCCAAAGCCATCACGCCGGCCGTGTCCTCGCCGAATGACATTTTGCTGACGAATTCGTAGGTTCGAGCGTAATAGAAGGCCAGAGGAATGCAGATCAGAAACGAGCACAAAGCAAACACCGCGTACGAGGGGTTCCTGAACAGCTGAATCGCGTCCAGTCCCAGCACTTTCACAATGCTGAGCGGTTCTCCGCATCCCTGAGGCGGCGAAGGAGGTAAGGTGAAGCTGTAGATGCCAAAGATGATGCTCGCGATCGCTGAAATCTGGAGCGGCAGACTGGTGGCTCCGGCGTTTTCAATGCCCGGCAGGACTGGAAACGGCGCGAGGCCAAACAGAGATTCAGAAACGACCAAGCCGGCCACAATCCATCCGATCGTGCCCCATAATCGGATTTTCGGGAAATCGTTTTCGACAGAATCCACATTCTGAAAGGTGATGGCGTTCACCAGAGCCAGTGTCGGCATGTAGCACAGAAAGAATGCGAGCATGACCCAGAAAAACTGATCCGGCGAATCTGAGATCGTGCTGCACCACCACAGAATGGCTCCGCCGACCAGATGTAGAACACCGTTGACACGTTCCTTGTTGAACAATCGGTCGGCGACAAACCCAACGATCAGTGGCGCAAACAGGGCGGCCCACGTTTGAGTCGCGTAACTGCTGCCGATAATCTGATTCAACGTCCCCTGCTGTTGATAGCTCGCAAATATCACTCCCAGGTAGCTGCCCATCGGGACAAAAAATGCGCCCCAGATGAAAAACTCCAGAAACATCATGATGTTCAGGCGGAGTCTGACATTGCTGCTTCCGCCTGTCGCACCGCCAGAATCAGATGTGTTATGGGGATTATCTGCAGCAGCGCCGTCGCCCGCTGAATTCGTTGCTTCAGTCATGTCTAAGAAGTCTCCAGACGCAAAAGGAACCAGGCACACCAGGAGGGTCGGGAGTCTTTTTCGCTGGGACGTCACTGAAAAGTCAGCTGACAAATACGCGAAAATGACTCCCGACCCTTTCCATGCGGATCAGAACAGAATGCAGAATCTACAGAGAACGTTGCTCAGGGTGTACCGGTCTGGCCTCTTCGACTCTCGGATTTCCGCAAGTTTCACTCCAGGCCGTTGAATAGACGTCTGCCGATTCTGACCAAAGTACTGCCTTCGTCGATGGCGACAGCGAAGTCGCTGCTCATCCCCATCGACAGTTCGGGCAGCGTTAATTCGTCGCGCTGTGTGGCATCATTGCTTCGCAGCCGGTCGCGAAATTCAGACAGAGCGCGAAAGCTGGGACGTGCATCTTCCGGGTCATCGCTGGCAGGTGCCATTGTCATCAGTCCGGCGATTTCGACGGCTTCATGACAGACGATGACATCAGCCCACGATTCGAGCAGGTCATCCGGCGTAAAACCGGATTTGGATTCTTCCAAAGAGACATTCACCTGCAACAGAATCTGCGGACGTATCCCGAATCCACCCGCGATCAAAGCGATCCTTTGCAGCAGTTTCAGCGAATCAACCGAATGGATCATCGCTGGACTCTGTATGGCCAGCCGAACTTTGTTTCGCTGCAATTGCCCGATCAGGTGCCATTCCGCCTTCGGCATGAGAGCCTGACGTTCTGCCATCTGTTGCGGTCGGCTCTCGCCAAAGGTTTGGTGCAGGGCAGCGAGTGCCTGAACCCATTCCCACTTTGCGTACTTCGTGACGGCAACCAGACGTACCGCATCGGCAGCCCTGTTCGCGCAGTCGCATGCCCTGGCGATGTCCTGACGAACAGCGGCAAGATTCTGTGCGATCGTTTCCTGTGTGCTCAAGTCGAATGCCTGCTGCTGTCCATGTAGTGGAGAGTCCATCTCGAATCCATGCAGTGCGGTTGCCCTCACAAGCGCCCAACGGAAGCGGACCATTATCTTCCGAGCGTCAGTTCGCATCGGCTGGCGGGCCGCCCCGCCTTAGGCTGGGCTGTAGCCCAGCATTCTTCGCCAGGCGCTCAGCTGTCCCATATGGATCATCATGTGCCCACCGACGTAAAAGTGGTGCATGGAT
>JABABI010000230.1 GCA_014238335.1 Fuerstiella sp.
TCAAAACGTGACACAGAAACCCACCCTGAGATGCTCGTGATGTGCGTGGCATCTGCCTAAGTTACCCCTCGGGAAATTAAAGTAGAATGTCCCCTTTTAGTTTCTCTCCGGGACTCGGAGGGAAGCACCGCAGGCTTTGCAGGGCAGTTTGCGGCCGGCGTGGGCATCGCGCATTCGATACTCTTTGCCACAACGTCGGCATGCCACAATCAGACTCATCTTTTATCTCCGCATGGATCACACCTGGCACGACAGGAATTCCATTATCTGATCGGGAGTCCCATCGAAAACGAGGTGGTAGTATGGACGAATCGCACCTAATGAACAGTGTTCATATGTATAGTGCCGTATTCAATAGAAACAGCTGCCGCAGTATTCCAAAGCAGCCCGATCGACGAAGTCACCGTTTGCGGTTTGCAAATCGTTGTGTAGCTCGGTGTCGAACTACGTACGTCGAGTACTCCCTTCAAAGAACACGGCACCTGTCGCCGTTTCGCGATCCGCAATGATCAGGCACTGGCAGAGCCAGTGCTACACATCAGTTTCCAACGTCAGTGCCACACCTTCGGTCGTCGAATATCAGACTACGCTGGCCCGCGCGCACTTAATTCTGTTCCTTCTCCAGAACTTCCCACGCGTCTGCCAAGGATTGCCAATCGCGTGTTGCGTGCTTCAGCTCCTGGCGATCACGGAGTCGCTCCTCATACATAGCACGTTCAGAATCGAGGTAGTACGACAGCTTTGAATCTACGAATGCGTCAAGCATTTCCGGAAGGTTGTGGATGTGATCAGCCTCAATCTCAGCCCAGACCAGGTCTTCGGCTTCCAGTGCTTGTGATATTCTCGACATTCCGACATCCAGAATTTGAAGCAGGGCCTCTGAACACGGTGATGCAAGCAACTGTGCTTCGGACTTTGGCCCACCGTGGCAGGCGGAGAGGAAATGAGTGTACATCCCGGCACGCTCTGGAACTTCTGGCCAGTCGCAGCTTTCGTATTTAGAGATGGCATCACGCGTAAGATCGTCTCGGTCGGGCTTCTCCTTCGCGAGACAGTTGCGAACGGTCGCCGCTAAACCATACTCCGCCTTCGCCAGTCGCAGTAGGCGACCGAGGCAGGCGTCTCGGCAGCCTGTCAAAGCGAACGTCAGGACTCTGAGAGACGCGTCGTACCGCTCATTAACGTTTTTCATTCTTCGAACCTGGCTACTCGTTACGGCGGAGTTGTTCGTCTAACCAATAATACGCAGTTGTACCGTGTGTTCGACCAACTGCACGTCTAAATGCGTTCTTCAATCGCAAAAGTTGGAGGCCGTGATTTCTTCTATTCTTGTGTAGCTCGCTGGGCCTAATTAATAATTACGACAGGTAAGTCCCTTATCCCTTCTCTCAATGCAAGCGTTAGCCGTGTCATTCCGCTGCTCACGGAAAATGTGCCGTTTGTGTGCCGCATGACTTCAATCGGTCTGTACTCTATCCAGTCAAATTTCTCTCGGAGCTTCAGCTTCTCCGGTTTGGCGAACTGACGACTCATGGGCGCCTTAAGTTGCCTAATGTCCATTGCAATGCTGTCGGGAAACTTCTTTAGCGCAGACGCAAGCGCATTCAGATTTCTCATCAAGTGCCCGGCTGCGTTTTGAGTCAAGCCAGCCTCAACGATTTCACCTGCCTCGTCGAGTACCTTCCAGCTTCCGTCAAACGCTTGCACGATCGAATATGCATTGTGAACCCAAACGGAGAATCCCCAGTCGTCGTCGCCAATGAAGTACGTGTGGTCCACCGCAACGCGAACGTTGAACACGGGTTCATGTCGTTTGGTTCGCCTAATTGAATCAACGGAGGTCCATTCGCCGCAGTCGCCAACTAGCAGGTCGCCGGATTCCAGATTTTCTGCACGAACCCAGCCCTTCTGAGCAACGTAGAACGGGTGTTCTGCGGTAGTCGCGATCGTTTGTCCGCCCAGCCGTAGTTCCATAATGGGAGCAGTGAGCTTGAACAATTCCTCAACGACGCTGGTTCGAACTGGTCCCTGTGGGTTGTCCTGCGGCCGCGAGAGTATTTGATCCCCCACTTTGAATTGGTCGATTGCCTTGGGGCCATCCGGAGTAAGCACCGGTGTGCCAGCAACGAAACAGGTCTTCTGGATGACTTGCAATAGCCCGGCTGGCGCACGGCTACCGGCCGTCGGAAGGTCTGGTAGCCTCTTCGCGGCATTGTTCGCAGTAGTCTTTGCGACGTCCTTGACTTTGTCAAGAACCTTCGCCAGTCGCCCGGATTCTTTGAGCGACTTTAGTGCTCCGCCAGTGAGGATACCCAACAGAATGTCGCCGCCAATTTCTCCCTGGCCTTCAAGTGTCTGCGACTTCTGGACGAAATCATTCAAGATGACCTTGATGGTGTTTCTCCAGTTGTAAATCGCACTGCCCACCGCCTTAGTTGTATCTATAGGATGTCGCAGTACCTGCCACACGCCCGCTGCAGTGTTCGCGACGGCGTTGAACTCCCCTTTGAAGACGGAACCAACGCCAGAGAAATATTCGCTCCAACTCCACGTTTCCAGGAACGTGTCCCAGTAGGACTCACCCGGAGTACTCATGTGACCGCCGGAGAGTTCCGCCATCTTCTGCCCCTGCACAAGCACGTACATGTCCCACGCCTGCTGACGTTGAGCAATCGCACTTTGCAATTCAGCAAGAATCTGATCCCGTTGAGACTGCAGATCAATGTCCATCTGACTGAACACATCCGCTAAGGCTGCATTGGCCTGCTGCATCTTCACCGCTGCCGCAGCCGCGTCCTGCTGAGCCTTCAGGTTACCGGCGATGATCTTCGCGCGATCTGCGTTAGTCAGTGTCACCAGCTGAGCGATATCGGCGGTCAGGGCGGCGACCTGCTCTGACAGTTCCTGACCCACCTTGTCTTTCTCTCCCGCCAGGGCGTCGACAGCAGCCGGGCGAGCTTCATCCACAGCCGTGGCGACGTCCGCCTTCATTTCGGCAATGTCGTTTGCCGCTTCACTGCGAGCAGTCGCGAAGTCCGCCTTCATGTCGGCGATATCACTGGCCGCCTGAGCTCGTTGCGCCTGAGCATCTGCGATGGCCGCTGTGACTTCCGCCAGAATGTCGGCTCGAATCGACGCCGGCACGTCAGGAATCGGTGTTTCAGCAATCAGGTTCGGATCGTTTTCGATCGGGGTGGGTGCCGAAGGAGCATTCAGCGTCGCATTGACGGCGTCTGCAGACCTGACAATTCCGATCGACACACCCGCCGTGATACTGCCGTCGATTGGTCCCCATGCGGTGACGGATTCGACGGTGTCACTACCCAGTATTTGGCCGATGATACGTCCGTGTGAGAACACTTCATCAACAGCGGACGCCGTGACGGGACCTGTGAAATCACCGACCGCATAAGCCCATGCACCTCCGTTTGGTGCGTGCAGAGATCCGTCGAATGATCCGTACGTGAACACGGCCGCCTGGGCGCCTGGATTGACGTTCGGATCGTCGCTGCCAGTGCCGTTTCCGGTGAACGTACCGGTGATGTTTCCGTACGCCAGCACACCGATGCTTCCGCCCGCTGTACCGCTGCCGCTGACACTGCCTTCGCTTAGAATCACGACATCTTCTGTGGCGGTGACCGTGGGCGATGTATCCAGCAATGTGATCACGGCCGCTGAACCGTCGGTCGCCGTGACTCCTCCCGTGAAACCTGCTACTGAGACCACCGCTGCTGATGTTCCGGAGACACTGGCACCGGATGCTCCACCGATCGTCGTGAGCCCTGCCGGACCGGCGGACGACGTGATATTGCCGCCAAAGTTGCCGCCCGTCCACGCAAACGCACCGTCGGTACCGCTGATGATGGAATTGAAGGCCGCACTTTCCAGCGTGATGACACCCGCCGTGCCGCCAGCTGTCAGTACCGGGTCCGTGGCGGCACCCATTGAAAACAGAAACGCATCTTCATCGGCCGTAAACATGGCCGCATCCGCGGTGCCCATGGTTACACCGATCGCACTGCCACCGGCTGTGACCATACCGAAGAGACTTTCGAAAGTGAGCAGCACGACGTCCTGTCCTGCGTTTGCCAGTCCAGCGAAGCTATGCAGCGCCACGACCACGACATCGCCCGTGGTTGCTCGCACGGCACCAGCAACGGAACCCGCCGTCCATACGACCGTATCACCATTGGCAGCGGTAACGTCCAGAGTATTGGAATCGCCCATCGACATCAGGAAGAAGTCGTTGACGGGATTAGCGACGGCAACCGTATTTCCTCCCGAGACAATACCGATAGAGTCTCCTGCGTTCAGGACCATGGCCTCCACGCCCGATGGCGAACTGATGAAGATGCTGCCCGCAGTGGCGGTTGTCGATGTGGGCTTCACCTGACCAAAGGCGATGATGCCGACGGAATCGCCAGCCTCCTGACTGCCGTTGACGGTGCCATAGCTGAAGATCCCAATCGACTTACCTGCCGTGATGTCCGCCCCAACGATTCCCGCAGAAAAGACACCCGCGTCGCCTGCGGTGGCTGTGATGGCGGACCAGACTCCATCAAACCCAATCACACTGACATCGGTGGCCGCCGTGATTGTTCCCGTGACCTGGCCGCCGATCGTCGATGCCCAGACAGCACCGTTGGTGGCGTTGATGGTGCCACTAATTTCGCCCAACGAGACGGCGCTCGCGTCATTGTCGGCTGTCAGCGTGCTACTGATGTCACCGAGGGCCTGGACGTAG
>JABABI010000231.1 GCA_014238335.1 Fuerstiella sp.
CAGGGCGGCAGGCGAGTCGCTGGGTGGAGGCATCACTTCCCGCATCAACCACGGAATCCATTCGTCGCTGGACGGCCCGCGAACAGGTCATCAATTCGCTGACAAAAAAATTTGCCTCCGACCTGATGATGATTCATGATGCGTCAGAGTATTCGTCCCTGATTCAGGTCGAGGGATGGGAGCATGTGCAGAAAGCCGTTGAGCGGGGAAACGGAGTTGTTCTGCTGACAACACATGTGGGGATTCCACGCCTGCTTCGCTGGTATCTGCGTACCCTGGACTACCAGGTCTGCTATTTGTTGAAGATGGGATTGCCAGGTGCGGGGAAGCATTCATTCCGTGCCAGATTTGGTCGCTGGCACCGCAACCGATATCGCCTGGATGATGATGAACTGTTCGGTCAGGAAGAACTCAGTGTGCAATATCTTAAGAAGGCTTATCGTCATCTGAAACAGAACGGTCTGGTCAATATTGCCGGAGACGGCAGTTCAGGAGACCGACGCATTCCGGTGACAATTTGTGGCCGGGAGTCGAGTTTTGCCACGGGAGGTCTGTCGCTGGGGTTGCTGTCAGGAGCCGCGATTCTGCCTTGTTTCACGATGCTTGATTCGTCACCTCAATTTCGACTCGTCATTCAATGTCCACTGCAAGACAATCAAGGGGCAGGTCGCGAACAGCAATTGGAATCTATGTTGAGTGACTATGTCGCCAGAATTGAAGCGTACATTCGGCAGAATCCGACCAATGTCTTCAGGCCGCTGTATCTGTCGCTTGAAAATTCTGTTGAGCTGAAGGACAGCAGGTTGTGAGGGGAAGTTTCCTGTGAGGGTCGAAAAATACTTTCGGAGTCTCGTAATTTTGTTCCCATTGATGCGGTTGATCGTCAGAAAGTGAGGGCCGAAAGGCATGAGTGACTGGCAACAGATTTGGGAGCGTGATGGTGCCCGACAGATGTGGAGTGTTCCCGACCGGGAAGTGGTTGAACTTGCCGAGAGATGGAAGAACGCAGGTTCGATTCGTCGAGTGGTGGACATTGGTTGTGGTATCGGACGTCATGTCCGTCACATGGCCCAACAGGGGCTTGACGTTTATGGTTCGGACCATTCGGAAACGGCCATTGAATCCTGTCGTCAATGGCTTCAGTCGGAGAATTTGTCGGCGGAGTTATGGTGCGGAGAGATGGAAGAGATACCTTATCCAGACGCTACGTTTGATGCCTGCATCGCATTCAACAGCATCTATCATGGGACGGCAGAGCGACTGGACGGCATGATCAGGCTTCTCCATTCGAAACTGCGTGTCGGTGGTGAGTGCCTGGTGACCCTGCCCTCACGTGAGAACCGTATGTATGGACGCGGGGAATGTCTGGCCCCGGATACCTACGTGAGTCCGGGCATGTATGGGGATCTGTTTGCTCATGATGGTGAGAGCGGAGTGCCGCATCATTTTTGTTCCCGGAAACAAGTTCAGTCGCTGTTTCGCGGATTCCACATCCAATCGTTGAAGCACGAAGAACTCCAGTTAGCAACAGACCGCGGAAAAACAGAAGCAGTCTGGGTCTCCATTCCAAAAGCCTTTTTCTGGCGAGTTGTCGCCATCAGGAAAGACTCTAATGTGCAGTGAAACATCACTTAACGAATCGTTGCTCAAAGCTCGCATGCTTGTCGACGGTATACGGATTGCCGACTCTGCCTACGAAGGCGTTGGCCAACAGTTCAAGGAACAGGTCCATCACCTGTTCGAATATGACTTTGATCTGCATCAGACGCGGGCCTGCCCGGCTGAAATGCGGTTGCCCGGAGGAACCGTAGTGCAGGTGCGGCTCAATGAGCGTTCTCCGTTTCTGGTGCGGCGTCAGGGTGAGGTGCTGCGCGTGGAAGAAGGTTCGAATGAAGTGGCACGCGTCGAGTGGCTGGAGCGTCCGGCGTTCTATGATCTGAAGACTTCCGCTGGTACGCCAATGACCAGCATTGCGGAACTGGTTGGTGATGACTGTATCGCGGTCTCCCATACGAATGCGTGCGTGTTGTTTGCGGACGGTTCGCAGTGTGGGTTCTGCAACCTGAACTTTACGCCAAAGCAATATGACGAAGTGCGAATCAAGAAGAAAGCCGCTGAAGTCGGCGAGGTATTTGGGGCCGCGTTTGGTTCGGGGGTTGCGAATCACTTTGAAATCACCGGAGGCATTCTGCCCGGTAATCGAGAGATCATGATCCTGGAACAGTACCTGACCAGCATCCGTGACGCGACGGGACTTACTGATTTACCAGGCACGGCAATCATGACGCCTCCGGAAGATCTGAGTGATCTGGAAAAACTTCAGCGTCTTGGAATCAGGGGACTGGGGTTTAATCTGGAGTGCTTCAATCCAGCCTACTTTCGCGCTGTATGTCCCGGTAAAGAACAACAAATCGGTTATGAAAAGTATCGTGAGGCACAGCGGGCTGCGGTCGACATATTCGGCGCCGGTGGACGGATCTACTCGGGATTTGTCGCGGGCGTCGAGCCGATGGAGGATTTACTTCATGGCGTCAGGGAGCTTGCAGAGGAAGGGATTGCCAGTATTCCTTTGGTGTGGAGCCCCTCATCCGGCACGCGGTTCCATCGACATCGTCCTCCGTCCGGCGAATGGTACGTGGAACTTGCCGAACGCGCCTCGGCCCTGATGATTCGGCATCTGCGGCGTGACGCGGGAAAACCTCGTCCGATACCAACCCGTTGCACGGGTTGCCAAACGCAATGTCTGCTTCAGGATGTGATTCAATCTCGTCTTCACTCACTCCAGACACTGACAGCCGGAGGCTGACAAAGAGCAGGCTTTTATTGCGGGTGTCGGAGAAAGGTTTCCTCATCGTCGCGGTTGTTCGTCCGCAGCATGAAGCTGGTCCTGCCGTGCGACCCGCAGCGGGTACCTCGCGCGGATCATCAGCAACATTCCTCAGGAACGGATTGCCATCGAAGTTCCCTCATCTTTTCATCATCCGAGTGGTGCCTGCTGTTGCATCCGCCTGAAGAACAAAACGAAATGTCCTCAAACCCAAATTGCACTGCTGCTGTGAATGCCGTAACTCGTGCTGCCGCGCACCTGGAAAACTACCAACCACGGATATCAGGGAATTTTGAAATTCCGGCACACGTCGGAAAGCTGGTGGCGCAGTGGGATACACCTGAGTTTGCTTCTGCCGCCGATGCATCGGGTATGCGCGGCGATGACTATGTCGTCGGTCTGATTCACAACGGCATGGCTGCAGCATTTCCGATGTGGGTTGCCGACAACTATCACATCATCAATTGTGTGATTGCCGGGTCTCCGGTGGTGTATGTGACCTGCGAGCGATGCCAGTCCGGATCCGCGTTTCACTCGGTTGTGAACGGTCGACCTGTCAAGTTCAGTGCGATGGGGATGTACAACGCCTCATTGACCATGACGGATCGAGCCGGTTTTCTTCGCCGTCCGGGAAGTCTTTGGCTGCATTACGAGGGGGTTTGTATTGATGGTCCCTCCCAAGGTGTTTTTCTGGACCCGATTTCGACGTTGCACACGACCTGGCGCGACTGGCTGGAGCTTCATCCTGACTCAATGGTGATGTTGCCGCCCGATGACAAACACCATCGCGACGCGCGGCACGGCCACGGCCGCGAAGAGTATTTTTCGCGCCCCGGTATGGACCCGCCATTGGTTCTGACAATCACAGGCGATCTGGACAGTCGATTTCCAGAGAACGAAATGGTACTGGGAATCAACGTGGACGACCTCGTGAAGGCGTATCCTCTGAAGGAAGTCAAGAAAAGTGGCAGCGTTGTCCACGACAGAATTGGAGAAGTAACGATCGCGGTGTTTGCGGGCCCAAAACCGGAACAGGTCGGGATGTCCGCATTTGGCTGTGTCGTCCGTGGAAAGACGCTTTCGTTCACACTGAAGGACGGGAAGTTTGTTGACGAACAAACCGGATCCAAATGGAACATTGAAGGACGGGCCACCGAGGGCGAGCTGGCCGGCGAGCAATTGGACGCCATTCGCTCTTACTACGTTCGCTGGCATGCCTGGTTCTATCCTCACCGAAGCACCCGGCTTTATCTTCATTCTGGTGAATTGCCATTCTATTCTGAGGTGCGTTCTGATCTGAACGTGTCGATCTTTCGCGAGCTGCTGGATTCCCTGGCGAAACTGGGTCGGCCGATCGTGATTGAAAACGCCGTGCCCTGTCTGATTCTGCCGCACGAAGCTTCAGCCGGGCTGAGCATCAACGTCGGATCCGATCGCATGAATGTGTATCGATTCGGCAGTGCGAGGACAGCGGAAGATTATGTTGAATTTCAGGGCGGCTGGTTCTGTCAGCCCATCAGCACGAGGATCGGCCGGAAAGTCTCCATACGTGTTGGTGAGTATGTGATTGAGTCGGACCCGGAGATTCAGTATGCCGACCCGGCGCAGTTTGTTCGATTACCGGATCCGCAAATACTTTGGTCGGATATCGTGACAGATGTGGACCTGATACAACAAGTATGGATCGACCCGGAACTTGGGGTGGATGAGCACGAGCCTTCGTTTTCTCTGATGCTCAAGCACCTGCGTGACGCCCGATACGATGTTGTCGAAGCGGCGTTTCTGCCGCACACACAACTGCGTGTCGGAACACAGAACGCAGTGGCTGCGACGATCAATGGCGACCGGTTCGCCATCTATAAGTGCTCCAGCGCAGACGCCGCT
>JABABI010000232.1:0-2523 GCA_014238335.1 Fuerstiella sp.
TGGAAAACTCCGGTGAATCGTCAGCAGACGCCCCCGCACGTCTGTGGTGGCTACCCTTTCTGATTCTGCTGGTGGGTCATTTGCCACTTGTGTGCATTGATCTGTCCAACACCTGGCAACAAGCCCACTATCAGTTCTTTCCGTTTGCGTTCATCGCGTTCTTCGTGTTGCTATGGTCGCGTCAGCACAGTCACAATCCCCATCCACGACTGATTCTGTGCCTGGTGGTGATCGACATGGTCATGCTGCTGGCAGCCGCCGCAGTCCGATCTCCCTGGCTGGCCAGTGTTGGACTCTGGCATCTGTTGCTGGCATTGGCGTTATCTCGTAAAGACAAACAGACGGGCTCATCGCTGGCCTATCTTGCGCTACTGCCCCTGTTGGCGGTCCGCCTGCCGGCAAATAGTGATCTGTTGGTCATTCAGACTCTACAGGACCTGACAAGCCGCGTCGTCAGTAAAGTTTTGAACCTGGTGGGTTGCCTGCATGTGCGTGATGGAAATGTCATTACGCTGACCTCAAAAGCCCTGCTGGTTGAAGAAGCATGCAGTGGCGTCCAGTCACTATTCACGCTGCTGTTTCTGGCCATCCTGATTTGCTGCTGCAACCGCAGACGTCCGCTCCATTTTGTGCTGGTCGTTGGTAGTGCTGTCTTCTTTGCCGGATTCATGAATGTCTTCCGAGTGATCACGATCGCCCTGGCAGAAGACGGGTGGCAGATGGACCTGACCACCGGCTGGTCTCATGATGTACTGGGTTACGCCGTTCTGGGGCTGGCTGCTGCCTTGCTGTACAACTTCGACTTCTTTCTGCTGGGATTTACTGCACGAGTCCCGGACGGTGATCTGGATGCCCCAAATGTCGAATTTCGCAACCCGTGGACAGCTGCATTCAACTGGCTGGTCGCAACCCGAGAATCGCACACGCCACGCGGCCTGAAACATGACCTGTCCGTGCCCTCCAGATCGTTCCGACGGTCAGTTGTCCTCAGCACGATCCTGTGCGTCGTGGGAATTGCCGTCCAGGCTCCCGCACTGTTGAGTCGCTCGGAACGCTCCAGCAATTTCAGCACAGACCTCGGTCTGTTGAGCGAAACGACTCTTGAATCGGAAGTGGCGGGTTTCGTTCGAGACACATACGAGGAAGAGCAACGCAGCAAAGACGACGTCAACGGGCAATATTCAAACGGATGGTTATTTCGTAACAGAAACATGTTTGCGAAGGTCTCATGCGACCATTTATTCTGCGGCTGGCATGATCTGAGAGTCTGCTACACAGGTAACGGCTGGCAGGTCCTGGAAACACAAATCGACAAGACGGACCAGGATTGGCCAGCCATGCGTGTCCGACTCAGCAAGGACCGCAACGGCAGTCATGCTGTCCTGTTCTTTAGTCTCTTCGATTCAAATGGCGCGCCAACACTGCCACCCAATTCGATTGAAGGACTGCTTCAGTACCGCATGGTCATGGGAGGAACGCCTCCGGACACCATCCAGTGCCAGACATTTGCAGCCCTGCCAGTGTCATTCTCAAACGACCAGATTGACTCATTGCGGCAACTTCACCTGGAGTCCCGACGGCAGATTCGAAACAACGCAACAATGACAGGAACAGTCAGTCGGTAAAGAACCGACACATCAGAGGCGTTCGTGGTTAGACGAACGATGAGCAGTACACAGTCAGACATGGCAGAAACGGAATCGACAACTTCAGAAAAAGCTACCGGTCCCGCACCTTCGAAAACGAAGCTGCCTTTGCCGCCGTGGACGGTTGCGCTGCGACCGGCGTATTTTTTTCGACTGGTCGAGTATTGGTTCTTCTCTCGTGTTCCGTCACGCATTCTGCGGGGACTTCCGTCAGCGATCGTTGCCTTTGGAGGCGTGCTGTTTCTGCTGTTTCTGAAACACGACGATCAGCAGGCGGCCGTGCAACGTTATGAAGATGCCGTCAGCGACGCCATTCGGGCTGAAGAATGGGAAAACGCGTCTCTGTTTCTGAATTCACTGTGCTCGTTGCGGCCTCATCTGCCGCATTACAAATATCAACTGGCGGTGCTTAAACAACAGCTCGGCAATGAACCCGCCGCCTTTGGATTGATGCAGCAACTGGCGCCGCTTAATGGTGCTGAAGGTTTCGCACCGGCACGGGTGTGGCTGGTTCAGCAATCCTTATCCGGAGTGAACCTTGGACTGTCGAAGGACGAACTGGGGAAACAATTGAAAGCTGCCGTCAGAGAGCGTCCCGCTGACGCTCAGGCAAATCAACTATTGGCTGACTATTATGTTTCTGAGGGACAGACACGACTTGGCGAAACACACCTCAGAAGAGCGGCAGAACAGGACCCGGAGATGTACGTTTCCCTGGCTCGACTGCAGAAACAACTGAAGCGAAGTCCGAAACAGATCAATACCAGCCTTAATCGAGCAAGGGCCGCGTTCCAGCAAAGGCTGACCGAAGACACCAGTGACCTGACGGCTCGAATCCAGTGGTCCCGCTGTCACGCCATCGAACAACAGTTCCAGG
>JABABI010000232.1:2533-4658 GCA_014238335.1 Fuerstiella sp.
GCACTGTCAATCCTGCAAGAAGGCCTGGCGTTACAGGACGCTCCGGAGTTGCGTACCGCTCTGTCTCAGTTGTACACCGACATCGCGGCGACAAGACTTCAGGAATCCCCCCTGAATGCCTCGCTGGCAGGGCGACTGCTGCTGCAATCAATCGCCCTTTCCCCCGCGAACGTCGGAGCGATCGCACAATTGTCGAATATTCCCGCCACTCAGCTGACAGTTTCTGAGGACGACCTGAAAGGCCCGCTCGCCTATTGGGACAAGCAGGTACAGGCCGAAGAAAATCCAGCAGCCCGGCTGGTCCGTGCACAGTTGTTGAAGATGTGCGGACGGACGGCCGAAGCAATCCAGCAGCTTGAGACGGGATTGGCCGATCATCCGGAATCACGCCCTCTGCTGGCTAAACTTTACGAACAGGAAAATCGCACTGAAGAAGCCGATTCGCTGTATGACCAGATGCTGCAGGAACTGGACGAACAACCAGATCAGTCGCCAACGCAAATCGTCATCGTCCGTTCTGATCTTCTGGCCCAGGCCGGACGGCTCGACGCCGCCCTTGCCTTCATCAGAGAACATCGAGACGAAGTGCCGGAAACAGAACGGTCGCAGCTGAACGTCATCCATGCTCAAGTGCTGGACGGACTGGTGGCTCGACATCTGGCAGCCGACGCAGATGAATCCGAAGCAGCGCTCGAATTACTGAAAGAATCCGTTTCGGTTGCCCCGCAGGTACAACGCGCGTTAATCAGGATAGCCAGCATCAGCTGTTCAAAGCTGTCGGCAGCGGCCCCGGCAGATTCGCTGCTGATCAGAATTCTGGCAGAAGGATCATTCAATGCATCGGTGTACAATGTCATTGGAACAGAAGCCCTTCGAGTCGAACAGTTCCAGAAAGCTCGCCGAAACCTGGAAACTGCCAGACGACTTGACCCACAGAATCCCATGGTGCTGAACAATCTGGCACTGGCAACTGTCCGTGGTTCATCGCCGGACTACGACTACGCGCTGTCACTGGTCGCGCCGGTTCTTCAGCAGTTGCAGAACCATCCGGATGCTCTTTCGACACGAGCAGAAATTCTGGTGGCCATGGAACGCTGGGAAGAGGCCGATCGAGACCTTCAGTTGGCTCTGCCGGAGCGCCCTGACAGCGTCAACGTTCGCCGACTGCTGGTGCTGGTGAATGAAAAGCTGGGCAACCAGGCCCTCGCCGCCCGCCATCGCGACATCCTGAGCGAGATGCAGAACAACGGCAACTGACAACTGACGTCAGTTGATCATTGAATCAAACATGACCCAGCGGAAGGTCAGCAGCACACACACCAGGCACATCCACCATATCGCCTGCTGAACCTGACGTCGCTGTCGCCACACAAACAGGATGCCGAATCCAGTCGCCGTGGCAAACATCTTGAAAAACGCCAGCTGTCCTGGAGAATCAATGAATTTCGCCGCCAGCGGATTCAACTCTGTCATTACTCCTGCCTGACCCGCCAGAATCGTCCACACCAGGTCAAGCACCGACATGCCCATCATCAGCCATAGTGCAACAACCACAAAGCGTTCCGCCTCAGGTGTCGCGCCGTCGTGCTGACCAAATCCTTTGCTCATCCACTTCAACATGTGCCCGAACGCGATCACGCCCAGCAGCATGCCCACGACTGTCAAAGGGTAGGCAAATCGGTCCAGCCGCATGTTGGCCGCGATATCGCTGAGATTCTGAGCTTCCACCTGATCGACCGCATCGACACGCGCCTGCAGCGCTTCGCAAAGATCAGGGTCAGGTGAGTAACTCCGCAGCCAGTTTCGCCAGGTCAGGCGGCCGTCATCAGAACCGGCATGCTGGACAAAGTTTTCAATCTGTTCGTTCGTAGGATGGGCTGCCAGCATGGCTTCACAGAATTCGTATTCATGCGAAACCTGAGTGAACGTTCTCAGCGGCTGATTGTCGAACGCCACGACGATGTCTCCGTCCCGCAGTGACGAATGACACAGTCGTGCTCCGCGAATCGCCGCAGACATGCCAAACGGATTTCCCGATCCTCGCTGCCCCGATTCCACGCCATCATAGCCACGAAAACTGCCGCGAGATCCTCGGCCGCCCTCTCCTCGGCCGCCCTCTCCACGG
>JABABI010000233.1 GCA_014238335.1 Fuerstiella sp.
CGAAGAATTTGGGCCTGCAAGCCCTGCTGCGATCGCCACAACGGGGGCCGCTTTAGCCGGCGTGGCGGGAGTGATCGCAGGGAAAAATTCCACAAATAAGAGCGTTCCTGTGAGTCCGGCCAGTCCCTGAGACCACGGGCTGGCCCCAGATCTGATCCGTTCGTCGATGGCGCACGTACTGCCGCGACGAACGTCCCGCTCCAGGGCACTGTCAGAGGACGCCGTATTTGTCGTAGGCCTCAACAGCTTTCATGCCAGCCCGGATGGCGTCGCGGACCTCGTTTTCGGCGTGGATTTTTTCCCATGCCAGTTGCAGTACGTGCTCCTCGACGGTCTGCGGGACCACGACCACTCCATCTTCGTCGGCGACGACCAAGTCTCCGGGGCAGAACGTCACGCCGTCAATTTCCACCGGCACATCACGATCGACCACACGTTGCCGATCCTTGCTGTCGTACAGACATGTGCCGCGTGCCACCACCGGAAAGTTCATGTCCCGCATCTTTGCGACGTCGCGAACCGCCCCGTCAATAATGGCACCGACACAGCCACCGTTGCGTACCGCAGTCGTCAACAGTTCGCCCCAGATTCCGGAGCGCAGGGAACCGTTAGCTGCCGCAATTACAACGTCATCGGGCTGACAACTGTCGACCGACTGCAGCTCGAGTGCATAGGGTTCAGAATCTTCATGAAACATGTCTGCCCATAATGTCGTCCGGCAGCGTCCCACAATCATTTGCGGAACCGTGAGCTGTCGCAGTTGGGTACGGGGCGACTGTTGCGAATGGCCGACCGAATCCAGTGCGTCGCAGAGCACGGCGGAATACATGTGTTCGCGGATCTGGTCGAGCGTGATCTTCGGCGGAGCTGTCATGTTTAAAGTCCGTTGGGGCGACGCTTTGCTATCAGTGTGTTCTGTAACCGGTTATCGTAATGCAACACCTTAGCCAGTCCCACCGAACATTCCCTCCCCAGGAAGCTACCGATGCGAATCGGAGTCATCGCACTTCTTCACGAATCCAACACCTTTCTGGCACAACTGACGCCGATCGAGTCATTCCGTCAGAATCTTCTGCTGACGGGAGATCCGATCCGAGATGCGCTGGAGGACGCCCACCACGAAGTCGGTGGGTTTTTTGCGGGTCTGGCAGAAGCAGAGGCTGAAGCCGTACCGCTGTTCGCAGCCCGGGCATTGCCTTCGGGACGAATCGCGACAGACGCATTTACTGAACTGATAGATGGACTGCTGGCGAAGGTGCGTACCGCGGCTCGGCTGGACGGGATTCTTGTCGCGCCTCACGGCGCTACGGTCAGCGAGCTTTATCCCGATGCTGACGGCTACTGGCTGCGAAAGCTACGCGAAGTCGTTGGCCCCGACATTCCGATCATCGGCACACTGGATCCTCACGCCAATCTGTCAAAGTTGATGGTGGACAGCTGTGATGCGCTGGTCGCATATCGAAGCAATCCTCACCTGGATCAACGCGAACGCGGTGTTGAAGCGGCTCAACTGATGGTCAAAACCGTGCGTAGGGAAATTCAGCCGGAAATGGCTGCCTGCTTTCCACCGTTAGCGATCAGTATTGAACGACAGTGC
The DNA here is from genome assembly GCA_014238335.1 of Fuerstiella sp. GTDB lineage: Bacteria > Planctomycetota > Planctomycetia > Planctomycetales > Planctomycetaceae > Fuerstiella. The sequence continues at coordinate 1,598 of JABABI010000233.1, forward strand.
ACCGACGAGCCTCATCTGCAACCGCTGTACGAGTTTGCAGACGGACAACTGAGTGACCATCGCGTTCTGTCCAACAGTATTCTGCTGGGGTTCCCGTATTCGGACGTCGAGGAAATGGGATCGGCCGCAATCGTGGTGACCGACGCTGACCGTGATCTGGCGGAGAACCTGGTGAACAATCTGGGGCTGATGATGTGGAACATGCGATCGGACCTGCACGGTGAATTTGTGTCCGTCGAAGAGGCTCTGGACGAGTGTATGACTGCCTCCGGTCGCGTCTGCCTGCTTGACATGGGCGACAACGTGGGTGGCGGGTCGTCAGCGGACGGAACGGAACTGTTGTCAGCCATACATGACCGAAACATCGGACCGGCATTCGGATGTCTGTTCGATCCGATAGCGGTTGCCAGCTGTGAAGAGGCTGGACCGGGCAGCCGATTGGCGTTGACGGTGGGGGGAAAGACAGATGAAAATCATGGTGCTCCGTTCGTGATCGATGCGACCGTCATTTCGCTGCATGAGGGCAGATTTCGTGAGCCTCAGCCGCGACACGGCGGAATTGCCGAATTCGACCAGGGACGTACGGCGGTCTGCCTAACCAACAGCGGCCTTACATTAATGCTCACTTCCCGCCGCATGGTCCCGTTCAGTCTGCAGCAGTTGAGCAGTTGCAACGTCGATCCAAATAGCTTTCGAATCCTTGTCGCCAAAGGCGTCAACGCGCCGATTGCAGCATACCGTGAAGTGTGCGCCAGTTTTATTAGAGTGAACACTATCGGCTCGACGTGTGCAGACATGAGTCGCCTGGAGTACCTCCACCGTCGGCGACCGCTGTTTCCTCTTGAGCCTGACGCGACATTCACCTGACCTGCGAAAGTCAGCGGGGGTTCGACACGACCCGCAGAACATAAGCTTCTCCACGCACTGGCGTCAGACGAGACATTGGAACTACTGGAAGGACAAATATGAGTATTTGGCGATGGGCTGACATGATAGAGCCGATTTCGGAATCCGCCCGGATTACGCTTGGTGAAGGCGACACACCGCTGGTTCGGTCAAGGAGTATTGGTCCGGCAGCAGGCTTGACGAATCTGTATTTCAAGCTGGAATACGGAAATGCGTCTGGTTCGTATAAGGACCGATTTGCGTTCACGGCTATCTCACATATGGTCGCCCATGGGAAAAAAAAATGTGTCGCCACTTCCAGCGGCAACACCGGAGCATCGCTGGCAGCGTATTGTGCGGCCGCCGGTATTGAATGTCGCATTGCTATCGTTGAAGGTGCACCGCTGGGCAAACTGAAGCAGATGATGGCGTACGGAGCGAAAATTGCTCGCATCCGGAAGTTTGGAACGGACCCGACCGCTACGACACTGGTGCTGGAAAAGCTGAAGAAACTCGGCGAACGACCGGATTCTGCCATGCAGGTGAGTGCCTTCGTGTACAGCCCTGCGGGGATGTCCGGTGTGCAGACCGTCAGCTTCGAACTAGCGGAACAGTCGGCTTGTCCGATTGACCACGTGTTCTGCCCGGCGGGCGGCGGGGGCTTGTGCGTGGCCGTTGCCAGAGGTTTCCAGCAGCTTCTCGATCGTGAACGGATAAGCCGGATTCCGGCGATCGAATGTGTTCAGCCGGACGGCAACAACACCATAGCGGGACCGCTTCGGGCTGGTGCCGACAGGGCTCAGGAAGTCGACTGCACGTCGAAAGTGAGTGGATTACAAGTGGCCAGTGTCGTCGACGGGCACCTGGCAATCAAAGAATGTCGTCCCACCGGCGGAACGGGACATCTGGTGACCGACGAATACGTCTGGGAAATACAAAAACGACTTGCTCGCGAAGAGGGTGTATTTACTGAACCGGCTGGCGCCGTGGCATTGGCCGGAGCTCTGCAGGCCACAGCGAACGGGGCAGTGGACAGTGACGCGATGATTGTCTGCATGGTGACGGGGTCGGGCTTTAAGGACGAAGTTGCAGTTGATCGGATCAATGCGGACATCGAGTGTCCAATGCTGGATGCAGACACAATTGATGAATGGTAGGCTGACTTTTTCACGTCTTCTTGACAGACATTTCACCATTTTGCGTCCATGTCGCGTTCCGAGCGGTAGCTGCCACCGGCTGGCGGGCCGTCCTGTACAGGAGTACATATGCTGACCGTCGAAGATGCTCTTGCTTCAATCGTGAATCATGTTGTGCCCGGCACCGGCAGAGTGACTCCGCTGGCGGAATCACTGCATCACGTTTTGGCTGACAGTCTGTCCACGCCACATGACTCACCACCATTCGATAGATCGATGATGGACGGTTTTGCGGTGTGCTCAAGCGACTTCAGTACACCCGGAACACAAACACTTCATATTTTGGAGACAATCACTGCAGGGACAGTTCCGGCCGAGTCTGTGGCATCACAGACGGCATCCCGCATCATGACCGGAGCAATCCTGCCGACAGGTGCGGATTGTGTGGTGCCGATTGAACGTGTCAACTTTGACGAGGCTCAGCCGCAGCAGGTATCGATCGCGGATGACGTAGTCAATGCCGAAGGGAATGTTTTGCGGCAAGGCGTCCTGGCGAAAACGGGGCAGCCGTTGATGAAAGCCGGCACATTGCTGGAACCACAGCACGTCGCTGTGCTGGCAGAGTTCGGTGTGGCTCAGGTGCCGACAGTCCGGCGACCTACAGTTGCGGTTCTGGCGACAGGTGACGAATTGCTTTCCATTAACCAGCCATTGTTGCCGGGCCGCATCCGGAACTCCAATGAGCCGATGCTTGTCAGTCAGGCTCAACGTGCCAACGCGACGGCCGTTCCACTGGGAGTTGCCAGGGACAACCGTGAAGATTTGCGCAGCCATATCACTGCGGGGTTGAAACATGACTCTCTGCTTTTGTCCGGAGGGGTGTCG
>JABABI010000234.1 GCA_014238335.1 Fuerstiella sp.
ACAGCAGGCGCGACATCTGGCGAGTACTCGCGCTGAATAGTCCCGAAGGTGGTGGCGGGCAAGATCGAGTGCCGCGAACGACTCGGTGGCATGCTCAAGTACTACCACCGACGAGCAGCCTGACGTCGCGAGTAACTGACTCTGACGTTGTCCTTTTGCGATGAAGGAACGCACTCACCGTGGATCGACCTGATTTCCACGGTCTGAAGTCGACATTTCCGATCGGCCTGCGGCCTCACTCCAGAAGAACACCGACTCCATGAACCCCGATTCTCTCACTTAGGTTGGTACTAAAATCAGGGTAAGGTCACAATCACCTTATAGACTGGCGTCCATGGTCCGTGATTTTGCAGCCGTGCGTTTTGTTCGTCGTCCGCCAATGTTTTGTCGCAGGTAATCCTCAGTTCCTCCTGTCGTGCCGGTAGGTTCTGGGAAACTCGGCTGAAAATTCGCGTCACTGACAGATATTGCCAGGCTGATCAGTGATTCTTCTTCGTGTGGCTGCCGGTGATTTCCCCATTTCTGACCGCGTCGAAGTAGTCGTCCAGATCTCTTTTGACGGCAGGTCCAAGGACATATAACCCGATAATATTCGGAACGCAGATCAAATAGATTAGCGCATCCGAAATTTCAATCACTGGCCCAAGTTGTACCATGCAGCCGAGAGCGGCAAAGACGCAGAAAACAAAATTGAACACGTTCGTTTTCGCTGTGCCTTCTCCGACCAGATATGTCCAAGCCTTGGCCCCGTAGTAGGACCACGAGATCATAGTCGACAATGCAAACAGCATAGCTGCTACGGCGATCAGATAAGGAGACCATGAAATATTCCGTTCAAACGCAGCCGAAGTGAGCTGGATTCCCATCGCCAGATTTTCTCCGCCGCCTGGAATCGTCGACTGAAAATCGCTGACCGCAACCATCGACGTAATAATGCACATGGACGTCAGGCTGCAGATTACGATGGTATCCAGAAATGGTCCGATAGTGGCAACCAGGCCTTCGGTGACGGGGTGCTGCGTTTTCACGGCAGAGTGTGCCACGGACGCAGATCCGAGACCTGCCTCGTTCGAGAACAAGGCTCGCTGGAACCCAATCATTATGATGCCCACCATTCCGCCACTAACCGCCCTGGGGTGAAATGCATCACGAAAAACCCATAGAATCGCTGTCGGGACGTACTGGATGTTCATCACGATGATGATGACGGCAAAGACACAGTAGAGTACGGCCATCAATGGAACGAGTTTGGACGTAACTTTGGCGATACTTTTAATCCCGCCGATGATGACGAGCCCAAGCACTAAGGCAGTGATCAGGCCGAAAAGCCAGCCCTTGTCGACAAAAAAACTATTCGGGCCGCCCGTCACGACTACGAACTGGGAATAAGCCTGGTTTGACTGAAACATGTTGCCCACACCCAGACAGCCCACCACCATGCCAATCGCATAGAAGCCACCCAGGAACTTTCCGATCCGCATCATCCCGCGTTCGGCAAATCCTCTTTCCAGGAAATACATGGGACCTCCGGACACGGAACCATCTGCATTCTGCCGGCGATATTTGACGCCCAGTGTGCATTCCACGAATTTGGTTGTCATGCCAAAGAACCCCGCCACAATGAGCCAGAACAACACCCCGGGGCCTCCATAGGCAATTGCATAAGCCATGGCGCCAATGTTGCCGATACCGACAGTGCCTGACAGCGCTGTGCAGAGAGCCTGAAAGTGACTGATTTCGCCCGGAGCGTCTGAATTGCTGTAGTCGCCTTGGACAATCCTGAGCCCTTGCGGAAGCCCCCAAATATTCACAAACCGGAAGGAAGCGGTAAAAAACACAGCCGCAACGATGAGCCAGACGATGACCAAAGTGAATCTGACACCGCCAACCTCAACTTCATAGAAAACGACAGCGCTAAGGTTTGCCGCGGCCGCCCCAAACATGTCGTTGACCCACTGGTCAATGTCGACGTTGTCGTTAGGGACCTCATTTTCAGATGCAATGGCGCGAGAGGAATCGTCCTGTACGACCGCAACTGGCAACATGGTCTGCTCGTCGCCATCGAATTCATCCGCCGAGACCCGTGTCCCATCAGCTAAGTGAATCAACAAGCCCGCCGAGGCGATCATTATTCCAGCAACAAGGAGTCTGCGAATGGTCATATTGTGAGTAACTTTGGATAGAGTTGTGTTATTGGTGTCGGTACGAACTTCTTCCGCGAACAACAGGTGACTGATTGTCGAAGACGATACTGGCTCGCAGGAGTAACGACATTGCTGTCGAAGGCCGTTCTTCGCGGCCACACATCAACGTGAAACGCTGCAATGGTATCGATTCTTGCAGAGAACATACGCGATGTTGAGAATTAACGATGGACCGTTGCCGCTTGGACCTGCATGTCGAGCCAGTTGCGGATTTCCAGCCGTCGCAGCATCTCGTCGCGCAACTCGGCGGACACGTTCTGTCGTCGAGCGGCATTTTCGTCACCAGGATTCTGGTATAATGCTCGGCAATCACGGACGAACGCCTGTCTCTCCTGAACGCTGCCATACTGGCCCTGCTCTACTAATTGCTCGCCGCGAAGCTCCGCCAATGATGCAATTTCATGCAGGTCATACTCGGGGTGATACTGTACCGCCCAGAACACGCCGCGGCCTGACCGTACTTCAATGGCCTGGATTTCCGTGAAATCATTCCGCGCAAGATGTGTCGTGCCTGCGGGCAGCGAGACCACCATATCCTCGTGACTACTGAAACTCTGGAAATCCTTTGGTCGTCCTCGCAGCAGCCCGTGGACGGCTCCTTCCGCCGTTGCGGTTACTCCGACAATTCCAAATTCGCGTCCGTTCGGGTTCGCGGCACACGTGCCGCCAGCAGCCACGACCGCAACGTGGATGGCCCAACACGATCCGAATTGCGGCACGCCGGCCGCATATGCTGACTGCGCCAGCTCGATCTGCGGCCTCACCGTTGCAGTCGGTTTGTGAATCGTGAGGTTTGATCCCGTCCAGACAATTCCGTCAAATTCAGCGATCGCGACTCTGTCGGGCAGCTGTGTACGGGCGTCCATCATTTCGACAACTTCAATCGCAGCCCCGGGTTCAATTGCCCTCAGCACGCGTGCATAAAGTTGCCCGGCAGCAGTGGCGCCAGCGGACTTAATCGCCGCACGACCGTCCGCATCATACGCATCAACAACCAGCAAACGCAGAACAGACGACATCGAAGATACTTTTCTCGGACTGCTCACTTATCGTGATATTGCCACAGGACTACGCCGGCGCGTTGCCGCGCACTGTTACGCGGTACAGAATCCGCTCGAAACCCTGGCAGTCATTCAAGGCCGTGTGCTGCACGCAGCGATTGTCCCAGAGTGTGACGGCCCCCTCCTGCCAGCGAACGCGACACTGAAAGTCCTCACGCACGCAGTGTCGAAACAGAAAGTCGAGCAGGGGTCGGCTCTCGTCTTCTGTCATGTCTTCAAAACGCACGGTGAACATTGGATTCACGTAGATCGCCTTGCGGCCAGTTTCGGGATGCGTCCGCACGACAGGATGGACGACTTCCGCATGAACGACGTCAGAATGCGTATAGGCAATCGTAGTCTTGCCTTCATACTTGTCCTTCGCTGTCGGTGCCGTGTATGCATACTTCGCGCTGTGGACTGCACGGAGCCCCTCGAGCATGCGCTGCATGCCGCCAGACAGCTGTTCCCAGGCCAGATACTGATTTGCGAATAGAGTATCGCCACCTACCGGCGGAACTTTTTCCGCGTAAACAATGGAACCGAGGCTTGGCTGCGGCGTGAATGAGTTGTCCGAATGCCATCCAACGCCAAACGTCGCCACGTCTCCCGTGGCCTTATGAATCTTGATAATCTCCGGGTGTTCGTCGAGCCCCTTGACGATTGGATGCACTTCGATCGCTCCCATCTTTTTGGCAAATTCGAGCAGTGCCGCCGGCGTCAGCGACTGGTTGCGAATCACAATCGCCCCGTACTCATGAAAAGTCCTCTTGATACTGACCAGCGTTTGGCCGTCGAGTTTGGTGAGATCGACACCGAATACGTCGGCTCCCATCGCGCCTGTAAGCGGTCGCACATCGAGGCCGGTTGATTGTTCCGACATGGCAGTCATTGTCATCGTTCTCCATTGTCGCGGACGTTTAAAGTCAGCATTCAGCGCCCACCGAGCTCATCACACAGCATCCTTGCGGATCGAGACCGGCGTAGCAATCAGGTTCCCGTAAGGTCAAAATATTCAGCCGACCAATAATTGCTGGTGTCTTTGCGGATTGCAAGGTCTTCGGTTCTTCATTTTCAGCCGATTGATATTCGTTGACGAGAACCACACACTGGCGATTTTCGACGCCGAACAGTTCTTTCCTGCTCACACCCTGGCACATTCTACTCGCTGCCCTCAGCGCCATGGTCAACCACCGTCAGCAAC
>JABABI010000235.1 GCA_014238335.1 Fuerstiella sp.
CACCCACAGTGCTCCGCGCCAGCCGAAATAGCTGGCGGCCTGTCCGGATACGATATAAGTTGCCACCGCCGTAACCTGGTATCCCGTGCCGATGAGCCCGATGACCTTGCCCCGACGGCTCACCGGAATCCAGTTCGCCAGCACTCGGACACAGGGAGTCCAACCCAGCGACTGTGAATAACCGTTGCACGCCCAGATGAATATCAGGAAATAGAGCGAGGTTCCGAAGCCGAACAGTACGTTCAAAACAGCTGTCCCGAACATCCCGACGGCCAGCAGCTTCCGAGGAGCGAGTTGTTCTGAGAACTGACCGTTGATCAGTTGGCCCGTGGCGTACGCAAGTTTCGTTGCGCCCAGAATAAACCCAATCTGTGTGGCAGTCAGGCCGAGCCCACCGGCGTCGACTGATTCCTTAAGCCCAGGAACGGCAGCGGAGATATTCGTTCGGCAGAAATAGAACGCTCCATATGTGAACCAGACGGTCCACAGCAACGTGTTTTCGCGGGGATGTGCGTGAAACGCCTGCGGTCTGGCTGGCGACGAATTTGTATCGGACACAGGCGGCATTTCGTATGGTGGGACGGCCGGAACAGTCAGGATGAGCGATACGCCGTTGAAAATCAACTCGTCGCACCGGTGAGAGTTGTATTCAGTGCTGCACCGTGAGCGGAATGCAGCGTGGCAGAACAATCGCCGGACGGTCTGCACGCATTTTTTTTTGCTGCGATCAACGAAAACGTCTTCCACGACATCGTTCCACCGCGTTTCCAAAAATTGTTCTGCCAACGGCTTCGCGCGACTCACGTTGCTGGACAAAATATGGAGAGGTTTTAATGCGTGATTCAAGCCGTGGAACCTGTCAGGGAATGTTGACGAAGTGCCAGCGGTTTGAATTGGAACCATAACAGTGAAGGTGCCAATGCGGTTGCTGCATGTAGTAACGCTCACGTTTGCCGTCTCATCGGCGTGCGCCGCACCACCGAACGTGTTGTTCATTGCTGTTGATGACCTGCGTCCCGAACTCGGTTGCTATGGCCAGCCGGTGCAGTCGCCAAACATCGATCGCCTCGCCAGCAACGGCACGCTGTTTGAACGCGCTTACGTGCAGTGCGCTCTGTGCATGCCTTCGCGCGTGTCTGTCATGACAGGACGACGACCGGATACAACAGGCGTCGTCGATTTCAGCGTGCGGTTTCGCGACGTGCTTGACGATGTTGTGACACTTCCACAGCATTTCAGACAGAACGGCTACCACGCGGCAGCCTTCGGGAAATTGTTTCACCGCGATGATCCGGTTTCCTGGAGTAAACCGCTTTGGAGGTCCAGCCGCGCCGAATATCACACCGAATTTGGAAAGCAGGTACTGGGTTGGATCAAAGAGGATCATCGCCGTTTAACTTATGTCTGGGACCTTGGGGACGGTATTACGAAAACGAAAAGGCCGGGCGGACTGGCGTGGGAATCGCCCGATGTGCCGGATAATGCACTGAAGGATGGTCACATCGCCGATGCTGCCATCGCACAGATGAAAGATCTGAAGAATGAGCGGTTCTTTCTGGCAGTTGGCTTTCACAAACCACATCTGCCGTTCATCGCGCCCAATAAATACTTCGACATGTATGACAGGGGTCAGATCCCGCTGGCGAAAAATCCGTTTCCGCCTCGCGATGCACCGATGTTCGCCACCTACAACTGGAACGATCTGAGGCACTATTACGGAATTCCTGACGTAGGACCGGTGTCTGAAGAACAGGCTCGCGATCTGAAGCACGCCTACTATGCTTGTGTTAGCTACACGGACGCGCAGGTCGGACGACTGCTGGCGGCGCTGGATGCCACTGGTCTGCGTGACAACACGATTGTCGTTCTGTGGGGTGATCACGGCTGGCAGCTTGGCGAACATGGCATGTGGGACAAGCATTCGAACTTCGAAACTTCAACGCACGCGCCTTTAATCATGCGCGTGCCCGGTCAACAGCCGGGGCGCACGAGGGCGCTGGTAGAATTCGTCGACATTTTTCCGACGCTGTGCGAATTGTGCGGACTGCCGCAGGACGATGGTCTGGAAGGTCGCAGCTTTGCCCCTCTTATTAAGGATCCGAATCGCCCATGGAAAGCCGCAGCTTTCAGTCAGTATCGTCGAGTAATCCCGGGATATGGCAATGTTGGGCGCGGTATGGGGTATTCGATGCGGACCGACCGTTACCGATTTACGGAATGGCTTGTGCCAGGGACCGGCTTTCGATCCTATGAACTGTACGACCACCGTTCGGATCCGGACGAAAATATCAATCTGGCGGGTTCAGTAAAACATGAAGAGGTAATGACGGAACTGAAGGCGAAGCTAAACGCCGGCTGGAAAGCTGGTATTCCCTGATCCGTCGAGCCGTCCACGACAGTCTGTGGGAATCGTGAATGTTGGTTGGTGCATGACGGTTGGTGTGAGAGGATGTTGAAAATATCCGGGCCTGCTTCCGTTCGTTGCTGTACCTGACACGCGTTCCTGGAGACAAGGAGACAATCATGTTTGACGAAGCACAGCCGCCTGGCAGGTGGGAACCCTGGTCCGCTCGGCCCGAACTGATGCCAAAGTGCCAGGTCAATGATCCGTGTTGGTTGATCGAAACAGCGGGTGCCGCCAGTTGTCACGGTGGCTGGGATCTGCATTGGGACCATATTGAATCGGATCGAAGGTATCACGTGGACGTCGCCTGTCGCGGGATCGACGTGCCTCATGTTCACGACAATCTGCACGCGGAACTGATCTGGTGGCGTAAGGACAACCGACGAGCCGACTGGGCTCATGTTCCGTTTGTGCTTACTGCCGACAATATTTGTGAGTTTCAGCATCAGTGTCGCGCCCCGGAAGACGCTGTCAGAGCGACGTTGCGCCTGATGTTACGCTGGACCGACCGAGGCCGGGTGGCGTGGTGCGATCCTCGTCTGACGCCCATCAAGACGCCTGCGGCTCGAAAGCTAAAAGTGGCCATTGCGTCGGGGGTTTTTCCTGGAACAAGTGTCGACGCCAACACGGATTTTGCCATTGAGCTCATCGCTGCAGCGGCGGACGTCGGTGCGCGGGTGGTATGTCTGCCAGAGTGCATCACGTCGTGGCGCTGCCCGGGCATGGAGAACGAAGGCGCCAGACCGATTCCAGGCAGGGAGACAGATAAGCTATGTCGTGCGGCTGCTGCCGCCGGATTGGACGTTGTGTGTTCGATGAACGAACTGAACGGCAAACTGATCCACAACACCGGATTGTATATCGATCCGAAACAGGGCATCGTCGGAAAGTACCGTAAGGTGCATCTGGCCGTCGGCGAACGCTGGCGGGGTATTACTCCCGGCGACGAATTTCCCGTGTGGCAAACGAGTTATGGCAGCGTGGGCATGCTCATCTGTTATGACAACGTGATGCCGGAAGGCCACCGAATCCTTGCGCAGAAGGGGGCAGAGATTTTGTTTCTGCCTATCATGGGAGATCCTCGCGCCATCGGCGAACACGCTCGGGAAAACTGGCGTCGCATCATGCAGGTGCGGGCGATGGACAATCACGTGTGGTTTGTGGTCTGCGAGAACAAAGGCGAGTGGGGCCTCATCGTGCGTCCGGACGGCGAGATCGCGGCTGAAGTGACACCCTCAGACGGCCTCGCTGTAGCGGAAATCGATCTGGGAATGCGATACCATTCAACGATCGGTTCTGACTTCGGCAATCGTTACTGGGGCGAACGTCGACCACATGTCTACCGCCGACTGGTTGAGGAACTCTAGATCGTGTGTTATTTGCGCAGCGTGATTCTGTCGACAGGACCCGACAGGAGCGAAAAGTCATCCGTCATACGTCACAGACCATGAGTCAGCGAAGGTCAGGGAAACAGCATCATGACCGTTCCGAAAACGTTTTTCCGAGTGCTGACGGTTGCGACCGTGATTTGCACACAGACGGCGATCTTTGCTGGCAAAACACTGCCTGTCCAAACGATACTGGTCGGTGGCACGATTCTCACAATGGATGCCGATGGCCGAGTCGTTACGGCGCTGGCGATTCATGATGGACAGATTCTGGCCGCCGGAAGCGATGAGGAGATCAGGAAATTAGCTGTTGGAGACACGGTCGTCGTCGAACTTGGCG
>JABABI010000236.1 GCA_014238335.1 Fuerstiella sp.
CCACCGAGATATCGAGTGTGACTGCCATCGCCAGGGGACCCGGCGTTGGCGGAACGAGCGTATGAGTGATGGCCCCTCCCGCACAAATCGCCATAACGTACAGCAGAAAATTCTTTCCGGTCTTGCGGTACAGCGACCGAGCCAGCGGCACCAGCAGGTAGAAAACAGTGTCGAAGAAAACCGGAACGGACAGAACAAACCCGCTACCCATCAACGCCCACGGAGCACGCCGTTCGCCTAGCAGCGCCAGGAACGCCTGCACGATTCTGTCCGCCGCACCGCTCCGCATCATGGCCTCGCCGATCACGGCAGCGAATCCGATCACTAATCCGATTTTCCCAGCGGCCACGCCAAACTCCGAGGCTACTCGCGAAACTTTCTCCGTCATCTCTCCGTCCGCCAGAAAGCTGACCGCCAGAGCTGCGGTAATCAACGCAATGAAGGCGTTGATCCGCAGCTTAATGATCAGCACCAGAACGACCAGAATTCCAATCGCGACGATGACGTAAGATGGCATAAGCGTCGTTTCCCAATACTGCACAACAGATAATGAAGAAAGAACGGCGCCGAACCCGTTTCAACGGCCGGCCTCCGCAGGAATTGAGGTTATTTTGCGTACTCGATCGTCCGTGTCTCGCGCAACACGGACACCTTGATTTCGCCCGGATAGGTCAGTGACTCTTCGATGGCGTTGGCGATATCACGCGACATCTTCTTGGCCTGGCGATCATTGATCTGCTGCGAATTCACGATAATGCGAATTTCCCGACCGGCCTGCACGGCGAATGCCTGTTCGACGCCTGGAAATCCACAAGCGAGACCTTCCAGTTCTTCCAGACGCCGCACGTATTTCTCCAGCGTCTCGCGGCGAGCACCCGGTCGGGCCGCCGATATAGCGTCGGCCGCCGCCACCAGCACGGTATATATGTGCTCTGGCCGAATATCGTCGTGGTGGCCCGCGGCTGCGTGAATAACCTCTTCGCATTCACCGTAGCGTTTCAGCAGCTCCGCTCCGACAGCAGGATGCCCACCCTCCATTTCGTGGTCCGCAGCTTTACCGACGTCATGCAGAAAGCCACAACGTCGTCCCAACGTGGCATCCAGACCCAGCTGTTCGGACAGCAGTCCCGTCAGATGTGCCACCTCAACAGAGTGCTGACGCACGTTCTGGCTGTAACTGACTCGAAAATGCAGCCGCCCCATCAGGTAAATAACCTTCTCGTGCAAACCTCGAACTCCCGCCTCTTCGCACGCTTCGATTCCGAGCTTGCGAATGTGTTCGTCCATTTCCTTCTGAGTTTCCGCAACCACCTCTTCAATGCGGGTGGGATGAATCCGTCCGTCCTGGATCAGTTTGGCCAGTGACAACTTGCCGATTTCGCGACGTACACTGTCAAAGGCTGAGATAATGACCACTCCAGGTGTGTCGTCGACAATAACATCAACACCTGTTTCCTTTTCGAAGGCGCGAATATTGCGGCCTTCGCGCCCGATGATCCGACCCTTCATTTCGTCGCTGGGAATGCCAACAGTTGAAACGGCGATCTCTGACGTATGTGCGGACGCATACCGCTGCACGGCCATACCAATGATCTCTCGCGCCTGCTGATCGCATTCGGTCTTCACGTCTGACTCATGCTTCATAATCAGCGCGCCAACTTCGTCGCTGAGTTCTGTTTCCAGGCGTTTCAGGAGCAGATCCTTGGCGGCGGCGCGGTCAAGTTCACTGATCTTGTACAGCTGTTCCTGCTCATCCTTCAACAACCGATTCAACTCGTTCTGCCGAGCTTCCATGGCTTTGGAACGATCACTGAGTTTCTGCTGCGTTACCTGCAGCATCTTCTCTTTTTTGGCGAAGTCATTGGTCAGCTCCTTGAGCTGTCCATCACGCTTGTCGATTTTCCGTTCCCGTTCTCGCAGGCCTTCGCGAGCTTCTTCCAGCTTCTGCTCAAGCTTTTCGCGCCGCTTAAGCATCTCTTCCTTGAGCGCAATCTCCTGGTCCCGAACCTGGTTTTCAGCCTCACGCTGAGCCTGTTTAATGATTTCGTCGCCGGTTCGGTAAGCGCGACCTTTGATGATGCGGTCTGCAAAAAAACCGATCACCAGACACACGCCACCCGCTATCGCAGGAATGGTGTAATCCATGGAATCGTCCTATTTAAAATGGACGGTTCCTGCCAGCAATCATCAGGATGATTGTTCGTCTCAGAAGGACTGTCGCTGCCCTGGAGGAGACCAGGGGACGAAGCGAAGTCCGCCAACAACAGCACATCGAGTTAAACCATTCATCGGCAACCGGTTGTCGTCGCTCGGTCCTCTGACGGCATGCATGACACAGGCATTCAGCGAGCCTGGGCACCAATTCGCGATTCCTGTGTCCGATATTTGTTGCACGCAAAATGAGTTGGCCACGGCGCAGAAACGTTGCGCGACAGTCTGTGACACCGTCGCCCATACTTCCAGAACGTGACGAGCACTCGTCAACAGCAGACTAAGGAAAAGCAGTGTGAGAAGTGAGAGTGACATGTAACAAAGAGAGGCAGAGTGAATTAGCTTGAAAACTCAACGGGACTGCTAAGAAAAGCGAGTCTGTCTTTCTGAGTTCGCGGCAGAATCCGAAGACCTTGATTCAAATGTCCAGCCATTTTGACAGCAGATTTCACACTGTTAAGATGGCAACAGTACCATGCTATCAAAGCAGGCGGACTGGTCAACCGGCTCAGAGCATTCCGGAGGTCCGGGAACGCAACAATCGTGAGAGTTGCAGGTTTAAACACACGCAGCGGCAATTCGTGACGAATTCCAGCGGCAAGCTGCCAGGCGGGGGAATGCACCACCGTTGTCGCCGGACAAAACAGGGCCATGCTGCCTCGGCGGGCTGTACCTGTGAAACGTTCGCTCAGGGTCCCGGTCCGTGGAAACGACAACGACTCTCCGGACGCGGTCATTGACGAAAATGCATTTTCAGATGGCAGACCGTCGGTCTGCCAGGAAACATTTCAGTGACAGAATCCAGATCACTTCCTGAACAGATCAAGACCGGCTACAGCGATACGGGCTGCATTCCGCAGAACGGGCTGCTGCTGGCTGTATCAGGAGGTGCGGACAGCATTGCCCTGCTGCATGCAACCATCGTGATATGGGCCGAATACCGCGAGCAAATTGTCGTTGCCCATGTGAACCACGGGTTGAGAAATGGGAGCAGCGATGACGATGCAGAGTTCGTACGTGGTCTGGCAGGGGAATTTGGGTTGCCATTCAGGCTGCTGACCCTGCAGGAAGGCAGCCTTGAACAAATGAGTGCCGGTTCGCTTGAAGAAGCCGCCCGACAACGTCGGTACGATTTCCTCGCGGAAACCGCGACGAAGTGCGGATTGTCAAGCGTTGTGACTGCACACCACATGGACGATCAGGCGGAAACCGTGCTGCACAATATCATTCGTGGCACCGGACTGCGGGGTTTGCGAGGCATGCAGGGGAGTCGCCCCCTGGCTGATGGCGTTCAGTTGGTGCGCCCAATGCTGGAGCTGCAGCGCTCTGACATCGTTGCGTATCTGAGCTCGGCAGATCTTGCACATTGCACAGACCATTCCAATGAAGACACCGAGTTCACTCGGAATCGCATTAGACAGCAATTGCTTCCGAGACTGAAAAGTGATTTCAACGCCTCCGTGGATCGAAATCTCGTGTCTCTGGCACGACAGGCCGAACAGGCGATTCAACTGATGGACTCGCTGGCCGAAAAGATCCTGTCTGAAGTCGTTCTGGAACGGCAACCAGACGTCTGCCGCCTGGACCGAACGAAGCTGGCGGCATGGCCCCGCGATGTGGTGCGCCACTTCATGTCAGTGCTGTGGATTCAGCAGGGTTGGCCGCGTCAGAAGATGACGTTTCGACATTACTCAAGACTGGCAGAACTGGCGTGCTCGGACGGCGCAATTCGAGAAGACTTTCCGGGAAACATCAGTGCCTGGTGTTCCGACGACATGGTACGACTGACGCGGAAGGATGTCGCTGACAGACCACCAGCCTGAACGGCCAGAATGGTCCGTCGCGCCGAAGATTAGTAGTCGAGTCGTATGACAGCA
>JABABI010000237.1 GCA_014238335.1 Fuerstiella sp.
CGGCTGATGTTTCAGCCGACGAAGCGAGCGACACCGAAGCCATTTCCGAGCCGAAAGCTGACGACGATCCACCTTCGTCCGACATCCCGTGGACGGCAGAACAACTGGTGAAGCAATCCGAGACACTCCCGGTGTTGCAGAAACAGCTGCAGTCTATGTTTGGCAATCCACCGAAAGAACCGGAAGTCGACTTCACTCCCACGGTCGCGGGTGCACTGTTTCTGATGCATTCAGACGAAGTTCGCAGGCTGCTGAATCCCAGACCCGGCAATTTGGGTCATCGTCTGAGTGAGCTGGAGTCAGACGATGAAATTATTGCCGAATTATTTCTGTGCGTGCTCTCTCGGCAACCGAGCGCAACAGAGCAGATTGACGTGCGGAAGTACCTGACTTCAACTGCTGATCGAAAAACGGAACGTCTGGCCAATCTGGCATGGGCTCTGCTGACGTCGACGGAGTTTATGGTGAATCATTGAGAGGAATGGCGAAAAGTAAGTTCGTGAACGTGTGACCTCTGCCGGAAACCACGGCGACACGTTCTTCAGCTTTCACAGAGCGAAGTAACGCAATGAAATTGCCTGCCTGTAACACCAGCCAGCACCACATCTCTCGTCGCAGAATTCTGGGTGCGACCGCCGGCGCTGCGTCGGGCCTGGGGCTGGGGGCACTTGGTGGTCTCGTGCAGCCGGCCATCGGCGAAGAGCTGAAGAAACAGGAAAAGCAGGTTCTTTTGTTGTGGCTTGATGGGGGAATGAGTCAGTTGGAAAGTTGGGATCCGAAACCCAACACTCAGTTTGGTGGCCCGTATCGTTCGATCCCGACGTCACTGCCTGGCATCCACATCAGCGAACTGATGCCTCGTACTGCTGCCATGATGCATCATCTGGCGGTTGTCCGCTCAATGGAAACGGTCGACAATAGTCATTCGTCCGGTGTGCCTCGCATGTTGCGGGGCGATCCCACGAACCGCGGAGTGGTGTATCCGTTTTGGGGATCTGCCGTCGCAAAGCTGATGGGACCAACAGCCAGTGGTCTGCCGCCGTACATCTGGGTCAAGCCCGGCAATGGGGGATTCATTTCGAAGTACGCGGGTTTCCTGGGCGCGAAGTATGGAGCTCTGGCCCTGGGCGATGGTAAACCGCCGACGAATCTAGTGCGGCCGGAAACACTTTCTGAACGCGATGCCAATGAACGTCGAGAGCTTCAGCAGCTGTTCAATCAGAGATATGCCGCTCGTCGTCGGAAACAATGGAACGACGCTAACAGTTATGTTTACGACGTCGCCGATACACTGATGAAACACACCCGGCTGTTTGATGAAACATTGCTGCCGGACAAAGATCGAGAACGTTACGGAAAGCACGACTTCGGCCGTCACACACTGCTTGCTCGTAATCTGCTGGAAGCAGGCGTTCGGTTTGTGCAGGTGACGTCTTATGGCTGGGATACCCATGGCGACAATTTTAATGCTCACTCCAGCCGAGTGCCGAAAGTGGATCAGACCTTTGCCGCGCTGCTGCAGGATCTGATTGATCGCAGCATGATGGATAATGTGCTGGTGGTGATGATGGCCGAATTCGGCCGCACACCACGGATCAACGGTTCTGTCGGCCGAGATCACTGGCCCAATGCGTGGTCGATGGCAATGACAGGAACCGGAATTAAAACCGGACAGGTTTTGGGTGAAACGTCGCGGGATGGTACGGAAGTCACATCCAGACCGCTCGACATTGGGCACATGTTCCACACGTGGTACACCGCTCTGGGTCTGGAATCGCAGCATGCGGAATTCATCAACGACGGTCAGCCGCTACCGATTGCGAATGACATGATGGAACCAGTGAAGGAGCTGCTGACATGATGGACACCGAAAAAGACGAAAAGCCAGCAGCACCATCGATCGAAGCTCGAGAGCTGGGAAAAATCGACACAGACCGCCAGGTCTGCCTGATCAGATACAGCCCCGACGGCAACATGCTGTTCGGCGGCGGCTATGATTCGCAGATTCGTCGCTGGGATCTGACAACCGAAAAGCCTCTGACTTTGGAACCCCTGACCGGACATCACGGCTGGGTGCAGTCCATGGCGTTTCTGCCGGACGATCAGACTCTTGTGTCGGTGGATTCGTGGGGGCAGCTGTGTGCATGGTCCGTCCATGACCCTGCTGCTGATCTGAAATGGCATGTGGAACAGGCTCACGATGGCTGGATTCACGATCTGGCCGTCAGTAAAGACGGTTCTGTTCTGGCCACCGTTGGGCGAGACCGTTTTGTGCGACTGTGGTCGGCAGACGATGGTGCACTGATCAAAGAATTGCCTCAACACGAACACGAACCGTTTTGCGTGGCGATTCACCCGGACAATCAGTCCGTCGTCAGCGCAGATTTGTTCGGCACCCTGCGTCACTGGTCTGTGGATTCTGCCGAACCTGTTCGCGAGCTGCCCCTGGACAAGATGCACTACTATGAACGAATCCAGGACGTCCGCGGCATCTTTGTTCTGCAGTTTGATGACAGCGGAGAATCTCTGATCTGTGCCGGAGGCCAGCCGACAAATACCGGTAATCATCAGGGTGTTCCTACAATCCATCAAATCGGCTGGAAGTCATTCGCATCAACCGGATCGCAGTCTTTCGGAGTCACAACTGATGGATTTGTGTTTGATCTGATTCGGCATCCCTCTGGATATTTCGTGGCGGTGACCAGCGGCAACCCCGGTGCCGGACAGTTGCTGCTGGTCGATCCGGCAGCGGACGAGCCGTTGTTCAAACACACGAAGATGTCGAACTGTCACAGCGTGACTCTTCATCCCGACGGTAAGACGCTTGTTGTGTCAGCAACCAATCGCAACAGTCAGGGCAACGGAGCTGTCCGAGACAAGGAAGGCAAATATCACGGCAACAGTTCGCCTTTGCATGTGTTCGAGATCGTGGAAAAGACCGAGTTCGAATCGGCGTGAATTCCGTAGGGCCGGTTTCACCGGCCCTACGGAATTCACGAGGTTGGTTGGTTTGGTCGGGGATCGGCAGCGGCGGTGGGCTGTGAATCGGTGTCCGGGCCGAACAGAGCTTCTGCTCCTGGTAAAAGTTGAAACTCGGACTCGCCTCGTCGTGTCCGTGCGTCTCGTGCCATTGTGTACGAATGCTGAGCGCTATGCGAGTCTTTAAGTCGCTGATCGGACCATCGCCTTCGGCTGTCGATTGCCGCAATACGACTCGCGCGAATTCAGTCACCGAATGGCCCAGCGACTTCAACACGCTGTGATTCGCAGCGCCGACTACCACGGCTTCATGCTGTGAGGATGTCGGAGCCAGCCCGGTCTGCAACGCTGCCGCAAGATTGTCACCGGACTTGCCTGACAGGAGTTTGGCTTCCTGGCCTGGTACCGGATGTTCAAGAAACTGCGATTCCTCGACGTGCAAATTGAGCAGCTTGTCCACCTGCTACCTGAGGACCGCATCTTCGCCGCAGACCTGATTCAGGTAGTTCGGCCGATTCTTATCATACTGCCGCATTCGAAACTATGACAAACAGGTTTTTGGGCATGCTGGCTGCTTGCTCTTCGTGAAATTTAGTTCTCGGATGCGATGTGAATTGGCTCTCACGCAGACACGAAGCCACATGGATTCGGATGGCATTTCCTGGTGCCATTGTGTCTTCGCTTGAGAAACAATGCGTGACCGGTACGAACCTGACCAGCAACTCCCAAGGTCAGTGTGATATCCAGAAGAAAAACACCCAGCCTGAAATCGACAATCCACGATATTTTTTTGTTTCCGTCGGATTCAGTCATTTCCATCCGCAGCCATGTCCTGGCATAAGCCCAGTCGTTGTCCGCAGTTGCCCCCGCGATATTTCCAGTGCCCGTGCTGCGTCCGCCAGGGTTAACGCCGCGAAGAAACGCAGACGGACTAACTCCGTTTTTTGCGGATCCTGTTGTTCCAGCTT
>JABABI010000238.1 GCA_014238335.1 Fuerstiella sp.
GCACAGATCAAAACACTGCTGAAGAGGCTGGGAAAGATCTGCACCGAATCGTGGTCATTCTGCGGTGAAGGTGCGCGCTCACCGTGGGACAACTCGATTTCCACGGTCTGAAGGCGGATTTTCCGGTCGATGCTCGACTGAAATCTCGATCGTTTTGTGTTTCCAAAACCTCATTGTCAAAGAGCTTCGCGTTCGGTTCAGTTTTTTGACCCTACGGCCGGAAAACACGAACGAGTGCAACCCTGGCATTCATGGAACAGTGACCACGTGCTGGGCCGGATCATGCGGTTTGAACTCACTCGCCACGCCGATCATCACTACAGTGCGAGTCGCAGGTTCCAGATCCTCCGACACATACCGGACGGCCCTCAGCTGCCTGTCGGTTATTCAGCGGCCATGCTGAGTTCACTTATCGCGCCGTTGTGGTTTCGACTGGTCCACAGCCGACTGGATGCCACATCTCAACAACAAACGCTCTGAGCCGCCGGCACTGGGTAAACACTCAAAGACCGCCAGCGTCAGAAATCCAGCCCGCCAAATTCCAACAGAGTCACCGTACCGTTGTACAAGCCGTGCAACACAATCGCCGCGACGATCCAGGGAGCCCCATCGGCCAGCACAGGCGCACGTCCTTCTTTCTGAAAACGGGACCAGATCTTCCACGCTCCAATTCCGGCCACAGTGGAGCAACCTGAATGCAGCAATACGCAGATTGTCCATCGCCACTGAATCAAACCGGCAGGCGGATTGTTGATGTAGACCTTCAGATACAACACGTTCTCAACTGCTGCGAACATCAACCCGGATGCCATTGCACAAATCAGAATCTGCACTGCATTCCGATACAACCAGGGTCGTTTTTCCACCAGCCAGAGCGGCAACGCGATTTTCATGATCTCTTCGATCGTCGGACCGACAACGGTCACCGCCACGATCTGCCCACCAGACATCGACTGCTGTACCAACGTCCCGACAATTGCAAATAATCCGCCAACAACAGCGACGCTCAACGTTATGCCCCAGCTCCAGGCCACTGAAGTCGCCGCAACACGATCGAGATACCAGCGATACCAAGTCAGTCCTTCTTTTGGAACTTCGCCGGCCAACTCGCAAGACAATCCAGGCTCATCCCAAACCGATTGATCTTCAGACACGTGATCCGCCAGAGGCATCGCTGGGCCCGAATCACTGACGTCAGGCGGATGCAATACAGCCTCCATCCACGGCTCAGAAAAAACACTCGGATCTGTCACCGATGATTCGACTTCTGGTTCTCCTGGTGCTTTATATGGCGAAGTACAGTGCGGCCAACCTTGCTCCGGATCCTCGTCCGCGGTCAGGTCGTCTGCGGAAGTCACGAATCCTGGCCCGCATGATAAGCCGTCGCAGTGGCAATCACGGCGGCCATGGGAGTCTTCCGCTGAGCCGTCCCGCCACCGACATCTGCCGATTCAATGCGCACATTACAGATCGCGTTATATCCCTGTTCCATTGCCGATTTGATCAACCGATGCATGGCCTCTCGTTTTGCCCGAATCTGCAACGTCTGAAACGATCTTAGTTCTCCGCCAAACAGATTCCGCCACTTAGCAAACCAGCTCTTCAGATAGTCACTGGCAATCACAACCTCCGTCACAACTAACGACGGAGCTGATTCACCAGCAACAGACATGGGAAATGATTTCAGTTGAGTGATCAGGAAGTCCTGACACTGAGCATCAAATGCATCCAGTCGGCGAAAATGCTGTTTCTCAACGGTGCGACCAATAATGAGCCCACAAAGCACCAGGGGTCCAACGGACACGAGCAGCTGAATGGCGGTGAAAATAAAGTCTTCTTCCATTTCCAATTCCTTATGCTGAAGGCTCAACGGTGACAGCTGTGCCGTAAGCATATAACTCAGCGGCGCCGGAAGTCACGGCACTGGTCGTAAACCGCACATTCACAACGGCGTTTGCTCCCAGTTGCTGAGCCTGAGCCAACATGCGCTGCATTGCTTCACGCCGCGACTCCGTCAACAACTCGGTGTAACCTTTGAGTTCTCCGCCGACCATATTCTTGAAGCTGGCGTCAATATCACGTCCGGCATGTTTCGCTCGAACGGTATTCCCCTGAACCAACCCGCAAATCGCCACGATCTCATAGCCTGCAACGGTTTCTGTATTCGTGACGATCATCGTATTGACTCTCCTCGTTGATCAGCAAATCACAAGGTAAATTCTGCCGCACGCAGTATACTTAACCTTCAAATCATACTCAATCTTCAAATCAAAGAACACTTCCCGCGGGTGCGCTCAAGGATTACGGTATTTCAGATGAGTAGTAAGTTCCAGTAGGAATCCCATTGTTTGCTGTACCTATTTGCGCAGAGGCCCGCCATTCGGTTGACACGTCGGACTCTCCGCCTGGCTCCGGTTTGTTTGAGGCGGCGGCCAATCCGATTCTTACACGCTTCGTCGATCTGTCCGCTGCCGATCGACTGACCGTTTGCCAGGCGGTCCGCATAGTTCCAGTGATCGAAGTGAGAACCAAGATAGGCTTTCAGGCTGTCCAGAGATTCACGTTTGGCCGGCGAACGAAGTGGCCGCCGAGTCACATCAATGAACGAAGAGATTCCCGACCAGCCTGCGGCGATCAGAATCGTTCGACCTTCTTCCAGCCACGCGGCGGCTCCGTCGGTGCCGCCTCCGAACAACACGCGAGATGTTTCCGCGATGTGTTGCAACGCATGATAAATATCCAGCACGCCCGAAGCTCCGCGAAGATGAGTGAGTTGTTCTTCCCGGATCCTCTTCGCGCCATCCGCCAGAACCGTGATATTGGAAGTGTCGAGAATGCCCAGTCGCCGCGCCCACAGTTTCCACCGCCGACCGAAACGATCACTCGCTTCAATCGCCGCGAACGCCACACTGACGGCGGGTGACGGGAGTTGGCGATCAGCCCATTCGTCTGCCGTGGCGGGATCGCCGGCAGAACGCCTCGCGAAGATGCCGACCTTCATTTCACGCCAGCCCTCAAGCGTATTGACACACGTCCCGTCAGTCGTGAATTCCGTAAAACCGTCTGTTTCGCGGTACTCACGACACGCTTCGGGATCGGAATTCTGCCAAGCGTTCATCATCGCGCCGTGTCTCTGAGCGATGTCGCGAATCGTGTTTTCACCGATGCGAATGCCACACAGTTCGTCCAGTCGTTGCGACGAAACCTGATAAGACCAACTGGCCGCTGCCAGACACGCCAGACGTTCGGCTCCGGTGCTGTAACGGCCTGCCACACCAAGCCGATCATCGGCTGCGTAGCCGCCTTCGCTACACCTGGCACATTTCAGATAGATCCGCGACAGCTGAATTTCTCCGGCGCTGGTCACCTGTTCGCGCACCTTACGACCATGATGAGCTTTCTTCAATCTGCATTCGCAGGTGCGGGCGGGCGAACTTGTTTTTCGACACTGTCCACCTGCGCATCGATGGACGCCTGCAGAATTGTTCGAGTCAGTTCGCGTGCCTGTTCGACGGCCAGAATTTCAGCTATCGCCAGAACAGTTCCATCAGCCGCCATGTCGCAGGTATTGTTCAGTGTCCGCAGATTCAGTACCGCAGGCTCGGCAATCAGACGTTCCGCCGGACTCAATTCTTCAAATTTCATCGTGCAACCTCCGTGCAAAAGTGATAGGAAGTTACCAATTTAACCTGTCTTTCCTATTCGCGCAATCGTCCATGAGCGCACCCGCACCGGCAGTCCCAACAAACTGTATTCGAATGTCTCGTTCTTCGTCAGTCGTATTGTTGTTGCATAGATGGCGACTTCCGGCTGAATATCCATCACTCCGCCGGTCGCTCGAACGTCACCAGGCACATCGGCGCCGGAACGTTTACGAGCA
>JABABI010000239.1 GCA_014238335.1 Fuerstiella sp.
TTGAAATCCGAATTGCGGGGCCTTGAGGAAGCGATTCAGCGGGGGGCAAACCGGAATACCCTTCTCATGATGATTGACCAACAACTGGATGATCGTGTCGGAACGCGTCCACTAAGTACCGACACTGTGACCAGTAGTACAAACGCTTTTGAGGCCATGTTTCCCTTACTGCTGGAAGAGTCCATTCTGTCCGCTGAGGTGGGCTCGGATCACCCCAAGCTGGTGGCACTTCGCTTGAGAATCAGACTGACAGAAGAGCATTTCGAAGCCCTGGCCGGCATGGCACCGAAGCCGAACGCCGACGGCAGCAAACCAGCCCCTCTGGAGGACTTTCTGACTGTCTATCTGCATTCGCTGGCAGAAGAACTCGCTATTCTGGAGCGAAAAAGGGCGGATCTGGAAGCCATGGCCTCCCAAAAGGAACTAGCAGCGAAGAGTCTTCGTTCAGACGAACTGGAACGAGCCGATTATGAACGTAAGATCGCCCGACTGACTGGATTGTTTGAAGATGTTCAGCAACAGATCCGGGACACCGAACTGCCCACCAGTCAGCTGGGTGGGGTCTCGGCGACGATTCTGAACAAAGCTCTGCATGGAGTGTTGGTCTATCCAAGAATGAGTCAGTTTCTGGGAATTGGGGGCATCCTTGGCGGTTTCGTTGGCTTGGTACTCGGTTATTTCGTGGAGGCCGCCGACCGCAGTTTCCGCAAACCGGAAGAAATTGTCCGACAATTCGGCCTGCCCATTGTGGCTCATATTCCCTTTATGCGTGAGCAGAAACTGAAGAAGATCTCGACAGACGCCGTCATGGATCGCACCGTGATCGCCTGTCATCTGCCACGATCCCAACCTTCCGAAGCTTACCGATCCGCCAGGACCGCGGTTTGCTTTGGGGCTCAGGCGGGCAGTCATCGAGTCCTCCAGGTGACCAGTCCGGCGGCAGGTGACGGCAAATCCACGCTGGCCGTCAACCTGGCTGTCTGCCTGGCGCAATCGGGCAAGCAAACGTTGATTATGGAAAGTGACTTTCGTCGGCCCAAAGTGCACAAGCTGACCGGTGTCAGTAACAAGACAGGAATCGTGGACGTGCTTCGAGGCGATGTGGAACTGGCGGACGTCATCCAGGACACAGAAGTGGATGGTCTTTCCGTGCTGCCGTGCGGAAAGAGACCACGGGATCCGTCTGAACTTCTCACACGCCCTGAATATGAGCAGCTGATTGCCGTACTGCGAGAAAAATATGACTATGTGATCATCGACTCTCCGCCCGTGCTGGTGGTCAATGACCCCTGCAGCGTTGCACCGCGAGTTGACGCTGTGCTGTTGTGCGTGAGATTAAGCCGGCATACCCGGGACTTCGGAGTTCGAGCAGTGGAACAGCTGTCTGACGTGGGGGCCAACATTTCCGGCATAGTGATTAACGGTGTCGAAGAAGCCGACGCGTACGGTTATGGAAACTACCGTTACTCAGACTATCGGTATACCTACAAAGGCTACGGCTACGGTGGTTACGGCTATCGTTACAAAGACAGGAAAGACGGTGAGTATTTCGCTGACGGTGATAATGAGGAGCCGAATGTCGAAGCGTCAACAGATTCAACCGCATAGGCTTACGGAGCGACAGGCCTGAGTATAGTACTGGCGTTGGGCCTGGGCGGAATCGTTCACCTCAAAGATCGACCCAATACAAGCACGCAGCGCCAACAGGTGGGCCTGTGTTTTGCAGCTTTGTATGTGGGCCACAAACAGCGATCGCAACACCGCTCGGGCACTTCAGCAGGCACGATGCCGACCATGCCGAAAAAATGCATGATTCCCGGGTTGTGGGTAGCACACCCCGCAGATCCAAAGACACCATTCGACGGCGTTGGGCATAGGCACATAACTCTGCCGGCACAGCCCGAAGTCAGCCACCGATTCAAAAGGCGGGACGGGATTCTGCGATTCGCTGCGGAACAGCGGCAGCAGTTAGCTGCGGGTGTCGGGCCGCCGTCAAATAAAATCTAAAACAAAATCCGCGAAACGGGAACAGCGAACCTTGGGGCAACCGATATCGCCAACGGCGAACTGTCCCCTTCTTCTTTCGTAGTCTCTTGCTTTTAGCCTCTTTGCCCCTCCTCTGCCAATTGGGGGTGGGAGTACCCTCCTGTTGCCCGCAGCCAACGTAGGTGTGTAATCCTCTCCTTAATCGCAGCGTAGACAAGTTTTCCACGCACCCCCAAACGCAGGTTTTCTATCGCGCAACGGGGCATCCATCGCTGTATGTTGTCTGCATTGCGCAGCCCATCGGAATCTTTTTTGGGGCTATGACTGCTGCTGCAGTATAGGGACAGCACTTCGCGTGCTGTCACCCAAAGGAACGAAGTCCGCGTTGCCTTTGCAGCTTGCTTATCTCCCGACTGAATACTGTCAGCTGTCGCTCTGCATTCTGGCAACTCCGAATTTTGCGACTCATCAGTTCCATCCGGCGTTATCCAGTCAAATGCTCCTTTCTGTCGACTGTGTCCGCACTTCCTGAAAACTCGTTCCTTAGTCACTGAATTTCCAAAATGCGGATACTCATCACCGGCGGGGCCGGGTTCATCGGTTCGAACCTCGTCAGGCTGGCATTGTCACAGGGCCATCACGTCCTGAATCTTGATGCACTCACGTACGCAGGCAATCCGGAATCACTTCGTGACGTCGAACACTGCGACCGCTATGAGTTTCGCCGTATCGACATCACTCAGCTGAGCGACGTTGAGAACGCCATCAACGAGTATCAGCCGAATGCGATCATGCATCTGGCAGCTGAAAGTCACGTGGATCGTTCGATTGACGGGCCCGGGCAGTTCATACAAACCAATGTTGTAGGGACCTACAGCCTGCTCCAGGCGAGTCTCACTTATTGGCGTACTCTATCTGCTGAAGCCGCAGAGCATTTTCGTTTTCTGCATGTTTCCACTGATGAGGTGTATGGATCGTTGGGGGTCACGGGAGCGTTCACGGAAACAACGCCTTACGACCCTCATTCACCGTACTCCGCCAGCAAGGCGTCGTCGGATCATCTGGCTCGTTCGTGGCATGACACCTACGGCCTGCCTGTGCTCGTGAGCAACTGCTCGAATAATTACGGCCCCTTTCAGTTTCCGGAAAAACTGATTCCGGTCGTGATACTGAAGTGCCTGGGTGGCGATGACATACCGGTCTACGGTAAGGGCGAAAATATTCGTGACTGGCTGTATGTTGAAGATCACTGTCGAGCACTACTGTCTGTCGTCGATCGAGGTGTCCCGGGCGAGACCTATAATATTGGCGGCAACAACGAGCGTACCAATCTTGAACTTGTGCGAATGTTGTGTGACTTGCTTGATGAGCTTGCACCAACAGAGTCCGGCAAGTCGCACGCAGAAAAGATTGCCTTCGTAACCGACCGACCAGGCCACGATCTCAGGTACGCGATTGACGCGTCGAAAATCAAACGCGAACTCGACTGGCGCCCACAGGAAGATTTCGAAAGTGGGTTTCGCAAGACCGTCCAATGGTATCTGCAGAATCGCTTGTGGTGGGGAAATATTCTCTCCGGAAATTACCAACTTGACCGGCTGGGTGTCGACCGGACGGACGCAGCAACTGACAGTTAACATCAATCCTGTCGGGCAACCGGAGCCGTCCTATGCCGGTCTTTTTTTGTTTCAAACAATGCCCGCTCTCGGTTCTCAACTCTTGCCCCTTTCCTGGTTTTCTCATGATCTTACTCCTTGGTGCGACAGGCTACGTTGGTTCTGCGTTTCAGCAATTGCTGGATCAACGCTCGGTGGAATATCACAGCATCTCTCGCCGCGAGATCGACTATACGGACCGAGACTCACTGATCGATTTGATTAGGGAGAGCCAG
>JABABI010000023.1:0-19746 GCA_014238335.1 Fuerstiella sp.
ATCGCGATAATACGGCATCAGCTTCTCAAGGTCTGGAGCAGCATCAGATTTTGTGTAGAGATCATAGGGATTGAATTCTCGAACGCGGTCGAACATTTTGCGATCTTCATCGTTCATCAGATGCGCATACGCGCCTTCACGATGAGCCGCATAGAACGAGTGATACCGGATCATGTACTGAGCCTCGCGGGGTACAAAATTCTTTACGACGTTGTATAGATACTCGTCGTGACCCCATGACATCAGCACCTTATCCAGCCCACATCCGGACTCATAGATTCCGTTCACCGTTTGATAATCTTCGTTGTCCCAGTCCGGGTTCTGTTGAAAAAACTCGTGATAAACGACAGACTCCGAATACCGGCAACCGACCGGGAAA
Source organism: Fuerstiella sp. (assembly GCA_014238335.1). Classification (GTDB taxonomy): domain Bacteria; phylum Planctomycetota; class Planctomycetia; order Planctomycetales; family Planctomycetaceae; genus Fuerstiella. The sequence continues at coordinate 380 of JABABI010000023.1, forward strand.
GTATCTCCGGTGACCGCCCATTGAGGTTCATCAAACAGACACAGCACCTTGCCCATGTCGTGGATTAGTCCCGTCAGCACGAACCAGTCGGGATGTCCGTCAGCGCGGATGGATTCGCCCGTTTGCACAGCGTGAGCGATTTGAGGCAGTTCGGTGTCGGGGTCGCTGTCGTCAACCAGATCGTTCAGGTAATCCATCGCCTGCCAGATGCCCATGCGCCGCGTGCGCAGCGGAAGATACTTTTCGCGCGACGATCGAACAAAGTCGACCGTCTGGAGCCCGTGATTCTGATGATAGAACTCACGGACGGAATCGCGGACCTGATCTCCGTAATCACGGAACCCATCTGACGGATCGTCATCGGATGCCGGATAACGATTTCGCACGTCGTCGTCCCAGTCATCCAGCGATGACAACGGATTCTGCGATGTTGTGTCGTCGGGGACTTGCATGTAGATTCCTGCTGACAAAAAGCTAATGAGAAGGAACGATACAAATCGGAAGCGGCGCCGACTGACAGAGTACATGCAGCAGACCGCAGGCGAAACCTCTGTCCCTGAAACGCTGGTTTTGGGCCGCAACCAGACACAGCGTCTGACCTGCTAAAGTGCCCAGCCTTCGCGATAGTCTTTCCGCAGCAGCAGGTCCGCTGCCCTGTCACCAGTGCTCATGTCTGCCGGGTTGTATTCGACTTCACGCCCGACTCGGTAGGCCACATTTCCCAGCAGCACAACTTCTGTGAACGGCCCCGCGTAGCCGAAATTACTTCCGGTCGCCGACCCGGTCTTGCAGGCGGTGATCCACTGTTGATGATGATGAGTTCCGGAAAACGGTGCCGATTTTTCCCCGTCAACATCCGCACCAGTCTTGGCCCCGCCCAGCAGTCTGGGCTGCTGACCGTGCTCAATAGCGATCTCACCTTTCGAGCCAACAAAAAGTGAACCATTCATGGGAAGCTTCGCGGCAATGTCTGCCGGGGGCTTCGTAGCACCTTCGTACCAATACACGCTCAATTCACCGTTTTCCTTTTGAGCCGGGAACGTGAACCTTGTCGTCATGTGCGTGGGACCACTGTGGACGTGCAGCGGCGGTCCCTGCGACGCGACTCTGACCGGACGGCCCCCCAGATGCAACGCCTGGAACGTCGGATCCAGTAAGTGAATGGCCATGTCTCCAATCGCACCACACCCAAAGTCCCACCACCCTCGCCAGCGAAACGGGACATATGCTTCATGATAGTCACGTTCCTGAGCGGGCCCCAGCCACAGATCCCAGTGCAGGTGTGACGGCACTTTCTGCGACTGATCTGGGCGGTCCATCCCCTGACTCCACCATCTTCCGGGGCGGTCGGTAATCACATGCACCTGCTGGACATCGCCGATCACTCCGGCACGCAGCAACTGCACCAGACGAACATAACCAGGATGCTCATGATTCTGGGTACCCATCTGAGTTGCCAGCTGGCGGGCCACTGCGACCTGTGCGATCTGCCGCGCTTCTTCCACTGTGTGAGTCAGCGGTTTTTCACAATAGACATGCAGATCTCTTTTCATGGCCCTCATCGTGGCTGGGGCATGATGATGATCGGGAGTGGCCACGACGACAGCATCCAGATTTTCCTGCTCCAGCAACTGGCGATAGTCGTGATACGTCTTAGCGCCGGGATGTCGCTTCGCCGCGGCGACCAGACGTTGTTCGTCCACATCACACAACGCCACAATCGATTCCGTGCTGACGGCAGCCAGATCACCCTGGCCACGTCCTCCGACACCAATCACTCCGATGTTCAGTTTCTCGTTGGCACCGAACGCGTGTGCGGGAACAATGTACGGTGCCGCCAAAGCCGCAGCCCCAGCTTTCAACGCTGTACGGCGAGTGACATGTGGACGATTCACGAGTAGCTCCATTTGAACGGCGTGAGGTGGTGCGATCAGCGGAAGATTGATTATCCGAACCAGCTGTACATCAGTTTCCGTCGACCTGCACGAAGACCAAATTGTATCGTGCGTGAAAAGAACGTAACAGGCACCAGTGGGAGTGCCACAATATCAACGTCGTACGATATCAATCGTTCTGGTTCTCGAAACGCACCTTATCCTCACCGGCCAGACGCACAAGGTCAGGCAGGTCGTAGACTCTTAGCGCGCCATGAACGGTGCTGTCGAGCTGTCCGGTCGGGACGTCTTGACGTACAACGGACGCCCATGTGCGCGGCGTATTGCGTAGAGTGACGGTCGTAAACAGATCCGGATTCAGTGCCGCTGCATGCAGCGCGACAATACCGGCCTGCCCGACGCCGACAAGGTGAACCTTACGCGGCGCATCTCGCTTTTTTTGATAGTACGCCACGAAGTCGCCGGCAGCCAAAGCATCTTCGACACGAATGCCAAGCAGTGGTTTGCCCAGCAGATAGCTGAGGTAATACGTCTTCCAGTCGGTCAGCAGCGGATCTCGTTTGCCCAAAGCGGTCTCGCCCTGTCCGCTCAGGTCAACGGTGACAACGGCATATCCTTCGTCGATGAGCTGTTCGATGGGACCGTCCGCGCCGGAATCTCCCAGTTTACCGTCATCGTGCAGATATAGATAAGCGTCGTCGACGGGTACCGGTGGATGAAAAGTGAGTCCCGGCAATGGCACGCCGGAATCTGTTCGGAGCACCAGTTTGTCGATGTGATAGTGATCTCGCTGCAGTCGACCCTTATCCTTGAACTGCGGTGGCTGCAGTTCTGAATTCGGACGAACGCTCAGGAGCTTCCGGATTTCGTCTGACATTTCGTGGTGCGGCGTTGTCTTCCACAACTCGTTCCGCTGGGTCGCCAGTTCTGATTCGTATTCAGCGTTCAGGTCAAAGACAGATCGTTCGTTCGGCAAAGTCAGTACCTGTCCGGATTCGAGGCACAGCAGATCGTCTGGCGGACGCGTCGTCAGTTCGACCGCCGACACAGGCTCGTCACTGTCCAGCAGCCAGCGTTTCATCCAGTGGGCGATCGTTGCCAGATTTTGCGGATGCACGCCGTGTTTTCCCTCGACCTCCACCAGATCCACTCGTTCCGGAAAACCCAGTCTGGCATAAACGCGTTTTGCCTGACGGTAGTTTTCCCACGCTCCAGCAATGCTGAAGTAGTCGCCTGTGGTCGAGCTGATAAGGGTCGGCCTGGGTGCGCGCAGCAACACATAATCCGGATGATCAAGTCCGAAAGCGATCTGCCCGAAAATATTCTGTTCTGCATCCTGTGGACCGACAGATTCAATCAGGTGTCGAAATGTAGTCAGATAACAGGCCGGCGCGGCGCAGGCGACTCGATCGTCAAGCGCCATCACATAACTAGTGACCGTTCCACCGCCCGAACATCCACTGAAACCGATCCGATCAGCATCCACTTCGGGGCGGCTGGCAAGATAGTCAATCGACCGCATCGCGTCCCAGACGCGATATCGAGCCGTGTTGCGGCCCACCAGAATTGAGCCGACGCCGACCATGAAATGTTCAGTGGTTGTGCCCTGATACTGCGGCTGGCCATCAGCGTCCAGAATCTGCGAACGCTCGCCCTGTCCGATGGGATCGAAACACAAGGCGGCCATCCCGTGTCTGGCCATCATGATGCCGAAACGCTGGTTGTAATCGGCCGTCTTGGCGGTACGACTGTGACCGCTGGAGACGACAACGCCGGGAACAGCCGACGCTGCGTTGGGAAGATAGAGATTCGCGGTAATGTGATGATTCGGCTGGCTGTCAAAGATCACGTTTTCAATGCGATACCCGTCAGCATCGATGGTCCGCACTGTGCGTGCATTCAACGGCGTCCGTTCCGGTAACCCACCCAGCTGACTGACGAAGAACTCGCGCAGCTTCTTCTGATACGTGTGAATCTGTTCCGTCGTCTTCAAATGATCGTACGCTGCAGCACGGCGATCGAGCGCGGTAAATGCCTGCTGTTGCAAATGAGCGTACAGCCCGGCACTGCCTCGCTGCTCTTCTGTCAGAATGGTTAAATCGTCTGCGATCACCGGCTGAACCCAGAGAACGCACACCGTCATCACAGTGAAAACAAATGGATTCATGGGCAGTTTCCAATTGTTCGCTCGGAGCATTGTCATTGCAGAAACAGTTTCGAAGACAAGAATTTGAACCAACCAGATAGACACCTTGCCATTTTCTGGTGTCAATTTCGCGCAAAAACGCAGCTCAAACCGGCTGGCAGACGTCCGGCATCATGAACAGGACAATGCCAGCATACCATGACAGAAGCGAAACGCACGCGGGACCAACTATTCGGACGCAAGACTGACATCGCTCGGCGGCAGCAGGTTACAATGTTGATGGACACAATCGGTTAACGCAGTGAGAAACCACGATGACGCAGACAGCCCGCTTCGCATTATTCCTGCTCACGTACATTGGTTCAATCAATCTTCCGGTAACAGGCACGGCAGACGACTGGCCGCAATTGCAGGGAAATGCACAGCATTCAGGCAACGCACCTCACGTCCTGTTGCCGAAACAGCCCGGACTGATCGCCGCGATCCCGCTGACCGATGCTGTGCTGGCCGCGCCCGTGGTGAGCGACGGGAAAGCGTTCGTGGTCGACGCCTCCGGAGTCGTTTTCGCCATTGATACGAACACGCAACAGGTGGTCTGGAAGTTCGCCACACGCGGAGGTGCGGGCAACTGCAACAACATCGCAGCCCCGGCGGTGGTCGGCAGCTACGTACATGTCGGCACTATGGCCGGACACTATTATGTGCTCGACCGCGACGCCGGCACGGTTGTCAGAGAAATCGATTGTGCTGAGCCCGTGTTTGCCGCACCGGTCGTGGGTGATGACCGTGTCTACTTCGCGACGCTTGGCGCGCAGGTATACGCGGTCACAACAGACGGTGAAATTGTCTGGACATGGGATTTCGTGAAAGAGGTGGTTGGGTTCGACGGCGATCGCTGGAAGGGCGAAGACTGGGTCGCTTTTCGAGGCGATCGCGTCACGTGGCGTGATCACTTTGTGTGTTCACGTGATATCTGTCTGGTTGGCAAGACGGTCGTGATGCCGGCTGGCGGACGTACGATTTTTCTGGAAGACACTGGCGACAGCCCCAAACTTCGCACTGTCGCTGAAATTCCTTCATACGCCGGCAAGGAATTTCCGGCAACATTCGGGCAATGTGCAGACGATACCGGCAACGTCTATGTGCAGTGGCATCGCCGCGACAACGCCGGCCGTGTCGAGATCATGAAACTTGCAGGAGACGACATTGAAACGAATTTTGTGGCCGGGACCGAAACATCAATCGACCGCCATGGCCTGCTGAGCTTCACATCGGTCAGCGTTCGCGGCAACGACGTTTACCGCGTCCGGCCGGAACACGGAGTCGGACTCTGTCGGCACACCGCGGGGCAGGAACAGCCTGAAGTTCTGTGCGCAGCCGGTTCCATTTGTCCGCCTGTGTTGACTCGCCACCACGCCGTGTATGGCGGACTCGACGGCCAACTGCATATCGTGCCCCTGGGCGAAGGCCAGGCAACTTCGTTTGCAACAGCATTTGGTGCGCCAGTCACGGCTCCGGTAGCGATCGCCGACGGGCAGATTTACGTGCCGTGCGAAGACGGGTATCTGTACGTTCTCGGCAGGAATGGCACAGCACCGCTGCCCGAAAAAGACCTGCAGGTGTCACGGATTCGCAGTCCACTCAAAGGTCCACTGTCGGCTGCACAGTTCGACTGGTACACAAACTACGGCGACTTCAGCGGCACCAACGCCAACGATCAGGGACTGGCACCTCCACTGCGCATGCGCTGGGCAAGGCGACTGGAAGGCACTGTTAAGCATCTGCCGGTGTGCGGCGGCGGACGACTGTACATGCACACCGCTGAAGGCCAGATCATTGCCGTGGAACAGGACACCGGCCGCCTGCTGTGGCGACGCTATTGGCCCGACGTTTACTTATCCTTCACTTCGCCACTTTACATCGACGGCAAACTGATTGTGCCACAGGGTGGGCTGAAACAATCGCAGATGCGTTGCCTGGATGCCGCGACCGGGAAGCTGTTGTGGGAAGCTCCGTTCACAGGGTCGCCCAGTTGGAGCCGCCAGTTTCCACCCGTCGTGCACGACAATGTCGCCATCTATGCATCGGGTTCCGGTGAGTATGCTGCTCAGGGGACAGAAAAGCCGTTTGTATTCCGCGGCCAGCCGGTGGAACGCGATGGCCGCGAAGTGATGAGCTGGATTTATTCGAACGACAATCCGTACTACCCGAAAGACCATCGTCCCCGAGTCTGGGCATGGGATCTGGATACCGGAAAAATCGTTTGGGAAAAGGACTTTTCGGAATACGGACGCGGCGGCAACGATTGCGGTATCTGTATTCTGGACGGAAAGCTCTACTATTCCGTATTCTTCGGCTATGCGGCCAGTCAGCGCAGGCGCCGCGGACTGCCGGACGAGAACAACGGACTGACTGCCTGTATCGAACCAGCCACCGGCGACGTCATCTGGCAGACAACCAACTATTACGTCACGTCAAAATGCACGCTGAGCGCCCGCGACGGGCGCCTTTACATCGGCGGGTTCAATCGAGCCAAAGAAGGGACGGATGACCGGTTCGTCTGGTGCCTGAACGCCGATGACGGGTCGCTGGCGTGGCAATCGGATGCGATTACGTCGGCTTTGAACGTGGTCACCGTTGGAGAAAAATTCATCTTCTCCAACGCACTTCGCGGCAAAGGCAATGTCTTTGACCGGCACACGGGAAAAGTGGTCGACAGCATCGGACACAATTACGCGTGCTGCCGCTTTACGCTTTCAGAACCGTACGTTCTGGGCGCGAATATGGACATGATTGATCTTTCCAGCGGTGGCAAGCTGGTTTCTACCGGTCCGGCGATTGACTCCCGGGAGTGCCTGGGAGCCGTCGTCTCCAATGGCCGCATTTTTTATATGTCTCAGGCCAGTGGCTTTGTCGTTTCGCAGACGTACGGCCCAACATCCTATGAACTGCCTGCTGTTTGGGAACGCCAATAAAGAACGAAGAAACGGCAGGCGGTGTCAGGTCCTCCAGGAACGTGCAGAATTGGGGACATACGGTCTCGTAAATTGTGCGGAATTGCTTAGACTCCGTCGCGAACAGCGATTGTCGCCGTTAAGCCAGCGTGACACGTCGACCTGATTCGCAAGGTACTTTTCTCGAAACAGCCTGAGGCGACCCCTCGCTGGAACTCGCCGTTCGGTCTGTTCATTTTTCCCGGCTGCACTTCGAATCGTCGCTCTGCCTTTGGAAGCAACGGAATGCAAAAGGTCGTTTTTGACGAACCTTACGAATTTGTGCCACCCTATCGGGGTCGGTTCTGGTCGTGGGCTGTTGGGCGTTACCTGCCTCGACTTCTGCGAAATCGATTTGGCATTACCAGTTGGAAATGTCACGGACTCGACCACCTGCGTGAGTCGCTTGACGCCGGACACGGGATCATTTTGTGTCCCAATCATACTCGGCTATCCGATCCTCTGATGAGTGGCGCCATTACCACCGGGGCGAAGTGTCATGCCTTTGCAATGGCCAGCTGGCATGTTTTCAAGCAAAACTGGTTAGCGGCGTTTGTTTGTCACCGCGTCGGCGGGTTCAGCGTGTACCGAGAAGGATTGGACCGCAAGGCGCTGGACACGGCCATCGGGATTGTTGCAACGGCCGAACGTCCGCTGATTATCTTTCCAGAAGGTGGCATTTCTGCGGCGAACGACCGTCTGATGTCATTAATGGAAGGAACGTCCTTTGTCGCCCGGGCTGCGGCAAAGAAGCGTTCCAAAGCTCATCCGGAGTCGAAAGTTGTCATTCATCCTGTCGCTTTTCGGTACGAACATCGTGCCAATCCGCAGGCATGCCTGAGCCCGGTCGTGGCGCGGCTGGAGCGGCATCTCTTCTGGCAGACTCAGGAACAACTACCATTAATCGACCGAGTCGAACGTATTCGTCGGGCACTGCAAAGCACTCGTGAAGTGCAGTGGCTGGGACATGCAAAGGCGGGGGATGTGGAACAGCGAATCGCGGATCTGACAAACCTGATCCTGCAGACCTACGAAGCCGAATGGCTGGGCAAGACACGCACTGGCGACGTCATCGCGCGCGTCAAGGACCTGCGGACCGCTATTCTTGCCGATATGGTGACCAATAAAGTAGACGCGGCTGCGAAACAGCGGCGCTGGCGACAACTGACCGATCTGTACTATGCGCAGTCAATGTCGCTGCACCCGAAAGGTTACCTCGATCCGAACATCGACCCGGACCGTCTCAATCACCGTCTGTTCGAAACGGTGGAACGTCTGGAGGAAGAACTCACCGACAACGTCACACTGTACAATGATCTGCACGTTGACATCCGCATCGGTGAGGCCATTGATATTGATCCGTCGGCCCGACGCAGCCGGGGCAGTGACCCGCTGATGGTGACCCTGCGAACCAGGATGCTGGAATTGCTTGGTATTGAAGATCAGTGGCCACCCGTGCCCGTCACCGACTGCTGAACCAACTGACGTCGGAAAACGTGCGACAGCCCGGCCGTGTCATGGCTGCTGTCTGAGACCCCGGTCGTGCGGCCGCAATGTGCGGTGCACGCATCCGCCGATACACGCCAGCGGTTTCGGATCGACCGTTCGAATCTTCAGCCTTGTCCACAAAAGACCATCACTTCAGTGCCGTTCTGAAGGGCTCCATGCTACGCTGAATCCTGCCGCAACGCCGGCACGCACCGTTCGACGTGTCGCGAACACGCGGACATCCTCAGCTGCGATTCCCTGTCGCCTCGGTTTCAATATCTCCTCCTGTTCGGAGCCATCTTCATGTGGACGATGCATTCCAGAATCCGCCGCCAGCATCCAGTCCGACAGTGTTGCGCCGTCCTGATTCTTTGCAGCGGTGGCCGCCTGAATGCCGCCGAGACGATTCAGTACCACGGCTACTCAGATGCGGTCGAGTTGAAAAACAAGGACGTGCGAGTGGTCCTGTGCCCCGAGGTGGGCGGACGCGTACTGGAATATTCTTATCGAGGCAGCAACGTGCTGCATTTTTCAGATCAGGAAAAACAGTGGAAGCCCGGCGACAAACCTCACTCGTCTGCCGGCCGCTTCGATATCGGTCCTGAATTCATCATTCCCCGACGGGAACTCCTCTGGAGCGGAAAGTGGCAGGTCCGGATCACGGGCGAACGAGCCGCAAGGCTGACAAGCCAACAGGATCCGGCGACCGGAGTGCAGTTGATCCGTGACTTCGAACTGGACAAAGAATCAAGTCGGCTGAAATGTCGTCAGACCATTGTCAACGTGTCGCAGCAGACGCGGGAATGGTGTCACTGGAGCCGCACGTTTGCGGTCGGCAAGGGGATTTGCATCATTCCGTTGACCGAACCAGAACAGTCGCCGCACAGCCGATTTCCAATGAAATATGTGATGTACGAAGAAGGCGGAGTCATCAATGCAAAGCCGAAAGATCCCAACATTCGACTGAAAGATAACGCGCTGGAAATACATCCGACACCGCGCAAACCAAAATTGGGATTCGACAGCTACGCGGGAGAAATAATATATCTCGCACCGAACGACCTGATGTTCCTGAAACGCTTCAGAACATACCCGAATCGGGTGTACAACGAAGCGGCTGGTCTGACGATTTCTGTCTGGTACCCGGACAGAGAAATGGTTGAACTGGAACCTATCGGACCGCGCGAAAGACTCGCACCGGGTGAATCCGCCAGTTTTACCGAAGAGTGGTGGCTGGCCCCGTTTTCGTTTCCTGCGAACGGCGATGCTGTTGACCACGCTCATGTGAAGCAGACGACGAACTCTCTTCGCTGACCGCATCTGAGCCTGTCGCAGCGGTTGTTCGCTGAGGCATTGAGTACAGTCTGCGGATGTGCCACCGGAAAACATGCCTGGAAATCTGTTCATTCTGGAAGCGCGAACACAGGCGGGATAGAGTCGCTTCGCCAGAACAACAGGCGTGGGCAGGATGCTCCCATCCCAGTCGCGGGCAATCATCATGGTCAGAAATTCATCGAAACCGACGCCCACTTTCGCTGTGGAAGAAGCTTCTGTTCTCATTCATGGCGACCGTACTTCACTCTTTGTCGTGGAAGTAGTGTTGATGAGGGCCGGTTTCCCACGAACAGGATTCATTCGTCAGCTTTGCTGCATGGAATCCACTGTTCGAAGAGGAACGCCAGCCTGACGGAACAATCCGGTTTGCAGCATCGCGAAACAAGCTGAACCTGTTCAACAAACAGACGTTTTCACAGCCAAAAGTGGCTGGCGCGACACGTATTTTTTGTCTGGGCGGGTCCACCACCTTTGGCCGGCCCTACGACGACACAACATCATTTGCCGGCTGGCTGCGGGAATTTGCAGCGGCGGCGGACTCAGAAGGGAATTACGAAATCATCAACGCGGGCGGAGTCAGTTATGCCAGCTGTCGCGTTGCCAGACTGGTGGAAGAACTGGTTGGCGATGAGCCGAACCTGTTCATTTGCTACACGGGACACAACGAATTTATTGAGCATCGCACGTACCGTGACATCCATGCCACTCCCGAACTCGTTCGGAATACTGGCTCTTTGCTGAGTCGCACGCGCGTCTACTCAACAGTGCGTCGACTTTACGGCACAATGGCCACCAATGGGGCCGGAACGCCGTCGAATGCCACGATGCTTTCGTCCGATATCGAAGCCATTCCTGACCAAACGGTAGGCCCGCAATCGTATGAACGAAACAACAGATTTCAGGCGCAGGTCCTGGCCCACTTCGAAGAAGCGCTGAATCGAATCGTAGACATCGCCGCAACGGCCGGAGCCGACGTGATCTTCGTCGACCCCGCGTCAAATCTGAAAGACTACTCACCATTCAAGAATCAACATCGTTCCGGGCTGTCAGAGAAAAATTGGCATCGCGTGCGTAAACTGATCGATCAGGCGCAGACAGCGAAAAACTCTGACAACATGGATTCGGCTCTGACGTTGATTGATCAGGCGATTGCCATTGATGATCGTTTTGCACATCTGCACTACGAACGTGGACACATCCAACTGGCAATGGAAGATGACCAGCAGGCCCGGACAGCATTCATACGGGCCCGCTGCGAGCCCTGTCGTCGATCCAGCAAACAATGCAAGATGTTGCCCGCGCACACAGCGTCAAACTAATACCGTGCTCAGCATCTCTGGAATCACACAACGCCGGTGAAGTGCTGGGTGCCGGACAGTTTTTCGATCATGTCCACCCCACGATTAACGGCAACCGTTTGCTGGGCCGGCTGTTGGTCGACGAGCTGATAGAAATGCAGGTCGTCAAACAGAGCGCACCTTGAAACAGTCTACAGAACAGAATATCGCAGACCGTGTTGAAAGTCGTCTGAACCTGCGGGACCATACCCTGGTGCTGCGGAAGCCGTCTCAGGTGCTGGGCTGGGCTGGCAAACTGAAAGAAGCAGACCGGCTGGCGCTGCAGGCTCTCGAAAACCTGCCGGATGACGCAGAAGCTCACTATCTCGCGGGTCTGGCCTTCCAAAGACCACGAGACGATGACAGGGCTATGGCTCATTATCAGCGGGCGACGGAATGCGACAAACTGCACTGGCAGGCCCACTACAACCTGGGCAATTGTTGTTTTGCGAAGGGTGAGTTCCAGGACGCTGCTGAAAACTTTGAGCAATCCGTTCGCGTGAACCCTGGGTACGCCAATGCCCACCAGAATCTCGGTGCCTCACATCTCAAGAATGGGCAACGTTCAACAGGCGGTGGAATGCATCAATCGGGCCCTGACAGCCGACCCTAACCTGTTCGAAGCCCACGCAGCTTTGGCTGCGATCTACCGTCAACAGGGACGAAACGCCGACGCCAGACGCCACCTGCAGCGAGCCTGGACAATTCGCCCCAACGCCCCCAACATCCAGCGAGCTTTGTCGCGCGGCTTCCAATAGCCGAAACGACCTGCACAAATGACGTGAACGAACTGCTTCGCACAACTCGTATTCAACAAATGACTGGAAGAGAACCACGCTGTGGCGCTTGACAATTACGTCAGTTTGCCACACCGATCTCACGCGAGATCCCTTAACGCCACAAGCAGCCGATCAACTTCTTCCAGCGTGTTGTAATGAACGACTCCGACGCGGACCATGCCGTCCGGCTCCAGACCAAGTCGTTCTGTCAGCGGCAAAGCGTAGTAGTTCCCGTGCCAGACAAACAGTCCCTGCCGACCAAGCTTTTCTGCGATCTCTGCGGGCTTGCGGCCTGAATGAGTGATCGAAATCGTGGGGAGCCGTTCGGCGTGCCGGAGTGGATCACCGATGCCCCACAACCGGAACGATTCCAACGAACGCAAACCATCAATCAGATGCCAGATCAGCTGATGTTCGTATTCCATGATTGCCTGGTAGACCTGTTCCAGTGCGGGACGACGAGACAGGGATTCGTCGGCCACCACCATGCGGCCCAAATCGGCCAGATAGTCGACGGCCGCCAATGTTCCGGCAATGCACTCGTGATTCTGCGTACCGGTCATCCACTTGTCCGGCAGCGCATCGGAGGCCGGCCGCAACTTGTACGCCGGCAGTTCTTCCAGCAATGGACGCCGTCCCCACAGGATTCCCACGTGCGGGCCGAAGAATTTGTAGGCGGAACACGCCAGAAAGTCACAACCGAAATCCACAACATCGATCAGGCTGTGCGGAGCAAAGTGCACGGCGTCAAGAAACGTCAAGGCGCCAGCCGCACGGGACAGTCGGCAGATTTCCTTCACCGGATTGACCGAACCGACAGCATTGGACGCACATCCGACGGCTACAAGCCGCGTTCGGTCGTTCAATTTCGCTTTGAAATCATCGAGGTCCAGCGTACAGTCTTCAGGATCGATGTCGATGTATCGTACGGTTGTTCCGGCATCGGCCGCCGCAAGCACCCATGGTGTAAAGTTGGCGTCATGGGCAAGGCGGCTGACAATGATCTCATCTCCCGGACTCCAGGTGCAGGCCAGAGCGCGGGACAGCGACAACGTCAGCGTCGTCATGTTGGGACCAAAGGCAACCGTGTCCGGATCATCGCAGCCAAGAAAATCGGCGACCGCCTGATGAGCCATGGCAAGCACCGCATCGCTCTCGCGGCTGGTCGGAAACAGACCTCCGTGGTTTGCGTTGTGCCTGGCGAAGTAAGCACTCACAGCATCGATTACTCGCTGCGGCACCTGAGTCCCGGCCGGACCGTCAAAGAATGCCGCCGAATGATCACTCGCCTTGCGGGCAAGCGCCGGAAACTGGCTGCGAATATGGTTAATGTGATCGTGAAGTACTGCAGACATGGGTCTCGGTCCCGGGAATACCATTCGAAAAGAACACGGCGGAGGTTTTCCGTCTGCTGGAAGTTACCGGAAAGCTGCGTTCTTCGCAGCCTCGCCTTCAATGCAGGTTACATCTGACGACACTCGGTCGGCATGACAGCGTCAATGAAACAGTCCGTCACTTCGCAGCCGCAGTACTCTCGCCGATGCAATACAGGAACTCCTGACGCCCCGGGCCGTTTCCGCTGGCGACTCGCGCGAAAACCTGTTCGTTGCAGACGGCGAACGACGCAAACGCTTCTGTCGCCAGCTGATTCCGAGCCACCTGAGTGTAGGCGTCAGGATTCGCTTCAAAAACCCAGGTGGTGCCGACTTCGTTCGTAGCGTAGATAAGATTGCCAACCAAAACCGGTGACGCACTGATCGGGCCACTTAGCCGTTGTCTCCACTTACGAACTCCGGAAATCGCCTCCCAGCAGACCGCGATACCGTCGTCAGTCACCGCGTACAGATGATCGCCGGCGACCAGCATGGACTGCTCGTAACACTTCACTCCGTCTTCCCAGACATTTCTGCCTAATTCCGCATCAATGCAGATGGTCTGCCGCGCTGGGTAGCCACCGCTGGCGAAAACAAGGTTGTCCTTCCAGACAACCGTTCCGCACGTCGCCGAAGCGGTGCCAGGGCAGCTCCATAGTTCCGCACCTGTCAACGGATCATACGCCGCAACTTTGTCGTCGCCGCTGATAACAAGTTGAGACTGACCGCCGATGTTTGCAACGATGGCTGAGGAATAGGTGTCCACATCGTTGCGAGCCTTCCGCCACACGATGTCTCCCGTATCACGATGCACAGCCGCGAGAAAGCCGCCGCCGCGATTGTCGCCCGAATAAATCACCAGAGATTCGAACAAACACGGCGATGCTGCGTATCCGAACTTCGGCACGAAATATCCAACTTCCGTTTGCCAGCGGATTTCACCATCCAAAGTCAGACTGGTCGCCTGAACGTGCTCGTTGTTCAGAAAACCGACAAACAATGACTCGCCGTCACAGGCAACGGTGCAGTTGGCATGAGTACTCTTCGGATGCATGCCACCCCGGTCCGGCAGGCCGCCCGAGTGAATTTCCGTTTGCCACAACTGCTGACCCATCTCCCGACTGAAACAAATGACAGACTGTTTCGCGGCCACTTCGTCAGCCGTACAAAGGAAAACTTTGTCTGCAACGACCGTGGGTGAACCGTGACCTCGTCCGGGCACAGACTGTTTCCAGACGACATTGTCCGAATCGCTCCACTTTGTGGGAGCCGTCTCACACGCCGCCACATTGTTGCGATCCGCCCCGCGCCACCACGGCCAGTCGTTTTCGTCGACGGTAATCAGCGCTGCAGGCGAGATGGCTTCGGGAACAGTTGTGATTTCTTCAACAGGCCTGGCCGGCGGCCCGCAGCCAACGACGAAGACCGACATGACCAGCACAGCAAGAAACACCCGATTCGAAGCTGGGAACATTAGTTGAAGAATCTTTGTAAGGGATATCCGTCAAACAGACTCATCAAACGGTCTGAGACATGAGCCTCATCAAATTTGTGCATGGCCAGACAGTTTTCGAAACAGTTCCACGCAGTAACGATCCGTCATGCCGCTGACCTTGTCTGTGCAGGCAAGCAGTTTTTGATAGATGGACTGGTCCCCGTCAATCCGAAGTTTCGTCAGCTTTCTGATATGAAGATCAAATCCGCTGGGGGAATCGGTCAGAGCCGCCGTCACAAGAATCTTTATCAGCCCCTGAATGGCCTGGTAGCCGGCCGCTTCAAGCTCCAGAACCCGTTCGCTGTTAAACACATGTTGTAACGAAATTTTCTTGGCTGTCTTGTAGTGCGTCGCCGCCGGAGTCCGGTTGATTAACGGCCCCGTAAAACCGCCATCCAGAATGTTCGTCATGTGAGACTGAAAGACATCCGCACATTGATTAACCAGCTCGTTAATCACCATAGCGCGCCCCATCGACAGACGATCCGCCCCAGGCATCTGAGCGGAACCAGTCGATCCGGCCTTCAGGTTTTCCAGAATTTCCATCGCGTCCGGTTCCGGGATTAGTCCCGCCTTGCAACCATCTTCCAGATCAATGATGGCGTAACAGATATCGTCCGCCGCTTCAGACAACAACGCCAGTGGATGCCGTCCAAATTGTCCCAGCTGATCGGCAGAGCGGCCTGCTGATTCAAAGACCTCGGCAAACAGCTCGCTGTCGTCGTGAAAGCAACCGTGTTTCCTGTAACACGAAGTGCCCTCAACATGACTTGCGCGTGGGTACTTTACGAGTGCGCCCAGGGTAGCGGCCGTCAGCCGCATGCCGCCACGACGATTGCTCATCTGTAGTCGCGTGAGCACGCGAAAGCTCTGCGCGTTCCCTTCAAACAGAGTCAGATCGCTGCGTTCAACGTCTGACAGCGAATCAAATCCCGCTTCCCGCAGAGCTTCCTGTGCCCAGTCCTGGATCGCCTTTTCGCCAAAGTGACCGAACGGCGGATTGCCGATGTCGTGAGCCAGACAGGCGGCGGCCACAATGGCTTCGAAGTCCCCCTGAGAAACGAACTCGCTAATCTCGCTGCGAACCATCTCGTAGACATTTGTCGCCAGCGAACGACCAACGCAGGACACTTCCAGGCTGTGTGTCAGTCGCTGGCGCGTGTAATCCGACTTTGGAAACGGCACCACCTGAGTCTTATCGCTCAGGCGGCGAAATGCACTGCTAAAGATGATCCGGTCGTAGTCCTTGTGAAACTCGGACCGCGACGCATCGCGTGCGTCTGTTGCAGGGCGGGAACTGCCAATGCGTTTATTGGAGAGGAACTGATGCCACATGACTTTGCAAACAGAAATAACACGTCGAGTAAGGAAAAGCGTGGATCCGGGACGGAAAGCAGTCGCTCTTATCGCGCGGCCTCAGTGGCAGCCAGACTCACTCGCACAAGTTCTTTATCGTTCCGAGCAAACACGCTTTTCATGGCGAAGGCCGGGTGCGACCAGATGGTCATCCTCCGCTGCACTTTGCGAGTCGGCTCCACAAGTTTGGCTCGGCTGATCTCCTTGTACCCATCTGCCGTCAGTCCGGCAATAATCAGGTCGCCCTGTTCGTTGTGAAGAAAGAATCTGTTGCGGGCTGACTGCCCCTGACCATCAGGTTGGTGAGGAATAATGAATGCATTCCACCACCGCCCACTACCCGTAGCGTCTAAGGTTTCCCAGAGTCGCTCACCCGTTTTGGTGTTAAGACCTCGCAGCTGACCATAGCTGCACACACCGAAAATGTTGTCGCGATCCGCCCACGGCGTTGGCATGATTGAATGCAATCCGTCCGTGTCCTGTTCGTCGGTGCCTTTACCCCGCCAGACAATCTCTGCCCTGTCAGCGTCGACCTCTAACATCATCGGTCCGTCGTAGAAAGCGGTAAGGAACAGGTGATTGCCCACCTGACGTGGCATGGGAATACAAAGACCGAACCTGATCGCCCACGGAACTTCCCAGATGACGCTGCCCGTCTCAGGATCCAGTGCGGAAATGGCCGCGGGATGCCAGATGATCAACTGTCGTCGTCCGCCAAACTCCAGAATCACAGGCGGACAATATCCAACTGCATCATCTTCCAGCGAACGCCAGATTTCTTTTCCGGTGGCCTTATCAAACGCCACGACAAGAGCACCATCGCTGCCGCCAATCAGAGTGATCAGCTTCTCGCCATCAACAATCGGCGACGCGGCCATGCCCCAGGACGGCAGCTCCGTTCCGTAGTCGGCCTGAAAATCGGCCTTCCAGATCTGGTCGCCCGTGTCTGCGTCCATGCACAACAAGTGGCCTACTGCTCCGATTGTGAACACTCGACCTTCGTCAACGACGGGAGTCGCCCGAGGACCCGCCGGATAACTGACGGTGTACCGAGCGGGGTATTCGTACTTCCACACCTGCTCTCCCGACTCAGCGTCGAAGCACAAAATGCGTTCATTTCGGTCGGCGATAATTCTATCCGTCAGATACACCTTGCCATTCGCGACTGCCGGGCCGGAGTAGCCTTCGCCCACCTGGGTCGACCATGCTCGTGGCAACAATCCCTCCGTTGGCAGCGTGTCCACAATGCCGCTTTCTCTCCAGACGATATCGCCCTGTGGACCTCCCCACTGAGGCCAGTCATCAGCGACAGCGTACGTGGCCAGACAAAAGACAATTGCTGCCGTTACCGATATGTATTTCATGTCTTATTTCCAGCAAACAGGATGCTGCTCGCTTAGCCAGTTGATTTCAGAAAAGACTTCGGTAGAACGGAAGCAACAACTGCAGCCCTGTTCGCTTAGTCTGCGTTCTGCCACTCGAAATATCTTTAACGCTGTCGCGTTATACCTCATGTCAGTGATAATCACTATGCCCCGCCAAATCTTCGGATTTATGATTCTGGTCCTGTTCGCCACCCGGCACTGCGGTGCAGCTGATCGTCCCAACATCCTGTTCATCTTCACTGACGACCACGCGTATCAGTCCATCAGCGCGTATGGATCGAAGATTAACGTTACGCCAAACATCGACCGCATCGCAGAACAGGGCATGCTGTTTAACAGATGTTACGTTCCAAACAGCATCTGCGGACCCTGTCGAGCTGTCATTCAGACGGGTAAGTACTCCCACCAGAACGGATTTCTGGTGAACGGAAATACCTTCGACGGCCACCAGCAAACCTTTCCGAAACTGCTGCAAAAAGTGGGATACGAAACGGCCGTGATCGGAAAATGGCATCTGGGCAAACACATGCCGCCGCAGGGTTACGATTACAGCGAAGTGCTGATCGGCCAGGGACCGTACTACAACCCGCCCATGCGAAAGAACGGCAAATTCGTCAAACACACAGGCTACACAACAGACATCATCACGGATCTGGCACTGGACTGGCTGAAGGATCGCGACGAAAAAAAACCGTTCATGCTGATGTACCAGCACAAGGCACCTCATCGCAACTGGCAGCCCGGTCCGAAACACCTGACGATGTTCGACGACGTGACAATTCCGGAACCGGATACTTTGTTCGACGATTATTCCGGTCGAGGAACACCGGCAAAGACTCAGGATATGTCCATCTCCAAAACGATGACCGACAATGATCTGAAACTGGTCACTCCCGGAAACCTGACGCCTAAGCAACTGGCGACGTGGAATGCCGCATACGAACCGAAGAACAAAGCATTC
Organism: Fuerstiella sp.; assembly: GCA_014238335.1. Lineage (GTDB taxonomy): Bacteria > Planctomycetota > Planctomycetia > Planctomycetales > Planctomycetaceae > Fuerstiella. The sequence goes on from JABABI010000023.1 coordinate 18,923, forward strand.
AAGGAAGCCAACCTGACAGGAAAAGAACTGGTGCGGTGGAAGTATCAGCGCTACATCAAGGACTACCTGCGTTGTGTGGCGTCGGTCGATGACAACATCGGACGAATCATGAACTTCCTTAAAGAATCCGGTCAGGCAGACAACACGGTCGTCATCTACAGTTCGGATCAGGGCTTCTATCTGGGAGAACACGGCTGGTTCGACAAACGCTGGATGTACGAAGAATCACTGCGCACACCGCTGCTGGTGAAGTGGCCAGGCGTGACGAAGCCAGGCAGCGTCAATAACGACATCGTTTCGCCGCTCGACTTTGCCGAAACCTTTCTGGACATCGCAGGTGCGTCGGTTCCTGCCGACATGCAGGGGCGCAGCATGGTGCCGGTGCTGGCCGGAAAGACTCCTGACGACTGGCGCAAGAGCTTTTACTATCACTACTATGAATTCCCCGGCTGGCACGACGTGCGGCGACACTATGGCGTCACCGATGGCCGATACAAGCTGATGCGTTTCTACGAACCGGACGTCAACGAATGGGAAATGTTTGATCTGCAGAACGATCCGCACGAAATGCAGAGCATCTACGGCCGACCGTATGTTGCTAAGACTCAGCAATACCTGTTGGCAGAACTGAACCGGCTTCGTGCAGAATTGAAGGTTCCGGAATCCGATCCGCCCGCATCACTCGGCGGCGGCAAAGACAACCCCACATCACGGACGATTCGAAAACAAGAACCAAAGAAGTAGGACGGTACGGCAGGCGCATCTCGCTCAACGAGCGAACCTTACCGTCCGCATCCTTGCGTCGATTCATTCGCTCAGCCGCA
>JABABI010000023.1:19756-89628 GCA_014238335.1 Fuerstiella sp.
TGAACAGCACAGAATACAGGCGTTCCAGCAGCGGTTGCTCGATTTGAGGCATGATGCCCAGGTGATCAAGCACTCGCAGAATGAAAGCCATGTCGATCAGGCCGAACGTGTACGGCAGACGCATTTCGCTTAGCGAACGCACCTTACCGTCCGCGTCCTTGCGCAGATTCATGCGCTCAGCCGCGCGAACCCATCGTTCCCTTGCGACTTCACGACGTTCGTACGCCTTCAGCAAGCGCAGCTGCTGAACGTAATCGAGCGTTCGCTCAAGAGCGACCTCATCCGCCTTGCAGCTTGATTTCAGTTCCCCGAAAACTGTTTCAGCACATTCGTACGCTTTCCGCGCGCGACCGTGATTCTACTCTGCAACTCGACGGAGGATCGCCGAAATACCGCGGAGAAATCCGTACAGCAACATCATCCGGTTGTCTCCTTTTCAAGGGAACCGAAACATGATCAGCAGCCATAATGCTGACCGAACGTATCGGGTAGGAGACGTGCAGCGATTCTAAGGTTCGCGGATTTCTACAGAATGTGGTGTGATTGCAGCGGACGAATTTCTTGTCGCGAAACAGCTACGCGATGATCTCATGGACTACTCGACCATGCACATCCGTCAGCCGATAGTCGCGTCCGGAGTGACGATACGTGAGTCGCTCGTGATCGAGTCCCAGCAGGTGCAGCACGGTGGCATGCATGTCATGAACGTGGACCTTATCCTGAACAGACTTAAAACCGAACTCATCGGTTTCGCCGTAGGTCATGCCGCCTTTAATTCCGCCACCTGCCATCCACATTGTAAAGCCATGATGATTATGATCGCGACCGTTACCGTTTTCTGATGTGGGAGTGCGACCGAATTCGCCGCCCCAGATTACCAGTGTGTCGTCCAGCATGCCACGTTCCTTTAAATCGTTCAGCAGCGCAGCAATCGGCTGGTCAATATCCTTGCACAGCTTTGGTACTTTTTCGTCGTGGCCGGAATGCGTGTCCCAGGGCTGTCCGTTGCCATAATACACCTGAGCGAAACGGACCCCGCGTTCCACCATTCGCCGAGCCAGCAGGCAACCGTTGGCAAAGTGACCTTCTCCATATGCTGTGCGGGTTTCCTTTGACTCTTTCTGAAGATCAAACGTCTCGCTGGCCTGGAACTGCATGCGAAAGGCCGTCTCCAGCGACTGCAGTCGGGCGTCAAAGGCCGGGTCCGGACCTCGCTGAGCCTGTACCTGCGCATCCAGTTGACGCAACAGATCCAACTGGCGCCGCTGAGTGTCTCGATCCCACTTCGTATTTCGCAGATGCGGCACCATGGTTGACGGTTCAACCCTGGAATGATTGATGTACGTACCCTGATGAGCTGACGGCAGAAAGGCACTGTTCCACAGAATGGAGAACCGCACCGGTCGTCCGGGACACAGAACGACATACCCGGGAAGGTTTTCATTTTCGGTTCCCAGCCCGTACAGGAACCATGCTCCCATGCTGGGACGAGTTGGCAGAATCGTGCCGTTGTTCATCTGCAAAAGTGCGGGACCATGGTTGGGGTTATCGGCGTGCAGGGAACGCAACACACAAATGTCGTCGATATGCTGCCCCAGTTTGGGCAGCAGTTCGCTGACGGGCACACCGCTTTCACCATGAGGCCGAAACCGAAACGGCGATGGCAGCAAACCGCCGGTCGGTCGCTCCGTAACCAGATCCGCACCTTCAGGGCGCTGACCGGCGTATTTTTTCAACGCTGGTTTCGGATCAAACAGGTCGGCCTGAAACGGACCACCGTTCATAAACAAATGAATAACACGTTTGGCCTTCGGCTCGAAATGCGGACCACCGCTCGAAAGCAGCGATGTCGCCTCCGCTGCACGGCTTCGCTGTGCAAGAATGGACGCGGCGCCCAACATGCCGAGACCACCGCCCAATTGATGCAGCAACTGACGACGATCGACCGAAGCTGATAAAAGTGGTGACTGAAAAATCATAAAGTATTCCACAACAAAGTCGTTCAAGTGGCCAGCATGTCAGACGATTCGTTGATTACAAGACACACAGCAGCGTGCCGCACTTGCGAATAACGGGTCGAACAAACGGAAAATACTAACGGACCGGGCAGTTCAGACCATGCGACCTGCAGGACGGAACAGAAGAAGGCTCTCGTTGGTCGTAAAACCTGAATCAATTGCGAGATGTTTCCACGAAAAACGGCATCAACGCGATGCTCACAAGACACTGACGGCGACTCTCGCCATTATGGTGCCGGATTCGACACGCCCTATGATACCCAGCGTTTGTCGCTGACCAAATGCGATTCGGAGACAATCCGCCTGGATGTGGCCCCAATGAGCCGTTGAACGGGCGTTCTCGCATGGACTGTCGCCTGTATCCGGACACAATCTCTTAAGAAAACATTGCGCCATGAAAGCCATCAGACTTCAGGAACCGAAGCAGTTTGAACACGTCGAAATTGAGGATCCGGGGCAACCAGGCGCAGGTCAGGCGTTAGTCAGAACTCATCGCATGGGGATTTGCGGTACCGATATCAGCGGTTTTCTGGGCAAGATGCCTTTCTTCAGTTATCCACGCATTCCCGGCCACGAACTGGGTGTGGAAGTCGTTGCCGTCGGCGATGGAGTGACCAACGTCAACCCCGGCGATCGCTGCAGCGTTGAACCGTACATGAACTGCGGAGAATGCTACCCCTGTCGCAAAGGCAACAGCAATTGCTGCGAGACACTAAACGTCATCGGCGTCATGGTTGATGGCGGCCTTTGTGAACGCTTCCTGATCCGGGCCGAAAAACTGCACCCGTCTGAAAAACTTTCTATGGAACAGCTGGCGCTGGTTGAGACGCTGGCGATTGGCTGTCACGCCAATGACCGAGGCAATCCTCAACAGGGTGATCACGCCCTGATTATCGGCGCCGGTCCCATTGGTCTGGCAACTCTGGAATTCGCTCGCCTGACCGGAGCAGCGATCACCGTGATGGACATGAATCCGGAACGACTCGACTTCTGCCGAAAAACGTACGACATCAATCACACGATCCAATTCAAGGGCGACGGCAGTGAGATCCGTCAGGCGATGGAAATTACCGGAGGCGACAGATACGCCGTCGTGACAGATGCCACAGGCAGCAACAAGTCAATGTCCAGCGCCTTCGGCTTTGTTGCTCACACCGGAAGCCTTGTCTATGTCGGTATCACGACGCAGGACGTGACCTTTCTGCACCCCACGCTGCACAAACCGGAAATCACTCTGAAAGCATCACGCAACGCATTGCCGGCGAACTTCGGACGAATCATTGGACTGATCGAAGACGGTACGATCAACACTGATCCGTGGGTCACACATCGCACAAATTTCGACGATGTTGTGAGTAACTTCGAGGCACTGACGAAACCGGAAACCGGCGTCATCAAAGCCGTCATCGAAGTGGCTAACTAACCAGCCCACACGAACGTAGAACGTAGGGTCCGCTGTGCGGACCGACAGCATTTGGTTAGCCTAACGTGTGACCGAACCAGTGTCACAATCACGTCACAGGCGGGCATTAAACTGGGGACGAGACGCAGTCGCCTCTGAAAGTGTAAACACGATTCTGGATGCGAGTGAATAGTGAAGTGGTCCGCACAGCGAACCCTACTCGAACAAAGAAATCTTTCGTCAATACAGACATGTTTACGTGACCAACGTGGGTTTCAGAAGCGAGAAATCACGGGACGCCATTGGCGAATTGAAAAACTGAACAGCTTCGAAGACTACAGTTTAGGGCAACATTTGCTAAAACGGTCGGTCACCGCGGGACAGCTTGCCAGCCGATGCGACCGTAACGGTAAGAAGTCATATCAAAAAAAGTCTAAACGATTAGAAACGATTCAAACATGAAATGTGAACCTCTTGGACTGGCGCCTTCTTTTGGCTTCGGCGATCGCATTGGCTTGGCAAGTCCGGGACATGTGGAATCCATGAACCGCGCCGGCAGCGGCATTGAACCCATCTATCCGCAGCAGTCCATTCGCGAAATGACTCGCACTCAGCGAACAGCGCAAAACGTCATGGACGATGCGCTGAATGGAGCTCAGGCCGCTGGCTGGACGGGCAAGGTCGGTGCGGATGCAGACCATCTTAAGACGCCGGAAGACGTGGACGTGACCGCCGCCGTCGGTTTCACGTTTTTCACAATCGATCCATCGGACGATGTTGACCAGGCTGCCGACGATTACGACGAAGCCACGGTCCGAACAAAGTTCGACGAAGTCAAAGGACTGGCCAGCTGGTACGACGGCTACGTTGGCAAGAGCGTGGGTCTGTCGACCGGCACGACCGTCGAACTGACGGAAGCCGCGTGCATGCGCGCCGCCGTGAAATACGGCAAAGCGATCGCTCGAGCACTGACGATGGGCGACTACATCAAAAAAGTTCACGACGAAGCCGGCAAGGACTACGAAATTGAACTGTCGGTGGACGAAACGGAACAGCCAACCACCCTGGCGGAACACTATATTATCGCGGATCAATGCCTGCAGGGCGGCATGAAACTGGTCAGTCTGGCGCCTCGATTCATCGGTGATCTTGAGAAAGGTGTCGACTACAAAGGCGATCTGGACGCTCTGGAAGCATCGCTCGGCGAACACGCAGCCATTGCCACACTGCTAGGCGGATACAAACTCAGTCTGCATTCCGGGTCCGACAAAGTTTCGATGTATTCACTGCTGTCAAAACAAACGAAGGGACAATTCCACGTCAAGACCGCCGGAACCAGTTACCTGGAGGCTTTGCGCGTTGTCGCTCGTCATGACGAAGCCCTGTTCCGACAGATCATCGACTTCGGCCGCAGTCACTACGAAGTTGACAAAGCCACGTATCATGTGTCAGCCACGCTTGATTCTGCTCCAGCCCCTGCAGACGTCAGCGACATACTGGAACTGGAACGGGAGTACCTTGAGCTATGGTCGGAAGTGCCGGAGGGCAAAGGATTCACGAAACCAGGGCGGCAGATTCTTCACTGCACGTTCGGTTCCACGCTGACGGATCCGACACTCGGTCCGGCCGTCCGTTCGGTGCTTGATTCTCATCCCGACACTTACACCGAAGTGCTGGCCGACCACTTCGAACGTCACCTGCGAGCACTGCAGGCAGGAATGTAGCCGGATTGATTCGAGCCGGCTTCGCCGGTTTGTTCCTGCGACCGTTTGGAATCTGCGGGCCACCGTCTTACGACAGGTTACAACGGCAAATTGAGTGCGCCGCACAGAAAACGCACGAACGGAATCGCAGCCTTGAACGCCCGAGTCGTGTCCTTCACCAAGTTGGAACTCTCAATCGACTTTGGTTCCAGCTGACCGACACCGATAAAATCCCTGCGTTTCAGGTCTTCGATCATTGGATGTTCTGCATCGAATCCGCGCGGCGGCCTTTTCAACGAATCACCCGTCAGCAAAAAATGACTGCGAAACGCTTTGCCATCGCGGACCCGCTTCCACGCAGCCGGATCCTCCTCGATGCGTTCTCGAATCGCAGCCAGCGCTGGCGAATCCGGATGCCAGATACCGACACCAAGAAAAACTTCCCCAGGCTCGATATGAATGTAAAACCCCGGTGAGTGAACGTTCTTACCAGCCATATGTCGGAATTGAATGCCGAGATTCGTCTTGTACGGTGTCTTGTCCGCCGAAAACCGAGTGTCCCGGTAAACGCGCATCAATGAGCCGCCAACTCGTTGCGGCACAACATCGACATATTCCGACAGACGGTGCATCGGCTTTTGCATCGCTTCAATAAACGCCAACGCCGGCTCCCGCACGTCCGATTCGTATCGCGGCTTGTTGTCGTTAAACCAGTCGCGGTCATTCTTCCGCTTCAGCTGCTTCAGGAACTTCATCGTCCCTGCCGGGAAGCCGCCAAATGTGGAGTTGCTCACCGGGCAGTGCCTTTACTAATGCTGAAACAGAAACTCGTTGGAGTTCAGCAACGCCCAGCAAAAATCCTCCAGTTTCTGTTCAATGGACCGTTCACCAGGGAAGTTGATGAAACCCACGGCGGTGTCGGATTCTGCTGACGTCGGTGCCCGGCAAAATGCTGCCAAATAGCACTCGACAACAATTTCTTCAATGGGCCGTTTTACCTTCAGCAATTGGCGGATGCGACTGCCGCCGTTTGTCAGTTTGCCGTGCACAAACGACCCGTTTGCAATCTGCAGTGCCTGCGATAGATTCAGATCATCAGAACGTTCACACTGACAAACAGATGTGCGTGCCGGCTGGCCGAAGACGGTCAGAAACTCTTTGCCAAAGTCCGGGCTCGGCAACTGAGTGGCGCGAGTCCCGGCCGGTAATCCACTGAACGATTCGGGGACCTGTGTCACATCACAGATCGCATCAAGCAGTTGCTCAGCGGTCAACAGACGCCGGGAATACCTGGAAAAAAAACGGTCATCGCCTTCATTTGAAGAGTTCGCTTCCGAACGTCGCTGGTATGTCCGACTGTTCAGGATGACCCGCAGAGTGTGCCGGCGATCAAAGCCGTGCTTCACGAAATCGTCCGCCAGCGCGTCCAGCAGCTCCGCATTTGACGGTGGATTCGATGCCCGAAAATCGTCGGCCGGATCCACGATGCCTTTGCCCATCACACTGCGCCACAGTCGGTTGACTTCAACCTTCGCAAACAGCCTGTTACTCGGCGATGTCATCCATTCTGCGAGCACAAGCCGCCGATCTGCATCTTCTGCGATCTCTACATCGCCCTGACCCGGCAGCCATGGCTTCATGGTCCGGCCGGTTCGTGGCTGAGTCATCTCACCACTGTCCGCAACAGACACAAAAATTTCGTCTTTCCGCAGTGTGGGATCCCGCTGAAGTCTGTTGAAGAAAGCGGCCAGGCCGTAGTAATTGTCCTGAGTCCATTTTTCATGCGGATGGTTGTGGCACTTGGCGCATTCCAGACGGGCTCCCAGAAAGATTTGCGCCGTGGATTCCGTGCAGTCGTTCGTGCTGCCGGCAGTTCGAAAATAATTGACGGGTGGATTTTCAAATGAACTGCCCGACGCGGTCAGTAACTCACGAGCAAACCGGTCGTACGGCATGTTTTGTTCGAAAGATCGAATCAACCAGCGATGAAATTTGAACACGCCGGGCGACGAAATACTGGCTTTGCGGATTCGTAACGTGTCGCCCCACTGCAGCGTCTGAAACTTCGCGTGCTCGCTGGAGGCCAAAAGTTCATCAATCATACTTGACCGTTTTTCCGCTGACGAATCTGCGAGAAACGACTGCGTCACGTCGATGGACGGTAACAGACCGGTCACATCCAGGTAAACGCGGCGCAGAAACTCACCGTCCGACGTTCGATCGGAAGGGACATACTCCAATTGCTTCAAACGCGCATGCACAAGCTGGTCGACATAATTGGAAGCAGCAAGTTCAGGCCACTTGAATCCCGAGGTTTCCGAAACAGCGATCAAAAAGCTGGTTTCCATCTGGTCAAGATATCGGGCTGTGATTGCGGTCTGACCACGAGCCGTGTCATCCGCTCGTTCGGCGAGCCCGTCCGCCGACACTGTTGCGACAGCGGCATCCGAAGTCGTGAAGACGGCAAGATCCGTCACGTCTCTGAGTGAGCCATCCGAAAACTCCGCAATTGCCAAAAACTGCTGGCGTGCAACCTCACGAGTCAGCTGTCGGCCAGAGGGCGGATGCAGCGTCAGCCCGATACACCGCAGTGCTGTCGTCGCGTCTGTATGACGACCGTCAGCGATCCAGTTCCGGAGTACTGTGTGGGCGATCGAATTCATGATCAGCCGACGACCACCTGCGTGTGGCACCTGCATCAGCGGTTTTCGCAGCAGCAAACTTGTGTCCGGGTTAAGCACGTTGACTCGTCGAGCAAAAAACTCGCCGCGCAATGTCGCCTCGTCCAGGGACAGATCGAATCCACGCAGAGACAATCGAAAGCCACCCTTGCCCTGCGGTGAACCATGACACGCACCAGCACTGCACCCCTGGCGCGACAGAATCGGAATCACTTCATTCCGCAATGACACAGGCATTGCCTCACTACCAGAGACAACAACAGGAATCGTCGCAGATTCTCCTGCCATGCTCACCCGAACATCGGTCGTCCCTGGTGCAACAGCGACCAGTTGCCCATTCCGAATCGAAACAACGCCTGGATCAAGTGACTCGAACTGCGCTACTCGCGTTGCGTCAAGCGACCGGCCCGCCTTGTTGATCACCGAAACCAGAATGCGAAATCGCTGTCCGACGGACCGCAGTTCCACCTGCTCCGGATACACCTCAAGTCGCTCCAACACAGAGGAAATTCGATTCTCACCCGCCAGCGCAGGCGGGACCAGTGCCAGCCACCCTGCGTACAGACACCATATAAAACGACAACCGTGCTTCATGAGTAACCTGTTTACATCTACGAAAATACTGAGTAACCTCATCGATCGCTTGCGCTACTTCGGAGCGACAACCAATGGAAACGAGGCACTCGACACCGTGAACTCGTGTCCGGCAACTTCCGTCGTCGCCTGCAGAACCAAATTGTATGTTCCCGGGCGTACGTCCGCGGCAACCTTAATTCTTACCTGTGAATCGTTCTTCGCCGCCGCAATCATACCACCTTGCGGCAGAGTAACTCCCGCAGGCGCAGCCGTCAGCTGTAACAGTATCTTCTTCATATCACCACCCGCCCGCGGCACAAAACGTCGCGCACGAACGTTCAGTTGCTCCTCGCCCCCGGGCTGCACCGTGCCCACAGATTTCGCCACCACGATCAACGGCTCGATGATGCGGAAAGGTAACTTCGTCAACGTCACCTCTTTTGTCTGCCCTTTGTAGGCCGCTTCACCGATGATTCGAATCTCACTGACTCCGGTGGCTGCCTCAGAGGGACCATTCAGCTGAAACCGATATTCATTGTTTTCACTGCGACCAACAGCGTTCTCACCACCACTCAGACGGAATCCTTCCGGCAGACCCTCGACCCGCAAGGCCACGGGAGACGTAAACCCTTCGGCACGCTGTTTGACTCGAACGGTGAAGTAAACTTCTCCCACGTGGCGAGGGAAAAATACAGCGCCGTCATCCAGGCTCAGTTCGAAGAACTCCGGAATGGCTGGACCCACAACAGCTGCCAGGACATTCTGTAATTCAACGGGTGGGTGAGGCGTCTGCGGCATGGACTTCCGAAACAAAACCACTGTCGACGCGACTCTCCGCAGCGACCCAACGTCCGCGTCCCCATTCGACTCGTCGTCTGTTCCTGACACCGTCAGAGGCAACGACTGCCCCGGTTGCATGTCGTTCGGTATGTAAACCTTCAGCCGCGTGTCCTTCTTCTTCTCCGGAATCACATCGTTCGCTACCGCGAGTGCGCCCGCCGGACCGGTGACGTGCAGGCTGATCGGGCCATTGTACCCTTTTCGTTTTGCAGAAACCTTGATGATCGCATAGCCGTCAAGAGGCAGAATGACACTGGCGGAATCAAGCACCAGTTCGAAATCAGGAACACTGCGCTGCAGTTCGGCGTAGTAAACAAATTCCGGTCCGCTCCCCCGGCCGATCTCGGAGAGCTCGGCCAGATAATTTCCGTCCGCAGGAATGGTAACATTGATCGCTCCACCGGCCGTACCAGGCCGGCTATTCACACCGATGCCCATACCGGATTCGCCACGAACGGCCAGACGCAGCATCGCAGCAGCGCCTGACTGGCGGGACACATCCGAAAGAACAATCCGGTCTCCTTTCATCGCGGCGAATCGGAAGCTGTGAACTTCACCTGACTGGTCGAACATGCCGCTCAGTCCACATGGGAACGACACATCGACAGCAGAACGAGCGATCGCGACAAACTGAGGCAGGTCGGATACGAACACCTGCGTGTAGCCCGATGCTAATTTTTCACTGTGTCGCACAGCAACGCGATTCGCGCCATCAGAGAAAATCGAATCCTGTCCGGTTGTGTTGTCGACGCCAAAACCGACCGGACGCAATCCGGACATCTGATCTCGCTTCACGGCAGCAGGAAGCGTGCCCGAGATCAGAGGAAAATCACCGATCCTTAATCGGTATTGATACGCCGAACTTCCGCCCAGCGATGCGTCCTCAATCGACACGACAAACGTACCGGTATCAGGCCGTTGGAAACGCACACGACAGTCACCGGAAAGCCCGGGCGAATCATCAAGGAAAACAAGTTCCTCGCCCGCCGCATCCAGAATTCTAATCACGGGATCCAGCCTCGACCCCAGTCGAGTCGCAACCACCTCGACAGACACCCACTCGCCCGGACTGCCCGGACTCCGAAAATAATCCGCCTGACCGGATTCGGTCACGCCGTCAACGGCCATTGATAATTCGATCGTCTGCGCCGTTTTCGGCGTATGATTATCTTTCGACCCCACCACCGTCGGCAGATCGTCGACCATAAACAACAGCGGATTCGTAATGCCCTTGGCGGTCGCCACGCGTACGGCATAAATCCCGACCGGGCAGGTCTTATCAACGGATGCATGCAGCAACGCAACTCTGTCGGACACCTTGCGAGACGAAGGCTGAGCAACTGGCTGGCCAGTCACGCCACCTTCCGCCGGATTCAGCCGTAACGTATTACTGCCCGACCGCAACGATGACCAGACGTCTGTCGCATCTGCAAGATTTAATCCGTGAAGAACGATTTCTGATGTCTCGCCAGGTGCAACAGCCAGAGGCTCCACGCGAATCGCTTTCGGCGGCTCTGCTGAAACAAAATGGCTGCATGACAGGACGGCCACAAGAGCGACCAGACAATGGCTCGGATGAGTTTGGTGTGGGAACATGGATAGACGCGGCGGGAAAATCGACGGTGCCGGAAGGAAGGTCACACTTGCGGAGGGTGTCGATGGTGGAAAGCACGGAGATTCTGGAATGGCACTGCAGTAGCAACGGTAACCAGGGCGGAGAAACTTTCGAAGGGTTGGAATTGGACAGCACGAAATGTGCAACAATCTGTCGTTTGTCTCACGTCATCAAAGGACTTCGTCAATCGGTGTTCCTCTGTGAGCGAGAAAAACGGGGCGATTTGACGGAGTGTAAACCGGTTTTGTTCGATCCAGCCCCAGCTTCTCATAAATCGTGGCGGCGTAATCATCAGGACGCAACGGACGATTGGTCACGTATCCGCCTTCAGCGTCGCTGGATCCAATGACCTGTCCACCAGGCACGCCGGCTCCGGCAAGAGCGATCGAATACGCATTCGTCCAATGGTCTCGACCCTGGAACCGATTCAATCGAGGCGTTCGACCAAATTCGGTCACAAATGCGACCAGCGTTTCTTCCAGCAGTCCACGGTCTTCCAGATCGGTGATCAACGCCGCAAAGGCCTGGTCAGTGCTGCCCATCATGACCCAGTGACCGATTCCGTAACGTCCCTCACCTCCGGCCGCATTTCGAATCGTTCCGCACGAATCTTTGTTGTACATATAATCGTGGTGGTCCCAGTTCATGTTGAAACCGCCAGGAGTTTTGTCCGTCAGTGGCTCACGCACGTCGACCGTCACAAAACGAACACCTCGTTCAATCAGACGGCGCCCCATCAAATAGCACTGGCCACGGTGACCTCGACCATACTGATCGCGCATCGTGTCTGCCTCTTCGGTCAGGTTGAAGGCACTTTGTGTCAGCGGATTCGTCAGCAGATTAGCTGCCTGATTCGAAAGATCTGAAAGCGTCCGTACCGGGTCGTTGGCACCAGGTGCTACACCGACGTTTAAATTGCTGAGCAAATCGCGACGATCGCGGAAACGTCCACGATCGACACCCGCCAGCAAGCCCAGATCGTTGACCTTCCAGTTCGGATCAGACAGGTCACGGCCTCCGGTCTTAAAGACTTTCGCCGACGCCGGCAGGAACCCCACTCGCGTCTGCTTGGCCTGCTCATGATTGCCCGGCACCATGATGTACGGTGGCAGGTAATCACACTCAGTATTCATTTTCTGCGAGACGATCGAGCCGATGTCCGGCATCTCCAGAGGTCCACCCGGAAGTTCTCCCGACAGGGCATACTGTGTTCCCAGCGGATGCCCGTTGGCTCCCGGGCGATCGTGAAACATGGATCGAATGACGGTCAGGCGATCCGCCACGCGAGCTGTCTTCGACAGCAACGACGTAAACTGCAATCCGGGAACAGCGGTAGAAATCGGTTTGAACGGACTCCGATGCTCAGCCACGACATCCGGCTTGGGATCCCAGGTGTCCAGGTGAGAAAGACCACCCTGCTCAAGGATGACGAGAACATTTTTCGCCTGCGCGGTACGGCCTGCTGATGCCGCTTCCGCAAGCGACGAAACTCGCACAGTCAGGCCACCCGCGATTCCGACGCCAAGAAAGCTTCGTCTCTGCATTGCTCGTTTCGGACTCATATCAAACTCAATTCTTTCGGGCCTCAAAATCCGTCGGCCGTCGTCACCACGACTAAGCGTTCTGATGTTCGGCACTCGAGTTCTGTTCGCGACCGCATACGATCGGCTCCTGTGTGCATTATTTCATGCTACCGTGCATACAGGAAACGACTCAACACCGAACGTCTGTATTATGCTCTCAGTCGAAGAACAGGACGCAACGGCACGAATAGATCTGCGATTCTGCTTTACCAGGCAGCCTGCACCGCACCTGTCACGTTACCATAGCCATTTTTCGTACGGATCATGATTTGTCAGTTGGTGTAATGCTGAAATATCGGGTAAACTCGTTCACAGGAAAGTTACCTACCATTCCTTCAGACTTACCCCGCCCCATGGATCTGCGTCATTCCACGAAGACGGTGTCCGTTGCCATAATAGTGATGGTCTGTTCGACAGCATCATCAGTCGCTGAGACTCCGTTGCACAAGTGGATCGACATGACGGTCGGTGTCGGCAGTGTGGGTTTCGAAAACGTCGCTGCTGACGATGCTGGTGATGCAGCCTTTGCACGGCGACTTTACCTGGATCTGACGGGGACCATTCCCGGCGCCGAACAGGCACGTCAGTTCCTGTCGGACCGATCCTCTGACAAACGTGCCAAACTGATCGACCGACTGGTCACTTCGCCGCAATATGCACGGCGGATGCAATACGCGTTCGACACGATGCTCATGGAACGCCGACCCGGTAAACACATTAAGTCGGACGAGTGGCAAAACTATCTGCGGCAGTCGTTCGCACAGAACAAGCCGTGGGATCAATTGGTTACGGAGATGCTGACCGCCGACGGTGCTGATGAGAAGACGCGCCCAGCGGCGAGGTTTCTGCTTGATCGCGAAATGAAAACAGACGCCATGACGCGCGATCTGGGACGAATATTTCTGGGCCGCGATCTGCAGTGTGCCCAGTGCCACGACCACCCCAATATCGAAGACTATCTGCAGCGACATTACCACGGACTGTCGGCGTTCTTAAATCGCAGCTATCTGTTTACTGACCCTAAGTCGAAACAGGCGTCAATTGGTGAAAAGGCCGAAGGAGCGGTCAAGTTTACTTCCGTCTTCACCAGTGAATCCGACGAGACGGCTCCGCGTCTGCTGGACCTGCCGCCCATCGAAGATCCACCCGCGACGAAAGAACCCTATACCATCAAGCCGGATAAGAAGGTGCGCTCTGTACCAGCTTACAGTCGACGACTTCAGCTGGCGGCAGCGATGACCGATTCCGCCAACGTGGCGTTTCGACGAAATATTGCCAATCGTCTGTGGGCGATGATGATGGGGCGCGGCATCGTGGAGCCGCTGGACATGTGGCATGCAGCCAATCCACCGTCGCATCCCGCGCTGCTCGATCTGCTGGCTGACGCACTGGCGGACCACAACTACGACTTGCGATATCTGTTGCGCGAACTGGCACTGACAAAGACCTACCAGCAAAGCAGCCAGTACAAAAGTGAAGTCAAGAACATCGGCAACGATCATTTCGCAGTGGCGCTGATGAAGCCGCTGTCGCCCGAACAGCTCGCATGGTCCATGATGCGGGCCACTGCCCTGACAGACGCAACGCTGAAAGACCTGAAAGCGAAACATTTAGCGACCGATGCCGACAACGCCGCGACGCAGATCCAGGACCCACTGTGGCAGGAAGAAGCTCTGCACAACGCTCTCAAGGGCCACGTTGACACTTTTGCAGGCCTGTTCGGAGTCGTGGGAATTCAGACTTCACGATTCGACGCGTCAGCAAATCAGGCATTATTTCTTCGCAATGGAACGGCCCTGCAAAGCTGGATCACTTCAGACGGCGGGCGACTGAACTCCCGACTGAACATACTGCAAACGCCGGAACTGATCGACGAATTCTATTTTTCCATGTTTTCACGGCCACCTGGCACTGAAGAGATTCAATTCGTTAGGCTGTTTCTGGAACAGCATGCGGATGACCGGGAAGCGGCAATCCGGCAACTCGTGTGGGCCGCCCTTTCATCGGCCGAGTTTCGATTCAATCACTGATACGAACAGCGGGATTAATCATGCGGCGAAATCAAGGCTGTAATCCACTCGAACATGGAATGGCGCGCCGTCAGTTTCTGACGGGCACAATGGCAGGTGCGGCCGGAACAGGCATCCTGGGGACTTATGCGCAGGCCGATCAGCTTAAGCATCAGGAAAAAAGAATTCTGCAGGTGTTCCTGCAGGGTGGCGTCAGCCAGTTGGAATCGTGGGATCCAAAACCCGGCACCGTCCACGGCGGCCCGTTTCAGGCCATTCCCACATCCGTTCCCGGCATCCACATTTCTGAGTTGCTGCCTCATATCGCTCAACGCATGCATCTGCTGTCAATCGTGCGCAGCATCAACATCAAGATCAATGATCACGAGCAGGGGCGGCAGTTCATGGAAAAAGGCCGCCGCGTAGGCGACTTTCCTTACGTGGGCGCGGTCGCGTCAAAGTATCTGGCGGCACCGAACAGCGACCTTCCTGGCTACGTTCACGTTTCCAGCCGAGGCCTGAGCGATGTCGCCGGTGGCGCAGCATTTCTGGGTGCACAGCATGGCCAGCTGAAACTTGAAGGCATCAAGCCGCCTGGCAATCTCACCGCCCCCGCAGGCATTAATGCATCAGCCGACGCTGGCCGCGATCAACTCAGACTTCAGTTCAATCAGCGATTCACCAAACGACGATCGAAAGCACTGACCGAAGCCTACGACGCTTCCTATGATCAGGCCACCAGGCTGATGGGTCGCAAGGCGATGTTTGAAGGAAAAGCGTCAAAGCAGGATCTCGAACGCTACGGCACTCACGACTTCGGACGTTATTGTCTGCTGGCCCGGTCGCTGCTGGAAAACGGTGCTGCGTGCGTGAAGGTTACCCATCACGGCTACGATTCACATGCCGAGAACTTCAACTTTCACCTTGAGCAGCTGGGTGAGTTTGACAAACCGTTTTGCATGCTGCTGGACGACCTTAAAACTCGAGGATTGCTGGAAAGCACACTGGTTGTGATTTATTCTGAATTCGGCCGCACGCCCAAAGTCAACGTGCGTTATGGACGCGACCACTGGGGTACGGCATGGTCGATCGCGCTGGGCGGCTGCGGCATTCAGCCGGGCGCCGTGATCGGCAGCACGAACGACACCGGGACGGAAGTCGCCGACCGCGAAGTCGATGCCGGCCATCTGTTTCACACATATCTGCAGGCCGTCGGACTCGATTCCACCGCCGAACATGATCTGCCGGGACGATCAATCCCTATCGGCGATCCGGCGACCGAGTCCATCAAGGAGTTGCTGGCATGACCACAGACATCGCTGACCAAACCACCGACCAGCCAGCAGTCGATCTCAATGCAATCGACCCGACGCAATCACATCAGGTGAACGAGTTCAAGCACGAGATCGCGCTGACAACACTGCGAGTTGATCCGACCGATCGTTTTGTGGCCGCCGGTGCTGAAGATCTGGACGTGCAGCTGTGGGATCTGGAAAACGGTGAACAACGAACACTTAAGGGACACAAGAGCTGGGTTCGGTCAATCGATTTTTCTGCTGACGGCAATCGTCTGTTCACCGCCTGCTGGGGTGGAGTCATCAACGTCTGGGATACGTCGCAGGCTGAACCAAAGCCGCTGCAGACGATTCAAGCTCATCAGGGCGCAGCACGTTTTGTGCGAGTGAGCCCTGACGGACAGCAACTGGCTACCTGCGGCAACGACCTGCTGGTCAAGGTGTGGAATACCGCCGACGGCGGACTAGTACACGAATTCGCTGGCCACGAACGGCACGTTTATGGCGTCGACTTTCACCCTGACGGCACACATCTGGTTTCGCAGGACCTGCTGGGCGGCATCAACGTCTGGGATCTGCAATCAGGCAAACACAAGCAGACCATCGATGGCAGTGTCATGACCGGCTACGACAATAAGTTTGCCGCCGACATGGGTGGTTCCCGCGACCTGCAGTTCAAGCCCGATGGCAGCCAGTGGGCCAGCGCGGGCATCACGAAAGTAACCAACTCATTTGCCGGCGTCCAGGACCCCATCATTGTGCTGTTCGACTGGAAAACCGGGAAAGAAGTCAAACAGCTCAAGTCAGACGACGACAACGTCAAAGGAATTGCCTGGGGCGTGCGTTTTCACCCCGACAACTTTATCATCGCAGCAATCGCCGATCGAACCGGCAAAGGCGAACTGTGGTTCGCCAGACCGGAAGAAGAAAAAACGTTTCACACGATGAAGCTGCCCAGTGCCGCGCGGGGACTGGACCTGCTTTCGGACAATCTTCGTATGGCCGTCGCGCATGCCGATGGCCACGCCAGAATCTACCGCATGACCGCCAAGCCACCCGCTGACAAAGTTCCTGCTGAGACAACGCCGACAGAAAAGGCCGCACCGGCGAAGACAAAGTAGACATTGTCAGAGTTTGCGTACCACAGGCTTTGCCTGTGGTACACATCAGAAAAGGGCTCACACAACAGCCGATAAATGCTACTGGTTCGACTTCGCACGCTGAGTCGCTGAATGTGCCTTTTCCTTCCGCGTCTTTTCCTGTTCTTCCCGGAGCTTAATTTCTTTCGGGTGCTTCGAAAACGATTCAAAGACGTCACCCACCACCCGGTCAGCCAGTTGCCCGAGTTCCGTAAGAATCATCAACTCTGCTTCCGGTGTGAGTTTCGAAGTGTTCGGTTCATAACCGCCCACTTCGTACGCGTCGGCCGTGGCGATGTAACCCAAATTCCCGTTCGCGTATCCGACGATAATCGGAATCGCTCGGTCCGCGATCGCCTTTTCAAGCTTGAACCCGTATTCGACCATCGGTTCGCCCGGCATCGTCAGTAACAGGTAAGGTCCGATTTTCAGCGCGGACAACTCAGCTGAGACTCTGCCTTCTTTGCCTGGCAGCGACACTACTGTACTGGCGGCGCGAATCTGATAATACGACGCACGTTCTTTCAACCGCTCACGCGTCACAGAACGAGCGAGCGAACGCACGACGGCACTGCCAAGGTCGCGACCGGCCCACTGAATGTCCGCTTCATCCGCACATCGATACGGATATCCGGGCAGGTTGGGTCGAATGTCTCCCGCACATCCCTGCAGAAACATCGCGCTGGTTTTCTGTCCGTAACACATCTCAACGAAACTTTGTGCCTCGCCGGGAAAATCGGCACTCATCCTGGGATATCCGTTGGGATACGGCTGAGTTCCCTTATCGCCCCACGTGAAGAAGCACGGATGACAGACGGCATGCATCAGTACGGCCATGGGAGTTAACGAACGACCGTCGTCAAACCGCAGCACTTTGACTCGCTGATCGTTAGGGCCTTCCGGATTGAGACGAACAACCGCACGGCCGTCGATCACTTTGCGACGGTTAATACTGAAGCCGATCCGATCTTCGTCGTAACCGACAGTAACCGTCCGCATGCTGCCTGCCGCCTGTTTCGCGGCGCTGCCCAGTTTATCAATCAGTCCACGCCCCCACTTCGAATCGGCATCAAAGTCCGGTCCGGAATGGTTGTGCGACGCAGCGACGATGATGTTCACTGACGGAATTGTCGTTTCCTGCTGGATCCGCATCCGCGCAAGCTTAACCATTTCATCCCACGCACCGATGGTGTCCAGCGTTACGATGGCGGCTTTGGTGTTGCCGTCGCTCAGCACCAATACTCCGGCTCGCAATGAATCACGTACACCGTGGACGATTCGACGATGACCGGTAACTTCCATGCCATCGACTTTTTCCGGCGTGATGTCAACTTTTGCGACGCCAGCCAGCAGATTTGACTCCACCGCAAACTGCCCGTCCTTTGCTGTGGCACTGCGGGAACACAACGTAAGACAGAAAGAAAGACCGAGAATGACCCCGAGAGTTGTTTTCATGATTCTGTATCCTTGAAATTTGCACCCCAAAGAAAGCAGTGTACGGGGCGGGAAGAGCCACGCACAGCGCGCGGCGGTCAACTGAACGAAGGAATTGAAATTCATCGACGAAAGACGGCTTCGCTCCAGCTCAGTTTCGAGTATGCTGACCGTCGGCTCCGCCGGTCTGTTCGAGCTGACGCTCCGAGACGAGCACGAAACAAATATTCAATCTCCGAAAATCTATCCGGGTTTTCACAGGTTCCCGTTCATGACCTTTTTTGCTCGCCTATTCAGCACGCAATTATTGATCTTTCTTTCCTGCACAGGAACAGCCGCAATCACGCCGGCCGGTCATCCGATTTCGGTGACAGAAACACAGGTGTTTGTGACTCGCAACGTGGCTCGCGTCAGAATCAAGCTGTTCGCCGAAGACCTGTTCCTGTTCCAGGGACTGGAACCTGACACAAAGGACGTGATCCCGGCCGATGAACTAAGTCGAGGATTGAAAGACCACAGACAGTTCCTGCTGGATAAATTCAAATTGCGAGATGCCAAAGGGGACGCGTTCAAAGGCACTGTGACAGATGTGCAGCCTTTTGAAATACCTGAAGAAGGAATTCCGGTCGACGATCTAATGCTGCACACAGCCACGTACGAACTGGAATACCCATTTGCGGAGCCACCCGAGTTCCTGACGCTGCAACAGGATATCAGCGATGAAAACTTCATCTTTCCGTCCGAGATGAAACTGACTCTGCATCAGGCCGGCACAGAAATGACCTACACCGAATCTCTAAAACCCGGAGTTGCGGAGACGCTGCGTTTTGACTGGGATCAGCAGCAGCTTACCGACGATTCGTCAGACGAGGACTGGGAAGCGTGGTTCGAAAAACAGCGCGAAGCAACTCTGGGCATCACCAGTTACAGCAGTGTATATTCATTCATTTACATCGAACCCGCTGAGGTGCGGCACGAGGTGCTGATTCCACTGGCCAGCCTGCGCACCATCATGCCCATGGAACATAAGAATCCGGCCTTCATCGAAGTTGACGAACAGGATGGCGTCCGGAAACTGATTCGCGACTGGCTGACGGACGTGAATCCCACGACAATTAACGGAGTCGCGGTCGAACCGACATTCACGCGCATCGATTTCTACGGCCTGGACCTCAAGGACTTCGCTCGCCAGGCTGAACAGCGCAGGGTGAGCCTGGCCAATGGTCGAGTCGGCGTCATCATGACCTATCGCACAGTCGATGATTCCGTCCGAGAAACCAGTCTAACCTGGAACAAGTTTCACTCCTCACTTCGCAAAGTGCAGTCGGTCGTGTTCAGTTATCCCGATCGGATGCAGCGATTCGAATTCTCTCGATTTAATGAACCTGCAGACAATGTGTTTCGATGGACAGCCGACGAAGCTGTCTTACCTCAGCCCGTTGCAGCCGTCCCCGCAGACGTGCCCGCGTTGCCGCAGCTGGTGGTACCGGTCGCGTCCATTTGTGCAGTTGTACTGGCATTGGCGTGTGCGATTTTCGGAAAGACGCAGGGCCGAAGGTTTGCCGCGGCACTGTGTGTACTGGGAGCTGTCACATGGCCATTTGCACGAGTCGAATTGCCTCACCCTTTTGCTCCACCACCGGAAGTTACAGATACGGACGGGATCTTTGAACAATTACACACCGGGGCTTATCGTGCTCTGGACTTCGGCACCGAACACCGAATTTATGAAGCGTTAAACCAGTCGGTGGACGGCCCGTTGCTGGAAACGCTGTATCTGCAACTGCGAGAAAGTCTGCTGGTTCGAGAACAGGGCGGCGCGGTCGCCCGTGTGCGGGCTGTTGAATATGACGACGGCCAACAGGCCGTTGAATCACCGAATGATATGTGGCCCAGCTTTCGTTATCGAAGTCGCTGGACGGTTAGCGGCACGGTGGAACACTGGGGGCATGTCCACGAGCGACAAAACCAATTCGCCGCATTGTTTTCCGTGGAGCCTCGCGACGGACAGTGGAAAATCACGGACATGCAGATCGAAGATCAGCAGAGCGTCGCGACGAAGACGCGGCTGAGAAAGTTTTAGGCCTTACTGCGCAGGCTCAAGCACGGCGAACACGGGGCAGTGGTCGGACGCCATCGGTTCATCGATGACCCGCGTTTCGACGATTCGAAACTGCTCCGTCGGTCGAAAGAAAATGTAATCGATGCGACTGCGGGGATTGCTTGAGGGCGCAGACGGAGCCGCCGATTTGTCAATCGCGTTCGTCCAGCGCTGCTGCAGAACAGTGACGGGTTCTGCATCCGGAGTGGCATTCATGTCTCCGGCCAGAATTGTCGGCAGCTTTCCCGATTCATCGGCAAACAATCTGTTGATGGCATGTGCCTCGGCGACTCTGTCTTCTGCCACATTGTGCTGAAAATGAGTGCTGATGAACCGCAGCGGTTGATCGTTCGGGCCGCGCACGGTCACAGCGATCGCTCCTCGAGGATAAGTCGTACGCTCCGCCGTGCTTTCGGTGTACGGCAGCGGCTGAATCAGCACGTCCAGAATTGGCAGTCGACTCAGGACGGCGTTACCGTACAAACCGCCCTGGTAATGCTGAGTCGGTCCGTAACGGACGGCCATGTTTGTCAGTTGTCCAAGCTGTTGTGCCTCGTGCTTTCGCCCGGACCGTTCGACACCGACATCCACTTCCTGCAAAGCCACAAGGTCCGGTTTTAATCGATTGATCACTGCCGCCAGTCGCGGGATATCGTAGACCCCGTCGTTGCCCTGACCGTAATGAATGTTGTAACACAGCACTCGGATGGACGGCGGCTCCTGACCGACACCTGTCGCCGCCGTAGTCCACACAGCGACAACGGCGATCGCCAGCGGCGCACAACGAAACGCTGCTACGTTCAAGCCTTTGAAATTTGAAAAACGATGATCAGCAATAGAATAACGATACATTTTGCAACGTCCTTTCTGAAATTGTTCTTACGGCCACATCCCGCCAAAAATTGCTGCGGTGATGACGCTGTAAACGATGCCGTCCTGGACGTCCATCAGAATGCCTCGCCGAGACGTGCCGAACAGATGTTGTGCGGCATGAACGCAAAGCAGTGAGCCAGAATGGCGGCGGCTCCGGTGACCTGAAAAACTTTGCTGAAAGCCGCTCCCGGATCCAGCGGCCCGCAGTAGGCGATAAATACAGCCGTCACGAAGTAAAACAGAAACGTCAGATCGAGATTGCACCCCATGCTGGAAGCCGTACCCCATAAAGTAACCGTGTCCCATGGGCCGCTGTCGACAGCGGCCTTGACTGTTTCGTCTTCCCGCTCTTCTTTTGAGCGGTCACAGGCTAATACGTAGCGACCAGGCGGCAGGTTCAGCTCTCCCAGTTTCCTGATGTTTTCGGCCTGGTCTGGCGAAGCAGCCCAGGCCGAATTGTGGGGACCGATGATCACCCATGACACAAAACGGCCAAAGAAGATGGCGACGGCGGATGCCAAAATCGGCATCCAGAGTGCGAAGAGCTCACTCATGATTCTATTCCTGTGGTGAAGGCCCCTTGCGTGTTGATTCGGATTCGGCGACAGGTGTCACATCGTAATTCTGTCGACCGTATCGCATGATAACCAGTCCACCAAGAATCAATCCACCACCAAACAGCTGAGCAGTTGTCGCAGATTCACCGCGAGTCAGCCATGCCGCCATGATCGCGATCAGTGGAATCAGATTCTGAATGATGGCAGCATGTGCCGCACCAGCATGACGGACGCCGAAATTCCACATCGGCAGCGCCAGTCCACTGGAAAGAATGCCCGCGTAAGCAATTATCAGCCAGACATCGACAGACTGCAGCGCGGACATGCTTTCTTCGTAACGCCCCACGGCAAACAGAAGATGGAGTGGCAGGGCAATCACGGCCGCCGTCGCAGACAACCTCAGCGGTGAAATCGATTTCAGCATCGGCCGACTGACGACAGTTGCTCCGGACCAAACCAGCGCCGCAGCCAAAATGCTGAGATTCCCCGCCAGGTATTCTGAGCCCGCTGCAACGTCACCCTTCTGCAGCGCTACAATCACAGTACCTGACAGTGCGACCAGTAACCCACACCACGCCAGACGCAGCAGTTTTTCGCCGATAAATAATCGGGCCAGCAGGGCTGTCCACATCGGTACGGTCGAAATGATCAGTGCCGTATTGCCGGACGTTGTTCTGGCAATGCCCAGCAGAAACAACAGCTGGTATATGCCGGAAACGACGATGCCGTAGATCAGTATCCGAGTTCGCGATACACCCGGCTTTGAGCGGTGACCCCGACGATGTTCTCTCAGTGCTAAGGCCCCCAGTACACAGGCTGAGATCGTCAGGCGCACGGCGTTGAAGACGTACGGATCCAGCTGATCCAGACCGGTCTTCATGATTGGGATATTGATCCCCCAGATCAGGACGACCCCCACGAGTGCAGCGTCCGGCCCATAGCTGACCCGGCAGGACGCAGATGTGGCCGTGGGTGTCGAGGTTGCCAAGAGTGATACCCGATTTCGCGCCGTGGAAGGTTTGAGCAGCCACATGGTGCCCTGAGCTGACACACACAGATCAGCAGCATGGCCCGCTTGTTCTTCAAATTTCGACGGGATTCGCAATTATGCGATTTCGCCAAACTGATCGAAATTCGGCCATTGTCTGGGACCATTTTCCTGTTCTCGTGAACCGTTGCGGCTCCCGAGCACGCTTGTCTTCAGCCTGGATGACGTTCTTCACGGCCACGAATCAGCGTAGTTCGCCGCAGCCAATGATACCTTCCCAGCACCCGAGTGACTCCTCATCGTGTGCCTGATCGCGCAGAATAATGGAAGTCCGGAAAGCAGTTCGTCTGTCAGTGGATATTTGGTGGAGGTTGATGTGGTTATTCGATCGTTGTTGTTACTTGTCGTCACTTCCGCCACCGTAGTGGCCGACAGCTGGCCGCAGTGGATGGGACCCGGACGCGACAACGTCTGGCGCGAATCGGGGATCGCTAAGAAGTTTCCGGACGGCGGGCCAAAAGTTCTGTGGCGGACGCAGATCGCCGGCGGTTTCGCCGGACCCGCGGTGGCAGACGGAAAAGTGTTCGTCACAGACTACGTGACCAGCGATAACGCCAAGGTCGCTAACTTCGATCGTAAGGAATTCACCGGCACGGAACGTGTGTTATGCCTTGACGAGTCATCCGGCAAGGTACTGTGGCAACACGAATATTCGGTCAGCTACACCATTTCGTACCCCTCCGGACCACGTTGCACACCAAACGTAGACGGTGACCGAGTCTACACGCTGGGCGCAGAAGGCCATCTGTTCTGCTTCGAGATCCTGAGCGGCGATGTCGTGTGGCAGAAGAACCTTAAAAAAGACTACGGTGCAAAGACTCCGTTGTGGGGATACGCGGCTCACCCTTTAATCGACGGCGACAAGCTGCTGACTCTTGCCGGAGGGACGGGCAGCCACGCAGTCGCATTAAACAAATTGACAGGCGCGGAAGTATGGCGAACGGGAACATCGCCGGAACAGGGTTATTCGCCGCCCACAATTATCAAGCACGCGGGCGTGCGTCAGTTGTTGCTGCTGCGTCCGGACGCGGTCACCTCGGTGGACCCGGAATCGGGCACGGAATACTGGTCGGTTCCATACAAGGCATCCAGCGGTTCGATGATCATGTCACCCGTTGTTGCGGGCGAGTACGTATACGTCGCCGGGTTTAACAAACAAAGTGTGATGATCAGAATGGCGTCCGACAAACCCGCCGCCGCGGAGATCTGGCGCGGCAAAAAGAACATCATCTGCCCTGTGAATGTTCAGCCATTTTTGGTGGACGACGTGCTGTACGGCTTCGATCAAAAGGGAGTCATGCGCGGCATCAGAATCCCTGACGGCGAACGACTGTGGGAAACTACCGACGTACTCGGTCGACGCCCGGCCGATTCCGCAACAGCTTTTATTGTGAAACACGAAGATCGTTTCTGGTTGTTCAACGAACTCGGTGAACTGATCATCGCCAGGCTGTCTCCGCAGGGATTCGAAGAAATCGATCGCGCGAAAGTCATCGAACCCAGTAATGTCGCGTACGGACGTGACGTTGTCTGGAGCATGCCGGCCTTTGCCAGCAAACACGCGTACATTCGCAACGACGACGAAATCATCTGCGTGGATCTGGCTGAAACAAAGTAGAACCACCAGTAGCCACGCCTTAATGACTCTCCCTCACAGAAATGGTATCCCGATGAAAACAGCGCTTCCCCTGATCGTGTTTCTGTCCGTCACCCATTTGAGCTTTGCCGCCGATGCGGTCCTTTCCGGAGCACGGTCGGCCATTGACGCCAGTCAGTTCGCCAGTCTGCAGGCGGCGTTTGATGCCGTTCCGGAAGGTGGAGGTCTGGTGAGACTTCCGGCGGGTGACTTTGAGATTACCGAACCGTTACTGCTGCGGCGTGGTGACGTTCGCGTGGAAGGCGCCGGTTCAGCAACAAACATCATCAACCGCAACCAAAACGGCAAGTCCGCGTTGATCGTGCAGCACGCCGATGGCCAGCAGGTTAAGAAAGACGAACGCCTGTGGCGGGTCAATCTGACGAACTTTCGTATTACCGGCAACGAAAAAAGCGGACACGGCATTGAAGCCATTCTGATTGAAGAGATTTTCGTACAGGGAGTTTCGGTGTCATACTGCGGCGGTGACGGCATCAGGCTGGATCACTGCTACGAAGACCCCCGCGTCACCGACTGTCTGATTACCTACAACAAAGCTGTTGGCCTGAATCTGCTGGGATGCCACGATATCGTTGTGTCTTCAAATCAGTTCGAAGAAAACCAGGACGCCCTGCACTGCATCGACAGTTTCAACATTTGCATGACCGGCAACTGTGTGGACGATCATCTGGGTAAAGGTGTTCTGATCGAAAACACTTACGGATCAGTTCTTTCCGGCAACATGATCGAAGAATGCCAGGGCACGGCCGTGACTCTGGACCGCGACTGCTACGGCATCACGATCAGCGCCAACGTAATTGCTCATAACGGCGAAGGAGTCGACCTGGTTGATGCTCACGGTTGTGCTGTCAGCGCAAATACATTTACGCTCATGAAGAATCATGCGCTGCGGATCGGCGAGCACAGCGGGCGCATCGCAGTAACAGGAAACAGCTTCTGCAACAGTTACCTGGGAGACGGTAAAATCAAACGCAAAGAGGGAGATCGCCAGGCGGGCGGTCTTGTGCTGCAGTCCACCAGCCATATTTCTCTGACAGGAAATGTATTCTCCGGACTCAGCACCGCAGCCGTGGCGATACGGGGTGAGACCTCAGGAATTACGTCATCGGCCAACGTCACTGTGGAACGAGCGGACGAGTGACCTTTCCATCGCCGACGTCACCAGCACGCATTCGACCACTTCCAAACAACCTGCCAATGAGCGGCCAGGATTGGGGATTGATCGACTGGTGCAGAAAGATCGTTCACGTCGTCCTTGCATGATTCGGTCGACAATGTCAATTTGTTATTTGATCCGCCGCAGATTGTTTCGCGAAAGCTCCAGATGTCGTTCGGTGCACGATTATTTACTGCAGTCTCCCGGGTCATGTCTGTGGTCCTCCTTGTTGCGATCGCCGTCATACTGTTGCGCAGTAAGAACGATCCGCACGCAGATCTTCTGATCAATGCAGACCTTGTGGACAGGAATGAGCACGGTGAGATCAACGTGCTTCGGTTTAAGAGGTTCGAACCCTCTGCGCGGCGGTTCTCAGACCTGCGCTCCCTGCGACAACTGAGCATCAAGGACGCGTCGATAGCAACAGACGTGGCCGAGGCCATTGGCAATGTTGCCGGACTCCGGTGCCTGTCTCTGGCGGGCAGTGAATTCGATAACGGCAGCCTGTCTGTGCTGAATCGGTTGCCAGAGCTCCATACGCTGGATCTCAGTCGAACCCGGACCGCCGCCGGTCTGTTGCGTTCGCTGAAACTGACTTCGATCCAAACTCTGGAATTGAATGGCTGCCCCTGGGTGAACGATGATCTGCTGCTTCACCTGCAGGCGTACTCGACACTGCAATCTCTGGAACTTTCCGGCACTCAAATCACTGACGAAGGGGTCCGTCTGCTGCTGAAACTGCCCGATCTTCGGTGGTTGAATCTGTCCGATTGTGGAGCCATAGGGACCGAATCTCTGAGTATGCTTTCTGGTGTACCCAGCCTCAGGCATCTGAACATATCGGGGCACAATCTCAGTGTAGAGGCAGCCTTTCGATTCCAGAAATCTCGTCCGTCGACAACTCTGAATATTCCTCTCAATGAGTTTCCTGAAATGGCTCCTATTCTTGAACGTTCGGAAAGAGCTCAGGAGGTGCTGTTCATTCACGGACTTCAAAGCCTCAGCGTCCATGATGCCACAGGTGTTGACTATTCCGTATTGAAGCAATTTCCTGAACTAAGAACGCTGCACCTGACCGGTCGCGGATTGAATGCTCAGACAACGTCGTTTATTTCCGACATGAAACAGCTTGAGTACCTGGACATTGATGGCGCCAACGTGACGGACAACTGCCTGCAGCACGTGTCCGGCGCTACGAATCTGACATCGCTGGACCTGTCCGGCACGTCCGTTTCTGACGCGGGTATGTTGCATCTGCTTCCACTGACAAAGCTGCAGGTACTCGACCTGTCCGGAACGGACATCACAGCAGACGGTCTGGAGGTCGTTTCACGGCTAAAAACACTTCGGTATCTGGATATTCGTGGCGTTTCACTTTCTGTTCGTGGCCTGGAAATTCTGAACACTCTGCCGAACATCAGCGGTACGCTGGACCTGTCTGTGGCCAACGTCGCTCGGCCCGATCTTGAAGTCCTGCGTGGAAAGCCCTTCAAATCCGTTAGTCTTTCGGGGCACTCACTCATGCCGTCAGAGCAGGCCGTTTTTGCCACATGGACGGATTTGGAATCACTGGATCTCAGTCACTGCGGGATCACCGGAGAGGATCTGAAGCTGTCGGCAAACAGCAAGCTGAAGGTTCTTCGGCTGAATGGCGCCATGATCATGGACTCAACATTGCAGGCAGTGGAATTTCCTGATTCACTTGCAAACCTCACTCTGAGCGACACCTCTGTGACAGGAGAAGACCTGACCGTACTGCGACCTCTTGACCTGTGGTCACTGGATCTCAGCAGGACTTCACTGTCTGAAAAGGGGGTGATCAATGCATTCGCATTGAAACCTAATACTCTGATTCTGAACGGAATCAATGTGGCGCCCGAACTGACGGAAATCCCCGCAAGTCACGACGGTATCGAGTGCATCATGATTGATACAGCGTCTCCTCTGTTAGACTCAATTCGAAAGGCTGCGGGAGCAGAACGGTTGCAGCGACTGCACCTGTATGACGCCACGGACCGTGATCTTGCAGCGAAAAAAACCGCTGAGTTCGCACATGTTTCCACACTGACCTTCGTCAACGGAAGATTCGAAAACGACAGCTTTCAGCATCTTCTCGAGAATCGTTACCTTCATTCGCTCCACTTGATCAACTGCGCGCTCAGCCACGATGCCATACTCTCCATCGGACAATTGTCGTCACTTAACGAACTGCAGATCGTTGGTGCCAGCGAGTTGCGCGAGACAGTCAAACGCCACGTGGCTGAGCTTCTGAAACAAAATCCTGCACTCCATGTGTCGATGACACCCGGCGACACTCCGTGACGTCAGGTGCCCGATGAATAAATCAGACGGGCGAACCCTGACACTTCCGTCAGATCAGAATTCGCCAAAGTCGTCAGCATGGTTCGGGACTCCAGAGATTCAAATGCCGGAGAACTTCTGCGCAGATTTTTCCGACTCGAGCGACCGATTTTGCAGAAGCGTCGTTTGAACGTGGTCAGCGACGTGGCAAGTCGCATAAGTTCGCTCCGGTTATAATTATGTGCTTCTCGCTCGCTGCCTTTTCGGCCCTGGTATGCGTGTATGACGTGAACTTGAGTCCGTCCACAATGGATATCCTACAATCTGCCGAACTTAATCCAGTCTGCTCAAGCGTCATCGAAACGGGTGGCGTTCCCTTATTGATTCAAGTGAAGACGGTGACAACTATAATTGCTGTGATAGTCATGATCACTCTGGTATACACACGATGCCGAAGGGTGCTGTTCGTTGCGGCAGTCACGCAGTTCTCCCTGCTCGCAATGCTGAATACCGGCATGCAGACTCCCGGCTGCGACTACAAACTTCCGTGGCAGACAGTACACCCCAACGAACTAACGCCAACAGACCTGGTGTTGCGTGTGTACTGCCAAGAATAAACACTTCACCCCGTAAGTGAAGGTGGCCACGGAATCGCTGTTTTCGCGCCGCCATTTCAATGTCTGGACCATCGGCAGGAAACCCACATCTCGACCAGCATGCCTATACTACTCACGTAATAAAACTCAAATGTACCAGGTGGCAGTCACAGGGAGAGCCAAAAAACGGTCCGAACAGCTGACTCGGCAGTCAAAAGACCCGGGCTGCTTTAAATCGAGGCACCAGAATTCGTCCGTGACGGCCGGCAGCGGCGAATTCAGTCCAGACAGCAATCTGGGCTGACCGTTGATGTCTGAATCTGGGTGGCTCTGCCAGTGAGGGCTTATCGCAGCCCTTTTCATTCAGTGAGCCCGGAATTCTGCGGCGGTATGGCTGCCATACGTGGCGGACTAAAGCCATCGCAGGCCATTTGGCCATCCCCTTTGGTATCGTCGGCTTTGCAACGACGATCGGTCACCAGGATGACTGGATACGATTCGCTCGAAATGAGGCGAATCATGTCTGATAATTACGAAAAACTGGCGGATTTACGCAAGACACTCGACGCCATGCTCGGCATCATTTAGCGTGCTGCACCTCTGCTACGACTTGCTATTTACTGCGGTGCCACGCCGAAGCTCCAAGGGAACCACAGCCGGAGGCTTCTGCCACGCTGACGCTGTCCCCTCTAAACTCACACTGAGGATCTCCATGAAGCAACTGACCGCCCTATTGCCGCTGTTCACACTCTTCTGTGGCATCCTGGCGCCTGTGACAGCCGCAGAATTGCAGCTGAACAAGGGCGACCATGTTTGCCTTGTTGGGAACGCACTTGGCGAACGACTGCAGCACCGCAATCACTGGGAAACGGTACTGCATCAGTCATACCCGGAACTGGAACTGGCCGTTCGGAACCTGTGCTTCCCCGGCGATGAGCCGTTTGAACGCATTCGTTCCATGGCCTTCGGTGATCCGGACAGCCACCTGACGCACAGCAAAGCTGATGTCGTAGTGTACTTCTTTGGTTTCAACGAATCGTTTAACGGCGATCAGGGCCTGACCGAATTTGCGGAGCAGATGTTCAAGCTGGTACAGGAAACCCAGGGTAAGAACTACAGCGGCAAAGGCAACGCCCGAGTCGTCCTTGTATCACCCATCGCTTTTGAAGACATCGGTGACCCGAATGTCACGGACGGCACCGAGCAGAACGCCAACCTCGCAAAATACACGGCCGCTCTGATGAAAGTGGCTGAAGAATCAGGAGCTGCGTTCGCGGACATTTACACTCCGACAAAGGCCCTCTTTCAAGCGTCCGGCGCACAGCTCACGCTGAATGGGGCTCACCTGAATGACGCCGGTTACAAGGCGCTGGCTCCGTTGCTGATGAAGGCACTGGGACTGAAAGCAAAGACCGCTCCGGCCTCCGCAGCTCTGAAGGCAGAAGTCGACGACAAAAACTTCCACTGGTGGCACCGCTATCGGGCCGTGAATGGTTTCTCCATCTATGGCAAACGAGGTCTGGCCGGTACTGACGGCACCTACAACAACCGCGACGTCATGGAACGTGAACGAGCTATTCTGGATGAGATGACGGCAAACCGAGACCAGCGAATCTGGGCCGTTGCCCAGGGCAAGTCAGTCGCCGACAAGTGCGACGACAGCAACACTCTGCCCTTTATCACAGTAAAGACCAACGTCGGCGGAGCAAACGACAAGCAACGAAAGGCCGGCAAGCTTGGCACGCTGGATTACCTGTCCGGTGCCGAGCAGCAAAAACTGTTCAAGATGGCCGATGGTTACGAAATCCAGCTGGTCGCATCAGAAGAAGACTTTCCGGAACTGGCGAACCCGGTTTCACTGAACTTCGACAACAAGGGTCGCTTGTGGGTCACAACAATGCAGTCGTACCCGCACTGGCAGCCGAAAACAGAAATGCAGGACAAGGTTTTGATCCTGACGGATGAAAACATGGACGGTCGTGCCGACAAATGTACGGTCTTCGCTGACGGACTGCATCAGCCGACCGGTTTTGAAATCGGCCACGGCGGAGCGTACATCGCTCAGCAACCTGACATCCTGTTTATGACAGACACCGATGGCGACGACGTGGCAGATACCAGCATTCGCAAGCTGGTTGGTTTTGACACCGCAGACTCGCATCACGGCATCTCCGCTTTTGAGTGGGGTCCCGGGGGAGCCCTGTACTTCAACGAAGGCACGTTCAAGTACTCTCAGGTGGAAAGCCCATACGGTCTGACCCGAATGCATGAAGCCGGCGTCTGGCGTTACAACGCTCGCACAGAAGACTTCGGTACCCACGTTTCGCTGCCGTTCGCCAATCCGTGGGGCCACGTGTACGACAAATGGGGTCAGGACTTCGTTTCCGATGCGTCACCCGGATTTAATTTCTGGGCAACACCGATCAGCGGCCGAGTCGAGTATCCAGCTAAGCACGCTGGCGGATCATTTAACGACAGCGTCAATAACTTCAAGGACACGGCTCTGCGAGGTCGCGACGCTTATCCTCGCTTCATCGTCAAACGAACACGACCGTCGGCGGGCAACGAACTGGTGTCCAGCCGCCACTTTAAGCCGAGAGACCAGGGGGATTTCCTGCTGTGCAACGTCATCGGGGAACGCTCCATTCTACAGCATTCTGTGCAGGAAGTTGGCAGCGGATTTGAGGGAACTGAAAAACCACCGTTGCTGTTCTGCGAAGACGGCAACTTCCGCCCCATTGATATTCAGTTCGCACCGGACGGCACCTTGTACATCTGTGACTGGCACAATGCTCTGATCGGTCACCTGCAGCACAACCTGCGTGAACCCAATCGTGACCACCAGCACGGTCGCATCTGGCGAGTCATCTGTACGGGTCGTGACCTGGTGAAGCCTCCGGCGATTGCCGGAGAACCAATTCCTGCCGTGCTGGATGCTCTGAAAGAATACGAAGACCGAACTCGTTATCGAGCGCGCCGTGAACTGGCCGAGCGTGCCAGCGATGATGTCATTCCTGCCGTGCAGAAGTGGGTGACAGGACTGGACAAATCTGACGATGGCTACACACACCAGACCCTGGAAGCAAACTGGGTACTGCAGTCCCACAACGCCGTCGACATGGATCTGCTGACATCCGCCCTGAACGCAGACGACCATCACAGCCGGGCGGCAGCCACACGCATCTTGTGTTACATGCGTGACAAAGTGCCGAACGCTCTGAAGCTGATCCACGAACGTATCAACGACGATCACGGACTTGTTCGCCTGGAAGCCGTGCGAGCCTGCAGTTTCTTCGACAGCGAAGACGCCATTGAAACCGTTCTGGACGTGCTGAACCACGACGTCGACGGGTACCTGCAGTACACGCTCGATGAAACGATGCGGCATCTCGAAAACCTGTAATCCCGCAACCACTGCGGAGGATGGCAAGAGGAATTCAGGAAGCCCCGCGCTGATGAAATGTCGGGCTTTTGTTGTCTCAACCAGGATGATTTGTTTGGAATGTTTGGAATGTCCCGGTACATGCTTATTGCTCTGGTCCTTGCGCAGTCTGCGATTGCTCAGGATCATACTCATGAACATCATGAAGACGGCGAACAGAAAATCGAACGCCCCAAAATCCTGCTCGACAAGAGTGCCCGCATCGTTGAGTACCAGTTGAAGCGGCTGGACAACGCTCGCCTGTTGCTGGTGGAAACAGCGACCGACGATCCGAAGTACGTTCCGGTCTTCAAAGCCATCCTGCTGCGGCCGGGTCTGTCACGACAGAACCGCGAGCAGTCGCTCAACGGATTGGTCGCCATCAACAAAACGGACACCGCCACCGAGCTGCTGTCGGCGCTGGAATCCTTAAATGATGGAGACAGGGATCAGCAGCGAGTTGGCCGGCAGTTGTCGGGAATCCTGCTGACTCATTCCCGTGATGTCCTGGCGGCACGAACCGATGATCTGAAGAAGGCGATGTCTTCCGACAGTAGTGTGCTGCGTGCCACCGGTTACGCGGGACTGGTCGTCGCCGGTCAGACCGCAGCGGCGTGGCAACAGGCTGAATCGAATGCAGCATCTCGACTGGCATATCTTTCCGCCGTGTCACTGGTGCCTGCGGGTGAAACAAGAAATGCGTTGCGAGCAAACGTGGTGGCCTCGCTCGACGCGGCGCAGCCAAAGGCTGTGCGATCCAGTGCGATTGGTGCCCTGACGACGATTTCTGCGGATCAAACAGACAGCTTCACCAGACTGGCAGAGTTCGTTTCGTCCGACAGTTTGCGCACTCCGGCCGTCCGCAGCCTGCTGAAGATTCCGGATGCAGCTCGTGGCACAGAAACATCAAAACAACTTGTCGCCGTGCTGGTGAAACACGCCGAGACGACTCCAGCGGCGCAGCGAACAACGGGCGAATTCCTTGATGCCATGCAGCTGGCGGACGAACTTTTGCGAAAGCTGCCAGCGGCGGAATCCAAACGTTACCGGCAACGTCTGCGAGACGTTACCGTTCGAGTTGTCCGGCTGCACACCGTCGAAGAAGAAATGCGATACGACAAACCGTTCTTTGCCGTCGAAGCGGGGCGTTCCGTGCAGGTCGTGCTGGAAAACGAAGACCTGATGCCGCACAACCTTGTCATCACCAGAACCGGCAAGCTGAAGGAAGTCGCTCTGGCCGGAGCGGAACTCGGAACAACACCGGGACTCGATGGAAAGCTATACGTGCCCGACAGTCCGGATGTGCTGTTCTCAACGAGCATGGTCAACGCAGGCAAGCGTGAAGTGTTGACGTTCACGGCACCGACGGAACCTGGCGAATACCCATACGTCTGCTCGTTTCCTCGTCACTGGATGCGAATGTACGGAGTGATGGTCGTGGTACCCGATCTGGACGCATGGCAACGCAACCCCACCACGCCGAAAGATCCACTGGGCAACAATCGTGCGTTCGTGAAGAACTGGAAACAGACCGACTTCGACACAGCCAAACTGGCCGACAGCCTGCGTGGGCGCAGTCCGCAGATCGGAGCCAAACTGTTCAAGGATGCGACATGTCTAGGGTGCCACAAGATGAAAAACGAAGGCGGAGCTGTCGGTCCCGATCTCACCGACGTGCTGAAGCGCTGGAAGGGTGACCGCTACGGAATCCTGCGTGAGATCATTGATCCGAGCTACAAGATTGATCCGAAGTACGCGGTCAAAATCGTAATCGATGTTGATGGCCTGACCACCTCAGGAATCGTGACCGCTGAAGACAACAAGTCCATTTCAATTCTGGTGAATCCCGAAGTGCCGAAACCAAAGGTCATTCTGAAAGACAACATCGAAGAAATCATTCCCTCAACAACTTCAATGATGCCCAAGGCGCTGCTGGATAAATTCACGACCGACGAAATCATGGAAATCCTGAGCTACATCACAGCCGGGGAATGAGAACCACCGGCAGAGCCAGCGTGGATGGCCGTAGGAGGCTGCCGCAATACAAACGTGCCGCGCGAGCGGGTGGGTCATTTGCGATTGAGAAGCACACTTGCCTGCACTGCGTGCTCGTACAAATACTGCAATGCTTCAGGAGTGCTCATAACACTGTTGATGGTTTACGGCCGATGAAAAACTGTCATCGTTTGAGTAGGGTCCGCTGTGCGGACCACTTCACTATTCACCCGCATGCACCATCGTGTTTGCCCTTTCCCGGGAGACTTTGCTGCGCCCCGGTTTAAGGTCCCGCCTGCGACCTTGTAGCGGCACTTGTTCGGCATCACTTTCGTTGGTGGGTAGCCCAGTTGGCTTCGCAACCTCTGGATGCCGCAGGCACAGGAGGCTGTGACAGAAAGATCTTGCGACAATTGATGCGGCAGAGCGTTGTTGTTCGATTGGTCCAGCGGACCCTGCGCTGGTGCTCACTCTTGCCGAACGGTCGCCGCTGCTACCGCAACAGCCGACGTGTTGTGATTTTCTGCGATGTCGCGTCCAGATGGAACGACAGTCGCATTCGACCGCCTTCGCTCTGGATGCGGTGAATGCGAAGTGGCGGAATTCTGTCGTCGATGTGACGCAGATCCACCGTTCTGGGCAGTTCCGATGGAGGAACGCGTTCAACCATTTGGGGCGTCTGGGCGCCGATCAGCTTAGTCCATGCGTCAGGAACAGCGTTGCTGTCGGCAGGTGCGATGGTAATCCGCCGCAGAGCGATCGTCCATTTCTCATCGGCCTCACCCTGACCACCCAACACAATCCTCATCTGCTGCATCTGGCTTGGCGGGCCCAGTTTCGGCAGAACTTGAAACCGGACTGTCAGCGTCAGCTGTCCCGCCTCAAAGGCCACGGACACAGGCTCAGATTCAGCCAGCTTCAGCGAAAAGATCAACGGTTCAACAGACGATTCTGCCGGCCATTGCAGCAACTGAAGCAGTGCCTGCGGGTCGTCCTTTGCGTTCTGAACGGTCAGTGCCGCCTGCTGCAGCGCAGTATCCACAATCGTCAGTCCACCCAAAGACTGACCATCAAGCCAGCGGTTGATGCTGCCCTGCGAAAATGTCACGGCGACCGCATCGTTGTCCTGCAGGTCTGTCGTGAGAGTCCGGCCGGTGGGCGTCGCATGCTGTTTCGTCGATGGGCTGGATGCCGACATAGAAAAACTGTTTGCGGTTGAGCGGGTCGCCCATGAAATCTGCTGGTCCCCCGAAATTCGGGTGATCGACCGCCGAAGATCCTGCCATTTCCTGTTGAGCTCAGCTAGTTGGCCATCAACTCGTTTATTGATCTTCGGCAAAACGTCGTCAGCAACCTGCCGCACAACGATGGCATCCGAAGTCGGCATTCGCCGAATGACTTCGTTCCGTGCAATTCGATCTCCGATACGGCCGAGCAGCGGCACACCCGACGCAATGCTGTTGACGGCCTGAGGAAACTGCCTGGCCTGCAGACTGCCGTAGGCCGGTTTCGTCAGAAACCTAGCGCCATCAAAGAACACCGGCTTCGTCACACGGAACGTATGATTCCCGAGGGTCGCCACTCGCGCCTGAGACGTGAGCCCAACCGTATTACTGGAAACAGCGCCGATCGAAACAATGTGCAGCCGAGCCGTCCCCGTG
Source organism: Fuerstiella sp. (assembly GCA_014238335.1). Taxonomy (GTDB): domain Bacteria; phylum Planctomycetota; class Planctomycetia; order Planctomycetales; family Planctomycetaceae; genus Fuerstiella. The sequence continues at coordinate 55,418 of JABABI010000023.1, forward strand.
CCTTCAACCGACTTCAACTGGACGGATGTCGTCGTCGTCTGAACACCGTGCACGTCTGCCTCCATGACCTGCGTGGTAACGTCGTTGCTTTCGACGGTCTGCCGCTCGACGAAGCGGCTCAGCACATCCGTGCGAACTGTCAGAGAAAAATTGTTGACGAGCGATCCTGTCACGTCGGCACGCGGAGCGGCATCGTACGACGGTATCGTAAGCGAGGGCGTCGCCTCAAACGTCTGCCCATATGACGATGGAAGCGATGCGCTGAACTGCAGCGTGGCCAGCAATACGCTGAGTTGCAATCGTACCTGTAGCAAAATACGTGTGAGTCGCATCAGATGGAAACGTATGAAAAGGCAGAGTGTAGGAAGAGTCCCCGGACGGTCGGCCACATGCAGCGCCTTAACGGCAGCCAAAACTTCTCGGACCTGATTTCGACAATCAGTACTCCTAGCTGTCAGCATACGCAACGCCACAAAACCGGGCCACAAATTTCCCGTCCCCCGACGAAAATCTCCGGTGACCCATTCCGTTCATCCTGAAAAGTCTCACCCAACACGTGTCGAATTCGCGCCTCGCCTTTCATTTTACACACACCACCCACACCCCCTAAGCCTTCTGTTCTTTTTAAAAACAACATTGGCCCCTTTTCTGTATTCGAGTACAAGCGAGCAGTCCAGGTGCTCACACACAGCAAAGGGGTCAGGAACCAGTGGTCGGTACGGTGCCTTGCACTCTTGGTTCCTGCCCTTTTTTCAAGCCCCATTTTCTAATCAGGTCGAAGGAGCGACTTATGGCATGGCTACTGTTGGCGGTTTCGACGTTCATCCTGTATTGGATCTACGATGGCTACGGACGGTTCCTGCAGTTGTGCGTCGCTGTTCAGCGTGCCGTTGTGCGCCCCGCTGCGCGGGATGCAGCCGCAGAACATCCATGGCCGGAAATGACCGTTCTGTTGACTGTGCATAACGAAGAAGCCGTCATTCACCAGCGAATCACGAATACTCTATCCTGCGACTACCCCGCCAATCTCCTGAAAGTGCTGGTTGCTTCAGACGGATCTACGGACCGGACCAGTGAAATCGTGCGAACGTTCGACGATGAGCGTGTCACATTGATGGAAACACCAGGGCTGGGAAAAACGGGAACTCAGAACGAAGCGCTTCAAAACGTGAGCTCGGACATCGTGGTCTTCACGGATGCAGATATCGTTTTTGACGACGGATTCCTGCAGCGAGTTGCGGAACGATTTCATGATCCTCGGGTGGGAGCCGTCGATGGACGGCTGATGTATTCGCAAAACGCCGCCGATGCGAACACGACCAGCCAGGGATTTTATTGGAATTATGAGATGAAGGTGCGTCATCTGGAATCTCAGCTGGGCTGGCTGGCGGTGGTCGCGGGAGCTTCCTTTGCCGTGCGTCGTGAGTTGCTGCAGACGATGGACCCGTCAATTGGCGAGGACTGCATTGTGCCGCTCGACGTCGTGCAGCAGGGCTATCTGGTTGTACACGAACCTCTGGCAAAAGCGTTTGACGAGTTCGAGGAAGGGTCCGGAATTACCTTGCGGCGACGCATTCGCCAGACCCTGCGAAACTGGCAGGGCACGTGGTCTCGGCCCGCTCTGCTAAACCCGCTGCTTCATCCCTGGTACGCCCTCGCGTTGTGGTCTCACAAGCTGTTGAAGTGGCTTTCACCTGTATTCCTGCTGGTTGCATTGATTGCATCGTGCTGGCTGCTGGTGACGGCGCCCGGCGCGTTTTCTACAGCTGCGGCCATGCCGTATTTAACGCTGTTCGCCATGGCCGGACTCGGCTGGCTGGCCTCTGGTTGCGGATTTACCATTCCAGGTACGGGAGTGGCATTCAGTTTTTTGTTGGCGAATACGGCCTTTCTCATCGGAATTGTGCGGGCCACTCTGGGACGCAGAATTCACGCCTACCGAAACGCATAAAGTTCCGGTTCTGCCCGTTTGACGATTACGCAGGCATCAACCAGCAGAATCTGCCGACTGAGGCTAAAACAGCAACGCTGGAAGCGACCGTGGCCACGCAACACTCCGCTCCCGGAACTCAGGCGGCTGATTGGTGTTGGCCCGGATTTCTGCATGGGATACTCTTCACAACGCACTTTTCAGCATTGAACAACCTGGGCCGTCTTCGACGGTCAATTCCAGCCAACCTTCGTAAGCATAAACCTGACACAACTACTGGTTGCGGGCAGGGAGCTTTGCTGATTTTATCAACCGCCGACATCAGGGACTGTGACGCAATGTCGACGCAAACCAGAATCTCACGAGACGCTCTGCACGAATTCCTCGATGGCGGGGACGTACTGGTTAACTTTACGTCAGAAGCGATTGCCCATGCCGAGTCCACCGTCTCCTTGTCAGCCGACGGTACGGCGAAGCTGGTGACCGGTACTGCGTATCCGGTTTCCGCAATCGCAGACGCAAAGGGCATTGCTCGATTACTGACCTCCGGTGTCGGACGTTTTGTCGTAGCGTCAGACGGGCAAAGCAATGTGGCAGAATTTGTCACGCAGCTGGAGGCACGGAATATTTCGCATGTGGTCTGCGTGCTGGAAGAAGCGTGCGATGCGGATGCGTTTATGGATGAGGAAGATTCTGAAGCTGTCGCCGAGCGATTACGGCAGCTTGGATATATTTAAGAAATACCGGACGGTCTTGGCGGACCGTCGCCAACTCAGCTTGACGCCCCGGGAATGGTCGTCCTTCGAATGGAACAGGCAACGGAATGCCTCAGCTTTTTCTACTTGGAATTGATGGTTTGCCGCGGTGGATGTGGCAGCAGTTTGCAGATTCGGGCGTCATGCCGAACAGCAGGCCGCTGCTGTCGTCCGGCACACTGGTACCCATGAAGTCAGCGTTGCCCGAAGTTTCTTCGGCGGCATGGGCGTCGATCGTCACGGGCGAAAACTCCGGCGGACACAATGTCTATGGATTCACCGACCTGATCGACGGCAGCTACACCCTTGGATTTACGTCGTCGCGCACATTCCGGGCAAAACCGTTCTGGCAGCGCGAAGGCAGCGGCCCGTCTCTGATCATGAACGTGCCTCAGACGTATCCGGCTCAGCCAATGGATGGAATGCTGGTTTCGGGTTTCGTCGCACTGGACCTGAACAAGGCTGTTTATCCTGCGGACCAGTTGCCGTGGCTGGAAGACGTCGGCTATGAAGTTGATGCGGACATGTCACTGATTGAGACGGGCAAGTCGGAATTCGTGGCCGAACTGCACAAGGTCATGGCCACGCGATGCCAGGCACTGCACCATCACTGGGACCGCGAAGACTGGCAGCAGATTATGTTTGTGCTGACCGGCACGGACCGATTGAATCACTATCTGTGGGAAGATTACGAAGACGCTGCATCCCCATATCATCAACTGTTTCTGGACTACTACCACCAAGTCGACGTGCAGATCGGTCGAATCCTGCAGCGGCTCGACGACAACACAACGCTTGCCGCGGTTTCAGACCATGGCTTTGCGGCTCAGAAAATGAGCGTCAATCTGAACAAACTGCTGGCTGAAAACGGCTTTCTGCGGTTGCGCGAATCAGCCCGCCCTTCATATATCGATATGCTGTCGGAAACCCAGGCGTTTGCCATGGATCCGGGGCGTATCTACCTGCATCGCGAAGGCCGGCATCCCGGCGGAACGGTGACGGATGAACAGGCCGAAGAGCTGATGCAGCAGTTGACAACGTTTCTGCTGTCAGCGGAAGTCAACGGCGTGAAGATCGCAACCGAGGTCCATCGCGGCAGGGATATCTACACCGGCTCGTTTGCTCATCGTGCACCGGATCTTGTGGTCATGCCTGCCAAAGACGTGGCGCTGTCGGGACGGATGAATATTTCGCAACTGATTGAACCGACCGCGATCAACGGTAAACACACATACACAGAATCGTCGTTCTTTGTTCGAGGCAATAACGTCGGACTGATTCCGGACGACATGAAAGTCGAAAATGTCATGGACGTGATCATGCCTCAGCCACAGGCACGTTACAAAGCCGCGTAGACCACAACCACGGAGTCACAGAGAAGACCGCTATTCAACTCAGTGTTCTCCGTGACTCCGTGGTTCAATCCCCTGAAAACCCTAACAAACTCCATGTCCGAACCCACAAACTGTCACAACGCCAACCAGACGTGCTGGAGCTGTCCAGCTGTCGAATTCAAAGGGCACGTCGATTTTCGAGCGTGTGGCCAGGCCGCTTTTCGCAAAGCCGCCGAAGGGCAGCTGGTCGTGGAATGCAAACGCCGCCCCGAGATCGGCTATTTTGATCCGACGTCCATTACCTTCGAACACTGTACGGAATGGAAGAAGACGGACTCCGGGTATCTGCTGGACGGCATGCGAGTGCTGATCCTTGGGATGGACGGATACCTTGGCTGGCCGCTGGCACTGAAACTGGCGAAGCTGGGCTGCAAGGTCTATGGCATCGACAACATGCTGCGGCGCAAACTGGTGGCCGAACGCGGAGCACACTCCGTAATCCCCATCGAAACGATGGAGAACCGCGTCAAAGCCGCCAACAAAGAACTCGGCGTGGACATCGATTTTAAAGAAATCGATCTGCTGGATCGCGACGCATTGTTTTCCTACATCAAGGAAGTGCAGCCCGAATCGATCGTGCAGTTCGCGGAAATTCCCAGTGCGCCATACAGCATGGCGGATGTCGACAAGGCCGTCGACACTATTCAGAACAACGTCGTCGGTACACTCGGTCTGCTGTTTGGCGTTCGCGACCACGCGCCGGACGCGTCCATCATCAAGCTTGGTACGATGGGTGAATACGGCAGCCCGCTTACGGGTCGACCGCTGTTTGAAGGCCTGTTTCCCGGCGACGCCGTGCTGCAGTACAAAGGAGAAGAATGGAGTCTGGGTGGCGAATTGACGCCGCGAGATCCTGTCAGCTTTTACCACGTCAGCAAGGTTCAGGGCACATTCAGTGTTTACGAAGCCTGCAAGTACTGGTGGCTGCGCAGCTACGATGTGATGCAGGGCGTGATCTATGGGAATCACTCTGATGAACTGGCCGCGCACCCTTCGTTAGCAACTCGTTTTGACATCGACGAATGGTGGGGCACGGTTGTCAACCGCTTTGTTGCCCAGGCAGTCATCGGAATGCCGCTGACAATTTATGGCAGCGGCAATCAACTCCGCGGTTACATCACGCTCAAAGATGCCATGCAGTGCATCACGCGGCTGATCGCCGCTCCGCCAGAACCCGGTCAGTACGATGTGGTCAATCAGGTGACTGATGTCATGTCCGTCCGACAGATTGCTCAGACAGTCGCCATGATTGGCGCAGAATTCGGTCTGGATACGGAAGTTCAGCGGATCGAAAACCCACGGGTGGAAGCGGAAGAACACCCGTATGAAGTTATTCACGACAAACTCAGCGAAAACTTCGGCTTTGCGTCCGAATCATCGTTCGAAGACGAAGTGCGAGGCATGTTCGAGGTGCTCACGCAGCCGGAAGCCGTTGCGCGAATTAAGCAGCAGGAATCGAAACTTTTCCCCACGACCAAGTGGTCGGGCGAAGTGGGTGAGCTCAAGGTGTTGGAAACATGGAAGCCGGAAACCACAGACAAAGCGGCTTAGGCAGAACGAGAATGACGCCCACCCATTTTGCACAAGCAAACTGACAACCAGATAAACCAATATACATGCAGATCAGCGACGAATCATTCGAAGACCACGTGCTTAAGTCAGAGCGACCGGTGCTGGTCGACTTCTGGGCGTCGTGGTGTCCGCCGTGCAAAATGATGCAACCGGTCGTTGACCGACTGCATCAGGAATTCACCGGCACAGCGGAAATTGTGTCCATCAACATCGATCAAAACCCGCAAATCGCAGCGGAATACAATATCTCGGGTGTGCCGACATTCGTGAGCTTCCGCAACGGTCAGGAAGTCGCGAGAAAGACGGGGGCACTCACCGAAAATCAATTGCGAAAAATGATCGCCGCGGCAGGCGAGCAGCAACAGGCCGCCTGAATTTCAACAAGGTTGTGACGAGCAGTGAAAATGTCCGCGACACAGAACAATCAGATCATCGTTGTAACGGGCCTGCCCAGGTCCGGCACCTCCATGATGATGAAGATGCTGGAAGCCGGTGGAGTCCCTCCACTGTGCGATGGTCACCGCGCGGCGGATTCGGACAATCCCAACGGCTACTACGAATTCGAACCGGTCAAACGGACGAAAGACTGTCCCGACTGGCTGCAGCAGTGTTCCGGCAAAGCCGTCAAAATGGTCTACAGTCTGATGTACGACCTGCCTGTCGACCGCCGGTACGACGTCATCTTCATGCGCCGCGATCTGAACGAGATTCTGGATTCTCAGCGACGAATGCTGCAGAACATGCAACTGAATCCCGGCATCAATGACGAACGTATGGCTCGATTATTCAGCGGAGAAATTATTCGATTTCGAAAATGGATCGCGAAATCAAATCACGTTCGTTGCCTTGAAGTTCCCTACAACGACATCGCTGCCGGCCGCGAAAAACCCATCGACCACATCAACGCGCATCTCGGCGGCAAACTCAATACCTCAGCAATGGCCTCCATTGTTGACCCGTCTCTCTATCGCAACCGTGCGGCCTCAAAAGCTGCTTGAAATCCTGTTCCCATGCTCAGGCCGGGACGTCCATTTGCTCGAAACAAATTCGAGCATGTGCGGCCCCGCGCTCAGAGCATCGGCTCGATGAACCGCTCCAATCTTTCACCAGGGTAAAACATCATGGCATTTCTAACCGGAAAAACGGCACTCGTCACCGGTGGCTGCGGCACTGTTGGTCGCGAACTGGTCCGCCAGATCATTTCGCAGAATCCTCGCGAAGTCCGCGTCATTGACAGCAACGAATCAGAGATCTTTTTCCTGGAGCAGGAGATCGATGCGCAGATCGCAGAAGAAAAACGTGAAGGTGTCGCCGCATTATGCCACGTGGGCGACATCCGCGATCCGGATCGTCTTGATACGGTATTCGAAGGTGTTGACGTTGTCTTTCATCTGGCTGCCTTGAAGCATGTGATCCTGTGCGAAAAATCGCCATTCGACGCGACTCAAACGAATATCATCGGCGTCAAAAACGTTATTCAGGCGGCACTGAACAACAACGTCGAACGAGTGATTTTCACAAGTTCCGACAAGGGCGTGAACCCAACGAATGTACTGGGCACGTCGAAGCTGATGGGCGAGCGCCTGATCACAGCCGCCAACAGTCTAAAAATCAACAAACGCACCGTCTTCAGTTCCACTCGGTTTGGCAACGTACTGGGATCCAGGGGGTCCGTCGCAACGGTCTTCGAGCGTCAGATTGAAGCAGGCGGACCGGTCACGCTCACAGATTCAGAAATGACTCGGTTTGTCATGACACTGCAGCAGGCGTGCCGTCTGGTTCTGCAGGCGTCCGAACTTGCTCGCGGCGGCGAAGTCTTTGTGACAAAGATGCCCGTGATGCGAATTGAAGATCTGGCCAAAGTCATGATCTACCGACTGGCCCCTGGCCACGGGCATGCCCCCAGCGATATTGAACTTACAACAATCGGTTCCAAGGCGGGAGAAAAGTTCTATGAAGAACTGATGACCGACGAAGAAACCCGACGCACATGGGAACTGCCGGATATGTTCGCGGTGTTGCCCGCGTTTCGCAGTGTCTATCAGGAAATTGACTATGACTATCCGACCGTGCTGCGGCACCAGGTGACCGAACCATATAACAGTTCTACTGGCTGTGTTATGACATTCCCGGAAATTGAAGAGCTGCTGGAGCAGTGTGGCATTCTTGAAACTGAATCCCGGGAGACGGCGAACCTTCGTCCGTTCATCAATCATGCGGCATAGAGGTTGTTAATAATGCCGTCATCGCGGAGCGAAAAGGCGGGCACTTTTCCAGTTCCATTCTTCAGCCGCCCACCTGCCGAAAGACTGACCGACTGCGATGTTTATTTCTGACGACGACGAACCTGCGACTAACACGCCCCGCGCAGTGGTGTCACATCACGTGGAGCACAATGACCACATTGCCGCGGTACGACGGCAGGACGCTCCGAATACGGAAGCCAAAGTATGACCTGGTCACCAACGATCATCGGCATCGGCGCAGAAAAAAGTGCGACCACGTGGGCATGGACGATGCTTAATGAGCATCCGGACGTCTGCATGAGTCAGCCGAAGGAACTGAACTACTTCAACATCGATGAAAACTATAGCCGCGGCGAATCGTGGTATCGAAAACACTTTGCCGTTATCACAGCCTGTACGGGTGAGATCTCACCGCTGTATATGGATGATCTTCGCGCAGCCGAACGAATTCGCCATTCCTGTCCGACGGCAAAGATTCTGGTGATGCTGCGAAATCCCTTCGATCGGGCGATGTCGCACCTGTTTCATGATGCGTCGGTGATTTATGGCAACGTCGCTAAACTTACGCCCATAGATCTGCAGGTACTTGTCCGGAAGGATGAGAAGTACATCCGCCGAAGTTGCTATGCGTCACAACTGGTGCCGGTCCTGAAACACTTCTCTGAAAAGCAAACGGGCGTTTTTTTCTTTGATGACGTGACCGCAAACGGTCTGCGTCTGGCTCAGCGGCTGTACGAGTTTGCCGGCGTTTCACCCGATTTCGTGCCGCAACAGTTCAATCACAAGGTAAACGAGTCACAGGATCTCAGGCCTCTGCACAAGGTGATCAAGTCGTTGTCCCGCACCGCGCAGACATTTCCTCCGGCACGTGCTGTTATGGAATGGATGTATCGGCGGACTCGAATTCGCGAGAAAGTCATCCAACTTCTGATGGTTGACCGCGGACGTCCTGAAATTTTGTTCGATCAGGTATTCTCAGCAGAAGCGGCCACGGTTCTGAGCAACGATCTGCAAGAGCTGAACGGACTGCTGCCCGGCGCAGTTCCGGATTCCTGGCAGACACACAAGTCTTTTTTGCCGTCAGATGATGCCGTTCACCATGGCCCCCTCGAAGCCGCTTAAAGTCCGCAGATGAACACGTATTCTCCTTCTCTGACGCACGACACCTTTGCAGGTCCGCTGGTCGTCAGTTCGCAGCGGTCGGTCGTATCTGCAGAGGTGATCAAGGGGATCCTTCTGTCGGCCGCCTATTTCGCGATTTCCCAACTGGGTATCGAGACGCGTTATGACGGTCCGATGTTCGCGGTGGTCGCATCTGTTCTGTTGCCACAGTGGCGTCCGTGCCTTCTGCTAATGGTGTTGTCCGTTCAGGACGCTCCCGGGCAGGTCGTGCGGTTCGACTACCTCGGCGTGGCCGGAATCTCCGCGATCATGATATTGATGGCCGCAATCCAGAGAGTCGGTGCGCCGCTGACAATGGAAACAAAAGAGTTTCGGGGTCTGCTGCGACTGGGGCTGGTCCTTGTGGTGTACGGCATCTTCAGTTCAGCCGTCCAGCAGCACTTTGGCCTGCATCAGCAGTCCCAGACGCGTCCTTATGCAATCATCGGCTGTCTGATGGCGATGATGATGGTCACCGGATATCTGACGCACCGAGAATTGTCGGCCGATTCGCTGTCGTCCGTCCGCGTGCAAACGGTAACTGTCTGCATTCTGGGGCACATCTTTCTGATGGCCGGCCTGCAGGTTTTTCTGGGGCCGATGTTCGGGGCGTCCCCACAGGGTGCCGAGGAAATGCGGCAACTGTTTCAGCTGATGGACGGTGGCGCACGAGGCATGCCGCGACTGACGGGACCGTTCCTGTCTCCCAATATCCTGGCTTCAGCGCCCGGTTTGTTCATGCTGATCATTCTGCGATACAAGAAGACACCGAACATCTCGCCGCAGTTTATCGCCTGCTTCTTTGTAATCGGCATGACGGCCGCATTTCTCGGTGGCGCGCGGACGATGTTTGTGTTCTATCTGGTCGGGACCGCAGCGATGACATGGACGCTGTCGCCGCGTTATACAATCCTGGCCGGTGTGCTGCTGGCTCCAGTAATTATCGTGATGGACATCCCATGGAGTAATCTGCTGGTGATGATGAGACTGAAGGATCTGCAAAGTCTTGGCGTCCGGGGCGAACTGTGGCAGGCTACGTTGCAATACATGGACACCGGTGACTGGCTGTTTGGGTATGGACTGACACACTTTCCCGTCTTCGTGAAAACGGTGCTCGGCTACTACGGTTCCGATCCGCACAATTGGATTTTGTCGGCAGCCGGCATGTTTGGCGTATTTGGTCTGCTGTTTTATGCCGTCCTGATCCGAAAGCTGATCCGAAAGAGTTTCTCAATTCAGACCAAGGAACGGGCGATCGCCATTTGCCTTCTGTTATTTCTTGTCGGACGGGAATTCGGCAACACACAGTACGTGTTGAACAATAATCCGCTGTGCTGTCTGTACTGGATATCCATTTCTCTCGTCTTCTTCTCGCCCCCGCAGCACGACCTGCCACAGGAGGCGGCGTGAGATGAGGAAACTGGGACGATTCGGACGAAACGTGATCAGCAACGCTGGTGGAAATGCGATCCACGGCGGGCTGCAACTGGCGCTGCTCTTAGTCCTGTTTCAGCTGCTCGACGACACGGCCTGTGCGGCATTCATCACGGCAACCTATCTGATCGGTGTGCTGGAAATGGCGTCGGATTTCGGCGGTCGTCTGTGGGCGACTCGAGAGTTTTCATTATCGCAAACGCCACGGCTGGTGTTGTCTCAATCACTGCGCTGTAAGCTGTTTTATACAGTTCTGTCGGCCGTTGTCCTGTTTTTGCTTCCGCGCAATACGTTGACGACCAGTGGGTTTCTCCTCAGTGTCCTGGTCGCGGCCACTCAGCCGAGCACAGATCCGTTTTTGTGGTTTCTGCGAGGCCGCGAACGCCTCGATGCGGAGGCCATGGTCGTGCTGATGTCGCGGATCGTGATGGCGACCGGCATGATGCTGGCGGCCTTGATGGGCAGCAACCTGACAGAGCTGCTGCTGATCTGGCTGACATGCAATATTCTGAGGATGCTGGCCGAGTCCCGACTGGCCGTCGTGCGGCCGCTGTTCGAAGGCAGTCTTCCGAACGACGCGCGCTCGTTGAAGACGACGGCTAATACGATTGCATCAACATTTCCGGTGGGAGTCGGTCTCGTTCTCGTCTGCCTGTTTCAGCGGGCGACACCGTTTCTGCTGGAGGCCTTTGCAACTGCCCGCGACGTCAAGATTTATGGTACGGCTTTTAAACTCGTCAACACGTCGGGCCTGATTGCGACCGCAGTCTTCGTGTCATCGTTCGCGATTCTTGCCAAAGCAATCGAAACGAACGACGTCGAGAGAATCAAGGCCGTAATTCGTCGCAAGTTGATGCTGGTGACTGTTGTTTTCTTACCCGTGTGTGTGCTGGGCATTCTGTTTTCTGTCCCGTTTTCCCACATGTTCCAGCATCACGGGCTGCGTGAGGTCGCGCAGATCACCGCGTTGTTGATGCCGGGACTCTATCTGTCGTGCATCAACATGGGACTCAAGTACACGCTGAATGCTTACGCACTCAATTGGTTGGACGTTGGGGCCGTCGTGCTGGGAATCGTGGTTCTGACTCTGGTGACCGTATTTCATGGTGGGTTGTCGTGGCGTGTTGCCGCCGCTCTCGGCTGGGGACTTGGTGAAACGACTCTGTTGGTCGTTCGACTGGGGCTGCTTTGGCAGCAGCGAAAACACCGCGGTGTTCCAATCGGTGTGATTCTTGGGTCAGTGGCAGCCTTGATGCTGATGATTGTGGCAAGTCGTTAACGGCTGACGGTGGAGAGATGAGCATGACTCAGTGTGTGGAAACGGAATGTCCGGTCTGTGGTCCCGGACCCAAGACATTTGTTGGCGAATGCCACGAGTTGCCAATTGTAGCCTGTGACGACTGCGGTCTGATGTTCGTCGGTGCGTGCAGCACCGTTGAAGAAACAGAGGAGTTTTTTCGTAAAGAACATGTCGATGCGGCGGAGACAACACAGCTGCATTACGTCAATTATCGAAAGCACAGCTTGAAAAGAGAGGCCATGATTGTCCGACGGTTGGTTCCACAGGGTGGCCGTCTGCTGGACGTCGGGACGGCTTCCGGTTATTTCCTTCGCGAATTCATCGGCGTACATGGCTGGGATGTGGAAGGTGTCGAGCCGTCCGCTGTCTCTACCCGGTTCGCTCGTGACCGGTTCGGTCTGGATGTGCGGCAGGGGTATCTGTCTGAGCAAAAATATGGCGATGAGGAATTTCAAGTGGTGACGTCGCTCGACGCCTTCAACTGTCACCGTACACCCAATGAAGATCTGGCTGAGATCTTTCGAATACTCAAACCGGGAGGTATCTTTGCCATCGAAATTCCCGGGCAAAACTTTCGCATGCTGACCGGTTCCGGGCTTGTTTGTCGCCTGCTGTTTCGATGCCCGCTGCGACTGAACGCCGGGGTCAACTTCTACTTCTACACGACCCGGTCGCTTGTCGCGATGGTCGCTCGGGTCGGTTTTGATGTTGTCGATTTCTGGCCCGAATCGATGCCTTCGTACGGAAGTCTTCCCGCTCAAATTGCGAAGCGACTTTACTTTGACGCATCTGCCACGCTGTATCGTCTGACCGCGGGGCAATTTCATTATGCTCCGAAAGAGTTTCTGATCTTCCGCAAGCCGGCAGTGCAGTCGACCTCAAAACTCGACAGACACACCGCTTTGCCGCAGCGATGTAAAACCAGGCGGCTTCGAAAAGCGGCATAGCACTGATCGGGAACTGCCGTGTCGTGCATAATGTGCTTGCCACTCCATCCGCGGCGCACTTCCCGATCGCGCCGTCGGAAAGTCATGTTCTCGCTCCGCCGGTTAATCGGCGCTGTGAGACGCATCGATGAATCGCCGCCTCCGGCCCGCTGATACGCTCGTCCGTTGCTGCTCGATTCTGCTATCCGTTATGTTGTCTGTTTTTTCCTTGCAAAGATCAGCGTTGACGGCGCGACGGAAACGCCCAGTCCGTGCCACAAAAGTGTGCCCACTTTATGTGCCGCTTGAGTGTCCAGAGGCATCTCCCTGGTGTCTCGTGTGCCCCTCGGTGTTGCAGAAATGATTTCAAACCCGGCTTCTTCCACTGTTTTCAGGAGGCTCTTCAGCGGCATTGAAAAACGATGGTCGGCGATGGCGCGACGAATCAGTTTGCGCGAAATGGCGGGCGAAATGGAGCCGACAAAACGTCCGGCCGTAACCAGCGCGGATTTCGTGATGGCGCGAATGACAAGCAGGCCATTCTCGCGAAGCAGCCGGTAGGCGGCTCGTAGTTCTGCCGGCTGATCGGGCCAGTAGATGTGAGCGTCAAGAACGGAAATCACATCGACCGGGTTCAGCGGCGAGTAAAGTGTGCAGTCGTTCAGAGACGAACATTCTTCGGCGACGATCCCCAGACGCCGAACGTAGGCAACGGCTTCGGGCACAATGTCCAGGCCGGCACATTCGAATCCGCGTTTCTGCGCTTCCACCAGGATGCCGCCAAAAGAACACCCAACGTCCAGGATCCTGGAACCGCTGTAGCCGAGTTCCTCAATTCGACCCAGCGCTGCAGCGAAGCCATACCGGCGTCTTTGATTGAGCGCCGCTCCCTCGTCTTCGTTGCCCCATGCCATATGGCGGGTGTGGTCGGTTTCGACCTGCGCGTCGTAGGTCGATGTCATGAAATAGGTGTGACAGTCAAAGCACCGTGCCCAGGGAGTGACTCCGCGTCCGGAATCAAACTGAAACGTTCTGGGCTGCCTGTTCTGAGCACCACAGGCCGGACACATATGGTCCGAATCGGCCGGACCTGAACAATAAGTTGACGCTGCAACATTGTCGGCCATGGTTCAGTCCTTTGATCGGAAACAGTCGGCTGGTGGTTGATTAACGCGGCAGCACGGTTTTCGAGTCGCTGCGGCTGCCTGATGTCATCGGCAGCATGTGGGACAAGTTTTCTGTGACTCAGTGTGCTGCGGCTTCTCCGGATCGGAACGCGAGAATCAATGCTGCACCGTTTGTCACCGACCCACGAAAGTAACAATTCGGGGCGTTCTGCTCGATATCAACTGACGAGCATTAACGTGGCGCATTTTTTTTCAGGTGGTGTGGGACACTTCACCGGCAGAATCTGCAGCTTTGCGACGCAGCATCCGTTCCTTTCGGCACCAATGAATTGCTGGCGGCTGGCTCTGGCAGTGACAGCATTGGCCTACGTGGAATAATATCCCTCGTGGTACAGACGCCGACTTTTCAAAGACATTGAACGTGACCAACGCAGGAATTCGCCGACAGCGCCTTCAGAAATAGCGGAGCGAGGAGTTTCCTGAATTCGATCCGTGGCACTTTAACGCTACGGTTAAAAGGCTCGTTTCTGAAGACAGCAAAGTGCTGGAAATCGGAGCCGGCTCCGGAACAGGACTGCAGACACAAATGCCGCTGAAATCGCGAGTGCAGCTGTCGGCAGGGGTCGATGTCGATCCTCGCGTGCTGGACAACCCAACGCTGGACGAAGCACATGTTGCTGATGCCGCAGAACTGCCGTGCGACGATAACACGTTTGATCTGGTGTTCCACACAATGGTCGCTGAGCACCTGAAAAACCCGGCCGCCTGCGTGCGTGAGTCCATGCGAGTGCTGAAGCCCGGTGGTTTACTGATGTTTCATACGGTTTCATTCTGGTACTACATATCACTGATTGCGGCCGTCACACCGCATTAGTTTCACACGTTTCTGATTCGTCATCCGGGAATGGGTCGTCTTGACGACGACGTCTTTCCCACCTTCTATCGCATCAATACGCGATCGACGATTCATCGGATTGCCCAGGCATGCGGGGCGGACGTTGAGATAGAAAATGTCGGAGTCCCGCCCGCGCATCTGGCTTTCAGCAGGCTGACGTGGTGCTGTGGCGTGCTGTTTTCGCGCACGTTTAAAACGTGGTTTCCGTGGCTGCGGGCTCAGATTGTCTGCCGCATGCACAAGCCGGATGTTCTGGGACTGTCGCGGCCGGATTCAGTCGGGACAACAAACATTGAGACGAGCAGGCATGGAGATGTGTCAACGCACGAGCAGGGGCGAGCGGCATAGAGGCCGCAACGGATTGTCGCGGCAATGCGTGGCGGCCGCAGAAACACGTAACGCCACCAGTCAGAATGGCCACGTGAACCGTTTGGCTGTTCTAATTTGTTTTTGCCGTAGCCGGCTTTTTCTTCCCGTCCGTCGAATAGTCATCACGACGGCGCGATGAGCGCAGCGTCGGTGGGGGCGGTTCAATTCCAGCTGCCCGCATGACGTCGTGAATGGCGGTAATTGTGGCCGCGGCAGGCTTGAAGTTTCCCGACCGGTGGCCTTCGGCGATCAGCAGAGGTGTCCATTTGTACTTGTTCTTCTTGTTCCAGATCCCGATGTCTGCTCCGTGGGCAGCAAGAAAACGGATCATTTCGGGCAGACTTTCGTACGCCGCACCGTGCATAGTCGTTTCGCCCTTGTCATCCACGGCGTTGATATCAGCACCCAGTTTCAGCAGCAATCGAACAGCCTCCAGCGATTCCGCTTCAGTACCTGCTTCTTCCCCCGGTGCATACGTGCCGCGCCCGGCGGCAGCCAGCAGCGGCGTACAATTGTCGGCGTTCGTCAAAGTCGGATCGGCACCAAGTTTCAGTAACGGAATATCAGCGGTATCCGCGGCAAAAAAGAACGGTGTGGCACCGGTTGGATTCAGGCGTCCCCGACCCGAACGTCCCCGATTGAGCCGAGTGTTGACATCAGCCCCGTGTTCGACCAAGCTTTCTGACAAACCGCAGGCTGGTTACGTTGCCAGAACCAATCGGAGCCGGTTCACCATCAATGCCATCACCAAGATTGGGCTTGCGCACGCATGACACGACGTGCAGCGGGGTAAAGCCGGAGCGCTGATTCAATTCCCGAATCGAAATCACCGTCGGCACGCCCCTGCCGAAAGAACTCCAGCGACTGAACTATATCTTCATCGTCAACCGGTCACCTCCATGCACGACGCATCACCGCCGCAATGATTTTCTTCGCGCCGGCTTCTTCGTCGTCATGGCTTTCCGGATCGCAAATGAAGACTCGACGACGACTGCGAATATCGCGTGGGCCGGTTGCATCGTACGGACCTGTAATCGACACCTGATATATCGCGGGGGTGATTCGTGGGTGGCGGCGCATGTTGAAGTGAGCCTGATACGGCTGACGAACCGTCTCAAGCAACGACGCGGATGTCTTGAGGGATGTCACCCCCAGTTGATGCATCTCTGCCTTCACAAGCACACGTGCTGACAAATGACTGTCCACACGACTGTGGTCGTTCCTGTCCGCAGGTGGTTTCACAATGAACAACCCGGCGCGTCTTCGGTCAATCAGAACTTCCAGTTCGTGCTGACCACGCAGACCCTTCACGTGCTCGTTACGGTCACGAGCCAATCGGATCGTGATCTCATATTCTCCGTCCTGTGGGAACGTGTAAGCGATCAAGGCTCCACAGCGCGTACCGATCGGCAGACCGGGAACATGATCTTCCTGAGTAATATCCGGTCGAACGCGAATTGTGTCGCCACCCGATCCCCGCCAACGGCAAGGCGACTAATCTTCTGCGCCGCGGACACGTAGCGATTGAGCAGTGATGGTGAGAGGTCTGCCACGGTGATATTGTCGAAACAGTAGCTCGATTCATCCTTCGGCAGCAGCGTCGTTGCATCGATCTCCAGCGACAACAGGTCCCGAACAGCGTTTTGGTACTCGGTTGGCGTCAGCCGCCGAAACGTGCCGGTCCGTCCTGACCACAGCTGTTCAGCAGCGATCCTATCCAATGACGCTTCCAGCGACTTCAGCACCAGGCCGTATGCAGCCTCATTGGGACAGGGAGCATCACCGGGCGGCATCTGGCGAGACTTCCGTTTTCTGACGACATTCTCCCAGACCTCACGGTTCTGCACCACACCGTGCGCGATGACCGATTTGAGATCCAGCCCGCCGCTGCGATCAGTGCTGTTGTGACAATCAACACAGGACGACTGCACCAGATTGCTAACGGGCAATTCCAACTGTCCGGTGACACCGGGCCCCTCATCCGCATGGACAAGGCTGCTTAGTAAGCAAATTCCGAATGGTATGACGAACACCTGACGAAACATGCTGGTGGCCTTCAGCACCGGAAACTCGACACGTGCTCATTGTAAGCATACCGGGACGAATCCGATTAGCCAAAGACGGCATAAACTCGTTACAGGTGATCGAAGCTGGTGTCAGCCATCGGCGTATAGTCTTCGAATCGCATGAATTCCTTGCGCCACGTAAGCCGGACAAGTCCGGTGGGACCGCTGCGGTGTTTGGCGACGATGATCTCTGCTTCGCCGGGTCGGTCTTCCGGGTCATACTGGTCGGGACGATGCAGGAACATGACCATGTCTGCGTCCTGTTCGATCGCTCCACTTTCTCGCAGGTCTGCCAGTCGCGGACGCTTGTCTTCGCGCAGTTCGACACCGCGATTCAACTGAGCCAGAGCAATGACGGGAACTCGCAGTTCCTTCGCCAGAAACTTCAGCCGACGTGAAATGCCGGCGATCTGCTGTTCACGGGGAGCATTCTTATCTTCCGGTTCAACCAGCTGCAGATAGTCGATGATGATCACACCCAGGGGATTTTTGCGATGCAATCGACGAGCCAGAGCCGCAATTTGACCGATTGTGCGGCCTGGTTTATCGTCAATGAACATTGGCAATCGTGCCAGTTCATCAGACGCAACCATCAACTTGTCGCGTTGTTCGGCTGTCAGATTTCCGGAACGCAGGTCATGACCGTTGACCTTGGCAACGATACACAGAAAACGTTCCGCCAGCTCCAGATTGGACTGTTCCAGACTGAACAGCAGGACACCGACGTTGTCCTTTCGGGCGATGGCTTCGGCGACATTACAGACGAAGGCCGTCTTGCCCATACTCGGGCGGGCCGCCAGAACAATCAACTCCGTTGGCTGCAGCCCCGTGGTCTGGGCATCCAGATCGGTGAACCCGGTCGTGACACCGGAAACGTCACCCTCGCTATTCATGCGTTCATCGATCCTGTGGAACGCATCCATCAGAATGTCACCGATCGCGATATTGGCAGACCCTTCCTGTTCTTCCACGATACTGAAGATCTGCCGCTCGGCGCTCTGCAGCAGGTCTTCGATATCTGTCGCCAGATCGTAGCTTTGTGCCAGAATTTCCGTACACGTGTATATCAGGGTGCGCTGCATCCATTTCTGGCGCACGATGTTTGAGTAGTAGCGGACGTGCGCGGCATGAGGAACGGCCTCCAGAATTTCTCCCAGATAGGCAGCGCCACCAACGTCTTCCAGTTCATCACGACGCACGAGTTCTTCGGCCAGAGTGATGCCATCAATTCCACGAACGTTGTTTTCGTAGAGATCACGAATGGCCGCATAAATCTTCTGATGACCGTCACTGTAAAAGTGATCTGGTTTCAGAATTTCGCCTACGTCGTCAATGGCTTCGTTCAGCAGCAGTATGCTGCCCAGTACGCCGCGCTCTGCATCAAGATTCTGAGGCGGGACTCGGAGTGTTTCCTGTGCCATGTTTTCGCCCGGATCTACAGTGTTTCACGCTGACGTGTGGCCGCGACCAAAATCGAACTGCCGCCGAGAAGCAACTGGTACGCTTTCGTCGATTGCCGCAAAGTTCATGGAGCAGATCATTACGCTTCAGGATGACGTCAAAAAATCCCCAGGCAGGTTGTCCCTGCCTGGGGATCAGAAATGTTCGACTGCCGTGCAACGGTGCACACCGCGAAAAAGCTCACGCACCGCCGGCGGCAGGGACAACCCAGACCTTGACCTCGGTCTGTACCTTCTCATGAAGCTTCAGTTTGACCGTGTACATACCCAGTTCCTTGATCGCACCTTCAAGACGAACGTGGTCCGCTTCAATCTTGTGACCGGCGGCCTTAAGAGCATCGCTGATATCTTTGGCCACGACAGAACCGTACAGGGCGTTGTCCGGAGTGGCGTTCGCTTCGATGGTGGCGCTGTACTTACTGACCGCGTCCGCAATCTTTACGAGATCGCGAATCCGGCTGGATTCGATGGCCTTCAGCTTCTCTTTGTGAAGCTCGACCATCTTCTTGTTTCCCTCACTGGCCACTGTGGCCACGCCGTGAGGCAGCAGATAGTTGCGAGCGTACCCAGGCTTCACTTTGACAATTTCGCCTCGTTTGCCGAGGTTTTCCACGTCATGGACCAAAAGTACTTCTGCAGAACTGTTTGTGGAACCGGCGACGCCGCGCGGACGAGTTGTGTGAACCATGATCAGAATCCTTGATTTATCCAGCATCGGGACACATTATCGCGTCCGAAGTTTATGTTTTGTTCTTAGAAGGGCACTTCGTCGTCGGACGGAGCTTTGGGTACGTCGTCGTAAAACGTTTGGTCCGGAGCACGAGCAGGAACGGACTCCGCCGCTGGCTCAGCTTGAGACGAGTCCTGGGCCGCTGGCCTGCTGCCGGCACTTTGACCACCGCCTTCACCGCGACCACCCAACAGCTGAAGAGTATCGCCGACAACTTTAAGCTTTGAGCGTTTCTTCCCTGTTTCCCGGTCTTCCCACTGATCCAGTTGCAGTCGGCCTTCGATCAGACACGGTCTGCCTTTGGACAGATATTCACCGGCGATCTCAGCAGTCCTCCCCCAGAGAGTCACCTCCACAAAAGTCGTCTCTTCTTTGCGTTCATTCGACGAACGATCTGTCCACTGACGATTGACCGCCAAACTCACATCGGTCACTGCAGTACCACCAGTGGTATACCGGACCTCAGGGTCGCGCGTCAGGTTTCCAACCAGAATGACTTTGTTGAACGAGGCCATGAGCGACTCCGTAACAGGTGAGAATCGAACGGGAACTTTAGGATGCAACGTGCCTCAGACCTGACGAGCTTACGCTCGAAACTGAGACACTGAGCGACTGGTCAGTAAACCTGACTCAATAACAAAAATGTTTCGATCTGAAAAACTTTATTCTGTAACAGCTTCGGTGACTGCTGCCTTCGCTTCCGCAGGTGCTTCACGCGACCCACTAGATTCGTCAGATGCTGAAGAATCTCCTGTCAGTGCATCAACCATGGCGTTAAAAAGCTGAGGTGTGTGCTTAATGACCAAATGCCGAATAACAACATCGCTCAAGTGACACTGGCGTTTCACCACTTCCATGCCCGCTCCCGGCATGCGGAAACAAACAAGATAGTGCAGACCCTTGCGATGCCCGCTGACTTCGTATGCCAGCTTCCCATCCTGCCACGGACGTTGAGCAACAACGGTTGCTCCCGCACGTTCAAGAATGGCCAGGATGGCTCCGGACGTCCCGTCAGGATCGTTGGCATACTTGGCACTGTTGACCAGAAACATGCCTTCGTACAGGTTCTCTTTTACGGTTTTGGCTTCTGCGACTGACACAGGCACAGTACTCCCAGGTGTGTTTTTGACTTGGCTTTAAAGCACGGACGAATACTGTTCGCCGTCTGGAATTAACTCAATTTATTCAATTCAAACCCGAACATTCCGTCCGGCTCGGGAAGACTCAGTCTTCTGTTACTTGTCGATTGAACTCAACCATGGTCGGCTCGATTCCTTCGGCGACCCAATTCTCCACCGAATCTGCCGCACGGACAACGGCATGTTCAATGTCCTCTTTCTCGTCCTCACGAAAACGACCCAGCACCCACGCCGTGACATCCATTCGCCCGGGTGGTCTCCCGACACCAATCCGCAGTCGAGGAAACTGATCATGGCCCAGGCGTTGAATGATATCATTCAGCCCCTTTTGGCCTCCTGCCGAACCGGAAGGTCGCCAGCGAAGGCGGCCCGTCGGCAGATTCATGTCATCACAAATAACCACGATATCGGCAGGTTCGGACTGATAAAACCGAACAAACTGCCAAACCGATTCGCCACTTCTGTTCATAAACGTCTGTGGAGCAATCAGCAGAATCTTCTCACTTTGAATTAGGACGTCCTGATATTCGCCCTGAAACTTTGCCTGCGGCTGAACGACGCCAAAGCGTCTGGCCAGTTCGCTCACGACGTCGAATCCGACATTATGCCGGGTTCCAACGTATTTTGAACCAGGGTTTCCAAGACCAATTACGAGTTTCACAATTCGGCCGTCTTCGACGGATTAATACGAGCAATCACTCGACACTCAAAACGACCGTCAATCAAAAGCTAACAGACGCGGTGCGTCCGCGACATATTTCCAATGACCGTTCAACACTGAATGGCCCATTCCATCATCGCTTTATCAATGCGAACATTGGAATGAAACTTCAGCAATAACGCTATTCACTGGCCAAGGCTGGTTTCTTCGGATCGAACACCTCAACCACCACTGTATCCGACGCCGTGTCGATTTTTACGGTATCCGGCACCGACAAATCGCCCACTCTCACAACATCGCCCACTTTAAGCGGCGCGACACGGACGGCGATATTCTTCGGCACTCTAATCTCGGGACAGGTCACCGTCACCTTTTTTTCAAGGTGACGCAGCTGCCCACCGTCTTTCAGACCGATTGGCTCCCCTCGTAAAACAAGCGGAACATCAACCGTCGTTACTGCCTCGGGATTGACTCGCAGCAGATCCACATGTTTCACATGAGTGCTGTAAATATCCCACTGTAACTCTCGCACGACAGCTTTTTCGACCGTACCATCGACCGCCACGTCAACAACGCGTGAGCCTGCAGCGACCATTTTTTCAATGTCTTCAGCCAAAATGCTGACGTTCACTGAGCCCTTTTGGAATCCATACAGATTTGCCGGTACGCGCCCCTGCTTTCGCAGTCGTCGCGTGTTTGCAGAACCCAGAAGTTCGCGTTTTTCTGCTGACAGACGAAAATCCTCCGCCATGTCTTTGTTTCCTGACCTAAATAGATATCGAACGAGGTGCCCGGAACGTGACATGTGCCGAATATGGCAACGTCAAGGGACAATAAACCTATGTTTTCGGCTGAAAATCGGGCATTCATCAGCCCGATATGCGCAGTTTGTGCCGCCCCGGCAAAAGCCGAAACGCGGAAGGATACCGAGGGAAAACCGGCTCTTCAACACCAATGGGAGGATTCCTTAAGATCGAGTCAGGAAGCTGGCTGCATCCGGTCAAAATACAGTGGGCCTCAAAATGACGAAGCTGCCTTTGACAACATCCAGAATCGTACGTGGCCACACCCACGGGTACCTGAAACGGCGGAAACACAGAAAAATCCCACATTGAACACCACATGGCTGCGAATTTCCCGAATTCCGAAGGCACACAACGCTTTGGCTGACTCAATATCGTTCATGGGCGCCCGCTGTGTGCATAGACTGCGCTGCAGGGGCGTCGTAGAATCGTTGGAGAAATCGTTTTGATCGGCGGCGCGATTATCATCTTTCGCCCTCGTCTATTTTCGCAAGCGAGAACGTGGCTGCACCGGAATACTCGGGGTTTCTCTGCAGTTGGATATTTGAAGAAGCCTTCGGCTGCTTCTGAGTAATCCAGGGACAATTTCGGCACGCACACCTTTGTCAAAAAGACTTGTCATGCTGCGTCAGGTCCCGCAATCGTTTCTCAAGCAAGGATCCCGGCCGGGGCCCTGGATCGTACGAGCGGTGCTGACAGCGTTTCTGGTCACAACTGCCGCGACAATCACGAACGCCGCTGTTCCTGACGAATCGTCGGAAGAAGCAGACGACACCACCGTTTCAAATTCTGGAGACAGTGTGCTGCAGGCCGCGCAGACGCTCGTTGCTGATCGAAAAACAATACTGACACTCCGTTCGCTGCGAGACCGACTGTCGTCGGGCCAACCCGACGGCCTTCGTGAGGACTTCGCTCGGCTGCAGACTGCTGACCCTTTCTCATTGGTTCCGGTTACGAAAGGTGGCACGATTTTCGTTCCACTGTATCGCGCGTTATTCGACTTGTTTCATGCCTTCCCGAAAGCGCAAGACCTGGGCATCATCGAAACAAGTTCGACGCTTGCTGACAAATTGCTGCAAACTGCGATCAGTGATGGATCGATAAGAGATCTGCCACGACTGATTCATCAATTTCCGGGAACGAATGCCTCGTTCGAGGCACATCTGGTGATCGCAAAACTGCATCTTCATCACGGTAATCAACTTGCCGCGCGCGGATGGCTGGTGCCGCTGACACAACCACAGGTCGATCATCCGGTTCGCCAGGTTGCAGAACAGATGCTGCGGACGATCGAACAACAGGACAGGACAGTATGGACTGACCCTCAACTGACCCCTTACAACAAAGATCAGCCGGCTGACAGGACGCCGGGACGAACAATCAGTGCTGCTGCTCAGAATTTCGTATGGCAATATCGACCCTTTGTCTCGGTAGCTCTTAAGAAACGAATTTCGGAGTTTCACGACGCATGCTGGCAATCCGGAGTTTCACCTCAGACGACGTGGAACGCTGTGGTTGACGGGAATGCCGTCTTCCGCAGGACTTTGCGTGGCGTCGCAGCCATTGATCCGGCAACCGGCAACGCTCGCTGGCATTCTCTGCAACTGCCGAATGTGGACACTAAGATTACAGCGAGCTCAAGCAACTCAATCGCGTTTCCAGGACTGCCCTTGGATGCAGAGGCGTTCACGAAACTTGACGGCTCGCTGCTGGCCACCACATTCTGTCGCGACAGTGTTGTTGGGCGGCTGTCCGCGGACGATGAACGCATCTATGTCATCGCTGAGGAACCGCGCAGTCGGCCTGCTGCTGCGACGAACAACTTGTTCATCAGGCGTCTGGCCACTGGTTCTTTCTCCAGTACGAAACTGGTGGCACTTGAAAAGGCTTCCGGCCGTCGTGTCTGGACGGCCGAATCATCATCGCTGGTCGAACACCTTGGACCGGGGCCTGCGGGCAGCTGGTTTGCCGGCCCGCCGCTGGTAGCCGGGCGGCAGCTGCTGAACACTTTCGAATGGAACGGTGAAGTGCATTTGGGCTGCTTTGCGTCAAACACGGGTGAGCTGCTCTGGAGTACGGTTCTGGCGATTCCGGATCAGACAATTGACAAGGATGCCGTGCGTCGGCAGTGGTCGGGAACACCACAACGTCACGGTGGACTGGTCTGGATACCAACGACGACCGGAAGCATTTGCTGCGTTGACGAACTGGCACGGTCCGTCCTTTGGTCAACATCCGTCGAACGTGACGAGCCGCAGAATCAGGCATCTTCGTTCCTGGGCCGTCGAGGCCGGCCAACCGTTTTCACGCGTTCCGTCTCTCTGCGTGATCGCTGGGCAGATTCAGATCTGTTTTACGCGACTCCGTCTGCGAGTGCCGGAGGTCCACGCACCGAATTCGAACCGGACAGAAGTGTCGCCCGAAAATCAACAGCGCAGCATCGCCTGGTGGTGTTCCCGGAACAGTCGCACGATATTGTGTTTGTGGACGCCACCAACGGAACGGTGAATGGGAGACTTTCAGCAGCACCGGGTACCGTGCGTGTTCACATGGATGGCAAACATATTGTCCTTGCGGAAACGGAACGGCTGCGCTGCGTGACATGTGCGGACGGCAGCGAGGTGTGGAGCCAGCCTTTGACTTCGATTGGTGGCCGACCAACAGGCCATGGCGTCCTGCAGGCTTCGTTACTGCAGATTCCCGTCAGTGACGGATCGATTGCAACACTGCAGATGGATTCTGGTGACATCGTGAACCGTACGTCTTCGATTCTGCCAACTCGCGGATGGGGCCATCTGCAGGCGACGGGCGAGACGGGCAGCGACGATCTGTTATACGTGGCGCCTGATCGCGTCATGAAGCTCTCGAAACAACCTTCTTCTGCAGACGTGGAAAACACGCTGGAACGTGCGTTGGGGCTGATGGCATCTGAGCGATGGATGGAAGCGATGCAGATGACGAAGGACATCGTTGAGAAAGACCCCGATTTTCGTGCCGCTCAGGACCTCCGATTTCAGTGTGCTCTGCAACTAGGCCGTGTGAATTCTGACGAATATCTGCCGGAGCTGCAGGCGTTAGCTCACACAGATGAACAGGCAATTCATGTCCGGGTTCTGCAGATCGCTTTGCTGCTGAAAGACAGGCAGTATCGTGTGGCCGCTGATCAGTTGACGGAGATTCTAAGACTCAGTCCCTCCACGCTGGCCATTCCAACGCCACCGATATGGGGGCAGGCAGGAACCAAGTCAGAGTCAAAAACAGCGATTACGGGGAGCCACCCGAAAGCCGTCCGCAGCCTTCAGACATGGGCAACATCCGAGCTTTCGCGATTGCTGAAAATCTCTCCGGACGCACTGGCATCGCTGACAGAAGGTGACGCCGTTTCCGTTGCTGTGCTGTTGTCGATTCACCATCCATCGATTCGCAGCATTCTGCATCAGCGAATCAGAGATACTGATTCTGACGAAACGGCAATCCAGCTGCTTTACCACAGCATCAATCTCACGAAGCAGACACCTTCAGCGAAAAGCAGCGATCGATTTGTCGCTGAACGAGAATTACTGAACGAACTGCGGAATGCCCGGTCATCGCTCAAAGCCGACGCTCTTCATGCAGCGCAGGAACTGTTGCTGACCACGCTGATGCTTGAACTTCCGGACGGATTTATGGATGCCGAAACCAGCACGCATTTTCCAGATGCCAACCGTCTGAACGAACATTTTCACACCCTGATGAACTCTCGGTGTGCGGAATGGAAGGTTCAGCCATACGAAGCGGTTCCCGTGACACAGACGCAGACATTCATCCGCAACAAGACGGTACTGTCGACAGTAGAACTGGATGACCCATTCCTGCGACGCTTCGAGTGGGCAGTATCGTCCGGAGATGGCGGTCGCCTGCAGGCTCGTGACGTTCTTTCAACGGACAACAAACAATGGTCCATTCCCGGCAGGATTCGGGTTTACGGAGCCTATTCCAACCGCAGCGATCTGTTGCACAGAATGGGCAGTATCCTGTTGCTGCAAACCTACCGTGAGATCATTGCGGTCTCTGTGCTGGACCAGAAGGTACTGTGGCGGCGCGCGCTGGCAGCGACATCCGGCATCAGAATGCCGTTCAACGGAAACTTCAGACACTACGATGCCGATCGAAATCTGCTGCCGTCTCAAACAGCCTACAGTCCGGTTCAAGTCGTTGGCAGTGGTGCTCGCTGGCTGTGTGTACTGCATGGTCGACAGCTCGAAATGCTGGACACATTCACAGGGTCCGTGCTGTGGTCTGTGAAACTGCCAGCGCATTACACACGTGTCAGAGCCACTGATACGGTTGTGGTCGCCGGATCTACAGTTCACCGGGATGCATTTTGCTTCGACAGACGCAGTGGCGAAGGCATCGAGGTTAAGAATGCCGCCGATCTGGCAGCACGAACAATCTGTAACGTCAGAGATCTTCTGGTTTGCTGGAATCGGGCTGTTACTCAGACCAGTGCGTCTCTGCAGTGGGTAGATCCCGTCACGGGCCACGTCAAAACCGAAGTCTCGCTGACCGACTTTCACTGGTTCCAGTTTCTTGATGATCGGACACTGTGTGGGTTTAACGACACGTCTGAGATGTTTGTAATCAATCTAAAAACGCGGAAACAACAGAAGTGTTCCTTCCATGCCGCAGGTGACACATCACAGGCAGACACCAGTAAGAATGGTAAAGATGAGATAGACCTCGCTCCGGAGATTCCACTGTGGAACCCTCGCCGCGTACAGGTTGCCGCTGACAGTCTGAATTTCTACGTCTCCAACCGTGTCGATCCCGCGGCTGCACCGTTTCGACAGCTGTCCGTCCACCATTTCACGAGATTCGCGTCCAGTCTGCGAGCCATCAACCGCCGGGACGGCTCGTTACGCTGGTGGATTCGCAATAATGGTGTGCTTCTGGCATCGACGGATCAGCCGGGACTGCCAATTCTGGTGCTCGTTAACGATTCACCGGTCAACCTGAATCCCGCTGCGCAGGCCGCCACGCACAATGTCTTTCGAGGTTTCGCAAGACTGTCGGGCGATGAACTTTTCGAACAGTCAGTACCGTCGAAACAGGGCCTGCGTTACACATGGCTGGATTCTTCCGCCCCGAATTCTCTGGACATCGCCGTTCACGGGATGAGAGTCCGCGTGCGTGGCACGCCGGCCACCACGATTGCGCCATGATGTCAAAAATTTTCGTGTTGCGGCCGAGTCATTCGGCAGCGACCGGTTTCTGAAGAGCATGTGGGGCTGAAAATTCGTCTGTCACCTGACGAACCTCTTCAACAAATATTGCGGGAATCATCATGCGAATTGCAACCGGTGGGATTATTCACGAGACGAGCACGTGCGTGGACACGCCAACGACGATGAGTCAGTTCGAGTACGATCGCGGGGTCATTCGCGGGGCAGACATGCTGGAACGATTCCGTGGAACAAACGTCTGTACGGGTGGCTTTATTGAAGGGGCAGCGAACAACGGTTTTGAAATCGTACCATTGTTGCGCGCATCGGCGTTTCCGAATGGGTTGATTGTGCGAAAAGATTACGATGCGCTCAAACAGGAAATGCTGGATCGCCTGGCGCAGGCCGAACGAGAAGGGGGGCCTGTTGACGGAGCGTTGCTGGACCTGCACGGGGCGATGGTGGTCGATGGTATTGATGATGGCGACGGCGACGTGATAGCGGCATTTCGGGAATACATGGGTCCGGATCGTCCGATTGTGGTGACGCAGGACCTGCACGGCAACCATACACGGGTACGCGTGGCCGTGGCAGATGTACTGGTTGGCTTTGATACGTTCCCGCATGTCGACATGGCGGAACGAGGTGTCGAAGCCGCAGAGATCATTGCTCGTACGGTGCGCGGAGAAATTCGGCCGCGTATGGCAATTCATCAGTTGCCGCTGTTCTGGAGCACGCCCTGCCAGGTTACAGCCCACCCGCCAATGGATGAAGTACTCCGCCAGGTACATGAATTCGAAAACCGTCCCGGTATCATCTGCGTGACCGTCGCAACGGGCTTCCCGTGGGCCAACGTGCCGGAAGTCGGCAGCTCGGTGATGGTGGTCGCTGACGACGACGAACAGCTGGCTCAGCACACCGCGGATGAACTGGGCCACTGGATCTGGGAACGGCGTGAACAGTGGTATGCGCCGCCGCTCACGGTTCAGTCGGCACTGCAGCGAGGTGAAGAAGCTGGCCGGTATCCGATCATCCTGGCCGACCACGCGGACAACACCGGCGGAGGCTCGCCCGGCGACTCCACGGAAGTTCTGCAGACCTTCCTGGACCTGAAACTGCAGGCTGCACTCATCCTGTATCTGGTCGACAATGACGTCGCCGTGCAGGCTCAGCAGTCAGGCATCGGCAGCCGCATTCGCATTTCTCTGGGTGGCAAATCTTCGCCGGTTCAGGGCCCGCCTATACAGGCAGAAGCGGAAGTGCTGGCCGTCTCAGACGGCGCGTTTGCTTATGACGGACCAATGTTCGCGGGGCTGACCGGTTCGATGGGCGCTTCAGCATGGTTAAGAATCGACGCCGTCAACGTTGTGGTCGTCACCGCTCGTGAGCAGCCGTTCGATATGGCTTTCGCCCGTTCTCTTGGCGTCGAATGTGCCGGAATGAAGTACATTTCACTGAAATCCGCGGCGCATTTTCGGGCCGCCTTCGAACCAATCGCTGGCAGCATTCACAACGTCGATGCCGCCGGAATTCACACGCACGATTTCAGCCAATTGCCGTCGAGCAAACGAACTCGCGACATATTTCCCGTGGAGATCAAACCACATTAGCGCTGACGGCGAAGTCGTCCGGACCCGACAGATTCCTTGGAGCACACAATGACAAGGCGGCTGACCACGGCAACATTCACGGGCCTGCTGACGCTCAACGCCGCAGCATGCTTCTCACAACAGCAGACACCGCTGAACCCGTCGGTCACGCAGGCGAAGCCCACACCCGATGTAACGTCGGCAGACGATGTATCACCGCTTGATCAGCGACCTCAACCCTGGCGGCGCCGGCCGGAACCCATTCTGTCCGCTCGGACAACCACACAGGACTGGTGCCGGATCGTGTGTTACTCGCCGCATGTGATCCATCATGATGGGCGGTTTCACATGTGGTATCTCGGCACGTCCGAAGCCTCGCGGTCAAATAACATCGTCATGGGATATGCCGAGTCGGACGATGGATTTTCGTGGCAGGCCCATCCGGACAATCCGGTTCTGACCAGCGACGACATTCCGTGGGGACAAATCATTCAGACACCATTCGTGATGTTTGATCCGTCAGCTCAGCAGTTTCGAATGTGGTTTGTGTCGGGTGCCGGCGTCACCAAAGATGCATCCGGAAAGAAAATTGTCGTTAACGATCAGCAACTGGGCTATGCGACCAGTCCCGATGGCGTCAGCTGGAGCGTCCAGGACCAGCCTCTGTATAAATCCGGTCGTTCGCCATCGATCGTTCGAGAAGCTCCGCATCGGTATCGTATGTGGATGGGATCAAAACCGGATTTCGACGTCGCGTCCGGCGGACTGTACGGGAACATCTACGAATTCCATTCTGTTGATGGATTGTCGTGGATCCGCAGCGAACAACCCACCCTGAGGCCAGTCGCGCCGGCGCGCAGTGTCGTGTATCCGTTTGTTATTCGCCAAGGCGACACGTGGCACATGTGGCACGGCTGTCATGTCGATGGCGGCCGATTTGAGTTGTTTTGTGCCACGTCGAAAGATGGCACCAACTGGGACGTCGACCATAAACGTCCCGCATTTCCGGCTGCAAAAGGCAAACAGCGGTTCGACAGTCGCTACACGTCAACGCCCTGTATCGTTCGTCTTAAGAACCGGCTGCTGCTGTATTACTCGGCCCGCGACTGGCAGACGGAATACATCGATGGCTCAGGTCAGAAACGGCGCGATGGCGCCGGAGTCTATTCCCACATTGGCGTGGCGGAACTGCTGTTAAATAAATGATGGGACCATCAGACACGATGTGGTAAGGCTCACAGATCGTGCCCGGCTGAGCCTGCTTCTTTTGGCGAACGGCCCCAGGTACGGCAACGGTCAGAAGGCTCGATAGAGCCCAAACCAGAAAGCGCCGGTTTCGTTCGTGACCGAGTAACCGTATTCGGTGCGCACAGTCAGGTTTTCGACAAAGCTCAGCAGCGGAATCTGGAAGTAAAGCCCTGCCCCGATCGCGTGATCCACTTGCCCCTGGGGCCGATCCATCAGGTACGAGCGCCCCACGTCGTAGAACACAGCACCATCCACCGAATTCAGGGCGGCGGTGTTATCCAGCACTTCGTAATCGATGTCGCCAGCCACCGGGAAACGCCATTCCAGCGAACTCAGCCAAAATGCATTTCCTTCTGTCTGTGTGGCGCTGCGACCTCGGAAACGGCCCGGTCCGCCGAATCTGAAATGTTCGCCGTTATCGGACCAGCCATACCCGCCGGCAAGTCGTGCGGCAAGTTTGGTTTCCGCCAGCCAGCCGTCGGCACAGCACAACCGCTGAACGACACCCATCTGTCCTGAGACCCGACCGTAGTCCGCACCTCCACTGAACGCTCGGACACCCTGCTCGAAATTGGCATCAACTCGGAAACCGCGATCGGGATCCCAGTATGGCATCTGCGAGTCGGCGTGAAAGTCGACACCGAACGCCCGGACATTGTCATACTGCTCAATATTCGGGTTTGCCGAAATCGTGTTGTCCTCGTCCGGAAAAAAGTTGTCCCCAAATCGAGTATACAGGTCTATGTAGCTCAGATTCGGATAGATCATGCTGGTGGAATAGTTCAGCACACGTCGCACTGCGATTCTTGCCTGGTGACCGGGATCGTTCGCTACCGTTGACAGTAATGCGTACTCATATCGACCCAGCAGCTGCCAGTTGGCGGACGGCATGTTGTAGACAATCGCATCGATGCCTGCGGACAGATAGTCTGTGTTGCGCGACGCCGTCGCGGCGGTGTAAGCGATAAATGGTGAAATGCGGTAACGGTCGGAAGAAATAAACGCACCTCTCAGTCCGGTTCGTCCGTCACCGTCAATGCCGAACCCGGCAACCATTCCATGCTTCTGCCACGGCTGCATTAACGATGCTTCATCGACGGGCGTGTAGAACGGGCTGACGCGAACACTCCATTCCGGCTTCCATAAGTTGTTGTACGGATCCGAATCCATCACCACGCCGTCGGGATCCACCTGCACCTGTGCCGGTTTTTCGTCCGAGACAATCGTCACCAGCCAGTCATCCGCAGACAACCTCTCCACGTGCATGCCGTCCTGTTCGGCACCTGCCGCCTCTGACAGCGTGGCCAGTCGAAACGGACTGCTGCTGTCTTCGAATCTCACCGCCACCTCAACCGGCTCATTGATTTCCCCGGATTGTGAAATCTTCGCCTGAGTGCGATAACCAGTCTCCGTTTCCGTGACGGATACGTCCTGCACGTTCCAGTCAGCATTGCCCGATCCATTCAGCCACTGACTGAAAAATGGTTCCCAGCTTTCTTCGGTAAATTCTTCCAGTTCATGCTGATAGTCAGCAACGGTGAGAATTCGAAAACGGTATTCCTGAAACAACTGTTTCATGAAGGCAAAGAATCGGTCGCGCCCCATGCGATGCTGGATCATTCCGGTGATTCGGGAGCCACGGTCATATACCAGAAAAAACAAATTGTGCAGGTGACCGATGTCGTCCAGCGACCCCAACGATGCGCCGCGGCCCCCACGTCCTCGATACAGTCCGTAACCACTGTGAACCAGGCTGCGGTACTGCACGTTCGGAAACTGAAACGGCCCGTACCCGGAAAGCTCAAACAACTCTGCGTTCTGGCCGTACTTATCTTCCATTTTCACGCGCGTGAACCACGTCACGAGTCCCTCGTCCATCCACGGCTCGTGATAGCCGTCGGTCCCCACAGCGGAATACCACCACTGATGACAGATTTCATGGCTGACAAGGTGCTCGACATATCGAGCCGCATAGTTGGGCGTATCAAAAATACGTTCATCGACCATCACGACGCCTGATGATTCATTCCCGTTCCAACCAAAATAGGATTCCGTCAGCTCGAATTCCTTGTAGGGATAGGCACCAAACCATTCGCCGTAGATTCGAATAGAATCCTCAGCCGTTTGCAACGCGACCGTGGCGTGATCTTTATGCTCCGGAAAGTACAGCACGCGGATCGGCACGCCTTCAGAAACCGAAGTCATTTCATGAAATCGGCGACTGGCGACAATCGTAAAATCCCTCAGCCCGTCGCCTCGGATATTCAGAGTTTGATATCCGTCGGAACCAACGCTGCTGCTTAATACGTGTCCGCCGGTTACAACCTTATGGTCTGCGGGAAGTTTCAATGTGACATCGTACTGACCCGCCTCGTTGTGCCACGGCTGATGCCACGGCGTGTAGGGAACCGGTCGCCATTCGTTTTGTCGATAGACCGCCAGAACCGGGTACCAGTTCAGCAGATTTGTCACGCCCTTGTGCTGCCCCAGTCGTCCCATGATTTGCGGGATGTCGATCCGGTAACGCAGCGACACCTGCACGGAGTTACCGGGAACGACCGGCCGGTTGAGCGTAAGATGCAGGTGCGTATCGTGTTCCTGATCAAACCGCCACGGAAGGTCCTGTCCATCGGATGTCGCCGACGTCAGATGAAACCGACGTCCCTGCCTGTCAACGCTGTGTCGAGGATCAAGCCGCAGTGATTCGACCGTTCGTTCACCGGCCGCGATCATTTCCTTCGACAGCTTATTGTTAGCAACGACCTGGAAGACCAGTTCTTCAGTGGCTTCACTGCCGGAATTTGTCCAGACGACATCCTGAACTACAATCACGCGACGCTGCTGAGGATGCAGTTCAATATCCAGTGCGTACCGAGGCAGATTCATACTCCGGGCGGAAGGAGCAACCGGCAGACGAGCGACAGAGATGGCAGGCGACGGCGCAGAAAGAGAGTCCGTCCGTTCATCGGCGCGAATGCATTGAACAACGAACAGCGAAACGAACACCAGAATCGGCGTATATCGCATCCACCTGCGGAACAGGCCACTAACGATTCTGTCGATTACTCCGATCATCGAAGATAGGTACTCCTTACCACAACTGTCTGCACCGCGATCAATCTTTCGGGGCGAATCTTCAATGCTCACCATCGGTCAGAAAGTGATTTCGACTGGGCCTAATCGCGCGCGAATGCGGACTGTTTCCAAGACACCTGACAGACCGGCGTCAGCCCCACTGCAGGATCCCAAATCTGCGACGCAGCATGCCCTTAATCACTTACACTCCAAAAGGAACGAATTCCGAATCAGGGCGACAGCGGCACAAACCGCCGGTCCACACGGCATGCGGGAGGGGACATCGAACCGGCTCCATTCCCATGTGTCAGAGAAACCGAATCGCCATACGGGATGTGCGACCACGATTTTCGCCGATTCAACGTCTGTTAGGGCCAAATCGCCCTAGCTGAAGATCTGGGGGTCATTCGCTGACCAGACGTGAGACGTGTGGGTGCATTCCGAAAATACACTTGAATTCAATGGCAGGCGACGATACCTTTCCGCACTCGCTGGCCACTCATGCAGACTTTCCGCCAGCCACCACTTTTCCCCTGTAGCTCAGTTGGTAGAGCAGGCGGCTGTTAACCGCCTTGTCGTAGGTTCGAGTCCTACCGGGGGAGCTCGTTTCTGTTCTGCGTATTTGCAGTACAGACCAGTTCACAGAAAACGCCGAGAGGTTCGCCTCCCGGCGTTTTTGCGTTTCCGCCTTTCACGCAACACTTTGCGTCGGATCGAGTCGCCTGCTGTGACTCTCCGTTTCGAGAGAGACCAACCGGGGTCCGAGAGGAACCCTCAAGGTCCCTTCCGCACCCCGGAATCTCGTACCAAAACTCTCTGAGTCTCTGGTTAACAGGGGTCTCAAAGTTAACAACCCGGTCCCTTTCGGACCCCGGAAGGACCCCCAATTAGCCGCAGAATTCTGCAGTCGGTTGCCCTGCGTTCGCGACAGCGGTCGGCGACACACCGATGCGGCTTCTTAACTCTGATTGGCCGCTGCAGTGTCCCGATCTCAGCAGTGCTGTTTACCACAACCTTTGGGACTTTTGGACGCGAGTACTCGCCACTTGGGTCGCAACTGGTCATTACCATGCCGAGACGACAGCTGGCATGCTGATGGTCGTGGGCGAAACGGTGTCAGAACCCTGACT
>JABABI010000240.1 GCA_014238335.1 Fuerstiella sp.
CTTTTCCTCACACCCATGCGTTTCTTACTCCACTCATTCGTTTTCCTTGCTCTTTTGGCTGTGCCTTCCCTGGCCGAGAAAAAGCTCCCTAACTTCGTCTTCTTCCTCGTCGATGACCTCGGCTGGTCAGACGTCGGATGCTATGGGAGTCGCTTCTATGAGACTCCCAATATCGACCATCTCGCTGTCGAAGGAGTCCGGTTTACCGATGCTTATGCCGCCTGCCATGTCTGTTCTCCGACCAGAGCCAGCATTCTGACCGGAAAATATCCGGCAACGTTGAATCTGACTGACTGGCTGCGTGGACGTCGAAACTTCCCCTTCCAGAGACTTCTGAATGCGGAAATCAACCAGCACCTACCCTACGAAGAGACAACAATCGCCGAAGCATTGAAGGCCAGGGGCTATTCAACGGCGATCTTTGGCAAATGGCATCTGGGGCGAGAGCCGTCCACTCCACTCAAGCATGGATTCGATATTCACATCCCCAATGTCCCGTCGAACTGGCGCACGTTTCATGGCCCCTTCGGGATGAAGAACCTGGAGAGCAAAGATGGCGACTATCTGACGGACAGGCTGACCGACGAAGCCGTCAAATGGCTGGACGATCAAAAGAACAAGCCGTTCTTTCTCTACATGGCACACTTCGCCGTACACGACCCGATCCAGGGACGGAAAGACCTGGTCGATAAGTACACACGAAAGCTGACCCAATCCAGAAAATCAGATTCCCCGGACTTCGTCCTCGAGGGCAATCCAGACAGTTCGGACAATCCGTCAAAGGAGGAACTGGCAAGGCTGATTCAGACTCCAGAATTCTCAAAACACAAGGTGCTGCCCAGAGGGACGATCAAAGTCAGACAGAAACAGAACAACGTCGAATTCGCCGCCATGGTGGAGAGTGTCGATCAGAGTCTGGGCAGAATTGTCTCGAAGCTCGCGGAACTCGGAATTGAGAATGACACGATCGTCATCTTCTTCTCCGACAACGGGGGAATGGCCGCGATGAATGTGGGGAACCCTAAAAGAATTGTCCCTGACGAGGCT
This sequence comes from Fuerstiella sp., assembly GCA_014238335.1. Lineage (GTDB taxonomy): Bacteria > Planctomycetota > Planctomycetia > Planctomycetales > Planctomycetaceae > Fuerstiella. The sequence goes on from JABABI010000240.1 coordinate 1,048, forward strand.
GTTGATAAGGCTTACTCGACATCCTGCCTGCCGTTACGGGGAGCAAAAGGCTGGCTTTACGAGGGCGGAATACGCGTGCCATTGGTCATTAAATGGCCGGGTAAAGGCCGGGTTGGAACAGTCTGCAGAACGCCCGTCAGCAGCGTCGACTTTTTTCCCACGATCATGGATATGATCGGAGCAGGCGATGAGGTCAGCGGCGATAAGGAAGGCGTCAACATCGCGCCGCTCGTTCGAGGCAACACGATCAAGGATCGGGCGATCTACTGGCACTTCCCTCACTACAGCAACCACGGAATGCACAGCCCAGGCGGGGCCATCCGATCGGGCAAATACAAGTTGCTGGAGTACTTTGAGAACGGGACCGTGCAACTCTTCGATCTGGAGACCGACATCGGTGAACAGAACGACTTGTCCACAACCGAGAAAGCGAAGACACGGGAATTGAAGAACAAGCTTCGCATGTGGCGGAAGCAGGTCAGTGCTCAGATGATGAAGCCCAATCCCGATTACGATGACGATGACAATCTGCAAGCGGAAGATTACGACAGGTACTCTGCTGATTAGCAGAGTGGACCAGATCCGCATGCGGGTGGCTTCTGATCATCACCCCGGTTCCCGGTGAATGATGATGACGAAATGACTGTCATGTATCAGCCAACGACCAATTCTTCAGGTCGCGGCATGCGACCCGGAAAGTTACGACGCCAGCGGCCGCTTTCAACAGCAGTGAACGACCGGACATCGACAGAATCAGCAGGGAAATGGCCAGCAGCTACACATCCAGTTCGGTTACGTCGAGAGCGTGTCGCTCAATGAATTCCCGGCGTGGTTCGACATGATCGCCCATTAATACTCGAAACACCTCGTCAGCTGCGGAAGCATCTTCCATCGTGACCTGCAGCAGCAGTCGTTTTGCGGGGTCCATACTTGTTTCCCACAGTTCTTCCGGGTCCATTTCTCCCAGACCTTTAAAGCGTGTGATCCGCAGACCGCGTTCTCCCATTTTACGAAGGACTGTCGGCAGTTCCCTCATGCACGTGAGTTCGATATTGCCGTCGTCATTCATAACTTCAAACGGGTAGTACGTTTCGCCATTACGGGCAGGCGCTGGTATCGCATCCTTCAACTGAATTCCATACGTCCTCAATTCACGCAACAATCCATTGATTCTGACAACTTCATGCAGGTCCTGAACCCGAAAGTTGTCCTCTGACTCTTCGTCCGTCTCAGTCCCGTCCGCCGCCTGCAGTTCGCGACCACGATTCTTTTCCTCTGCCTCGACGAACTGCTCCACGTCCTCAGTCGTCGGGAACCAGTACTGTTCACGTCCAAGGAACACTCGATAACGGCACAGCAATCCATCTTCTGTCGTGTATTTAGAAACAACGAGACGCAAGTCCACCCCGCGCCTTTCGAGTGTCTCGAGTGGTTCTTCAAGCTGGACCATCAGTTCCGACAGTCGGCCCATATTATCCTGCTCAAAAACCGCACCATCCTTTTTCACTCTGACCACACTGCCTTCAAGACCCAGTTCCATCAGTTCGACCATCATGTTGTCATGCGTGTCCACATACCGAACTTTTTTCTTCTGCTGAACACGGTACAGCGGTGGCTGCGCGATATAGACACAACCATGAGAAACAAGTTTCCGCATGTGCCGGAACAGAAATGTCAGTAGCAGGGTTCTGATATGGCTGCCGTCCACATCAGCGTCCGTCATGATAATGATTCTGCCATACCGCCGTTTCTGCACGTCTTCGATTTCGGCTCCAGGAGGAATCCCGACAGCTTTGAAAATATTGGCGATCTCAGCATTATCAAGCACTTTGATGAGTTGTGCTTTTTCCACGTTCAGGATCTTACCGCGGAGTGGAAGTATCGCCTGCGTATTCGAATCGCGACCTGTATCTGCAGAACCGCCCGCAGAATCTCCTTCGACAAGATAGAGTTCTGTAATGTCGAGTTCGCGACTCCGACAGTCCCGTAATTTTTCCGGCAGCCCCCCGGTTGTTAATGCGCCTTTTCGTCGCACATTTTCTCTGGCTTTTCGCGCAGCTTCCCTCGCCTCAGCAGCCAGAATCCCCTTCTGGCAGATCAGTTTCGCAGTGCCCGGATTCTCTTCAAAAATCCGTGACAGGTTCTGATGAACGACCGACAGTACGATCCCTTCAACTTCGCTGTTGCCAAGCTTGGTTTTTGTCTGGCCTTCAAATTGAGGATCGGGAACTCTGACGGAAATTACGGCAGTCAGACCCTCGCGCAGGTCGTCACCGGTTGGACTGAAATCCTTGAACAGGTTCGTTGCCTTGCCGTAGCTGTTTACAGCACGTGTTAAAGCGCTGCGAAAACCACTGAGATGAACACCGCCTTCGAGGTTGTTGATGTTATTGGCATATGTCCTGATCGTTTCAGTCGTTCCCGCCGTGTACTGCATGGCAATATCCACTTCAACTTCGCCGTCATCGCTGGGCTGAGTCCCGGTGAAGTGGATAACATGTGGAAACAAAGAGTCTTCAGTCCGGTTCAGATGTTTGACAAACTGAATCAGTCCGTCTTCATAATGGAATTCGTCATTCTGAGTGGTGCGTTCGTCGTGAAGACGGATGTGCACACCAGCATTGAGAAATGCAAGTTCCTGAAGCCTTCGAGAGAGCGTGTCGTAATTGAAGGAAATATCCGGGAAAATCTCCAGGTCCGGAAGAAAAGTGATACGCGTGCCCGTCGAT
>JABABI010000241.1 GCA_014238335.1 Fuerstiella sp.
CCTTCGGGCCGTTCCGGTTTTTGGTGCCTGCCCCCCATTTTCCTGGCCAACCCTAATACTTAGTTCTGACAAAGCACTAGCCTCTTCCTTCGGCAGCGGACATCCGCTGAACTCTTCTGAGGAATGGGTGGCCCGTATGAATGTGGTACTCAGGGTATCCGACATTCTCGCAAGTATGCTTGATCAGCGAAGCACGAACGTGAGCCATGATCGATGGTCGTACCCGCTCGGCATTCAGTGAGGAAATGCGTTCTCCGTGAAGTCCACGCCCGAACTGTCGAGCCTCGTCCAGTCTTACGCTGACGTTCAGGAACGCTCCAAAGCAGGTCACTCCTTCGTCAACCCCGATGCCGGTTTCGCAGACGAGACCGTGACGCCCCGAGACAACATCCGAGTCATCACCATCGCGTTGCACAACAACTCGGGAATCATGACATGTTTCAATAATCGCGTCCTGAAGACGCAGGCGAAATTCGTTTTCGCCGAGTCCACATTCGTTCAGATTGACGACAACATACACCGCCAGTTGTCCGGGCTGATGCAGAATCGTACCACCATTCCGCTGAACCCGATGCACCTCGATCAGTCGAGCATCCAGCTCTCGCTGATCCACAGGCAAATCCAGCAGCGAACCGTCATGACCGACGGTAATCGTCGGAGGGTGTTCGCAGATCAACACAGCCGCACTCAACTGACTCTGTCGCTTCACCTCGTGGACAATCAGTTTCTGCAGCGCCAGCACAGACGCAACATCAACCAGCCCCAGAAGCCGCACTTCGGCCGCTTCGATCGTATTGTTGGTGAAGGATTCCCAGTCGACTGTCATTGATTGGACATTTCATGATGCCGCAAACCGGACGAATACGTATAGGAATTGCACGTTTGCCGAGACGTTAACCCCTGAAATACGTGAGGCTTGACCGGCTGCCGGCGCCATTTCTGCACCTTGCGTGACATTTCACAGTCATTCTAACAACGGCTGCCGGACGGCACTACGCATTTCAGGAATTGAACAAACTTCCTCTGAAACTTCGGCGGCAGGTTGGGTCCGGCACTCCATCTGAATCAGATGCAACGATAAATCGTCCTGAAAGCCCGGCATTCGGAAGATCGGATTACCTGCAATAACAGGCTTTTTACAACATACAGGTTGCAGGATACAATGGGTTTTGGCAACTTGTGAGCCTTACCACAACACAGCGACGGTGACATTGCCATCTGTTCCACCCACGCGGAGTCGAACTGCTTTTCTTCGTCGGTGATGAGTTAGTAAATTTACGAGTCGAAATCCGCCGAAGGCAACGGTCATGACGAGCCGTCCTCGGAAGTCCTGTTCCACCTCTGGAGTCCGCGTCAATGAAGGTAATGTTGGAGTTGCAAGACCAGCCATCCAACATAAGAAAAGTCACGATACGGCATGACATCGTGATTGGACGCGGTGCGGAGTGTAATCTGCGACTTTCTGCTCCACAGGTCAGCCGTCGACACTGTTTCCTGCGAATAGGCACCGACGGTGCCTATATCTCAGATCTGGACAGCAGCAATGGTACCTATCTGGCTGGCAAGCGACTCAGTTCCGGAAAACGCTATACACTTAATGACGGTGCGATCCTTGCCGTAGGACCGGTCAGATTTGTTGCAAGTGTGCATCCAGAAGTTGCCGCGGACGAAGCTTTGAAAGTACACGTTGCGGACCACCGAATCGAAATCGAAGCCGAAGCCGAAGCCGAAGCCGAAGCCGAAGCCGGTTTGGCAGTGGATGATTCCTCAAACGATGTCAACTTCGTGGCCGCGATGCCTGACACGCCAGGTGAACACCCTGACGACGATCACAGTGCGCTGAACTTCGCCATCGAACAGGGTGGAGCGACGGCGGACGAAGACGAACCAACAACAGACTACGTGCCCGGAGACGGAATTGAGGGTCCCGTCCTGGCAGCGGAAGACGAATTATTGCCGGGACTGCCCGATCTGAAAGATATGAACGAACCAGAAACCGTCGCTGCGGCTAACGGGATTATGAACTCCGCGGATGATGAGATCATTGAATTGGGTGTCCACGACATCGATGTGCTTGAAGACAACTGTACGGCCGGCGACGAAGAATCTGATCTGAAAAATTTTCTTCAGGGACTGGACTGACGACCGCCGGACGATGACCAGGATAGATTGCCATCGGCCGTTGGCTCAAACCGCGACGCTGATGCAGTTCGCCTGCTCGCAGTGATGCCTGCAGAAGCGCACCAAACGGGTAATCGTGCTTCCAAATGTCCCTGATTGTGGTCTGCTTGCCGCCGTCAGAAGCAATCACGGAACCCCCGGGGTCGCTGTACTCCTGCCCCGAGCGACCTCCCAGACTCTCCAGACTACCGGACCATCACGTCCGTGTTACGGCTGAATCGACTGTTTTGATAATGCCGATATTGTTCGCGTGGATACACGCCGCCCAATGGTGCTGCCAAAACGTTATTGAAATGCAGAGAACGACTCATGGAAAAACCGCAGACAGTTGAGCAAACGGATTCCGAGCAACCGCGTCTGAAACGTCGTCTGGGTCGCGGGCTGAATGCGCTGCTGGGCAGCGGTCCCACCGAACTTCCCAATGCGACACCCACGATCATCAAACTGCACACTCCGGAACAGGATGAGGTCAGTGTTGAGCTGATTGAACGCAATCCCTATCAGCCACGTCGGGAATTCGAACAGTCAGCGATTGATGAACTGGCAGAGAGCATTCGTAAACATGGAGTGTTGCAGCCTTTGCTGGTGCGTGCCAAAGACGACAGTTATCAGCTCGTCGCGGGCGAACGACGCTGGCGAGCCTGTCAACAGGTGGGCATGGAAACCGTCCCGTGCAAAGTTGTCGAATTGGAAGATCAGCAGGTCTGCGAAGCAGCGATCGAAGAAAACCTGAAGCGACAGGACCTGAACGTTGTCGAAAAAGCTCAGGCATTCAAGGATTACCTTGCAAACTTCGGCGGTACGATTGAAGACCTCGCTCGCCAATTAAGCATGAATCGATCCACCATCAGCAACATGCTGAGACTACTGGAACTGCCGGAAGTCGTGCAGGTCGCGATTCGCAAAGATCGCATTTCCGGCGGTCACGCACGAGCCCTGTTGCCGCTGCCTGCCGACGCTCAGGTGGAACTGGCGAAACAGGTCGAAGAACAGCGACTGTCTGTGCGTAAGACAGAAGAAGCGGTGCGGGCCATGCTGAAGCCCACTGAACCGAGCGGTCAACCTGCGGCTTCTGCAAAACCGGAAATGACACCTCATGTCCTGTCGCTGCAGGATGATCTGCGAGACCATCTGGCGGCAAAGGTCGACATCAGGCTGAAGAGGCAGGACGCTGGTCAGATAGTGATTCACTTCGGGGCCAACGACGACTTCGAACGAATCGTCGGCCGGCTGCGTCAGTCGGGCTAAGCACCGTAAAGATGCAGCGACGAGGACGATGCAGCGACGTCCTCGTAGGGTCAAAAAACTGAACCGAACGCGAATCTCTTTGACAATCAGGTTTTAGAAACAGAAATCGTTCGCGATTTCGGCCGAGCCTCGACCAGAGATAACGACCACTGACCGTGAAATTGGCGTCGGGTCACGGTGAGTGCGTTCCTTCATCGCAAAAGGACAACGTCAGAGTCAGTTACAGGCGACGTCAGGCGG
>JABABI010000242.1 GCA_014238335.1 Fuerstiella sp.
GCGTGCCAGTTATCAGAGCCTGATCTTCGTGATAATCAGAAGTGGCAGTGGCACTGTCATTCCCCGCCCCGTCAGTGGAGAAGTTAACAGGAACAGTAGACTGTGTGGTGGCGGTCCCGTTTGATTCAATCAGGTTGTCCTGGACGCGCAGTTCGATGTTAGGCGTCCGAAGGGCAATAAGTGTAAGATTCCAATACTCAACATCCAGTGGATCGTTTGGACCGTTCTGAACCTGAAAGTGAGTGGACGTGTTGACGACATACACGCCCGAAAACCCGTTCCCGATGATTTCATTTTCCACAAGAGTGACCCGCGAGTCTTCGTTGTAGCGGTTCAGAATGTCAACGCCACGTTGACCGTTGTTCTTAATATCAGACCGGGAGATGGAGAGCGAAGAAATGTTCGGGCTCGGAAGCAGGTCCTGCCCACTGCCAAAAGCCGGAGGCACGCGCAGGATATCATCTACCAGATATTCGACGCCGTCGCCCGTGTTATTGCTGAGTTCAGCATCAGCAATGATGACATGCGTATCGCTGACGACCTCTTCGCCGTGTAGAACGTTGCCGCCTTCCGTTGCCACGAAGTGTCCAATGTCCACCCCGTCACCGTTATTAAACGAGAAGAAATTGCCCTGAGTCTGAATCACTCGGCGAAGATCTCTTCCACGCAGATACGGTCCAGCATCCTGTACGATTTTCAAGCCGTCTTCACTGTTGCCAGCTGGCGAGTTTACGGCTCCATAATCAGAACGATCAGCATCCAATCGGCCACCAAATTCATTGGCGAAGTTTTCGGTTACGTCTCCGCTGCCAAGACGTGCTGAAACGCCCTGCCCCAGCACCAAACCGCTGCCGCCGTTTAATTGGAAGTCGTTGCCCAGGGCGACCACGTCAATATCCTGACCACCAACACGACGATCATAAAGGTCGTTCACATCAACATTTGAAATGATGCGAGCACCATCAGTGCCGTTGCCGACGAAGTCGCTGCGAGTCCACGTGAATGTACCGAAGGCGGCCCCGACGCTTCTCAGACCGGTCAGAGTGTTACCGTTCAGGTCACTGTCCACGAAACTGGCGTTGACGTTGAGTGTGTCGAAGAAAGTTTCCGCATCGATACTGAAGCCGTCGCCAAAGTTCTCAGAAAAATTGGTCTCGGTCGCGTTGAAGTTAACGTCCACCTGCTGAAAACCGTGGATACCGACGCCCCCGGCTGCTCCCGTGGCCCCCGCCCCGTCGTTAGGGTTGAACCCATTGCCGTTGACACCGTTCTTGCGGACGGAGCTGCCCGAAATGTCCAGGTCAACTCTCGCATCTGCCTGGACATCAATCCGTATACCGTATTCGCCATTGTTGTCTATGCGGCTGTTGCGGATGATAAAATCCAGACGGTCTTTTACAGTGTTCTCGGCGTACAGGTCGAAGCCGTCACCCGCGTTGTTGGTGGCATCGTTGTCCTCGAAAATTACCTGGTTCAGGTCACCGTCTTCGGTGCGAACAAAGTGAAAACCATCCATGCCACTGTTCAGGAAGGAGTTGCTGTTGATCTCCAGGTCCTGAATTTTGGTGCGGTCGGTCAGTGAAAATGACAACCCATTCCCCTGGTTACCGCGTGCGTCAACGCCGATCTGATTGTCCGCAATGATCGACTCAGACAGCAAAGCGATCGACTCAGAATTTCGCGCGTCACTGGCCAGACGAACGACAATACCGTCACCGTCATACGGAGTGCTGTTGTCGTTGTCGTTGACGTTGGCGTTCAGACGGTTGCCCTGAATCTCAAATGATCCAGTGGCGAAGTCCAGGGCTTCGACGACAATCCCGGCCTGAACGTTATTGTCAATACTGTTTCCGTCGGTGGTCGCTGTGCCGATGTTGACGTTGAAACTAATGTCCTTCGCGCTGGGCTGAGCGTTGTTGTCGTTCGGGTCCAGCGGCAGATTCGTACCCAGACCAAAACTGTGCGATTCAATGTGCACGCCCTTCGCCGCATTTCCGGAAACCGTGTTGAATACGAGGTCACCGTCGAATCGAGTGCCCGTAGCCAGGTTGACGTAGAAACCAGCCGCCCCGTTTCCACTGATCGCGTTTCCGGACACCACCTGTGGCAGTGAATCACCGGTAAACGTTGGTTCAGCAAGAGGGATCCAGTATCCGGTACCCAGGCGATAAGTACCGTTCGCCGTTGACCCCTGCAGCGCAAAAGTATCATTCGTCAAACGTGTGACAGTCCATGTGCCGTTGGCAGCAGCCTGAATGGTATCGTCCGTAAGACTGACGTCGACGACTCGAACCTGATCTCCTGTTGCCAGCGCGTGGGCGGTGGAAGTCACCACGATTTCACCTGTGCTGCTGGTTCCATCGATGATGTTGGTCGTCCAGGTGGCCAGCCCGCCGGAAGTGTCGTACGCTCCGCCCGACAGGATACCGTCCAGGGAGAAGGTGTCATTGTCGATGAATGTTATCTGGAACGCCTGAATGCCGCTGATCAGCGTTCCTGCTGCACCACTGACTCGGACTTGGTCTCCGGTTGCCAGACCGTGATTCAACGAAGTGATTTGCACGTCTCCGCCACCACCAGGGTTTTGAATATTCTGTATTCGGCCCTGCGGTTCTGTGGCCTGAACATCAATCTCAACCAGACCGCGGGCGTTACCGCCAACCTGAATGTTGGGCATATACCATGATCCGCCACCCACATAGACGACGGATGCCGGAAGACCACTGATCCCCTGAAGGCTGAAATTATTGTTATCGATTCTCGTGACGGTGTGCCGGCCGTTTCCAGGATGATTGACCGTCGGGTCATCATTGACCATACCCTGAACGATGATTTCATCACCGGTCAGCAGTTGGTGATTTGTAGAGGTGATGATCACAGGGCTAGCGTCCACCGCCGCTTCGACAAGGCCTGTTCGGCTTACGGAAGGCTGAAAATTAACACCATGGCCGCTGTTGCCACCGATCGTGTTGTCAATGATCCCACCAGAAAAATTACTGTCCAGCAGGTCGAAACGCAGACCATCCTGACCAGCGGACTGAATGTTGTTAGCGTTGATCACAGCGGAAACATCACTCTGCTGTTGGGCGTCCACCAGCACGCCATGACCGGCGACACCAGTAATCGTGTTGTTTGCAATAACAGCGTTGGTTAGCGGCGAATTTGTGAGGTTCAGATTGACCCCGTGAAAATTGGCGGTAGGCCCGGATCCTCGAGCAAATAGTGACGCATTGAAGACGTTGGCATCGCCAATCATCGTTCCGGATACCTGCTTGGGACCGCTGGTCAATCCGGGACCAAACGAAAAGTCTACCAGAGCACCGATCAGGTCGTTGCCGAATGCAGTAAGATCTACGGGCGGATCGCCGGGGGTCGCCGGAGCAAGGTCCACGTCGATCACAAACAGAAAGGTTTCATTCGGATTGGAGTCGAAGTCCGTGAAATCGATCGTCAAAACCTGATTGTTGCTGCTCAGAATTGCTGCGCTTGCTCCGGTAAGCACTCCAGTGTTGTTCAAAGGCTGATAGGAATTGGCCTCAAACACCAGGTCAACAGGTCGCAGGTCAAGCACAAACTGCGTCAGAAATTCACCGTCGTTGGCATTGTTTGTTAACTCGAACGGCTGAACAAACGTATCGCCTTCAGCCCGAAA
>JABABI010000243.1 GCA_014238335.1 Fuerstiella sp.
AACGCTGTTGATTGCGATTTTCTCGACAATTGCAGCGGCATTCGCAGCAGGATCAGCCATCTTCTCTCCACTCAGCTTGATCGTTTTTGCCCTGTTTGCTGTCGCATCAACATTAAATTGGATTCAGGTCTCAAAACTCGATGTGAGGAGTTCATAGCGAGGGCTGCCGGTGCCTAATGAATGTATAACAATCCGTTGCACACGGAGCCGCGGGCCGCGCGGGTTCTTCAAATTCAGATCGTTCGCCGCGGCCCGGTGAACGGTGCCGTTATGCGATGGTCGCCGGATGACCTTGCAGCAATGACCACACTTAGTCTTCGTGTCTCTCCTCTTGGGTTGTTCGCCCTTCTGTTTCTGGTTGCAGGTTGCAAGCAGTCGGCACCGGCGCAACCCGCGCCGTCGGCCGAAAACGGAGGGGTCTCTTCCTTCGCTACGAAACGCCACTCGCTCGGCGAGTTTACGGTCGCTTCTGGGGAACTGGTCGTTTCCGATCCCGCCTATGACGCTCCGAAGTCTGTCACTGACAACGGCATTAACGGCCTCATTCCGAAAGTAAAAAACGGCAGTTGGAATGCCTTCGTCACTAAGGTCGATGCCGGCGATTCGGGAAATCGCTGTTCGCAACTAATCCTTAATCAAGTGTATCTCGGGCGATCAGTAGGCGCGAGATTCTGCGCAGCGTAACTCATCGGCGTTGCGCCGGATTGGTTTCTGGTTGTGGAATTGAGCATTGGTCCCGGCTTTGCCGTTGGACAGTCGCGGCGGTACCGAAGCATCCGGACTTCGGCTTCGTGAGTGGCGGTGTTATGTTCGCAATGGTCGGTTCACACTGTCGTGCAGGCAGAAAAGTATCTCCAGAGACGGTGTCCACGTCAGAATTCGGTAGATCAATCGGCGGCCGCTGGTCAGAATCTGTGCCGGGATCTGAATCACACTCTGGCGGAACGTACTAAAGTCCATGCGAAGCAGACGCTGCTTTTGAACTCGCCGTTTTTCGCGAGCCATCGCGTTTCCCGATTCTCTGAGCGAAAGACTCATCCAGCATTTCAGGTTCCACGCCAGCATCGCCATCACCATGTAGGCCCAGTTGCTGACAAGATCGTTCAGCGGTGCTGACAACGCCCCCATGGCCTTGCCCTGTGCGATGATATTTTCCTGGTCGCATCGACTGTTCGATTCCGCCACCACTTTCTGCGGCGTCACGTTCTTCGGCAGATTCGTGATGTAGAAGAAGTACGGCGTATCATCGAACAGCTTCTGCTGCCCTTTCATCACCTTCACCTGCTTACGTAGCACCACCATGCGATAAACCTGCTTGCACGCAGTCGGGGTGTAGTTGAATTCCGCAACAAACTCCTGCTCCAGAATCTTGTTTTTGTATTTCTTTTCGACGACGAAACGTTCTTTGTAATTCGGCCGCTTCGCTCGCGTTTTCTTTGGTTTTGTTGAGGGCTTCGGTTTGCGTTTGAGTTCGTCCCACGCAGACTTCGGCCGGTTTTCCGCGATCTCCACCAGGTTCAGCATCGCATCCATGCCGAACACGAAGTCCACTTGATCACTGTGCCAGCGGTCCAGATGTTTCGTCTGAGAGAAGTCCGTATCACCACGCAGGCGAATTTTTCGAAAGCCCGCTTTGCGACACAAGCTCACCGAACGGTCAAAGTAACCGGCCGCGTTCTCATGCGACGGGCGATTGCCCGCACGATTCGCCAGGTACAGAACTTCGCGTGTGTTTGCCAGAGTGATCACCAGAGGATGGTAACCCCACTGTCGTTTGTAATTCATGCCGATGTCCTGCTTCTTCTCACCACAGGTTTCGACCATTGTGCCGTCGCCTTCGATAATGGCCAGGTCGAAGAAACTGTCGGGCTGTTGCTGCCAGACCTTCAGCCGAGGTTCATGAAGAACATCCATCAGTTTTTGGACCTGCCCTTCGCTGAACCGCCGACAGAAATCACCTGCCGTTGTGGGATCAGGAATGCGCTGTGCTCCCAGGGCGTCGAGATACGCCTCATCGGTACGCCGTAGTTCGAGATGTTCCAGGCAGGTTCCACCGGCGAACAGGTTGAAAGCAATATTGAGCACATGATCGGCTTCGGAATACGGCATGTGAAACTTGAAAACCGGACAGCCGTGATTGATGCTGTCAGCAATGCCGAGTTGCCGGACCATCTGCTGCGCGACGCCGATTCCGCCAGCCGCGATGGCCTGAGTTTTCTTTGCCAGTTCATACTGCACGGACGGACATGCGAGCATCGGCGACTGTCCGTTCCAATTGGCTTTATTGATCCGCTTCATCGTGCGACGCTTCCGAGCGTCGAGCTTTCGTCGTATACTTTTCTTCACCTGAAAACCTCCGTGAGTGATGATGTTTGTTGGCTTTGCAATCACACAAACACCGGAATTCACCGGAGGTTTTCGTCTTTCAAGAAATTCTCCGAATTCAACTACGCTGCTTTAAGGACTAATGGCACATCATGTCGATCACTCACCTGCGGCGAGTGACAAATGGGCAACGGCGAATTTTGATGTCGGGGTGGATTCAAGCCAGGCAGGAGTGTTTGATCGACAAACATTCGGAGTCGATTCAACTTTACCGCAGGGATTGTTTGACAAGGAGGAACCTCTCGTGCCAGATCAACTGTGGTATTCCATGTGCTGCACGCACACACTCACAACGCTTGGGGCTGGCGTCGTTCCTGGCGGCGCTGTTTCATGTTCAGGTTACTGGCCGCCGCCGGGTTAACCGAATCGTTATGCAAAAACATGCATCAAGTCCGAAACGCAATACTCTTTCTACCACACTTGCTTTCGATAAATCTCACCATGAAAACCTTTATTACATGTTCGATCTTCTGTTTGTCGGCAATGGTCGCCACAGTCGCTCGCGGAGAGCGTCCTAACATCATCATGTTTCTGATCGACGATCAGAACCCATCGAGCATCGCCGCATTTGGGGGCGATACCTACACTCCCAATCTCGATCGCATGGCAGAGGAAGGGATGAACTTCACTCGCGCCTACGTCAGCAGTTCGGTTTGTACTCCTTCTCGATACAGCTTCCTGACCGGTCGTTTTGCTGGTAACTCGCATAGCAAACTTTACGCCGAAGCGGTCGGCGGCAAAGAGAATCAGGGGCTTCCCAATTTCAATGTCGCACTGGAACGCGACAAAATGAACGTTGGAAATGTTCTCCGTGAAGCTGGTTATGCCACCGGATTTGTTGGGAAATTCCACCTCACTTCCAGTTTGGATTTTCCGGAGTTTTTCAAAGGGAAAGACAAATGGATCAACATTCCCAAAGACGCGAGTCCTGGGCCTGAAACCTCGGCTCAGTTCAAACACAACGAACGCTGGATGCGTCGTTATCTCCAAACGCTTGGCTTTTCCTGGGCGGAGAACGTGTATCCGGAAAACGTGCGGCCGCCCTATTCCATGCACAACGCAGAGTGGACGACGGTGGCAGCTCTGGAATTCATTGAAGAGAACAAGGACGGCCCCTTCTACCTTCATCTTTGCAGCACCCTGCTGCACGGGCCGGATCGGTCCTGGCGAAAATCCATGGATCACCCGCTCATCACCGGAGAGGGGGATGTTGAAAGTCTTCCAGAGGTCATGACACCTCGCGC
>JABABI010000244.1 GCA_014238335.1 Fuerstiella sp.
CCCATGAACCCCGATTCTCTCACTTAGGTTGGTACTAAAATCGGGGTAAGGTCAGACCCTACGGTGACAGCAGCTTTAATCGTCTCCAAAAGCGTCATTGATTTTGCCTCCCGTACGCAAATCATCATATGTTCCAACTTTGGAACACAGAGATAATGCCAACGCCGAGCGGACCGTCAATCGCAATGTTCCATATTTGGAACTTAAAACCACGTCGAGGTTCTTCGTGTGGGCTCCGTTCATTTCGACGACGACGTTTTTCCTGCAGCTGCACGCCTACGGAGCATTCACTGTCCCGGCCCTTCGGCTCAACCGCCGCTCTTCCGTCGTCTCGATCCAGTACCGAATGCAGGCTGGCGCTAATCGTAGAAACGCCTCGCTGATTCTTAGGCAGATGAAGCCCAGAGCAAGGGCGATAAAGATCGCTCCTGGAACAGCAACAGAGACGACTACCTTTGCAATCGTGGGCGCAGGCTCCTGCCATACTTTCATCGCCTCCGAAAACACATAAGCGCCGTATCCAACCCAAACGATGAAGTCCAAGACAGATAAGAGATGCACCCACTTCAGCCACAGCTCCAGCCAGCCTACGGTTCGCCGCAGGTAGTCTCTGGTTTCGACGACGCCCGTCTTGGGAATGTTGAACCCACGGAACAGAAAGAACGTCCTCACGGCTCGACTGCCTCCCAACGGAGTAGATTTGGAGTGCAGGTGCGGAGCGACCGGCGGAGCTTCGTCTGCTTCTGAGGACTGCCATACGCTCACGACTTCCGGGGGCTGGATGGGCGGCGGCGTCTGAGTCTCCTCATTGCTCAGGTCTGCCGGCGGTGCTGGTTCTCGGTGGGCCTTCGACCGTTCAAGAAATGCAACGACCGGCATCGACTTTCCACGGTCGACACTGTGAACCATCGCCTCGTCCCGGATCTTTCCGGCGGCGTGCATCTCGCGAATGTGTTCTTTCGTTGCCGGCTTCGATCGTTTACCACTGGCGTAAACTATGTACTGCTTGGCCATTGCTTTGTTACCAGAATGGGGTATGTCGATGTAAGATTCGTATCCAGTATGTTGCCAGCACGTACTGTCAGCCGTTGCCTTTGTTCCACAGGTAGAAATCAAACACTCGTTCGTGGAACCAGCGGGTGGTGGCGACTTTGTGGATGAACTTCGGTGTGGCACGTCTATCTTCTACGGAATACACGCCCATTTCTCCCAGCTTCTCACAGTCCTACCGTAATGAACACTCTCGGAGTGAAGGGCTTGGCATGACGCGGCCTCGGTCTGGCTTATGGTGAATTCTGTCTTTGTCGTTTCCGCCAGTAGTCCTGCGGGCTCATGAGCTTCATTCAGCAGCTGATGCAGATTATCCGTCATACCGCGTGGATCATTCGTCGTCGTTGAGGAATGTCAGACGGGTCAGTCCTTTCAGATGCTCCAGTCCTGTATCCGTGACCTCCGTTTGGCTGAGCCAGAGTTCTGTCAGACTGGTCAGTCCTTTCAGGTGCTCCAGTCCTGCATCCGTGATCTGCGTGCCGACGAGGTAGAGTTCTACCAGCCTGGTCAGGTCTTTCACGTGAACCAGTCCCGCACCCGTGATCTGTGTGTCGCCGAGGTGGAGTGTTGTCAGGCTCGTCAGTCCTTTCAAGTGAACCAGTCCGGCATCTGAGAGCTGCGTCTGGCTGAGCGTGAGCGTTTCCAGACGGGTCAGTCCCTTCACGTGTGCCAACCCGGTATCTGTGAACTGAGTGCCGGAGACGTAGATTGAGGCCACCTCGCCAGACTTTGCGTCGAGTGTGACACCGCCTCCTAGCATTTTGATCGCAGCGACAGCGTCAGCCTGTGCCTTTGGCAACGTTACCTGAGCGGCGGTATCGGACTCAGCCGGTGCTGCTGACAATGCATCCTGAGTGTCAACATCAGGCTCGGAACCGCATCCAATCAGAACCAACGGAAACAGCAGTACGAAAAACAATTTCATGTATGGGCCTTTGTTTGCATTACTTGCCAGCATGTTCTTCACGACCTGCATCAGTTTTCTCCTTTCGCCAACTGCCTGCCGACTTCGACCGACGTGTGATAGTTCACCGTTGCCGTGCAGGGAGGCATTGTGAATTCGTCTTTGTGAATCCTGTTTGCTTCGCGATTTCGATGACGAGTTCACGAATCTCCCGTGGCTTGCGTCGTCCGCCTGTTTCACTTCCGTTCCCAGCGATCGGGATCGATCCCGGCCGCTTCTCTGGCCATATCAGGCGGCTTGTTTCCGCCATCATAATCCCAGACACGTCCGTTCCGACTACTTAACAGCGGCCGCACCGACGCAGGCAGTTCGGACAGATCCGCCGGATCCCATTCGTCAATCTCGGAAAGCGGACCGGCCCACGCAGGTCGATAACTGATCGCCAGCATTTCGCGAAGACGTTCACCGACGTTCGGGTAGTTTCCGTGAAACACTCTGTGATTGATCAACACAGCCGAACCGGCCCGGCACGTCACCATCACTTCGTCCGGATGAGATTCGTACCGCCTGTACGGATTGCCGTCAGCGTGCATCGACAGGTGAGACCGCGGAACCACTCGAAACGGTGAAACGTCAGCCGTCAGATCGTCAAGGTAATACAGCACTCGCACCATGCACGGGCAACTGCCTTCGTAGCCGAAGATTTTCGATCCGAAAGGCTGGCCATCAGTATGCAGGCTGATGCCCGGATGTCCTGGTTCAGAACGCGCGTAGGCATAAGTCATCATCACTATGTCGTCGCCGAACAGCTGCCTCAGGAACGCGATCACCGGCGGATGAGCGATCAGGTTTGTGATCCGGCCTCCGGCGAATTGAATATTCGGTCGGCCGCGCTGATGGACGCTGTAATCGACGGGTGTGGTTTCGAACGCAGCGGTCACCGCCTTCAGCTCCGCCACATCGTCGACGGACAGCAGACCGGGAAGCACCAGGTACCCTTCCACTTCGATCTGCCTGATCTGTTCGCCTGGCGTCAAAGCCGACCAGTCGCGATCGTCAATTCGGGAAGTCACCATGGCAATGCTCACAGGGAACAGAAACGCACACTGACCACGCAGGTTAACGGTCCGGCGTGTCTGCTGCCAGCTTGCGGGTTGCAGCTCACATCCCGTGCATCGATCACCGAGCACTACCGTGTGTTTCTGCTCTTGTCGGTATATTGAAGCATTGGTGGAAGTTGATATTCCAAGTAGAACGCACCAATGAGATCAGTTTCCAATTCGTGCAGTTGGTGCTTGGCAGCAGCTGGGAATTCGTGCCACGAAGCTAAGAATGTCCCATCGCTGTTGTTCTTCGCGTGAGACTTCAGTCGTTGGCGCAAGTCCGCAGATTCACCGAGGTAAACAACCATGCCCTCAGGTGACATCAGTCTGTAGACGCCTGTGGTTGCTGGCCGTGTGGAGAGTTTCAGGCTGATGGGTTGTGACCAGACAAGCCCAGCCAGTCGTCAGCCGGACAGTCCATGTTGCCGATAGCTGGTTTTGATGAGGGAAAGGACACGGACCACGTTTGGTTCTGCCACTTCACCAGGTGAGATCGCGACGCACTTGGGTG
>JABABI010000245.1 GCA_014238335.1 Fuerstiella sp.
TCGGTAATGCTGCAAACAGCAAATTCGAGCAGGTTGGTACATACCTGACATAAGCGTGACGCTCATCCTTGTGATGAGCCATTGTAACAGAAGGATACGTCCACTGGTGCAGCAGATGTGCCAGTGGACAATGTCTTTGCTGTCCAGATCTGACTCCGATCACAAGACATGAATAAAGGGAGAAGAGCATGTTGCCGTACTGGATCGAACTTTCGATTTCAGACCTGATGCAGGTCGCCGGCTTCGCAGCGATGGCCTTCATCCTGTTCACCCTTCAGTTTTTCATGCCTGCAGGGCGTGCCTGACTTAACGCAGAATTCCATGGCTGCACTCCTGAACGCGGCCTGGAAAAACCGCTTCGATCCCCGAAGTGGAACGATCGAGTCCCCACTAACTCATAACTCGAAATGCAACAGGAAACAGAAAGATGGATTGGAACGAAATTTTCATCGCGAACTGGCATGTCAAACTGGTGTCGGCCATTTTGATTCTGGCAGCCTGGATTGATGGCAAGGAACTAAGGGTTCCGAATTGGATTACTTTCCCAATGGTACTGTCAGGACTTGTCTTTTCGACCTGTGTCGGCGGCTTTGACGGACTGCTTGCGGGCTTAACCGGCATGTGTTGCGGGTTGCTGTGTCTGCTTCCACTGTATGCCGTCGGCGGTATGGGAGCCGGAGATGTCAAGCTGATGGCCGGCATTGGGGCGTGGCTGGGATGGGAGATAACATTCTATGCGTTTTGCGTTTCTGTCATTGTTGGCGCTGTGATGGCCGTTTTGATGGTGGCGTCCAGAGGAGCCTGGAAGAAACATTATGAACAGTTTCTGACCATTCTGAGCGAATGGACGGTGATAAAAAATCCTTATGAACTGTCAAGAATCGCTGCTGATCGGAAACCATCCATGTTTCTGCTGCCTTACGGCATTCCGATCTGCATCGGCACAATTGGCTACTTCATGTATGCCGGCCTGATGTAGGAAATCGCTATCTGAATTGAATGCCGCTGATGATTCCTTCACCAGCGGCATATTTTTTGAGACTGAGCTTCGCTGCGGAGGGTGGCGGAGATTTATTTGAATGGTATTCCTGCCAGCATTACTGAAGCAGAGTTTCCGACTGTGCCGATGATGATGCTGATGGGGCATGGCTCGATCTTGACGTTTGTACATTTTTCGTGGAGTTGCGGCAGTCTTTCGACTGTAACGGGTTCCGAGGGATGATCATTCGGCCAGGCGTGCCGGGAGTCTCCGGACAATGAAAAACCAGACTTTGATACTTCTACTTGTCGCCGGTGCCTGTGGGCTTGTGGCGATGCTGGGTGTGAAACAGTACCTGAATAATCAGAATGGAGAAGGCAAAGAAGTTCAGACGATTCAGGTGCTGGTGGCAGCCAATCCAATCGTTCAGGGTGACACTCTGAACGAACAGAACACGTCGTTCTCCAGCGTCAACGTGAAATCATGCCCGGAAGGAGTGGTGACGAATTTAGAACAGATTGCAGAACGATCGCTCAAGGTGTCGCGGCTTGCCGGAGACTATATCTTTGTCGATCAACTGACAGAAAAGGGGCAAACCGGGGCCAGTGCGGTTATTCCAAGTGGAATGCGAGTAAAAACCATTCCTGTGGATGCCAACAAGACTCACAGTGGAATGCTGAGACCCGGAAATCGGATTGACCTGCTGCTTAGTGATAGTCACAGGGACGCAATGACCGGGCAACAGATAAGAAGAGTTCGGCCGCTGCTGCAGTACATAGAGGTTTTCGCCGTTGGAGCGGAAGTTTACGGTGTGAATTCAGGAACAGGGGATGCTCAGGCAAGAAATATTTCTCTGCTGGTGACACCGGCCCAAATGATGATTCTTGAGCTTGCTGACACAAAAGGGGAAATCTCAACGGTGCTGCGGTCAACTGCTGACAAAGAACAGATCGCGATGACGGGAATTTCAGAAAACGATCTTGAGGGATCAGGCACTGGAGCACTTAACGCCACTTCGACTCTCGATGTTGGTGAAGGACTGGGCGGTTTTGCTTTGCCACTGGACGAGCGGGAAGACATCGTTGCACAACTTGAAAATGAATTTTTACCGGCCCGATCAGAACCGCTGGTTCGGAACGATGACGATGAATTCTGGACCATGGCCATCTATGAGGCGGGAACGGTACGCGTTGAAAAAGTAAATCTAAAAAGCGACGTGCCAATTGACACTTCGGTACAACCGTTGCCGCTGAGTGGCGCGTCAAAGAGCGGTTCACCTCAGAGTGCTGAGCCATCAGCACCAACCGGCGAACCGGAAGAGCTCGAAGGTCTTGAGGAATTGACCTCCGGGTTGCTGGATATGTTGGACTATTGAGAAACGTTCCCGCAGGCTGTAACAACGTTGAGCAGCCCGTCGGAACACGGAATCGCGCGGAGCGCGTTATGAGTTGGGGACGCGGTTCCCGGGCAATCTGTCCGGGACCGCTCTTCACCCTTGGTTGGAGTGCAAGGATGCAGGCTGACAGACAACTTCTGAAGAGTGTGTGTGCCGTGGCCCTTCTAATGGGAGCTGCGTCATGCCTGGCATTCGGTCAATCGGTCGGGACATCGCCGGTTTATCAGCTGAAGCCGGGCGTGAACGAGGTCTCAATTTTCGAGAAATTCACCACAATCCTGCAGCACACCGCCCGCATCAAAAGCGTGCTGGACTTTGACGCTGAGGTCATCAAAGTCGACCCGGTTCAGGGACACCCCGATCAGGTCACTGTCTATGCACTTACCACCGGCGTCACGACTGTCACCATAATTGACGAATTCGGTCAATACTCCAAGGTCGAGATTCTCGTCCGGGGAGACATCCGGCACCTCGAATCGTACCTGAAGCGTCTCTATCCGAACGACGCCATTCGCGTCGAGGAAATCAAAGGGGCCGTGTTACTGAGTGGCTGGGTGACTCGCCCCGAAAACATCAACGAGATCGTGGCGATCGCTGAGCAGTTCTATCCGAACGTACTGGACCACATGAGAATCGGCGGTGTGCAGCAGGTGATGCTGAAGGCGACGATCATGGAAGTCAATCGCTCAAAGCTGCGCAGGATGGGGATGAACTTCGGGCTGGTCAACGGCAGTAGTTACCTCCTGAGCACACCAGGTCCAATTACACCCCTCAGCGGCCTGACCGTCACCGGAACGGGTGCCACACCGACATTTACAGGCTTCTCCAATGCCTCGGTCTCCTTCGGATTCATGAATCCCAACTCGATATTTCAGGGATTCGTCGATGCGCTGCGGACGGAAGGACTGCTGAAAATTCATGCAACGCCCATGGTGGTGACGCACAATGGACAGCCGGCTGAGTTAATGAACGGTGGCGAAGCACCAGTCATTGTTCCCGCTGGTCTGGGAACGACCGCCATTGAGTTCAAACCATTTGGCATCATTATGACGGCCGTGCCTCATATTCTGGGAAATGGCCGGCTTCGACTTCAGGTGGAACCCTCCGTTGTGGAACGTGACTTCGCCAATTCAGTCACTGTAGATGGAATTACGGTGCC
>JABABI010000246.1 GCA_014238335.1 Fuerstiella sp.
ACGGACCTGGATGGATTCGGCGGCGAAACTGTTGCTGCCTGGCATCGACTACTTTTAAGTGGTGTTCACGATGCCGGATAAACTGTCGTCGTTGGCTCTGGGCAATCGCCGCGAGATGTTCGACCTGCTGTTTCGAAGTGCGTGGCGCGCGTTGCAGCAGGTCATTCAGGATGAACAGCAGTTCGAAGCGGCAGCCGCCATGATGCTGCACACCTGGAACCAGAAGCTGGAGTCTCATGTTCACGTGCATGCATTTGTCCCCGGCGGAGGACCGTCGCTGCAGGATCCGGAGAAGTGGATCAGTAGTCATCCCCCCGCTCATGAAACTCAGAACCGCTTCTGGCTGGTCGATGCCAACGAATTGCGAATGGCGTTTCGCACGGAATTCCTGAAGGGCTTGCGCGGCTTGCATCGACGACACGAACTGAAGCTGATCTGCGAATGGAAATTCTTGCAGGATGTTGCTGCCTTCAACGCATGGCTGGAACCACTGGAAACGATTTCATGGGTGACGTTCATCCAGCCTCCGCCGAAATTGTCATCACCCGGAAACGTGCTGAAGTATCTGGCCAGATATATGACCGTTGGTCCCATTTCGAATCGCCGACTCGTCAGCCACGAGAACCGCATCGTCGTATTAAGCGCACGCACGGGCACGACGAAAGGCGGCAGCGATGAAACGGAAGACGTCAAAATGTCGGGCGAAGAATTTGTGCGTCGCTGGGCGTTGCACATTCTTCCGAAAGGCTACACAAAGACACGCCGCTTCGGCGGTTTCAGCAATTATCATCGCAAACGCTACATGGCGGAATGTCGAGAGTTGCTGTCGATCAGTGAGACCTCAGCGGACAATCCGTCGGCCGCAGCTGCAGGCGACGCACCAGCAGAGCACCGTTGTCCGCACTGTGAATCACTCATGGTCTGTGTCAGCCGCAACGATCGTCCCGGCTGGGCGGTTGTGATGAACGGCTCTGCTCGTCCGATCTGGTATGACGATGGTTGACACGCGGCCCGCCATATTTGGTTCACGATCTGACAACTCGCCAGCACCATGCTCATCGAGTCCCGCCACGCTGCGCGGTGATGAGCGATTCCGAGCTATCAGCGAGGTGACGATGTCCGGAGACCTGCGCCAAGCGCGGCGTGAGACGTCTCAAACAGGCGGCCCGTTGTCATCGAATCATTCGTCATTTCCGCCCCGGCCACCAATGGCAGTGACATTCGTTGTCCTAAGGCGTACACTCGGTCACATGTCGTTTCCTGAGATACATTGAATCCGCAGTACGTCGTACAGCGGCTCACGAAACGGAAAAGTTCAACGCACGATCTATGAGTCGGCATCCCTGCCGCCGCATAGATCGCAATTCGTTATGCCGCAAGATCCATCGTTGAAAAGACCAATGCGACACGCGATTTTCGTGATCATGACCTTGTTGTTCGCCAACGGTTGCCAACGTCCTTCTGACTCAACAGCAACCGGCACGCAGGCACTACCGATTTGGCTTGCCGGTGACTACTTTTCTGGTGATGGGCTCGGCATCAATTGTTCGCTAAAACTAACGACTGTTGGACGCTTTGAATTCACATGGCGCGGTTGCTTAGGCGAATACGACAAGAACCAGGGGACGGCAGTATTCACCGACAACGTGCTTGTGATTGAACCTGAAAAGCCCGACGTCCGTGAGGGATTTCAGGGAACGCCAACTACTTTTCGAGTAATACGTTGGGGCGACCGACGGTACCTAGTTGCGACCGAAGAGCTTCTCGATTTCTGCAACTCGATAAACCAAGGCGAGGAACCGCGGTCGCGGCGTCACGGTAATTTTTACCTCCAAGACGGTGACTGGCACGTGCCCATTTCGGGACGTCCAGCACTTCCGGAGGAATGGTTAGCATTCCTACTCAAAAAACCCGTTCGCGGGCGCGTTTCGGAACTAGTTGGCGACAAACAAGTCAAAATCACACTTGGATACAACGATGGTATCCGCGAAGGGATGATCTTGACTGTCCGGGGCACGGATGAGGATTTCTTTTCTTGTCAGCTGCGCGTTATTGATGTAGACGAAACAGAATCCCAGGCCGAATACGAGTATTACGGTATCGACGAGACTCCTGCACAAATCGGTCATTTAGTCAGTTCACGCCTATTTGATTATTCTGTTGATGAAGAATAGGCTAATACACAGATTCGCGGCATAACAACCGGATGAACCCGAGCGATAATACGCGTGCTCGTTTGCTTGTAAGTCAACTCATCGCCGGGTTATCCTAGTCCGTTATGCAGCTACCGGTAGTCAGTCTGCAATAGAACGATTGAACGACGAGAAGCATCATGGAACACGTCCTGGTATCCGTAACCATTCTCTTTGCAACCGTTTCACTGGTGGGAGCCATTATCTGGCTGGTTCGCCACTTCGAGAAGAAACGAACGGAAGCCCTGCACGCGGTCGCCACCGATATCGGTCTGGATTTTTCGCCAACAAAGGATGATGCATTGCTTGCGAAAATGAACGCGTTCTCCCTCTTCAACAAGGGGCGTAGCCGCAAAATGAAAAACGTGATGACAACCGAGACGGACAACGGAAGCATCACGATCTTCGACTACCAATACACCACTGGCGGCGGGGACAACTCGCGTACATATCGCCATACCGTTGTTTCAATAGAGTCAGACGCGTTGAGCCTCCCAAGTTTTGCTTTGCGTCCAGAAGGCGTGATTCAAAAAGTCGGTGCTGCACTTGGCATGCAGGATATTGACTTCGAGGGCCACCCTGAGTTCTCGAACTCGTTTGTGCTCACAGGAGATGACGAACAGTCGGTCCGAAAGTTTTTCGATGCCGAATTGCTGGAGTCGCTCGCGCAGCAGCGGAAGGGAATCTGCGTCGAAAGTACACCCGGACTTCTCATATATCATTGCGGCGGTCGCAGGAAGCCTGAAGAAGTCCACGAATTGATGAATGAAGCGAGGACGGTCCACTCAGTATTTGCCGCGCGATTGTCGCGGATGTCTTCAACATCGCTCTAACCCGTGAAGGTATAACTGCATAACAATACACCGGAGTTGCCGTCCGGGCCGAATCTGAAATCAACGTCGCTGGCGGCAACCCGGTGATTGTGGTCGCTATGCCGCAAAGACTGTTTTCCTTTGATCCAACATCATGGTCCCAGCGTTCGCTTTGACCTCGCAGTGAAATTAATCCGTCAGTTGCGGATGAATCAGTAATGAATGTTGAACACAATACTGAAATGACGTGCCCTGAATGCGGAACCTTAGTGGCTTCCGCATCCGGGCGTTGGGTGCCGTACATTGTCGTGCTGCTCAGTATTGCAATCGCAGTTATCGGTGCAATTGCAGTTGGCATGTTCTCCAATTGACCTGGCACGAAGGCAACATAACAATCCGTTGCACCGGAGCCGCGGGCCGCGCGGGTTCTGAATTCAATGTCATTTCCCG
>JABABI010000247.1 GCA_014238335.1 Fuerstiella sp.
TGCTCAGGATCGCGCCGTCCGACGCATCACGGCACGCTGACCTGCAGGAAGCGCACCGCCAGTTGCTGGCGGTCCACGACGGCCAGAGTCCACCACTGCCGGCCGTCGTCGTCGACATGCTGAAGCTGCCCCTTGGCTCCGAGCGGCCCTAGTTGACGACCCCGTCGGCCGCAGCACTGTGCAGTTCGCCCGGAAGACGGTTGTCTTTGGCGGATGCTGACTGGGGGACGGCAGACTCCGCATGGACCCTACAATAAATGCAGGTGCCGTGGAACACCGTACCCTCTGGGATCTTCCGGTACGTGTGCGTCCGTCCACGGTGCCTTTCCGCTCCATGCAATCAGACACGGATCATGGTCAGCAACGGGGGCCACTCACACTGTCCGAATGTTCTGTGTCAGGCCATCCCTGCCATCCTGTCGTTCGTTCCGGAGAGCAGAATCCGCAACTGTGTAGGATATCGTGGGCAAATGAGTACGATGTGCCGTCTGACCATGGTCGCCAGCGATGTCCCGCCAGGAAGGTTCGATCCCACACCAAACATGAAACACCTCCTGCAAAATCCAGGAATCTTCGCCAGCCTCATGTTGATTGCGGCACAGGCGAGCGCGGTGCACGCGGCCGACTGGTCGATCCCGCTGGCCGGCAATGCCTTTCGTAGTGCGCCTGAGTCCGGCAGCAGCGGATTTCAGCGGAATGGTACTATTGCCTGGGGTGACACTGAAGCCGTTTACTCCGTCTATTTCCACGTCGATCGTCCGGCGGATTTGCATCTGGCTTTGCAGGCCCACGTCCGGGAAGGTCAGTCCACTCTGGAAGTCCGCGTCGGCTCGGAGACGCGACAGACCATTGTCGAGGGGACGCAACCCGCGCCGCAACAAATCGGTCGCATCAAAATCCGGAAGGCTGGCTACGTCCGTGTGGACTTTCAGGGCGTCAAACGGGCGGGGCAGGTCTACGCGCAAATCCGCGACCTGCTTGTATCCTCGGACACGGACGGCCTGACGGTCGATTTCGTGAAAACCAATGAAGGAAACATGTTCTACTGGGGACGCCGTGGGCCGTCGGTACATCTGCGCTACGAGGTTCCGCGAAACCGGCCGCTGCAATTCGCCTACACTGAGATTACCGTGCCCGTCGGACAGGACCCGATCGGCTCCTACTTTATGGCCAACGGATTCGGAGAAGGCTACTTTGGCTTCCAGGTGAACAGCGCCAGCGAGCGACGAATCCTTTTCTCCGTCTGGAGTCCGTTCAAAACGAATAACCCCCGTGACATCCCTAAGGACCAGCGAATTTTGGCGCTCGCCCGGGGGCCGGAAGTCCACATCGGCCAATTTGGTAATGAAGGATCAGGCGGACAGAGTTTTCTTGTTTATCCGTGGAAGGCGGGATCGACGTATCGATTCCTCACCGAAGTGAAACCTGATGGCCAGGGAAGTACGATTTACACGTCGTGGTTTGGTGACAAGTCGACCGGCGATCTCCGTCTGATCGCCAGTTTTCGGCGACCGAAGACAGACGTCAGCCTGCACGGTTTTCATTCTTTTCTGGAAAGCTTCTCCCCCACCCATGGGTACATCGGGCGGCGAGCACTTTATGGCAACGTGTGGGTCCGCGATACCACTGAGCAATGGCATGAATGTAACCGCGCCCGTTTTTCGGTGGACGCCACCGGCCGTGGCCGCCATCGCCTGGATTTCAACGGCGGAAGTGACGGCAAATACTTCTACATGCAGAACTGCGGCTTCTTTGACGAAACCGGCCGGCCGGGAGACACATTCACCCGCCATCCGTCGCCTGACGAGCAACCCGCCATTAATTTCCAGACACTGCCACGCGGCTGATCTGTACCTGCTGCACCTGAGCCCATTCTCCGCTGCGTGCCGAAAATCTCTTCACGGCCTGCCATCTGCCGCCCACCAACCAGGTCGCAAGCGAACGCGTCAAGGTGACCTGCCCCCACTAACCGCGACCAGACTTTGAGTGGTCAACTCAGGGTTTGGTCACAGAAGAGGGAGGCATCAGATGTCACGTAAACGATTCAGGACACAAGAGATCATTCAGAAGCTTCGGGAAGCGGAAGTTTTGCTTTCGCAGGGCACGGACGTCGCCACAGCGTGTCGGCAGATCGGCGTGACGGACAACACCTATTACCGCTGGCGGAAAGAGTACGGCGGGGTCCGGACAGATCAGGCGAGGCATCTGCAGGGGCTGGTGACCGAGGCGGAGCTGGACAAGGCCATTCTGTGTGAGACCGCATCGGGAAACTTCTGAGCCCTTTGAAGCGTCGCCGTACTGTGGAGCGCGTGCGTGGCACTCTGGAGCATTACCGTGTGCCAGAACGTCGTGCATGTAGAGTACTCGGTCAGTCTCGTTCTACTCAGCGTTGACAGGCTCACGTTCCTTAAGACGAGCCGCGTCTGGTTCGTCGGATAACTGAGCTAACAACGTCGTACGGTCGTTATGGACATCGCCGAATTACGACACTGCATCATCGCGAGAGCTGGGTTGTCAATCACAGGCGAATTGAACGTTTATGGCGTTGAGAAAGACTGCAAGTGTCTCAGAAGCAGCCAAAGCGGGGACGTCTGTAGCTCCACGATGGGTTATGTGTGTAGCTTCGGCCGGCATACCGCGATCATTTCTGGACCTATGATTTTGTGTTCAGTCGTACACATGACGGTCGTCCGACCCGGATGCTGACCATGCTGGCAGAGTTCATTCGTGAATGTCTTGCTGTTGATGTGTCTCGACGACTGACCAGTGAAGATGTTGTGGAACGACTTAGTAACTTGTTCGTGACACGCGGTACGCCGAAGTACATCCGTTCTGATAATGGTCCGGAGTTTACGGCGGGGCGTGTTCGGACCTGGCTGGACCGTGTCGGCGTTCAAACACTGTTTATTGAACCCGGTAGTCCGTGGGAGAACGGATTTATCGAATCCTTCAACGGAAAACTGCGTGACGAGTTGCTTAACGTGGAGCTGTTTGACACTCTGCTGGAAGCGCGAGTGCTGACAGAACGCTGGAGACGGCATTACAATGTGGTTCGTCCACACAGTTCATTAGGCTACCGGCCACCAGCGCCGGAGGCCGTGTTGTCAGCAATAAACTTTACGCCGGATCCGAGTTAGAATCTGGCACCATCCGTGGGGGCAGGTCACCTGCGCAGAGAGCCACGGCGCTGCCTCCTCGCAAACGAACCAAAGCAAAAAAGAAACCCACCCAGAGTCGTCCAATTGGAGAACCTGCAGGATTGGGGACGCGAATGCTCGCATATCATGTCGATGTGTTGCCGATCACTTTCGTGACCGCTGCAGTTTTCTACCTGTTTTATGGATTTGATGACACATTTAATCGGTACTTAGCTGCACGGAATGACATTGATGCTCGCATTGCATTCCTGTCGCAACGCAATCAAATCAGGGACTTGTCATTTCTAAT
>JABABI010000248.1 GCA_014238335.1 Fuerstiella sp.
GAGCTGTCCGAGGAGAGTCTGCGCGCTGGTCTCGCGGAAATGGTCATGTACGTCCACAAATCGGTCGAGGAAGTCTCTGCAGAGTATTTCGACACCCTGAAGCGCAAAAATTACGTGACACCCACCAGCTATCTCGAGCTACTAAGCACGTACGAGAAGATGCTTGCGGCGAAGCGTGAAGAGGTTGGTGGCCTGTGCCAGCGTCTGTCTATCGGTCTGGACAAGATCATCAGCACCGAGGAGATGGTGGGCGTGATGCAGGAAGAGCTCGTGGCGCTGCAGCCCGTGCTGGAGAAGACGCAGAAGGAGGTTGCAGATATGATGGTTGTCATCAAGGAAGACACAGAGGCAGCCAACGAAGTCAAGGCGGTAGTCGCCGCAGACGAGGATGTCGTCTCGCAGCTTCAGTAGCTGTATGGGCGGATCGAATGCTGGCGTGGTTTGATTGGGGAGGGCATAGGGAATTGTATACGTCCGCAGATGTTTCCATTCATCAACGGATGCCCCAAACCACTCCCGCATCTGTGCGGTCACGTTGGGGACAAGGCTGTCGTCATCCAACTCCGACTTCAACACAGTTGCCGACACCAGCGATCGTCCATCGGGCGCGTAGTTCGATACGACCTGACTTGGTACGCACAGATTGTTCACGACTCCGAGACCAGTACCGTTCAGCACAAGCATTCGGTCTTCGACTGGTGGTTCCCGGGCCGAGAAGTAGACGCACCGGACCTTGCGAGGAGTTCGTGACGCCGCCAATTCAGGCAGTAACCTTGCGGCAGCCGGCTGTTCTGTCGCGACGATCACGTGATTGCACGGAATGACTTCTCCCGATTGCAATGTGACACGGTCCGGGTCGATTGCACTCACGGTTGAATTGAGTCGAACGCAGTCTTCAGGAAGTCCCGCCGCCAGTTGGCGGGGGATTGCTTCCATTCCGTCCGCCGGTAACGCCGTGTCTCCCTGACTGAACATGCGGAACACGAAGTACATCATTCGACACGATGTTTGCAGATCCTGATCCAGAAAAACTCCGCCCAGAAATGGCCGCAGAAAATTGTCCACCATACTTTGAGTGAATCCACGCCGTCGCAGTTCCCCCTCAGTGGTGCAGTCCGGGCGTTCAAAGACACTGTCTAACGTGCCTCGCCCAGCTGACCATCGCAAGCGACCGATCCTCACCTTGTCAGCGAAGCTTCCGATCGGAGCAAAGGCCGTCTGCAATACGTGCTGCGGACGACGCCACGGATCTGACATTCTGTGAAGTCCGTTGTCCGTGCGGATCAGCGATCCCGGTTCGAAAGCCTGCAGCTTCAACGCGTCATAGTCGAACAGCCGCTTCGCTTCCGGGTACGCCGTCAACAATACCTGAAAGCCTCGATCCAACAGAAAGCCGTCCACGTTATCGGTACGAACTCGTCCGCCAACGCCGTCAGAGCTTTCCAGCAGGATAAACTCGACACCGGCCGCATGAAGCTGAGTTGCACACGTCAGCCCCGCAAGACCTCCGCCGATGATGATGACCGTGGGATTGGACATGTGAGTGGTTACTGTTTTCGAGGTTCCGTCGTATAATTAGTCCGTCGGCATCATCGCCCAAAGTTCCGGACGTCCAACATTGCAGTGTACAGCTCGTGCGAGTGGCCCGCCGAAAGCCCAGCTCAGAAATAACGCTGTTCGAGCAACATTCCACGCGGCAACTTCTGACGGCCCAGCCTCCGAAAGTGCCTGAGACCTGCGTTCCGGACATGGAATCGGCTGAAACACTGACTCGGCGGATACCGAACGCATTGGGTCTCGCTCCGTGAGTTGATCGACTTCACGAATCGCCTCCTGAAGCTCTGCTATGCTGACTTTGGCGACCAGATGCCGATCAAGAGCGAACACTCCTTGGCGGTTTAGCGTTGGCAGCACGAGCAAACCGACGAACGAGAACAGCAGAAACCACAGGAACACCGTCACGATGTCCGCGACGGAATTCATCGTCGCTCCGCTGGCAACGACAGCCGCAGTAAAGCTGGTGATATTCCAAAGGATCGCCGCGACGAGACCACGAAGGCGACCGCCCGATTGCACGGCAGCCTGTCGTCGCCTCACAACCATGTTCAGCCAGGAAGGTTGCAAACGTGTCCGCCAGTCATTGGGAATCAGAATGCTCTCGAATCCAGGCAGACCGGTGATCCCGCCCGCGAAACGCGAGTCGGAGTGTGAAACAAATTGCGTCATCGCGTTGGTAGCATTCTCTGGCCGTCGCGCCGTCATGGTTTGCCAAATCAGTTCCTGCCCGGCCACGAGCGCGAATTGCAGCGCCGAAAACAACGCGATCAACCACGGAGCTCCAATCTCTCGGCCAAGCTGCAAATAAAAGAACAGTGTGATTGAGAAGAACACTAGCTGGACGACGACCGATCGAGACCATTGCCTCAGCCATGAAGCCAGTTTCGGCGGTCGCGATTCATAAGCGGCTGGAATCAAAATGCCTCCGATGAAGTCGAACGGAAGGAGCGATGCCGCTGCGACTGTGACGAACGCCAGTATGGCGAGGTACTCCGCAAGCGGGCCGGAATTTGCGGTTGGGAGCATTTCATGAGGGGCGTCCACTGCAAGCAGAGTCACTGCAAGGACGACCAGAGTTCCCACACACCCAATCCCTGTCCAAAGTCGTGCTTTTCCTGGTGTCATGTTCGTTATCCGTTCGTCGTGCGATGGAGTGCAATCAGACTCTAAAGGCCATGGTCGGTTTATCGGCCGAAGCGGCGGAAGTTCTCCCGAATCATTGGAGAACCGCATCTCCTCGGCCCACCTAACAGATTCTGCCGACCAATCTTGAGCTTCAACAGACACCAGCCGTAGACGACAGGAATTCGCGATCCAACGCCTTGAAGAGAGCGTCTATCCGTCTACAAACGAATATTCGAAGGTTTCAAACGGTAGGGTCATGCAGCGGACAGAAGACAATTCAGCACCAGCAGTCTCGTATCTCCTTGAGCATTCTCACGGAACGTGCGAGCTTTGGATCAAGCAAACCGATACTCCCGACCTGAAGATCTATGAACCACTCAAACTGCAGCGAGTGTCCGGCGTCGGCACGGTCCTTCTTCGCACAGAAATGATTGCTGAAGCCATCCGGCTGGAAGAATGCATGGCAGACCATTTTGAGGTCTTTGAGGAAGGGCGAACCTCTTACGAGTAGGTTGGCATTAGATTGAATCTCAGATGACAGACAAACCGCATACATACATCATCCTCGGCGGCACTGGCTCCATCGGCAGCGCGGTTGTGAGACAATTTTCCGCGGCCGGAACGAACGTCGTCGTCGGAGCTCGCGACATGGAAAAAGCCGCGGGCT
Organism: Fuerstiella sp.; assembly: GCA_014238335.1. Classification (GTDB taxonomy): domain Bacteria; phylum Planctomycetota; class Planctomycetia; order Planctomycetales; family Planctomycetaceae; genus Fuerstiella. Next base: position 3,350 of record JABABI010000248.1, read on the forward strand.
TATCCGAAGAAGTCTCCTGCGATGTGCACAAAGTCGAGGCGGACGATCCCGCGTCGATTGAAGCCTGTGTGAAAGCC
>JABABI010000249.1 GCA_014238335.1 Fuerstiella sp.
TGATTAGCCGCCATAGGCGCCGCAGTGTACACCTGTGCAGTAGCTGCACAGGAATCGATGCGCCCAAAGCCCACTCCTGTTTACGCCTGAGCTACCCGGCCTGACGTTTTATTTCCAGCTGACTCAGACGGTTATATAGCGTCTTTAACGCAATGCCCAGTTCCCTGGCAGCTGCCGGTTTGTCACCACTGTGTCGATCCAGCACGTGCAGAATCATCTGATCTTCCATTTGGCGCAAAGTCCGCGGTTGATCGTCAAACGCTGGGGATGCCGGACTCGTGGATACTGTCTCACTATTCCGCGTCAGGCTTTGAGGCAAATCGTCGGGAGTGATCGCCTGTCCGTCCGACAGAATCACGGAATGTTCCATCACATTGGCCAGTTCACGAACGTTGCCTGTCCATGTATGAGCCTTTAGTGTTTCCAGCGTTTCGGGAGACAAAAATCCGTCCGGCAGGGAATCGCGCTTAAGATGTCGGGCTACAAGGTGGCGAGCCAGCACCGGAATATCTTCGCGACGCTCACGCAGTGGTGGCAGGTGTATTTCGAAGGTATTGACTCGGAAGACAAGATCTTCGCGGAACGTGCCGGTCTCAACCATCTCCTGCAAGTCGCTGTTCGTGGCACACACGATACGGACATCGACTTTGAATGGTTCGTTTTCCCCGACGCGGCGTACTTCGCCGGATTCAAGAAAACGCAGCAGCTTGACCTGCATCGACTTGTCCAGTTCCCCAAGCTCGTCAAGGAACAACGTGCCTCCGTTGGCCACTTCGAACAACCCCGTCCGAGCCGTGTCGGCGCCGGTAAAGGCGCCCTTGCGATGGCCAAAGAATTCACTCTCGACAAGGTTTTCCGGAATCGCGCCGCAATTGACAGCAACAAACGGTGCGTCGGCGCGTTCGCTTTGCTCGTGAATACGCCGCGCCACCATCTCTTTGCCCGTGCCGGTTTCTCCCAGGATAAGTACGGCCGAACTTGTCGGCGCAATCTTATCGATCAGTTTCTTGACGCGCTGCATACCCGCCGACTCACCGATCAGATCGGAACGTCCCTCCACCTGCAGCAACCGACTCTCCAGTGCCAGATTCTTATTCTGCAGAGCCTTCTTGTCGCCGATCCGCTGCAGCACTGCAGAGATTTCGAACAGGGAGACAGGCTTCGGCAGGAAGTCATAGGCCCCCATTCGCACGGCACGAATGGCATCGTCCATGCTGCCGTGACCTGTGCTGATCACATACTCCGTGCCCGGGGAGTGTTCACGCAGATGATCGATCACGTCCCAGCCACTGCCGCCAGGCATCCGCAGATCGACAATCGCGGCATCAAATGTATTCCTGCTGACTGCTTCCAGGGCCTCACCTGGCGATCGGCACACCGTCGCCGCGTGCCCCATCCGTGGAAGCTCAGATGCCAACAATTCGGAGATCGATTCGTCATCGTCAACGAATAGAACTCTTAACTTATGTTTTCCAGATCCAGCCACTGCCAACTCCATGGCAAAATGCTCCGAAATCCTTTCGAAGCGTGATTTATCGTGTCAATGAAAACAATGATCGAAAACACCACCATTAAACGACGCGCAGCCATTCGGTGGGGCGACCTTCCACCTCCGTTAGTATCAAATTGGCGCAATCGCAGCAACGTAAGATAACCCAACCCCTTAACCCACGCCTCCCAAACCTCCTATTCACTTCACGATTCACATTTCAACGCCTGGTCGTGTGCCGTAGGACCGTAGTTCCGAACGAATTGGGTCTTTATCCCGGAATTCCGGACTAACGTGGAAACAGCCTCTCGCTCTTTCCGTGTGTTACGAGGTTCTGACGGAAACAACGTGGATTCCTGGCAATTCAAGGCGCCAATCGGGAAGTGTTTGCTGACTGGCGGAACTCAACGCCATGGCTTAACGGCACAATTGAAGATGTCCTTCTTTGTACTCCATCAAGGTGTTTCAGCAGCACGCGGCGGACCTCGTCGATGGTTTCCGGTCGGCGATGCACTTCGCTGTGACCGGCCGTTACGCGAATTTCAGAATCGGCGTCTTCACGTTGGGCACTCGTCAGCTTCACCACACCATCAGTCCATTGCGTAATCGATTTGCCCTTGTTCACGCCAACGACGTTGTGGTGGACGACGTCGTCCGGAATCGTTGTCTGACTGACGAGACGCAGGACCGCTGAATTCCGATTGAGAGAATCCAGGCTTGTTCGCGGCGCGAACATATGGTCCCAGATGCTTTGATTGTTCTGGCGAAAAATCAGTTCGCTGAGAGACGACGTCTTGCTGGGCAGAAGCACGATAGAGCCGCTTAACCAGCGTGTAAAGACATTGGCATAGCCGCTGCCACCAAAAGGACTGGCGATAGTCACAATCCGGTCAACTGACCGATCGGCTTCAAAAAAGAAGACACGCTGAATGGCTTCGTGAGTTTTCCGGTCGGCCTTAATCTCAGCGACAGGCAGTTTGCTCATGGAGTTCCACAATTTATCATCACTGTCAATTGTCAGCAGGTACGACATCAGCCCCCCCATGCTGTGGCCGACGACGACCATCTGGTCCAGTTTCGCGTTACGTCCATGCGGATCACAGCGCAGTCGAAGTTCTTTAAGTCGATCTCGCAGACTGGCCGTCGCAAAGGTAAGTGGCTGACCGGTCGGATACATGTAAAACCAGAACTGGTATTTTTCCCGGATCACCGGATCGCTTTGCAGATCATTAAACATTTCCATCCACGTGACCGGACTGGACCAGATGCCATGAACCATCAGCACCGGAATACGGTCCGGATCGTACGGCTGCACCATGTACAGGCCCTCCAGCGTCTCAGCCTGATCGGGCCGCAGAAAGGCAAAGGTGTCCAGCAGTGACATTTTGGGGTTTGTCAGAAACCAGGCCAGCGGTGTGCTGATATCTGTTTCCAGCGGAACCAAAGTTTCATTGACGACAACACCGTCGGAATCGCGTGGATCGAACAACTGCAGACGAATTCGCTGTTCGTTCTCGTCGCCGACCTGCGGAAACCTCGCAACAACAGTCGCTGGAAAACTCAGACGTTCGGCATAGTAACCTTCCAGCTTGCCACCGTCCTGTCGTTGTCGGCAAATCACGATCGGCACACCAACCCCCGGTGAGGCATTTCGGTTGCGCAGGTTCTTCAATTCGTAGTCCGCGACGAATCGAAATTCACCCAGCTGATCTTCACTCAACCAATGCGTGGGGTGCGGAATCTCGACGTCTAACTGCCGACCAGTCAACGGCATTCGAATGTGCTGTCCCAGATGATGCTTACCGCTGTTCTTCACCAGCCGCAGCAATTCCTGAAGACTGGTGTTGTAGACATCGGTCGTCTCGCG
>JABABI010000024.1:0-29834 GCA_014238335.1 Fuerstiella sp.
TCTGAGCCACATCCCAGTTGCTCGGTGTGAACACAAGAGACGACGCTCCGGCCGTTCCTTCACCCGAATCACTGGAACTGACCGGAATGGTCACATCGTTAAGGGGGGCTTCCGTCAAAGCCACTGTGAAGGTGACTGTTCCCCCGTCTTCTGTTGTGTTGCTGTTGGGAGTTGGCGCTGAAACCTCTACCCCTCCCAAAGTGGGTGGCATCAGGAAGTTGATGATGCGGTTCATGACTTCGTTTTGATTATTGGGTGCGGCAGTCGAATTGCTGATGGACTCAAACGGCACCGTCATGAACACCATACCGAATCCCCCATTCACATAATCGCCCTGATAGCTGACTGCTGAATAGGGAGATGACGCGCTGGCCCCATGAAGCAGCAACCCTTCAGCACCAGCGCTGGGAGAAACGGCGTCGATGTACAGTTGGGCGTAGTCGGCAGGCTTAACAATCGACAGATTCAGATCATCACTGATGATGTTGCCGGACACCCCGGCTTCCGTATGGTTGGCACTGATCACATCGCTGGTGAAATTCGCGACTTTAAGATAATTCTCCCGGAAGGACGCCGTCACAGTGTTATACAGAACGTCCTGTCCGGAAATGAAGATACGGCCGCCCAGATCGAGGTATCCCTGAATGGCAGTTTGTTCCGCGGAGGATAGTCCGGCATTGGTGCTGGTGTAGTCGTAACCCGTATTCCAGATGACGGCGCCATATCCGACCAGATCCTGAGTGCTCGGGAGCTGGCCAGTTGCAGCGACGTCCCATGTGTCGTATCCGAAGGCGTTGGCATCCAGTGCACTTTGAAAATAACTTTCGTAACCAGCCCCCTGGTCATCGTCAACAAAGAGAATCGCAGGAATGTCATCATTCAGATTCGTCAGACTGATATCGGAAGGGTCGGCGTTTTTATAGCTCAGGTCATCGGAGACAGCTGCCGCGAGAACGACTGAGTACGCCACATCACCATCACTGTCGGTATCGTCGGCGCCTGTCACGGTGACGGTCTGCGGAATGCTCCAGTTGACCGAGGTGAACGTTAAAGAAGCCGTATCGACCGTACCTTCCGTGATATCACTGGAACTGACAGGGAGAGTCACGTCGGATGTTGGCTCCGAAGTCAGCTGAACGGTAAATGTTACGGTTCCGCCAGCTTCGGTCGTGGTGGTTCCTGAGGGTGTTCCCACACTGATTCCTGCGACGTCGTCATCCTCATTAGTCAGGTTGACGTCGTCCGGATTCAAACCACTGTAACTGGTATCAGCGGAGGCAGTGGAACCGAGAACAATGGTGTAGGCAGCGTCTCCGTCATCGACTGAGTCATCCTGTCCCGTAACTGTCACTGTCTGAGGCACATCCCAGTCGGTCGGTGTGAACACCAGAGAAGATGTTCCGGCGGTCCCTTCGCTCGAATTTGAGGAACTGACGGGAACAGTGACACTGGCAGTGGGAGCCTTGGTCAGGCGGACATCAAATGAAACTGTCCCACCAGCCTCCGTGGTTGTCGATGATGGAGCAGGGCTGGTTACCGCAACCCCGGCAACCGCAACGGACGTATACACGCCAAAATCATTATTACTGGATATCTCCGGGCCCACGGTGACCTGGATTGGCGATGAATCGCCTTGCCCTGCCACTGCATACTCCAGATTGTCCAGCCATCCAAACTGGCCGTTCTGTCCCGACGCCAGGACATAGGAAATTTCAGCCGTCCCACGAGTAATGACCATGCTTTCAACGGCACCCGTCCCAAGATTTCCGGTGACATATTCAGCCAGCTGCGTTCCGTTGGCATCGAATGCCCGCAGATGCCCAAAATCAGAAGAGTCATCCGAGATGAAATCAATACTGACTTCATTGACAGGAAAGCTGAAGTCCGCCCGCAGAGAGGCAGGGGATGTGTCCCACAGACCACCGTTCCATGCACTGCCGAAGTTGCGAGTACCGGTTGAGGTATACGTGGCCGTGGTTGATGTCACGTCGCCACTGGTGACTCCGGTTCCGACACCCGTCAGGCTGACATTCTGATCAACCGTATTCAGCAGCGTCCCAGCGGCATAATCATCGGGCTCGACTGTACCGCCGGACACAAAAGGAAATGTCTGGCTTTGCCCGGAAGTGAGATCTGTGCGAATGGCGTAACTGCCGGGAGCAACCGCAAACAAATAGTCCCCGCTGGAACTTGTAATCGTGCTGACCTCTCCGGAATCACGTGTACCATCCAGGTCAGTGTCCAGATAGAGCGTGACTCCGGGCAGGCCCGTTTCGCCTCCGTTAACGGCCCCATCGGCATTCGCATCATTCCAGACACGGCCACGCAGTTCGGCATCATCCCCCTGGATAGTTCCGCCGGCCGTCGCCTTGCCAATACTTCCCGCTGATGTACCCGTCAGGGTGAGGTTGAAAGTTTCACTGACTTCGACCGTCCGATCACCTGCCACATTCACGGCGACGGTCTGGACCAATGCATTGACATTCTGTGGATCGCTGAATGTGATGGTACCGCTCATCGGCTGGCTAACGGAAAAGTCCGCGGCGTTCGCCGTCTGGCCGACCAGATCAATGCTCCAGTCCACGGTAATTGGGTCGCCTGTTGATGCAGCCTCATCCAGACGAACTTCGAACGTGAACGGCGTACTGCCGCTATTCCCTTCTGGCAGATCCGCCGCGATGTCATACACGCCTACCTGCAGACCTGGAGGATTGGCAGCAATAATGGCTTCGTAAACATTCAGTCTGCCGCCCGTCAGGGTCTTACCGGACAGGGAAGCTGTCGCTGTGGCACTGTCCAGCAGCGCATCCTTAATGGAAAGCGCAGGAATACCGGCTGTCTGTGTGGATGCGAACAGGGCCGCCGCACCTGCCACATGCGGGGCCGCCATGGATGTCCCGCTGAAGGAATTGTAGGTATTATTCGGCACCGACGACCAGATTCCGGAACCCGGTGCACCGATATCCACTGTTGTCGCACCGTAACTCGAAAACCCGGAAATGGACCCGCTGCTCGTAATCGAAGCGACGGCTAATACGGCATCATAACTCGCTGCGGTTTCTGTAGAGGTCCCAATCGTCGTGTCGTAATTGGAGGGGTAGGAATTGGCGTTATCATTGTTTGTTGTGGAATTGCCGGCTGCCGCAATAAACAGCGTTTCCTGTTTGGCGGATCGGATAATCGCATCAGCCAGAGACTGGCTGTATCCGCCTCCACCCCACGAGTTATTAGACGCCACAATATTCAAACCGTGGCGGATTTTCAGATCAGTCAGGTAATCCAGAGCCTTGACAGCATCGGCTGTAGTCCCGCCATTCTGCCCCAGAAACTTCATGGGAATCATCGTCACATCCCAGTTCACTCCCACGACACCCGACGCATTGCCCCCAGTGCCACCAATTGTCCCGGCGACATGTGTGCCATGATCATCAAACGTTCCGTCATAAACACTGTTGTCATTGTTGACAAAGTCCCAGCCATGGATGTCGTCCACATAGCCATTGCCGTCGTTGTCGACACCGTCCACGGGATCAAACGGGTTCACCCAGATGTTGTCGACAAGATCCGGATGAGTGACCTGGACTCCGGTGTCGATAATACCCACAAAGATGTCGCTGGAGCCGACGGTACCCTGATTCCAGACATTTTCCGCATGAACACCAAATTGATTCGTTGTTCCGCCGGGCCCAATCGCAGACGGCGAATCGTCACCATACATCCCCCACAGATCCCCGTCAGTGTAATAGGGGTCGTTACTGATCGACGCCGCAGCGTAAATATAGTTTGGCTCTGCATACGCAACGAAAGGACTGTCCTGGAGCTCCAGGATTGCATCTTCCATCGCGACGCCGTCCGGAATCGAAACACGTTCAATTCGCCCGTATCCGGTTGTCTGCATTCTGTTGCTGTGAATAGTTTCGACGACCGAGATGCCTGCGACGCCTGTCTGTTCAAATACGGAAGACGGCGCTGCAGGTAAATACTGAACCAGAATTTCATTCGCCACAAATGGACGAGCGGCGAGGTCGGCGGCCAACAACAGGCGACTTTCCAGACCTTCACATTGAATAACAGAGCGAGCAACAGACCTTCGACTTCTTCGGTGAACGTTCATAGCCGTGTATCTCCGGATAGGGTCGGGGTGATGGAGTTCTACTCGAATGGCAGATCCCTGTATCTGGAACAACAGCGAGACTATGCTGCCGGATTCGCAGCATGTAACCAGTGCCATCTGTTCCGGGTACAGGGTTACTCAAGAAATGTGTCTTTGCAGCAAGGTTGAAAGCCGGCCGCAACGAGATTCTCAAAACGCTGCATAAAAGTGAATGCAGCAGCAGACAGGATTTGTGACGAGGACTTAATTGTGCGAAAAGACAAACTTTTTACAATGGGTGAAACGTTGTCCTGCGGTAAAAATCTGCATTCATTTTGAAGAACGATTCCGAAACGTCTCACGTGCTTGTCCACACAACAAGGGGCACTTGAAGTTTCCGGAACGTTGCCACACATTGATTTCGGATTCAGCCACCGGGGTCTTTTCAGCCAATCTGAAACAAACACCATGACAGGGCTGCCACAGTCCCAAAACAAGGGATTTGCCTGCGGAGCAGTCCAGGGAGCGGCAAGTCGATGAACGGATGGGGCGGACGAACTCGGGAAACCAATGAAGCTCGACTGCGTCCATGGACTCTTTTAGCGGTCCGGATCCATGAAGCCGCTGTGTGGAAACAATGTTAATGGGCAGGCAGATATCCGAAGGCCCCTGCTGACCTCCAACAAAATGCAGTGTTTCGACGAACTTCACTGGGCATGATCATCAATTCCAAACGGACTTTCACAAGTCTTCCGGTGAACAGATTCACTGACGCTCCGCCTGTAACACCATGAACAGAGTCATCACAGGACACAAAACTCGCTGAGTCAAATCGTCGCCTGAGCTGTGCTGATCATGGTGGCCTCGAACGCCAGTTCCCGTTGAACCTGCGAAAACAGGGTCGTGCGAGAGTCGTTATGGTAATGATTCTGCGTTGGAACGCTGATCGCGATTCTCAGCCGAGCGAGGGGGACGTGTGGGTATCTCCTTTCTGTAACACCGTACAGTCGCGGCCGAAATTCATTCCAGTACCCCTGAGCTCTCTGCAGCAGACGGAATTGAAGTATCCGCGTCGATGATGTCCTGACCATTCGCTCTCAGAGCCAAGTCGCTCTGCGCTAACCAGCACAAAGTATCGCACAGGGCAGCAAAACGGATGGAGCTCGCCGAACTGATCGCATCCCCGAAAAATCATCCATCACAGTTGGAGAGTTCTGTATCGGCTGCTGTGGGTTCACTGGTCGCCTCACCCTGGGTGACACAGCCCGCTGTCATTCGTCCGTCACAACCTTTCGAGTACCCTGCCACGAGAGAATATTATTGGGGCAGGTTCAGCAGCCTCACAACCGGATATCTTCTATGTGACTTTTCATAGTGCTTCGATCGTTTGTAGAGAAACTCCAGCTGGACATTCCGATCAGCAGCAAATTGAGCGTCGGCCTTCCTGCGAGTATTGAATTCTTTCTGAAGCTGCGGGTCGGCCGCCAGCATTTCTTCGGCTGAGTTCTCGAAAACGTAAGGTGAAAAGTACTCTTTCTGCTGCAGAATCGTGTCGAAGCGGTTCCATCGAAAAAGAGAATCCATGGCCGCAGGCTCCAACGTCTCAACGACATAACGAGCTCGATCCTGATGAATAGGAAGGATGCAGTCTCCTGCCCTGGCACGAAATTTCTCCGGTGCAACAGACAGCGTGACCGTGTCGTGAAAGTAGTGACCCTCGTACGGTGTGGACCGAGATTCTACCTCTTCGATTCGATACACCTCTGCCTTGAGTTGCGTGTCCCGTTCGACCACCTGCACCTCCACAAGGTTAAGTTTCATCAAGTCAATCACGGAATGCCATTCACGTGGAATGAGATATCCTGCAGGAAGGCTGACGGACCGGCTCACCCTGTAATTATTAAAAAAAAGTATGTTTCTAACGAACGGTTTTTTGCGGTCATAGAATAATCGTTTCCCCGGGGTCACATTGCTGTCAATGTATTCGGATTCATAACCGTGGAATTCTAACCGTGATGGCTGATTCAGATCGACTTCCCAGGCAATCGCAGCCTGCGTTTGGCGATGATAAGCGTCACGATCCTTCTGTCGGATCTGCTGAATCGTTCCGCCTTCCGCTGCAAGTAATTCAACCGCCTGATTCAAGAACTCGCGAGTTGTGTTCACACGCTGGGGGTACGGTTTCAGCATATGCGTCTCCGTCATGTAGCCCATTGTCTGGAACAGGCCCGTATAGCCCGTCGAATACCTTGGCGTTTCCAGGAACTGTGAGAAGCCCTGCTCCGGGGGACGCCCTCCGGAATTTACATACGGAACGGTGGGCAACCCTGCCTGTTTCATCCTCTCGAAGAGTCTGGGCTCAAATATTTCCTGAAGGTATTTTCCCAGCTGCTGCCCGAGTTTGTCTTTCTGACTCTGGGATGTCGTCATCACATGCTGATAGTCCGCTCCGTTACTGACATGCGTGTCTATGAACAGATCCGGATCAAGCAGGTGAAAAATCTGTGCAAAGCTGCGAGCGTTGCGAGTATCGCACTTAATAAAGTCACGATTCAGGTCATAGTTCCTTCCGTTACCTCGAAATCCGTATTCACGAGGTCCGTTTTGGTTAGCACGGGTTGCAGCGTTTCGATTCAGAGCCCCTCCAATGTTGTACAGCGGGATAATCGCGACAATGACGTTGTTCAACGCGGCCCCGTAACGTTGTTCGTCAAATGCGAGGTCCCGCGCGAACGCCATCGACGCATCCACTCCGTCGGATTCCCCCGGATGGATGGCATTATTGACCAACATGACAGACCGATCGTTTCTGCGGACGCTGGCCAGATCAAGCTGATTGCCACCGAAAATTAAAACGAGATGTAAAGGAATACCACTGTCGGTCTTCCCCATCTGGCTGATCGTCACATGTTGGCTCGCCTTCGCGAGGTCTTGATAGAAGCGAATCGCAGAGTGGTAATCGGCAGTTTCCCATCCGTCACTCTTTTCAAAAGGTGTCTGAAATTGTTCGCGCCAATCCTTCGCGACCGAATGAACTGAGCCAGGCACAATGGGCAACAGACACGTTAGCAATAGATAGTGACGCATGCCTGCTTTAGATCCAAAAAAGACGTGATGATGGAAAGCTATCAATTAGGGGATGGCTCCGTTAATCAGCATCGTAACAGGTGCGGTCGGCGCCCGCGCGGAGTGCAGGTGAATGGACCAGCACCCGTGACCGACGGAGCCGTTTTTACGGCTACCTGAAGTTTTCGTTCGATGCTGGCAACCAACATGCTCCGATCAATAAAAATGGAGGCTTTAGCCATCGGCGACTCGGCGCTGCAGCGAAAACAATTGATGCGACTCAGCGGCACCTGCAACTGCGAGAAGTCGATGCAAGCCTCGCAGATAACGTTCTGTCAATTCGGCTGTTGGATGTTTGGCAGTCGCACAACTCTGCCCCTGCCTTGCCGCCGGTCACACACAGCAACACTGAGACGGAGGCCGCGATGGCCTGTCCGAGCGTCAATCAAGACCAGTTTTCCGTTCCGCGCATGTACCCGGAAACATCGCCCGTCGTCGCTTACGGTTATTTGGGTACGATGACGGTCTTGTGGGCTACGCGTTGATTCTCGCTGCCCAACTGGAATCTCCCGTCCAACGCGGCAGTCGTCTCAGGCCGCAGGGGAACCGCTTGCTTTCCGCCCATCAGAAAGCCGGCCGCAAAATTATGCGAGCCATCGTCAGCGCCGAGCCTCAATGCCTGCTTATGAAGATTCTCACTCTGCCCACCGAACAGAGGTCGTCGTGCTGCCACCAGCCATGCCGATAGCGGGGCAGATCTGCTCTGTCGAAAACCTTGGGAATGAGAGATAACCATACTTCGCTGCATAACCTATTTCGATGCCCGGGAAACATGTAGTTCAAAGGCCGTCACGGTTCGTGGTGCGGATGACCTGGCTGACTGCTTGACCAGCTGCATGACGACCAGGTTCTTTCCGTAATGCAGTTGCGCGGCTGGCACTTTCGCCACCAATCGATTGACGCCTGAGCGACGCCATGATGTGACCGGAACCCCATTGAGTCCAACGGAAATTTCATCGTCGGCCTGCAGATGTTCCACCTCCATTTCGAGGTGCAAAACGGCCGTGTCATTAAACCGGTCATATGCACGCAGAGTCACGTCCAGGTCTTTTTTGGTGGACAGGGGCGCCGGCAGGACACAATGCAGCCAGTTGTGGTGGTAGTCACGCTGAGGTCGGCCCCGGTCCACTGCAAACATCAGCTGCTGCTGCTCGCCACGGAGGACGCTGAGATCACCGATTTGCCTGAGCAGCCCGGCCATGTAAAGCCCGTGACTCTCACTATTGTTCCTGGTGTGCGGAAACCAGTTGAAGACGTAGATGCCATCCGCACCCTGCTCCCAGTAATTACCGGCCAGCCCACTTGCCAGGGCTGCCGGAATCGGACTGTATTGACTCGGCCAGCCATAGAGACAGGGGTAGACATAGATCCCCCTGGGAGCGGCCAGTTTCCTGAATTGGCCAATCTCAATATCCATCACACCGCTGCCGAGGATGATGAAATCCACTAATTCCTGATCGATCCACGCCGGCACATCGAAGCCATCGAGGCGACAGGAATGCAGGTTCTCATTCACACGGACTGCCAGTCGAATCGGCCGGCCGCGTTGTTTACCACGCTCCGTCAGGTGCCTGCGGACACGCTGCAAAAGCCTGGTTAACAGATGGGCATTTTCGACCTGCTCACCCGGAAGAAAATAAGGGGCACTGCGTAGAAAATCGATCTCCAGACCGTCGAAGTCGTAATTCTGAAAAAGCTCTTCGATGACACGAAACTTCAACTCGCGCACTTCCGGCACAGCAAAATTCAGAGCGGTCCTGAAACTGGTCACATTGCCATACTTCCGCTCACCGATCATCCAGTGTGGATTCTTTAGTTTAAAGGTCGGCATCTCATCTGGAATGAACGAATCGTGGACATCGTTAATCCGAAACGAGTAGAAAACGTCCATGCCGCGTTTGTGAGCTTCCCGAACGACAACCTTCGGGGGATCATTCCCTTCATCAATCCACTTGTCGATGTAGGTGCGCGGCTCCCCAGACTGGACCCCGGTTCGTTCCAGCACCCTGCTGTCGTAGTTGGCTGTGTTGCCACCTGCTCCGTCGCACCAAAAAAGTGCATCGACGTGACTTTTTCCCAGTGGCCCGAAGAGGTTCTCAAGCCACTGGTTCAAATCACCCTGGGCGTCACTGGCGACGGCATGACCATCGCAATTAAAGATCACGCGGTAACGCCTTGCCGGTTCCTGATTGTCGGCCGACTGCAATACATCGAATGAAGACAAACAGACCGTCAGGGCCAGGATGGAAGTCAACCTGAAAACTCGATGATCCGAAAGACCAGGTTTGCCTACCGTTGTCTCTCGATCACTGACAGTATTTTCCGGATAACCAGACGGCATCTTCCTTCTCCAGTCATAAATCCTACCCGACACGATCACGGCAATCGTGCAAATCACGGGCGGCAGGCCGCATTGCCGAGACAACCCGGACGTATTATAGTGCAACAGCGCCGGGACCAGCACGTGTAGACGACGCTGGTGATTTTATCACGCGTTGATTCCTGGGAATGCATGTGAAATAATTTTCCGGAGGGATGGGCATGACGGCGCGTTCGAAGGAAGCTTGCTAATGACGCCTGAAAATGAGGCTCGTCCGGGGCAAAGGCTGTAACCACCCCACGCCCCTTCTTCGCTCCTGGCCGCTCCCCCACCTTCCAAAATGTGGAGATCTCTATCACCAGACACTAACCGATTCCGAATGAGAGTCCCATCCAAAATCCGTCCGACGCGGAACTCTCTTTCGTAAATCATCCTGGACCAAAACAACAGTCAGACGATTTCGTCCAGTCCGGCTGACCCGTTCCGACCGGACTGAACTCACTGAGGTCGCCGAGAGGCTCTGTTCCGTAGAAAAAAACTCATGAAATCTGTCTGCTACCGTACTTTGCTCGCCTCGATCGCGTGGGTCTCCATGGCATTTTCCGGCGCTGCGAATGCTGAGGATGAAGGTCTCATCGCACACTGGAAACTGACGAACGATGCTCGTGATTCTGCAGGGGGCAACTATCATGCGATCAACCATCAGGTGACCTTTAATGCTGACCATGGCGCCAGATTCGACGGCATTGACGCCTGGCTCGAAGTTCCCGCGGATCGGGCGCCGAAGATTGGAACGAAAGCCTTTACCATCGCGGCGTGGATCCACACTGATGAGGATCTTGATGACGCCCTTGGCGATATCGTAAGCTGTTTCAATCCGGAAACCCGCAACGGGTTCAACTTCGGTCTGATGAATTATTCCGGAGTGACTTCGGCTCAGTCAAACTGGCGGAACGTCTTCTTCGGAATTGACGCGGCGAAGAATGGCGAGACCTGGCGAGATTGCGGACGGCCAGGAAACAATCAGCAGATCGAGTCGCTGGTCGTCTTCGATGGGGGTCTTTACGCATCGACATGGGAACCCGGAGAAAGTGATCGTGGGCATGTTTATCGCTATGCCGGCAGAAAAAAGTGGATTGACTGTGGCTCTCCGGATCCCGCCAATGCCATCAAGGGGATGGCCGTCTACAAAGGTCGGCTCTATGCCGGCTCCGAACTCTACAGCGGCGGCGGGTCATCCCTGCCACTGTCCCCAAATGAAAAGCACGGGGGCCGAGTCTACCGTTACGAGGGCGGCACGGAGTGGACCGACTGCGGCAAGGTCGCTGACGTCCGCAGCATCAGCGGACTGGCCGTGTTCAACGGCAAACTTTACGCCGGAACCGGAACGACCGGAGCATGGCGTGATCATCCACGCACCCGGGGCATGTATCGCTTCGACGGCATTGGTAACTGGACCGACTGCGGCTGCCCGGACCTGCGTGTGACGCACCTTGGCGTACACAACGGAAACCTGTTCGGCCTGAGTTACGATGACGGCGGCTTCTTCCGCTACAAAGGTGACACTGACTGGGAGCGACTTGGCCCGGTGCCGGACACCACACAGGTTTACTCGATGATGATTTACGAGGGTGACCTGCATGTCGGCACCTGGCCGACCGGCTCCGTGTTCCGTTACGAGGGTCCGCAGAAATGGACCCATGTGGGGCGTCTTGGTGAGGAAAAGGAAGTGATGGCGGTTTCGGTCTACAACGGCAAATTTTACGCCGGAACTCTGCCAATGGCTGATGTTTATCGTTATGACGGCACAAGCCGCTGGACTCATGTTGGTCAGCTCGATCACACTCCGGATGTCAAGTACCGCCGCGCATGGTCAATGGCTGTGTTCGACGGCAAACTCTTTTGTGGCGTCTTGCCGTCCGGTCATGTGCACTCTCTCGAAGCCGGCAGGGCGGTCACTTACGACCACCAGCTGCCAGCGGGCTGGCGTCATCTGGCCGCTGTTCGTGCCGATGATCGGCTTCACCTCTATGTGGATGGCAGGCAGGTCGCCGAAAGCGCCATTTTTGACTCCAGTGAGTGGCATCTTGAGCCTGATCAGCCGCTAAGAATCGGATTTGGACAGCACGATTATTTCAACGGGAGAATGAAAGATGTTCGACTCTACAGCCGGGCATTGAACGCACAGCAAATTGGCGAGCTTCAATAAAATCCACGACCACCGTGATCCCTTCGCAAGTCGTCAGGATTACATGGATTCTGACATGATCGCTTTTCTTCGAGCCTGGACAGTATACCGCAGACGATCTTCTGCAGTTGGTGACGTTTGCGGTAGAGATGATCCTGATATGAATAAGTCGGGATGGTCACGGGGGTCGCGATTCTCGCAAATTGTGTGGTCGTCAAAGGGCCCGTTCTCTTCTTGTCGCACCGCCGTTTCCTAACACACGATTGAACACCTCAGAGCTCAATGCCCTGTCAGTGCAGAGGCATTGCACCAGCATCGTAAAGCGGTCGTGCAGGGGCATTTGATAGCGGAGATTCCTCTCGGCTACATGTATGAGTACAGGATAAGCTTGAACAGGACAATGCTGCCGCCACAGACTGAAAGAAATCCGTCGACCGCAGAGCCTTATTGGGATTAGAAGCCTGATTCCGTCACGATTTCGGTTGACGCGGTCGCAGTTTCAAACTGCATCAAACGCGTAATTCCTGTGTGAAAAGAACAAATCCAGTCCGACCATGCTTTCCGGAAAAACATCGCTCGCCGACGAGGGAGTCTCCAGTTCTGACAAGACTGAAATACTGGAGGTCGAGAGAGAACTGCTGCCGGTGGGCAGACTATTATCATCGTTTCGGACAGTGCCGGTACCACGGTCGTCAGCCAGGCGGGCTCCTACTGCACTGCTGAGATCGACGTAGAACGTTTCGTCCGCCTCCGGGTCCGGGTCGCGGAACACAATGATCGAGATGGTCTGAGAGATTTCACCGGGAGCAAAGACCAGTTGACCAGAGGAAGCCTGGAAATCGCTGAGTGGATCGGCAGTGTCGCCTTCAGTCTGGTAAGTTACGGTCACTGGCTCATCGGACGCAGTGGACAGGCTGACCGTGAAATTAAACACTGTGTCTACGTGATCACTGTTTGGGAACTCAAACTGAATCGATTCCAGTTTCTCGACCTTTTCGGTATTCAGAGTTCTCCAGTCATCCTGAAGAATCCCACCCGTGTCTCCGGAGTTCGGATTCCAGGACCACCATGTCCACCCCATGCCTTGTTGCTCTTCCGGCAGGTCACGTATGCCATTCAGATCAAAATCACCGTCCAGATAACTTATGACAGAATCGACCCACTGAACATCGGAAGCTGTTTCCAGACGACTGCCAAATTCACCGAGCAGAATCGGGGCCACATTTTCCTTGAACAGATATCCCCACGTCCGGTCCCACACAGACGGTAAGTTCTGCGGATAATCTCCGGCGTCAAACCAGGGTTGTGCATAAATGGATTCCGGATATGCATGAGGCGAATACACCAGACGATTGTCGACGTCCAGCCTCACGGGAAATTCCCCGGCAAGCTCCAGATTGCCACCCCACCAGTAGCTGGAGCCGTCCTGATAATTCTGGATGCCCTCCACAACAAGCAGCCAGTCCGGGTTAACAGCCTGAATCGCATTACCCGCCCGTTCGGCGGCCAGCCGCCAGTCATTCGACAGATCACCGGTTCCCCAGCTGGCCTGTCCGTGTGGTTCGTTATGCAGATCGGCTCCAATGACTGTCGGCCGGCCGGCATAGCGTTCCGCCAGCATCACCCAGTCCGTAATCCAGCGTTCTTCACCATATTCGCCCTGATACCACAGACCATTTTCGTTGGGACCAGCCCCGGCATCGGAACGGTGGTGGTCCAGCAGAATTCGCAGGCCGGTTTCTTCGGCGTAGTCCACAATTCGGTCGATCAGTTCGAGGCCGCTGAGCCCGACAAGGTCAGGATTCAGAGAAAAATCGATTCCGGCTGGAGTACTCTCGGAATCAAAAACCTGGTTGGCGTAAGGCAGACGAATTGTGTTGAAACCTGCCATATGCATTTCATCCATCATCTCCTGCCAGTTGCGTGCCCACAGACCGTGCGGCGAGAAGGTGTCAGATTCCATGCCGAACCAACTGACACCCGCAATACGGACAACGTTACCCTGCGCATCAAGCACCTGGTTGCCCTCCGTATGCAGAAATGTCGGTTCAGAAGACTGCAGCGGGTCGCCTTCAAACGCTGTCACATCGGAAATTGACAGGCTGTGGCTGTCAGTAAACCCGTTGAAAATCTGTGAGAACTCGTACGGAGACTGCGGAACACCGCTCGACGAATTGGAAAGTCTGTCGAGGACCCCCTGATTGTCCCGCTGAATCGACCACATCGACAGCATCCGCAGGTTCTGTTGTTCCGCAAAAGTGAGAACTTCTTCAGCGTCATCGGTGTAGAATCTCTCTCCCGTGTCATTCACGCCGATCATGGGTGTGACGCCAACCATTTTCCACAGTGCCGCATCGGACCTGTCACTGCCCGCCGCATCGTACAGCGAATCCAGTTGCCCATGCAGGCTCGTAGCAGCATCTATGGCGGCCCGCCCCATGTCTGTGCCAGGCCGGCCATAGTCCATTGCCATGATGTTCACACCATCAATCTCAACTCCGGCATCGATTGCCGACTGCAACACATAGACACCGTCATGAGTCAGACCTTCCGGCAGCACCGGAAGTGTGAAAAAGACCTCCAGGTCGGCACCGTTTTGGGTCGCGCGCTCCTGCAGCAGGTCAATTGCACGCGATCGCCGGTCGATCGATTCACGATCGGCCACCCAGGCACCTTCGATGTCAAAGTCGATCATCGTCAGGCCGTAAGTATCAATCACGCTCTGATACGCGTCGGTCAATACTTCAACATCAGTCAGCGCCACCGCCAGTTCCGTATTCGCGGCGCCGCCAAAGGAAACGATGACATCGCCGCCCATGTCGCGGAGCGCTTCGATTTCCTCCAGACGATAGGCAGACTCAGTGGTGTAGTAGCCACCCCAGCTGGGCTGACTCGTTGTCGGATCCGCCACCACAAAACCAAGGTTGTAGTAATCCAGATCCTGATCCTGAGCCGTCTGCACCAGATCAAACGGAGGCCACCCCGTAAAATCCACGTACGGTGCAAAGAACTGGTCGGGCCAGTCACCCGTCGGCGACGGCGGTGGATCACTGGACGTATCGTCGTCGACAATCGTACCCACGCCAGAGCTGCCAGCAATTACTGCCCCGGTAGCATTCAGCAGTGAGACCAGGAAAGTCTCGTTAACTTCGTCGGTCGTATCACCATGAACCATAACTGTAACGGTCTGTGAAGTCGTCCCGGGAGCAAACGTGATAGTTCCCGAGGCTGCCTGAAAATCGCTGTCCGAAGTGGCCGTCCCGCCTGAGGTGGAGTAGTCGACCGTTACCGTTGATTCTGACGATTGGTCCAGCGTGACCGTAAAATCGGCAGCATTCAGACCCGTATCGCCCTCCGTCACAGAGATACTGTCGATGCTCAGCCGGGAACCATGCCCATTGCACGCGACCGATCCATTCAGCCGGTAGTTCTGCGGTTCCACGGTCACGTTGCCAGGGTTTGCTGTGAATCCAAAACTGCGTGTCACTCCGGGAGCCACGATACCGTTCCAGCCAGCGTCCCGAACAGTGTAATGGTCACCAATGTGACTGAGGAGTTCCGCATTCCAGATTGCAGTCAGATCGCGCCCGAAGTCAAATTCCAGCGTCCATTCCGACCAGGCCGTCTCGCCACGGTTTGTCAGTCGGATTTCACCATTGAAACCACTGCCCCAGTCGCTGGTCACGAGAAACTCGATTTCCACACAATCGTGCGGGGGGTCTGTCTGAGACTGATCATCGTTCAATATGGTTGCCTGACCGGTCAGGTCACCCGGAACAGCCCCTGTGACGTTCTGCAGGTCTACAAAAAACAGCTCATCCTGCTCAACATCTGTGTCTCCGATAATCTCCACAGGCACACTCAGTTGGGTTTCACCGGGATCAAACGTGAACTGCTGCGACGTCCCCAGATAGTCGCTGCTCCCTGTTGCCGAATCATCACGCCATACAGCGGTGCCTGTCACTGGCGCAGCGGCAGCCTCGGACAACGTGACCGTGAAGACTGCGGTCGTGTTCCCCGAGTCGCCTTCACTGACCTCGACATCATTGACGAAGATTTCCGGAGTTACCGGTTCCGACGGCCCGTCGCCCGTGGATTCGCCATTCAATCGGAAATTCTGTGGTTCGGAGACGGCCCCGTTCCGAACACCCAGGTAGCCCAGTGACACGGTCTCTCCCGGCGAAATTGTGCCGTCCCACGCCGGATGCTGTACCGCATAATGCTCCCCATCTACCGACTGCACCTCCGCGTTCCAGATCGAACTGATCGTGTGCGGATAGTCAAATTCCAGAACCCAGTCTTCATACGTGTTCGGCGTATTATTTTCAATCGTCAACTCAGCCTGATAACCGCTGTTCCATTCCGAAATTACGGCATAAGCGACCTGCACTGACAGCACGAGCCTCTGTTCGAGAGATTCCAGACCGGCGGACTTCCAGGTACCACTCCGCTTCCCTGACCAGTTGCGATTCCGTTTCTGC
This sequence comes from Fuerstiella sp., assembly GCA_014238335.1. Lineage (GTDB taxonomy): Bacteria > Planctomycetota > Planctomycetia > Planctomycetales > Planctomycetaceae > Fuerstiella. The sequence goes on from JABABI010000024.1 coordinate 16,209, forward strand.
TGGGTCAGCTGAGAATATAACTTCCGAGCTTTTCTCAACAGAATCGCACCCATTACTGCAGCATTGCTGTTCCCAGCGGAACCTACACGATCCGGGTCAACCTGCGACGGGGGCTGAGCCTGACTCAACCCGGATTTTAGGCACGAATTTGTGTTGTCATTTTCCGGGACTGAGTGTCTCTCCGAATGAAGCTGCAAATCTCTACGCATAACGACCGTCCTTTCGTTCTCTGAAACGCAATCATCGGTCTCCCGTTTCCGGACCTCCCGGAAACGGCTACACACAATTCTGTGCCTGACATTGAACAGACAGCAGTATGCGTAAGAGGATGTACTTTGAAGGCCCCGTGACCAGGCCAGCCGACGGCTGATTGATATCAGGCCCCGGTTGGACATCAGGAATCTGGAAACTCATCATCGCTGTGCAACCTGGTGCAGAAACACCAGGAAGATCACGTCTTTGCCGATGTTGATATCACTCTGTATTTTCATACCGGGCTGTGCCGCAAAACGACAGCCGCTATCGGTTTGCCGCCGGACTGCACAGACCATCTGCCCGATATTCTCGTCACACCGTCACAGAAGTTGCGTGAATTCTTGACAATATTCTGACGAACAGGATGACCACATAAATATGCACCCAAGGCTGTCAGGTTTCATCTGTTAGGGCCCCCGCGGAACTGGCATGTTCTGTCTGTATACGGTTGACGTGTTCCGCCCCGCAGAAGGTGTCAGTTCCGAGGCGCCTACGGCTCAATGCGCACACCGAGCTGTACCTCATCCGGCTGGTCCGCATGGCTCCGATCTGTCGATTGGAGTTGTGGCGACGTCGGTATCAGGAAGCATTCTTTTCCGGATACAGCGAAACTCACGGCGCGGGCCGTGTCCCGAAATTGCGGGGTAACCGTTGGCCGGACGTTTGTGGCATGTGATGGCGGCGGCGTCGAAAGTCTTTTTTCCATATCAGGCCACGGTGCTAATGTTTCCGGCGGCGATGATTTGCTCCTTGTTTCATTCACCAACCGAGTTCAGGTGGCCACGTTTGAGGACAACGCGCCTATAAATAATCGTGCCCTGGTATCGGGTGAGCTGCAGAAGGGGGGGACGCTCGGCAGAGTTCTCCAAAGTCTGACATTTCATTGCCACTTCAGCGGGACTGCCTTCCAGCGTAATCAGCAAGGTGGTCGCTCACGCTTAACAGTTGCCAGCGGACTGACGTCATTTGGCCGCAGTTTCCGAACCAGTATCGCGACATCGTTGCGGGATCACCGACAGCGTGATAACAGCTAGCGACGTTGGGCGGGACCGTATCCGTGTCGACGACCGTATTGGTTCTGTCCACAGCGTTGAAGAGTAAAAGGCAGTCAACCTCGATTCCGCAACGATACAGTTGCTATACCGCTTCGATCGCGGAAGCACCGTTTCGGCTACAGCCGCTCAGAAAGACACCTGGCCCAACGGGTCGCGTTGGCAGGAACTCCCACCCCACTCTTTGGATTCGGAGACCAGGCGTACGAATCTGCTCCGAAATTCCAGGGCATAGATGGTATCCGAAAAAAGGCATGTTCCGTCGAATCGGGCGAAAATGAGCATTGTGTAACCTCTCGAGCGAGTAGGGGATATTGTCTGAGTGATTACCGATGTTGTGCTCATAAGCTGTTCTGGTGGACATTTCGGCGAGGTTGCGCGAAAAATGGAAAGCAAACCAATTCCGTCCAGTGAGTGGGCGATCGTAGTCGCCACCGCGGTGTCGAATGTGTGCAGCAATGGCAGGAACGGTGACGTAAACGACGTTTGGTCGTCTACTTTTCCCAGTGCCTCCAAAGATCACGCCAGGATCTCTCGGATCGGTTTCCCATACTCCATCTCCAGGCGTTTGCTTCCGGGCACCGCCAGTCGACGCAGGGCCAGGCCGAGTTGATGCATCAGAGTCGCATGGATGTCCGTGAAGCAGCGTCTGTCTTCAACGGCGTGAAATCCCCAGTTCGTCAGTCCTGCCATGGACATGAACGGCTTTGATTCCACCTTCTGCCATCAGGGCCCTGCGGGCCGGGCGTTCTGCCAAACTCCGTCGCCCACACCACCAGAGTCTCGTCTAAGAATCCGCGTTGTTTGAGATCTTTTGACAGTCCCGCGATCAGTTGATCCGTGGCGCGGTTCATTTTTCAGATCTGCTGTTTTCAGTAGCCTGAGACCACTTCCCCGCCCCGCGCCGTAATCAGCTCGGCATAGACAGAGTAGGCAATGCTCTCTGAAAGAAACTGAACGTGGCCGTCAGCGAACGTGGCCAGCATTCCACCCTCGTGAAAACTGTACGCTTCGTTGTTGTTTGTGCAGTTGATGGCACAGGGGCCCGGACAGTCCAGTCCGTCTTTCGTAAATCCATGCAACGGCAGCGCATTTCTCGGTGAGGCCCATGCGGCTCCCATGACAAGGCCGGTGGTGACGTTGAAATTCGGACACCCGTTGATTGAGAGATCCGGACCTCTATGGCCGGCGGTCCAGTGCTGTGGCCGGCCCACGTCTTCCACGAGGAGCAGTGTGTTGGATGTTCCATCGGTGATCGACATCAGGTGGCGGGTCCTGCGGCTGATCGCTCCCGTCCGGTCAAAGCCCTGCCGCTGGTACCATGGATTGGGAGCGATTCCACTGGTCGGACCATAATCCGTGGTGGATGCAAATTTGTTGTTTCCAAGGTCGTATCGGAAAGCCGCATCGGAAGGTGATGAGGGGCAGTGCAGAACGCTGAGAATCGCTGAAGTGGCGCTCTGATTGCCGACATGGTCCCATGGGATGTTGAAGTCGTACGTGTTGTAGACAGTCGACTGATCCAGATGAGGAAGCAGCAGAGCCATCCAGCTGTGTTGGCTCTGAATCCTCTGTGGCACCACAACGCCGAAGGCGTCGTGGTAATTGTGGACGGCCAGCGAAAGCTGCTTGAGGTTGTTGCGGCACCACGTGCGTCGCGCGGCTTCCCGCGCCTGCTGGACGGCCGGCAGCAGCAATGCAATCAGAATGGCGATGATCGCGATGACCACCAGCAGCTCAATCAACGTGAATCCGTGGTATTTCCGAACAGGGACTGAGTTGTGAGGGAAAGTGCCCGAGCCAAGAACCTTCATACCACACCTCCACTCAGAATAGAGTCAGAAGACAGCACGACAAGGTGGCCAGCCTGCTGCATCCGGTACGCCCCCGGACCGCAACTGACCGCCCCAAAAACACATCGCTAAAACTGCACGAATGTCCCGGAGCCAATATGCAGCTTAATCGCAAAGATGGGACACGTACAGAACGTCTTGTTTAGAATTCGGGATGTTCAAGTGTTTTGGTACAAGCAACGGTTCTGACCATTCCTCAGCGTGCTTTGCGTCTTTTTCCGTGGACAAACCTCCCGGATGGCTGGATCGACTTTCATGTTTCACTCACGATTCTCTGCCTTCGAGCTCATCGCATACGCGCGAGACATCACGATCAGGCGATGAATGTGCTTCATGCTTTAATCGTTCTCCATGAACTCAACCGCCAGCCAGTCCAGTAAATCCTGTTGCAGGGGCGGCTCAGTGCGAAGTCCAAAGTCGAACACATTTTCCACTCAGGGGAACCAAAGTGGCGCAGCCAGATGTGATTCACGGCAACGCGAGCGGTCAGTGGATTCGTGCGGTCCACAGCCCATTTCACAAAAGCCAATCTCCGCCCAGATCCGGTTCTCGGATACTCCGTTCCCAGGGAAGGGTCTTCTTGGGACTTTTTTTGCAGCGTCCCGGGTTTGAACCAACGCCGACGTGTTATTTTTCAGCTGTGACCGAGCTTTGTCGCCAATTCGTTCAGTGAGTCGGCGTGAGTCGCCTCGTTTTTAGCTTCCAGCATTCCGTACTTCAATCGATCCGCCGCGCCCCGTGCCGCTGATGACGTGACAGGTCTAAGTAGGGGGCCGGCACCATCGGTGGGGCAGATCAACCTATTCGAAGGATTCGTGAAACTTGCCTGCCTGTCGATCATCCTCAACACGTTCTAAAACGACTTGTACTAAGATAAGATTGGAGGTGGTCAGTTTGGCCGTCTCGTATAAACAGGCCCGACGGGGATTATCCGCCAGCTGTTGTTGCTGGCTTTCGATCATTCAGGGTGTCACACGAGAAATAACGTATCGGACTCTCTGAACGCAACGGAGAGCCGATCGCTTATTATAAAGTTACGGTTCGACGACTGGAAAATGAACTCTGGCGAAAGGACAGTGCATATGGATGGACACTATCACCAGCCTAACAAGATGCAGCATTTGCTGCCCGAAGAGCTCCGTCTTGAGGCGCTGCATCAAACCGGCCTGCTTGACGCGGACGACGAAGAAATTTTTAACGAGCAGACGAAACTGCTTTCGGCGATTTTTGAATGTCCAATCGCTGCAGTGTCACTCGTTGACAAGGATCGCCTTTATCTGGCGTCGAGAACAGGTTTGGACCTTCGCGAGATGCAAAGAAAGGGTTCGTTCTGCGCGAACGTCGTTGAGTCGCAAATGCCTCTTACGGTCATTGATACAGAGGACGATGAGCGTTTCCGTGATGCGTCGCTGGTCACTGAAGGAGGTATCCGCTTCTATGCAGGCTATCCGATCACCATATTCCCTGGCTGCTGTATTGGAAGCCTGTGTGTCCTGAATTCCAGTCCCACGCAGCCGTCGGCGGTAATGATGGAAACGCTGCGAGTTCATGGGTTGCAGGTGGCTCACATTATCTCTCTTCGTAGAGAGATTTTCATGAAAAACAAATTTCATACAGAAGCGATTGTTGCATCTGGCACCATCCACGGAATCAAAAACGCTCTTACCCCTGCCGTCGCTTTTCTTGATCTACATAAATGTGATCCAAAAGGATTGGAATCGCGTGTCGATCCCGAAAAGGTTATGGAAGTCTGCAGACAGAGCATTAGAACCGCTGTCCACAAGTTAGGTCAGCTAATACCTGCAAACAGGTGGAAGGCGACGCAGGATCGGTGTCGTGTCACTGCTGACCTAATCATCGAGGAACTGGGGGATCAACTGGGTGTGATCGCTGTCGCAGACAATGTCGATATCGAAGTGCATCTCGGAGCCGGTTCCAATACTTTCATCCTGACGAACCCCGCGGAGTTTCGTGAGATAGTCGCGAATCTGATGTTGAACGCAATCGACGCGTTACGGGGAACCGGTGGAGTGCTCCGAGTCCAGACTCGACTCGAAAGCGACGCGTTAGTTGTCACGGTTGCGGACAACGGGCCCGGGATGAGTCCTGAGGTGTCAAGCCGGTGCTTCGACCCGCTTTTCAGCACGAAACGCAACGACGAGTCAGCGTTCGGTGGTTCGGGCGTCGGTCTTTCGATTGTCAAACATCACGTGGGCCAGCTCGGTGGCCAAATCACGGTCGAATCAAAGGAATTAAAAGGAACAATGTTTCGGATCGTACTTCCTGCCATCGACAACGTCCAAGTCGATGATGGGCAAGCTCAAGAGCGGAAGAATCCTACATTCCTGTGTGTTGACAATGAACCTCTGGTTTTGCAAGCCCTTGAGATGGCAGTGCAATCTCAAGGTTACAAAACTGTAGCTTGCACTGAGTTGCGAACAGCGCTCTCTAAATTTACGGAACAACCGTACGATTACGATGCCGCGATAATCGACTTGGGACTTGACTCCGGCCACGGCGTTGATGTAGCCAGGCAGTTTAGGCGGCATCGGGCCAATCTGCCTGTTGCACTAGTTTCAGGCAGGAGCATTCCCCATGAGCGAATGGAAAGCTCGATGGAGTATCTGCCAAAGCCGTACACGTTAGAGCAACTTCGTGCTGTTCTTCAAAAGCTGCTCTCCGGTGCCAGCAATACTTCGGAAGCTCAATGAGCTTCAGGGCCGCGGCAGAACTCCGCGTCTTGTGGTCAAGGATGGCCACAACTGCGGGCGAATGGCAGCCTGTTGAAAATCTACCGTAGGGTCAAGAAAATCAGCCGAACCTCAAATAACATCACTCTCATGAGTTGCGTCTGGCCTGATCCCATTAACCGCGAACGTGCTTTGAGTGGTATCCTTTAAGATTTGATTGCCAGCATGAGGAGACACAGGATGCCCGTATGGTGCTTTGGTCAGCGGAGGCCGTTCGTCCCTGTCAACCGACGGCGAAAAGGCGTGGCGTCCTCTTTATCAGATTGCAGGGCCGGTACTGACCGAACGTAAGTAATATTTCTTCAGGGCGATTCCCTGCGACCAGACAGAGCGCAGTTCGTTCTGCGACTTCATTCAGTGTGAACATCCCATTACATCATCCTTGTTCGTCGCCGCAAACCACGCCCGAGCATTCGGACTTCCGACAAACACGACGTCTGTCGTTGTTTGTGGTGTGTATTTCTGCGGGAAGTGTTGCCGCGATACTGGTTTCCGCAGGAGATACGTTTCGCTGGCCTTATTTCCATCGACGTGCTGGCTACTTGGGCACGGAGTTCATCGGCGTATCCTGTACGCCGTGAATGAGCCCAATGCCATCCATATTGTCGTATTCCTATGGTTTTCATATGCCGCTGGCTTCGTCGGCATACTCTCGTATTTTTTGCAAATGCGGCTCCAGGAATGTTGATTGGTCAAGGCACGTGAACGATTCGATAAATCCGTTTCCCCACGGACTCACTGCAGTTGCTGAAAACGATGCCTGTTGCGCGGTTGCAAAATCCACAAACTGATCTGCACCACCAGGCAGGGAGAGGATTTCCAGGAGCTGTCGGACGCAGGTACCACGAAGCACATACGCTTGTTCCGGCCCAGTCTAACCTGTCTTCAGTCTCGACTGGTAACAGCCTCTGGCGGAAGATATTATCCCTGATTCAGGTTCTTTCTGTCGGCACCCGATGGTGGGTCTATGCTTGATTTTGGGAGTTATCAGACTGCGTCGTGCAGTGGCAGCAGTCGGCGAGCATTTATTCGAACCGCAGCGGCCGTACCAGCGATGATGACCGCAGGTCTGCCGGCGCTCGCGGAAATCGAACAGGCGCGACGTCGCGCGAAAGCGAAGTCTGTGATCCTTCTGTGGTTGTGGGGAGGCCCCAGCCATCTGGACATGGTAGATCCGAAGCCGGATGCTCCTGACGACTTTCGAGGACCCTTCGGGACGATTGCCACGAAGACAAGTGGCATGCACTTCACGGAGCTGTTGCCCCGAATGGCCGCTCGAAGTGACAAGTACACGGTCATTCGGTCAATGCAGACGACGAATGGCGGACATCCTGGGGCCGGTACGGTGGGAGTAACGGGCTTCGAAGAGAAGCCTGGTCCTGTGCAGCCCAACTTTGGGGCCATCGTTGCGAAGCATCGTGGTCAGCAGGAGGCGTTGCCGCCGTTCTTTTACGTCGGTCGCGGAATTCCACGCGACCTGCCTCGGCGAATTGAAGGTTACGGAGGTGGCACACTGGGCAAAGCCTACGATCCGTTTCTGGTGCATTGTTCAGAGCGTGGTGATGTCAGCATTCCCACGTTGAAAATGCTCCCGAACATGTCACCGAATCGAATTGAAGATCGACGCACTCTTGAGAAGGCACTCGACGTTGAACGTTATCGGCTGGACTCTGCTGAGGTCGAACGGTGGGGACAGACCTATCAATCTGCTTATGGGTTGCTGACGGATGAAAAAGCACGTAAAGCTTTCGACCTGACACGCGAGTCGAAAAAAACACGGTCATCCTACGGTCGCACCACCTTTGGACAGGGGTGCCTGCTGGCTCGGCGTCTGGCCCAGGCGGGCGTGCCTTATGTCCAGGTCAACTGGAGTGAATACGTCGAAACGTTTACGCCGAATGGTGATTTCGGCTGGGACACTCACATCTACAACTTTGAATTGCTGCAGGACCGGCACTGCCCGATCTTTGACCGAGCCTATTCCGCGCTGCTGGACGATCTTCATGACAGTGGCATGCTGGAAGACACTCTGCTGGTTGCCATGGGCGAGTTCGGTCGCACACCGAAAATCAGCACTCGAGCGGCTCGTGAACATTGGCAGCACTGTTACTTCTCACTATGGGCGGGGGCGGGTGTTGAGCCGGGCCGCTGTATCGGTGAAAGCGACGCCAAGGCCGAATATCCGGTATCGAGACCAATTACTCCTTTGATGACCGGAACGACAATGCTGGAACTATGTGGAATCGGCGCCAAAGAGCGTGCCGAGATGAAAGTTCTGGACGGCGGGAGCATCATCGATGAACTATTTTAGGCGGGCAGACCCCGCGGTCTGTGGCGTGGCAGGAATGGTTGAAGTGTTGACGTTTGATCGGCCGAGTGCTTTGGTCTCGCGATGGCTATGTTGTGTCGTGTGCGGACTGCTGGTGACCGTTTCCGCTTTCGCCGCGGAGCCGGTTCAGCTGACGCAGGACGGTAGTCTGAAACGTGATGCTCGATTCGTGGACGGTGGACGGAGTGTCGTTTACTGCTATGACGAAACACCGGCACTGGTTCGAATGATGAAGATGTCGCTGGACGATCGGGTTGCGAAGCCGGTGTTTGAAGACGCGGCTGACAAGCACCACTACGAACCGGCTTTTTCGCCGAATGGGAAGTGGATCAGCTTCACCGCATGCACCGGCAATCTCAGCGGTAAGCTCGTTATCCGGAATCTTGAATCGGGCGCACAGGCGGACATTACACATAAGGGGCGTGGCGGCACGCGCAGCCCGACCTTTTCACCGAACAACGAACGCGTGATCTACGCCTTTGCTGAAAAAGGCCCGCAACAACTCTGGTCGGTCAAAACGGATGGCACTGACAAACAGCAACTGACAACGTGCTCAGGCGTGAGTAACTGGCCATCATTCACGCCGGATGGTCGCACGATTGTGTTTTCGAACAGCCGGGAGAAGAACTATGAAATCTATTCTGTAGGCGCCGACGGCTCGGGCGAACGCCGCCTGACGAATAATACGCTGATGGATATCCGTCCCGCAGTTTCGCCCGATGGTCGCCGGATCGCTTTTGTGAGTACGCGTACCGGCAACTACGATGTCTTTGTGATGAATATCGATGGTAGTAATGTTCGGCAGATTACCACGAGCGAAGAACGAGACGACTATCCAAACTGGCACCCCGATGGCGAGCAACTGGTCATTGTGTCGGAACGAGATGGAGCTTTTGATCTGTATCTGGTCGATGCGCCTCCGGGGCGAACTGTCGCCGGACGTTAACGCGATATCGAATTCACAAACGCATTTGACGAGGCTCATTCGTTGAAAATTAGACATCTTTCGTTGCTCCTGACAGTGTTTGTCGCCACGACCGTCGCGTGTGCCGCGGCAGAACTTTCGGTCATTCCTCCAGCGGCTACTCTGAGCGGGCCTCGACAGCGTCTGCAGTTGGTTGTTCACATTGTCGGATCATTACCGGTGGATGTGACTCGACAGGTGGACTACGCCGTTGAACCGGCTGGTGTCGTCACGGTTTCAGAAACGGGGCAGGTGACACCGCGAGGCAATGGTGCCGCCATTGTGACAGCGACGATCGGCAATTCGATCGTGAAGTCGCAGATTGTTGTCGAAGACATTGCAGTCGTTCCTTTGGTGTCATTTGAGCATGAAACGCTGCCCGTTCTCGCCAAGTCAGGCTGTAGCGGCGGCGCATGTCATGGCGCTCCCTATGGAAAGGCTGGTTTTCGTTTGTCGCTGTTTGGGGCTGACGCGGAATTCGATCGAAAGGCACTTGTGCGCGAGGCTCAGGGACGCCGAGTAAGTCCGTTGAATCCGGAAAACAGCATGCTGCTGATGAAGCCGACGATGGAGCTTCCTCATATGGGAGGCCGACGGTTTACGTCAGTAGATGCCGCTTACGAAATACTCAGGAACTGGATTGCAGAAGGGTGTCGTGTTGAAAAACCGGCCGTGAAATGCGTTGGCATTGAAGTGTTTCCCTCCGAACCGCGGATAATTAACTTGCCACGGGCAAAACAGCAGTTGCGAGTGGTGGCGAGTTTTTCTGATGGCAGCGACCGTGATGTGACTCATCTGGCGAAATTTGAAACATCTGATACGTCCATAGCTGACGTCGGGACGAACGGTTTCGTTCGCGGACATGCTCGCGGTGACATCGCCGTGATTGTTCGTTATCTGCATCACATCGAATCACCGTTGTTCACATTTGTGCGTGATGTTGAAGGATTCGAATGGCCGTCTCCGGTAGTCATTAATGAAATCGATGCTCATGTCGATCGGAAATTGCAGCAAATGCAGTTCCTACCTGCGGATATCTGCGACGATGAAACGTTTCTGCGTCGTGTCTATCTGGATGTCGTCGGTATCCTGCCGACGATCGACGAACGGCTTCGTTTTCTGGAATCTGCATCGGCAACAAAGCGGAGTGAATTGATTATCGAACTGCTGGACCGGCCTGAGTACGCCAGGTTCTGGGGGCAGAAGTGGGGTGATCTGCTGCGAGTGTCGCGAAAGCAGATCGGCCTGGACAGTGTGTTGAGTTACGCGGCGTGGCTGCAGGCGAGCGTGCAGGACAACATTCCGTACAATGATTTCGCACGGCAGATTCTGACCGCGACCGGTGATACGACTGAGAATCCCGTAGCCAACTATTACCGGACATCGGCGGATACCAACGACGCGATGGAAACAAGTGCTCAACTGTTTCTCGGCACGCGGATTCAGTGTGCCAAGTGTCACAATCATCCCTTCGAGCGCTGGACTCAGGATAATTACTACGGTCTTGCTGCTGTGTTTCACCGCGTTGAACGCAAGCCCATTGTGAATGCGGAACCGGAGGCAGACGGAAAGAAAGGCAAGAAGAAAAATAAGGAGCCCCAGGGGGCCATCATTTCCGATACAGCTGCCGGAGACGTGATTCATCCTGCGAGCGGACGGACGGTCTTACCGTGGGTTCCTGTCGGTGGCGAGCTCGTCGTGCCGGAACAGACAAGTCGGCGAAGTGCATTCGCGGACTGGTTAACGTCGGAGAACAATCCTTTCTTTGCTCCGGTGGAAGTGAATCGTATCTGGACGCATGTCATGGGACGCGGGATTGTTGAACCGTTTGATGATTTTCGAGACTCCAATCCGCCGTCAAATGCGCCATTGCTTGATTTTCTGGCGGCCGAATTTCGAACTGCCGAATACGATCGGAAACACGTGCTGCAGCTGATTTTGAACAGTCGCACGTATCAGGCGTCGTCGTTGACAGATCGGCTTAATGTGTCCGATACCCGATATTTTAGTCACTACAGACCACGACGGCTGTCGGCGGAACAGCTGGTCGATGCGATCAGTGAAGTGGTTGGAGTTCAGAACGAGTTTGTCGGCGTTCCGGCCGGAACTAAAGCGACCTGGCTGCCTGCTCCGGATCTAAAACCCCATAATCCGTCTCAGCTGGGAAGCATCGACTTTTTGAAAGTTTTCGGCCAGCCGGAGCGTCAGTCAGTCTGCGAATGTGAGCGAGGTGATGAAACCAGTCTGGGTCAGGCACTTGAATTATTGAACGGCGAATACCTGAACAAACGGCTGACAGCACCGGAAAACCGTTTTCGAAAACTGTTGCACACCGGCACGTCGCTGAATCAGATCATACGAGAATTGTATTGTGCAGCGCTTTGTCGTGAACCATCAGAGGAAGAACTTAACGCAGCTGCCGGGTACGCGAACAGGGCGACGGACAGGACCGTTGCTTTGGAAGACATCTGCTGGGCGATCGTCAATAAGGACGAATTCCTGTTTCAGCATTAGACTCCAGTTCGATGAGTCTTTTCTGCCACGGACGCATTTATGATCATTCAGTGTGAATCGTGTTCGAAGAAACTTAAAGTTTCTGATTCCGCAGCCGGAAAGAAGGCGAAGTGTCCGCGCTGCGAGAGCGTGATTGTTATTGAGTCAGCAGACAGTGAAGCTTCTGGGCCTGTCGATCGTGCCGGAAAATCCGCACCCGCCAGGCTGAAAAGGTCGTCCGGCAGCGACGGAACTCGTGCCGCCTCATGAGCACAACCCCCGCGAAAAGAAGGGCGTCGAATAAGAAAACGAAGAAGAGAAAACGAAGAAGAGAAAACGAAGAAGAGAAAACGGCCGGCGGATGACATGTTCGGGGACGAGTCTGGTGACCTGCCACAGGGGGAAGATTACGACGATCTGGACAATCCGTACGCGGCTCCCAGGGCAACGGGAGGCGGTGGCGAGCGATAACGTGGTAACAAGTCAGAAGGACTGAAAACTGTCGGCACCGGACTGCTTGCCCAGGGCTGGGCCATTGTCGGCATAATTCTGATGGTGGCGGTCTTTGTTGTGATGATGATCGCGCCGGTCTCACGTGGCCCTTCCGGAGTTGCAGGCGCGGTCATGCTGCTGGGTGTCGGAAGTATCGTGGCGGGCATTGCGATGTTGATTGGTGAGGTGATGTGTCTCGCCGCGCCGGCAGACTCCGGTGCTAAAGGGCTGATCATAGCCACGGTGTGTTGCAGCGCGATCAAGATCTGCCTCAGTATTGCCAACAATGTTCCCGGTCCGAATGTCGCTATGGCTGCCGTCGGAGGTCTGACGGGACTGGGACGAGTAGTGTTGTTCCTGCGCGCGATCGCCAGCTATGCCGGCTTTCACGAACGTGGCGACCGAGCCAAGATCATACTTATTGGCATGCCAATAAGTATGATCTTGATGGCAGGCGGATTTTTCGTGCCTCCTGCACTTCTGATGGGGATTCTGGGGTTTGTCTGCATGGTCGCGATGCTTGTGTTCTCAGTGATGTACGTCTTTCTGCTGTTCGGAGTTGGTGGCGATCTGCGGCGGTAAGAGAGCGTTTTTTAGTCCTGCTTCTTATCCGCCTGATTGAACGGCGTCAGCGTGCGCGCGAAGAAAGCTCTCATCATAGGAACGGTTTCCTTTTCGTTACGGCGAAAGACACCGTGCCCCGATTTGTTCGAGTAACGCTTGTAGGTGATGTCTTCTGCTCCGGCTTCCTTCAGGGCTTTCACAAGACTGTCCGAATTGATGACGGGCACTGTTCGGTCAGCTTCGTCGTGGAACAGCAACATCGGTGGTGCATCCAGGGATACGTAGGTCATCGGTGCAACAAGTTTTTTTACCTCGTTTGATCCTCTGCCGAATCTCGGCAGAGTGGGTGTTGCTGATGCGGCAACTGCCTGAACACTGCTCGAAAAAGCCTGCCATGGCCCATCACCTTCAAGTGTCGCTTCGGCATGCGACAGTCCGAGCATAGTGACAAGGTGAGCACCCGCTGAGTTGCCGTAGGCACCGATCCGATTCGGATCAATGTTGTATTCTTTCGAGTGTGCTCGTAACCAGCGCACGGCACATTTAACATCCTGAACACAGGGGAGGATTTCCCTGTCGAGCCGATAGTTAACGGAAATGGTGACATAGCCGCTGCTGGCATATTTAAGGGCGGGGCCAATGAAACTCTCGGTGCGTTTGTCGCCGGCCACCCAGCCTCCCCCGTGCACAAAGACGATCGCGGGGCGTGGTGATGAGGACACTTGCTTTGGTCGGGCCAGATCCAGTTGCCAGGCTTTATTCCCTTTGCGATAGGCAATATCTAATTCGACCTCGACACTGTCAGGAACCTTCGACCGGATTTGTGCATCCGAAGCGAACGTGCGTTGGTTGCGGTTCTGACTGCCATTTCGAT
>JABABI010000024.1:29844-52361 GCA_014238335.1 Fuerstiella sp.
ATTCTTCGCCAGTCGTTCTGTAAGTTCCAGCAACTCATTCCGGTCAAGAAACCCGTCCTTGTTTGCATCATTCCGATTGAAAAACTGTTTCATCAGTCCGGTGGATTCATCTCGTGCAATCCGTCCGTCCTTGTTGAGATCCTGTTTCGTGAGCCAACCTTTCAACTGCGGCGGATTCTCATCGTGTGCAATCAGACCGTTCGCAAACGTCAGCAAAACCATGACGGAGATAAGATGAAGTGTTTTCATGGCAGTTCCGTTTTGAGAGCATCGTTGTCAGGAATCACTGCTTGCGTTCGTACGTGCGAGTTGCAGTCATGATAACCTGGCGCATCGAATTCTGTACCATGATTGCATCACGATTCCGGCTCGCCGGAATCGTGAATGCTGGCGGCCTGTTGCAAATGCTGTTCAAATGCCGACTCATGGCGACAGCCTTCGTGCGATTCGATCATACGTTCAGGTTGGACGGACGTCCGACCGTTTCATCTGCGAAACGTGAATCATTATGATCGAGCTCATCGAAATGCCTGGTCGCGCCATCAATCCACGTCATTGCGAATGGAACAACAGATGAAACTGCTTACCGCGTTCATGACCGTCCTGACGTTAATGGGCAACACCTGTAGTGCGCAGAATACGACCAACTTTGCGAACATCGGTTCAGTCGATCGGTTTGACGCGTCGCTGGACGAATTGATTTCGAAAGATGCGAAGATCGAAGTGCTGTGTGGAGGATTTGAGTGGGCGGAGGGTCCGGTCTGGGTGCCGGAAGCGGGGAATGAATTTGGTGGCTACGTACTGTTTTCCGACATCCCGCAGAATGTGGTGATGAAGTGGCAGGAAGGAGTTGGTGCCTCTGTGTTCATGAAACCGTCGGGTTATACCGGCGTGGCGGACTACGGGAAAGAACCTGGCAGCAACGGTCTGGCTCTGGATGCGAGCGGGCGGCTGGTGCTGTGCGAACACGGTGACCGACGGATTTCTGTGCTTACAAAAGGTGGTGGAAAGGTAACCCTGGCTGATCACTGGAACGGGCAGCGGTTCAACAGTCCCAACGATCTGGCGATTCGCAGCAACGGCGATATTTTCTTTACTGATCCTATTTACGGGCTGCCCAATAGAGCTGACGACGCTCTTCGTGAGACAGATTTTTGTGGTATCTATCGTCTGCAGCAGGACGGGACAGTTACCGTGCAGTACAAAAAAGTCTCGAGACCCAACGGCATCGCTTTTTCGCCGGACGAAAAAAATCTGTACGTCGCAAACAGTGACGGTAATGATCCAGTCTGGCGAGTATTTCCCGTCCAGACCGACGGCAATTTGGGATCACCGACACCGTTTTTTGACAGCTCGAAGGAAGACCGCATCTCCCGCGGCGGAGGCGACGGCCTAAAGGTCGACGTTCACGGCAATGTCTTTGCGACCGGGCCCGGAGGTGTGCTGGTGCTGTCGCCTCAGGGAAAACTGCTGGGACGGATAGCTACGGGCGAAAGAATTGCCAATGTTGGCTGGGGTAACGACGGCAGTGTGCTGTACCTGACCTCTGACATGTATCTCTGTCGGATACAAACGACCACAAAAGGCGCTGGCTTGTAGCCGTTGTTCGTCTCGTTGTTTTTGGGCCATGAGACGAAATCTGCGCACGCCGGCGCCGGGGCGCTATCCAGCCACCGTATCACTCAATGCATCGAGGGCAGTACTATGGGCATGGATTTCAGCGGTGTCAGACAGCGACACGTCGGACTCAGCCGCAGCCCGGTTGCAGTGCCGCCAGAAATGACCTCTTCGCAGTCCGGGGCCGCGAGGTTTGTTATTACGCGAACGACGAGCCTGTGCATGCGATGGCCGATTCACCGTTCTTACTTCCGCTTCGAGCCGCCCCTGGCTTTGGCTGGGCGGACGTTGACTTTTGGCAGGCGGGAAGCGAGGCCTTTGATAATCATCCTGTGTTCAACTGATATGTTGTCGGACACCAGATTGGCCCATTCGTTGGGATCATGCTGCATGTCGTAGAGTTCTTCAGCCCCGTCGTGATAACGAATGTACCGATAGCGGTCCGCACGGACAGCATGGTTGTTAAGGCCGTGAGTCGTCAGTGCCAAGTGAGGCCAGGCCGCGTGCTGGTTCTTCAGCAGTGGCAGCAACGACCGACCCTCAACGTCCGAATTGGCTGGCAATTCGCAGAGCTCCGCCAGTGTGGGATAGACCGATAGCAGTTCCGTCGGACGACTGCAGTTTTGACCGCCCGGCAGTCCCGGCGCGTCGATAATAAACGGCACGTGTGTTGACCTTTCCCACAACGAAAACTTTGTCCAGCGCTGTTTCTCGCCCAGGTGAAATCCATGATCGGAATACAGAACTACAATCGTATTATCAGAGTGTGGCGATTGGTCGAGTGCGTCGAGTAGTCGTCCGACCTGCTCGTCGGTCCATTGAATGCACGCAAGGTAAGCCTGGACAGCCGGTTTCCATGCGTTGTGTTCCACGAACCATGAATGAGCAGGCGGGGCACTGTTGTGAGTCACCGTGGTTGCGACTTGCGGAAGGTCATTGCGGTCATTCAGTTTCACTGACGGTAGGGTTGTGTCTGCCAGCAGGTGGTTTTTGAAGATTCGAGTGGGCGCGTAGAAGGGAACGTGTGGACGATAGAAGCCGACTGTGAGGAACAACGGTTGATCGTATTTTTGCTGCAGCTGTTCGATGGCCCACGAGGCGTCGATGTGGTCCTGGAAAAGAGTTTCGTCATGATCCTGTGGGCCGAAATCCCACAGTTTTGACGTGCGGTTTGGCAGGTCCTGCCTGATCTGCCTGTCAAGCTTCAGCCGTTGGCCCGGTCGCGGCCCAACCAGATCAAAGTCACCGTTGGGCAGGCCCGACCCGTGATACAGCTTGCCGGCCGTGGCAGTGAAATACCCGTTCCGTGCAAACCACCGCGGCATCGTGACGTGATTATTCAGCTCAGCGACGGTCCACGGTTTGGGCGCGTTCTTGTAGACACCGCTCGTTGACGGCCGCAGTCCGTACATGATCGACGTGCGAGAGGGATTGCAGATCGGGGCCTGACAGTGGGCGTTCGTGAAGAGCGTTCCCCGTTTGGCCAGACGGTCGATGTTTGGTGTGTGTGTATTTGGGTGGCCACCAAGGCAGCCGACCCAGTCATTCATGTCATCGATTGCGATCAGCAGCACATTGGGGCGTGTCTCGGCAGCACCCCCTGAGATCGACAATGACATCAGTAATGTGCAGGCTGCGAATACCAAGACTATCTTTCGCCGGTGATCCACTTTGCAGTACTTTCAGAAGGTTGCCGTTTGTTGATGATCGTTTGCGTCGATGCCCGTGCCAAGACACGGGGGTGGTCCCCATGGTCGCATCAATGAGTCATTGCGTAAAACAATACATTGACCGCCATCGCGTAGGAACGCACAGAGAACCGATCAAAGAATTCCTTTGATTCACCTTCGCGTTCCCATCCGTCTGCGATGTCGGTGTTGTGCGTTGCAACGGCCATTAACCGGCCGTCAGCATCAAACATGCCCATGAATCTGACGTGGCGGACTCCCTCAACACCGCCGGTCGGCCTGCGATGGGCATCGGGAGGATCCCAGTTCTGTCCGGTGCTGACGAAAAAAATACGCGCTGGCACCTGAGGGCACTGTTTCAAATGGTACACGGTCTGAAGAATCGGATGATCGTCTGCGATTGCTTTCCATTTCCAGTCTGCCCGCAGGCGTCCGATGTTCCGCTGCATGTTTTGCCACTCGGCTTCGCCCCAGAAGTCGTCGATCCACAGGAATCCTCCCGCGCTCAGATATCGCTGCAGCATTTGCCTTTCCACCGCTGAAAGCTGCATCCAGCCCACGTCACTCATGAAAATGAATGGATAGTCGAACAGGTCTGCATCTGTCAGCCGCAATACAATCGGCTCGGGATTCACTCGAATGGAAGTGAGTTCCTGCAGCCGTTGTATGAGATTCAATTCTGCTCGCGGGTAGTCAGTTTCCCAGCGGTCCCAGTCGCGTCCCTCATGGCGGTACCACGATTCGCCGAATCCGCCCGTACTGTCGTACTTAATACGCACGAAGGTGAATGCATCCGCGTTCCGGGCAGGATCGGTGACCGTACGGTTTGAGTCCGCCTGCAGGTAACAGCAGCAGAGCCCGCAGCACGACAGGATACAAATCGCGAAGGTTTTGCGGAATTGTCTGGATCCGAACATGTGTACAGGTTTTTCTGTGGATCTGCGGTTCCGAAGACTGCATGCTCTGAGTCCGAAAATAGTCACGATCCTTCCGGACGCCGTGCATCGTATCGGTCGACATTCCGTGTGAAAAGTAGTCACCGTTGGCAAAGGGGGGCGGTTCGAGTTTCTGGCCTCAGGCGCCAGTATCGATTGCGAGCCCTATTCGTGGCCGCAGTGGTGCGATTTGTCGGGCCGCTGTGCAATCGCATGTAATAGGAAAACGTGCATACTGGTGCTGCAGTTTCTGCGTGATGTTCCAGACCTCAGCTGTCAAGCTGCTGTATTGAGCCCACCCTGAAAGCAGGACAAAATGCCTTTTGTGCATCAACTCACATTCGGGTAAAGCGACTCTGGACGATCATAGAGACCTCACAGACGCAATGAAAAATCGCGGGGACGCTCCTCATGTTGAAACTCTTCACTTGTTTGCTGTTAGCAGTCGTTGTTACAGGTTGTCAGTCCGGCCGACAGTACGACAATGTTTCTGATGCGGAATAGCAGGAAGTCGGAAATTACCACGCCGATCATCCAGAGTTTGCAGCCGAACGCAGAAGTCGATCGGCACTGACCAGTTTTTCATTAACGTCACGAACTTATCGGCTGCCGTCAACCAGAAGTTACTCGTCGGGAAGCAGCTGATACCCATAAGAGTCAGCACGTAGTCACGTGCTGACGCCCGCATAGATGGCGATACTTTGTGAGGACGAGGAACCTTGGGGCGGCCGCTGGTCGTGTTGTGGCCGCAGCGGCAACTTTTCCGCACGGAGCGGCTACGTCAACGCTGAACGCTTTGTGGCGTTCACGCGACTTGTTAATTCGGGCCCAGCAAAGATGCCATTTTGCGATGATGTTCGGCTTCTTTCGTCGCGCCGTCCTGTTCCAGCACCGCAGCCAGCGCAGCGTGATACGTACCGTTTTCCGGTGCCAGTTCGACAGCCTTGCGGAGGGCAAGGACAGCCTCACTGTGGTGTTGTTGTCGGCCTTCGGCCTGGGCCAGCAGGAACCAGTGCAGCGAACTGCGGTGGCCCTGTGTCAGCTGTCTCAGATATTCCGCAGCACGATCCATGCGGCCACTACGAAAATGAAGTTCGGCCAGGACATCGATGGTTACCAGACGGTTGGTGGCTGTCAGATCCGGTGATTGAAGGGCCTGTTCGGCCAGTTCAATGCCCATCGGTATCCGGCCGGCATCCCGTGCGATTCCAGCCAGTGCCGTCAGCGTTTCCGGGTCACGAATTCCGTTGTCCCAGGCTTGCCGCAGCAGTACGGCTGCGTACTGCAGGCGGGGCATCTGTTCGGGGGATTTGCCGGCCATTCGCACATCTGCCAGATGAGCCAGTCCCAGGGAGCGATCCTGATCCGGGTTGCTCAGATGAACCAGAGATTGCAACGGCAGCAGTTGTTCGGTGATTGTATCTGATTCGGTGTCCGGTGCCGGGACCGGATCGTTGTGAATGCCGATGCGATGATGAGTCAATGCCACGTGCGTGACTTCCGTGGGTGAGCCTGGCATGTGGCATGCCAGGCAGTTGTCAGCGTTTGCTGTTTCACGTTTGGCGACTGGCACCAGGCACGGCTGTTGCATGTGGCAGTTGATGCAGGTTGAGCGATGCTGCGCCAGCCGCTCCCCGGGGCCACGATCTTCGTGTGGCTGGTGACAGGTTACGCAGGTCAGAGAACCGGATTTCTGATAGCAAAGGCTTCCGTGCAGTTGCTCAACATGTCCAGCGACTCTCATATCGGCTTTGGACTGTGCCCCGCGAAATTCAAGTCGATACTCGTGCAGAGGAAGTCCGGGACGAAAATCGTGAGGACTCCGGCCGCGCACTGTTGACTGGACATCACCGTTCAGGTGGCATTGAGCACACACGGATTCGCTGAGTTCCCGAGACAGATGAACTGGATTGACGATTGTTCGATCGATATCGGCCGGTGGCTCAATATCGTCCACGTGCAGGTTGACATGCAATTCACCAGGACCATGACAGCGTTCGCACCCAATCGATGTTTCCGTGATTTTGTGACGTAACCCGAATTCGTCCGGGTCAGCCATGTGCCCGGTATGACAATACAGGCAGCCGCTGCGGATGACGCGGCTGAACGACGGATGGTCGGCGGTATCATACCCGGGAGACATATCCCAGCGCTGACGTCTGGCGAACCATGTGACAGGCGATTGAACCAGGAACCCGTCGTCTTCAGCAAGATAGGAAAATGCGACGTGCCCTGATCCTAACTGATATTTGACGGGCCGCGCTACGATCTCCGTCCGCTGACCGTTATGCAGCACGGATTCACCGTGCAGAACTGTCTTATCATCTGCAGCGGCACGGGACACGTGATAGCTGCGGCCGGACAGAGAATGATCGACGACGCCGTCGGCTGGGTGACTGTCGGCGTGCACCAGTGTCAATGAGCGGCTGTGTGCCGTCAGGGCAAAGGTTCGGTGTGCTTCTGCGTGACAGTCCTGGCAGACAGTGCTGCCGACGTATTTCACTCCAGGCCGTGTATTAAGAAACGGGCTGGTCGAACGCTTCGGAACATGTAAATCTGTCGCCTGACCGTCTGGATGCTGCGTGGTCTGCCCACCGGACTCGTCCACCGGGGGAGGCTGCGTGTGAAACACCAGGCTCCAGATTACGATGGAGACAGCAGCTGTGCCGCCGGCCGCGAACCATGCGCGTGATTTGCGTGGTGGGCCGCTGTGAGGAACTTCGGGCGAATTGAGCATGCCGGCACCATAACATAATCGCGACCACGCTGAACAAGGCTTCTTATCCGCTGGAACGGCAAAATTGCGAAGCCAATTCTGATCCGCCGCTTCGCTGCAAGTCTGCGTGATGCGGGCGCATGACAGTCCTGACATCACGTGTTATCGCGTCTCTGGCCAGTGTAGAAAGTGTAGACGTGACGTTTTAGTCGTTGACAGCGACTACCTCCGCAGCGGCTTGCTGCTGAGAGTAGTGTGCCACCAGAGATACCGGCTTCTGCATGTCGATGAAGCTTGGCCGCGAAGTTATCGCCGACGTCACGCACGCATATGCCGAGCTGGCGGGCGCTGAAGAGTCGTGGGTGGTTCGTATGGCTCGGGCGTGTGCATTGCAGCATGTGCCGGTTGGTCTGCGCTGGGGGACAGTGGTTCGTCGGGCGGGTTCTGCGGGCAGGGACGAAAATCTGAACCTGGCGTACATGATCTGGTACGCGATGGAATCTGATGTCGCCGGGAATCCGGAACGGGCGATGCAGATTGTGGAAGTCTTCCCACCGCGTATTCGGCGCTGGATGGCGCGTCGCATGTGCGAGCATTCGAGTCGGTCGGTGGCACTTCTGTTGGAATCGCTGGACCGTACCGTTCGGGCAGACGTTCTGACGGATCTGCTGGGCGGGTTCAACGATGGGCTTGCACAAAACAGACCGAAAGTCTTCCGGACAGTGCCGACCGAATCGTCAGACACCTGATGGAACATCAGGATTCTTATGTTCGCGTTGCCGCGGTGACGTCCGCAGCCGTTGTTGGCAACGACGCAACGCTGAAGCACATACGAAAACTGTTGCATGACGTCACCAGTGCTGCCAAGACCCGGCAGCACTGGTGACCGGCCTGGTCCGCCGCCAGCCGTCGGATTTGGCAGAAGACGTGAACCGTTTGATTGGCGCGGGGCAGTTGACAGTCGCTGCTTTGCAGGCGGGTTCGGCCGTCAACGATCTTCGACTCACTCAAACTGTGCTGGAGCGTTTTGACCCGTTCACGAAAACTGAATAGCGTGACGCGATCGATCTGCCAGCGTCGCACCGGTCCAGTGCCGGGCTGCTGGTCAGTGCGTTTGAGCAGGAGCAGATTCCCGCGAGCACCCTTACGGCCCGTCAGGCTCGGCAGATTGCGGCGTTGAACGACAAGGCTCTGCTGAAACGGCTCGAAAGGATTTGGGGAACTGTGCGACCGTCGTCCGCCGATCGATTGCGACAGATCAGGGAATGGTCGCGAAAACTAGATCCTTCTCGAATTGCAAAGGCCAGTCTTTCGAATGGTCAGGGTGTGTTCCACAAGACGTGTGTTTCGTGACACAAGCTGTCCGGCGAAGGCCACACGATTGGCCCGGAATTGCCCGGAGCGAATCGCCGCAACCTGCAATATCCGGTGTCCAACGTCATTGACCCCAGCGCCGCCGTCCCCACGGATTTTCGTATGTCCATTGTCGTGACGAAAAACGGCCGTGTTATGACGGGGGTAGTCTCACGAAGAACGGATTCTGATGGGAGCCTTCGGCGGTAACGCGTCACGCATCGATACGTCTTGACAGCCACAGCAACACGGTATTCATGACTGCAATGGCGTTTCGGAAACATCGTGGACGAACGAACAGGGACTGATGGCTTTCGAAATCATCCACAAGCACAACTGTTTGCCCCGGTAATGTCCAAGGTTTGATGAAATCCCTGTGTTTGGTCGCCATTTCGGCTGAAGGACCCATTGCCGTCCGCGTAGAAGTTGGTTGTTAACAGGACCACGTTCTACAATTGGCGTTTCGTACTCTGGTCAGGCAGTCACTGATCCTAACGACTTTGTTAAGTTTCCTTTTCACTTCCGATAGACAGCAATGACATTGAATCATCTTCATCGAGACGTCTGGAACAGGCCGCGGACGCAACTGTCCCCACCTGGTAATCGAAGGCCACGACGGAACCTAGTTGGTCCGCAGTCTGTGTCTGCTTCGCCAATTCCAATTCATCAAATGGTGCTCGTCTGCACGATGCGACGACTCGTGATGGCTGTCGTTGCCTTCGGATTGCTTATGTCTTCCGTGGCGCAAGCGGATTCCGCAGCAGATTGGGCACGAATGGGGAAAATTAAGCCCCGGAAATACGTATGCTGCCGCGCGCTACAAGCGATCAACGTCGATGGGAAACTGGACGACAACGTTTGGCAGTCGGCGCCGTGGACGGATGACTTCGTGGATATCGAAGGCGACGTGAAGCCGGCCCCCCGGTTTAGAACACGGGCGAAAATGCTGTGGGATGACCAGTACTTCTATATTGCAGCGTTGCTGGAGGAACCTGATGTCTGGGGCACGTTGACCAAACATGATTCCGTCATTTTTCACGACAACGATTTCGAAGTGTTTATTGACCCCAATGGCGACAATCACGAGTACTACGAATTCGAGATGAATGCTCTTAATACGGGCTGGGATTTGTTTCTGCCCCGTCCGTACAAGAATGGCGGCAAGGCCGACAACGGCTGGGAGATTCCCGGGCTGAAGACGGCCGTTTACGTGGACGGCACTCTGAACGATCCGGCCGACCGGGACAGGCATTGGTCCGTGGAAATCGCCATTCCCTGGAAGGCACTTCGTGAGTTTGCTCACCAGGACACTCCACCCCGTGCCGGTGACCACTGGCGCGTCAACTTCTCGCGAGTTGAATGGCAGCACGAACTGGATGCCGGAAAATACCGCAGGATTCCAAAAACGCCGGAAAATAACTGGGTCTGGTCGCCGCAGGGCATCATTGATATGCATCGACCTGAACGCTGGGGCTTCGTACAGTTTTCCATGGCTGAGCCCGGAGAAGATCAGTTCAGGCCGTCGGCGACATGGAACGCTCGAGAGACGCTGATGACCGTGTATCATCACCAGAAGGCATTTCATCAGAAGCACAATCGATGGGCCGCTGAATTGAATCAGGTGGGGTTACAGAGTCTGTCTGACAGACTTGCAATGAAAGCGACTGCTTCAGGGTTTCAAGCGCACCTTGATGTGCGCGACGGCGACAGAATGCGACGACTGCATGTGCGGCAGGATTCGAAAATCTGGATCACTGACATG
The DNA here is from genome assembly GCA_014238335.1 of Fuerstiella sp. Classification (GTDB taxonomy): domain Bacteria; phylum Planctomycetota; class Planctomycetia; order Planctomycetales; family Planctomycetaceae; genus Fuerstiella. Next base: position 39,916 of record JABABI010000024.1, read on the forward strand.
ACGACACAGATCACGGCCATAATCACACGGCAGGCCGAGGCATGGAATCGGGGGGACATTGACGCTTTTATGGAGTACTACTGGAAGTCCGAGAGACTGACGTTCAGTGCCGGAGGCAAGACAACGCGTGGCTGGCAGGCGACCAGGGATGGCTATCACCAGCGTTATCCGACTCGCGATCAGATGGGATCGCTGACGTTTACGAATCTTGAAGTCACGCCGCTCGGTGAAACCGCGGCACTGGTTCTGGGGCGGTGGCACCTGAAACGCGGCTCTGAGCCCATCGGCGGGAATTTTTCACTGACCTTTCGCCTGATTGACGGGCACTGGCTGATCGTTCACGATCATACGTCTAAGGAATCGCCGGTAACTGAATGAGCTGTGCGTTCTCAAGGCGAGGCCATGTATCTAATCATCCATTTCTTCTTCATCATAATTTACGGAGTCGCAGCCATGGGCCGTTGTCACGCACTGTTCTGTCTGGCCGTCTTTACCCTGCTCGGTCCTGTGTCGAACAGCGTACTGGCCGAAGATCTGGCCGAAGAAATCACCGCTGCCCTGGAGCGGGCGGGAGACAATCGCGAACAGATCCAGCAGGCTCTCGATCGGTCACCCATTGAACAGCGTGCGGGTATGCGATTTTTGGTTGCATGGATGCCGGAACGGGATCTGGCGAGTCTGGCTGCGGAGAAGCTGCTGGAAAACGTGAGCCTGGCTTATCAGGCGTGGAGCGAATCACGCTGGAACGATGATGTGCCGGAATCGATGTTTCTCAACAATATTCTGCCGTACGCGAGCATCAACGAACGTCGTGATGACTGGCGAAAAGATTTTCGACAGAAATTTCAGCCGCTCGTGCAGGGGGCCAAGTCACCCGCTGAGGCGGCCGCCATATTGAACCAACAGATTTTTAAACAATTGAACGTCCGATACTCGACGAAACGTAACCGGGCGGATCAGGCACCAGGTGAATCGATCAGGACAGGCATTGCGTCGTGCACCGGATTGTCTGTTCTCTTGATCGATGCCTGCCGCGCGGTCGGAGTTCCTGCGCGATTCGCCGGAACTCCACTGTGGACGAATAAAAGCGGAAATCATTCGTGGGTGGAGATTTGGGATGACGGTTGGCATTTCACGGGCGCTGCGGAACCGACGGGTGACCAACTGGACAAAGCATGGTTCGTCGGTCGCGCGGCGACGGCGCAGCGAGATAATCCAAGACATGCCATCTACGCCGTCAGCTACAAGCGAACTCCACAGAGGTTTCCTCTGGTCTGGGACTCCAGCATTGACTACGTCTTCGCCGTCAATGTGACGGATCGGTATACCGCTCAGGCGAAGAAAATTCCCGCGGGGCATGTTGCAGTACAGTTTCTTGCGGTTGACGGAGCCGATGGTGATCGGTGCGCGGCACCGATCAAACTGTCAGACGCATCCGGCAACCGTGTCTTCGAGGGTATCACGAAAGATGAACGATTCGACGCCAATGATCATCTGTCTGTACTGCTTCGAACGGGCCAGAAGTATGACGTGGAGGTCCGCCACAAGGACCGCGTTCTGAAAACGACAATCAAGGGCGAACGCCGCGATACTCCCGTCACACTGCGACTGGCGGCGATCAGGCACAGCAAGACATCTGCAGATTTAGAACAGTCCAGCACAGCCGTCGCGGAGCTCAAAACGTATCTCGACATCGCCGCCGGCGGTCGACCGGCGATCGGTGACCAGACTTTTGCGAACGTTCCGCTGACACGCGAAGACGCGGGTCACGCAAAAGAACTGCTGTGGCAGGATCATATCGCCACCATTCGAACGACAAGGGCCGCTGAGATGCAGGCGCGGGAACTGGTGTCTGGTGATCTCCGCATGCAGTTCTTTCATACGACGTTCGGGGACAAGCCGCCTGGGGGACGCAGTCTGTACATTTCCCTGCATGGCGGGGGTGGCACTGCGACACAGGTAAACGACCGACAGTGGGAGAACCAAAAACGTCTGTACACGCCCGCCGAAGGCGTCTATGTCGCGCCGCGTGCGCCAACTGATACGTGGAACCTGTGGCATCAGGGACATATCGACGGTTTGTTCGATCGGCTGATTGAGAACATGGTTGTTTTTGAGGACGTTAATCCTGATCGTGTTTATGTGATGGGTTATTCAGCGGGCGGTGATGGTGTTTATCAACTGGCACCTCGCATGGCCGATCGCTGGGCCGCTGCTGCGATGATGGCCGGACATCCCAACGAGACATCGCCACTGGGGCTGCGAAACCTGCCGTTCACACTTCACGTCGGCGGACGCGACGCCAGCTACAACCGCAACAAGGTGGCTCTGGACTGGCAGAAGAAACTGGCGGCCCTGCGCAATGACGATCCGGGGGGCTATGTGCATATGGCAAAAATTTACCCCGACAAAGGCCATTGGCTGGATCGAGAGGACGCCGCCGCTATTCCCTGGATGGCAGAACATCGCCGCAATCTTCTTGCGCCCCGCATCGTATGGAAGCAGGACGACGTTGTGCATCAGCGGTTCTACTGGCTGGCCGTCGCAGCAGAGCACGCCAGGCCACGAGCGGAAATTCGCGCCAACCTTGAAGATCAGAACATCACGATCGGTGCCGCGGACCTTCCCGAGATCTCCGTACGACTGGACGACCGGATGTTGAATCTGGACAAACCACTAAAAATCATGCTGAACGACCAACTTGTGTTTGAGGGCGTTGCGCCCCGAACGATAACGGTTCTGAAGAAGACGCTTGCTGAGCGTGGGGACCTGCAGGGCACTTTCGTCGCCGAGCTGAACGCCAGGGCAGCCGCTGCTCACTGAGTTCCGGCCGGTCCGTTTCGCATTCAATCTGCGTTGTCGCCATGCACGGTGCGGGCGACCTCGACGGGACGAAGAGACACGGCCCTGAAAATAGCTATGCGACCTGTTCGCCCAGTGCGCTGGCCAGCCTCGCTTTGGCCAGATGCCAGTCGCATTTCATCGTTGACAGAGAAATATTCAGAGGCGCCGCAGTCTGCTCTTTTGTCATTCCTTCGATGCAGCGCAGTAGCACGACGTGTGCCTTGCGAGCATCGTGCTTTTCCAGACGCCTCAGAAACGTTACGTGGTTGACCAGATTATTCCGATGCTGCGCCGGGCCGACGTGAAACGCGGTAAGAGCAGGAAGGTATCCGAGGTTTGCAGGATGTTGGGGATTGCGCAGCAAACTTATTACCGCTGATGTCAGAAGTACGGCGGCATGGCTCTGGAAATGGCCAGAAAGCTAAAGACTCTTCAGAAAGAAGATACTCAGCTGAAGACACTGGTGGCGGACCAGGCTCTGGATAACGTCATCCTGAAGGAAGCCGCGAAGGGAAACTTCCAGGCCCCGAGCGAAGTCGCCGCGCAGTGGACGAGGCACGTCGCACTCTGCCCCGATAAAGTTTCATATCGCGGTGGATGACAGCTGCCTGATGAGCGTGTTCCAGAGCATCGGCGATGCGCACACACATCCGGGCGGATTTACGACTGGTCGGCCGATATTGTTCATGCCAGTCAGACAGCGTTATTCCGTCGGCAAAGTCGCTGATGATGTTGGCGTGAGTCAGCTGCGCTGCTACCTGTGCCTCGCGAATAAACTGACTGGCTTCATCAGCTCCGATTCTGCTGCGTCCGGGTGTCTTGACGGTGACGGCACGATCCCGCTCCGTATCCCGTACGCGGCACACGGTACAGAAACGATCCGTGCCCCATGACCTCCAGAAGACGAAAATGTCCCCCAGCCTGGAAGATGCGGGTTCAATGGTTTCCATCTCTTCATTGATCAGGCTGAACGTTTTGTCACAGGCCAAGCCGAGCATGCGCTCATGACTTCTTGTTTCCAGACTTTCCATCGTCGAGTTGTGCAACCTGGACATCGTACTTACATGGACGCAGGCCTGTGACGATCAGGGGCAGATGTGCGAGTTGTGATACGAAGGTGTTGCGTCTGGCAGTCTCGATAGTCGATCTCCGCGTGAATCATAGCGACAGCCCTGCGGGTCAGGAGTCCGTCCCAAAATCCGCAAACACCGGCTGCTGATCACCTGCGTTTCGCGGCGGACTGTTCGAGCAATTGTTCCAGTACGTCATACGGCAGAGCGCCTGTGACGCCGTTCTGCCCCACCACAAACGCGGGGACGCCGGTCAAACCGAGCGTTCGGGAGCGATTCCAGTCTGTGTCCACCGCATGTCGATATCGCCGCGATGTCAGAGCGTCCCGGCAGTCTTCGTCGGGCAGCCCAATGCTGGTCGCAATACCGATGAGATTGTCGACGCAGGCGATGTTGATTCCGCCGACAAAGTACGCCTGAAACAGTCGCTTATGAATTTTCTCTCCGCCAGGGCGCGTGACGGCATAGCAGGCGAGCTCCTGAGCCAGGCGACTGTTGTAGGTCATCGTCCGATCGCCGTACGGCAGACCTTCGTCATCCATCAGACGCTTCATTCGCGCCTGAGACGCAGCAATATCTACGCCTCGACCAGCAAACAAGTGCTCCAGCGTTAATCCTTCCGGAGGCGTTTCCGGGTGCAGCGGAAAATGGGCGAATCGCACGTCGATGTCCCATTCGGTTCGCAGTTTTGCAATACGCACGGTACTGAGGTAGCACCATGGTCAGACGTAGTCAGAGTAAACTTCCAGAACGATTGGGCTCATGAAAGGATATCCGTCACTACTTTACCGTGTACATCGGTCAGGCGAAAATCGCGACCCTGATGTCGATAGGTCAGCCGTTCGTGATCGACTCCCAGTTGCTGCAGAATCGTAGCGTTCAGGTCGTGGATGTGTACCGGGTTTTCAGTGATGTTGTAGCTGAAGTCGTCTGTCTTGCCGTAATCCGTGCCGCCTTTGATTCCGGCACCGGCCAGCCATTTGGTGTAGCAGCGGGGGTGATGGTCGCGGCCGTAGTTCGTTTGTGTCAATCCGCCCTGGCAGTAAATCGTTCGTCCGAATTCACCGCCCCAGATCACCAGCGTGTCGTCCAGCATGCCGCGCTGTTTCAAATCCTGCACCAGTGCGTAACACGGCTGGTCGATGATGCCGCATTGGCGACGGATGTCGTTGGGCAGGTTGCCATGCTGATCCCACTGGCGGATAAATACCTGAGTGAATCGGACGCCGCGTTCGGCCATGCGACGGGCCAGGAGGCAATTTGCTGCGAACGTGCCTGGTTTGGAAACTTCGGGACCGTACATTTCCAGAGTCTCTTTGGATTCGTCGGATATGTCGGTTAAATCGGGGACCGACGTCTGCATGCGATACGCCATTTCATACTGAGCAATGCGAGACTGAATCTCCGGGTCTCCCACTTCATTGAAACGCTCAGCATTCAGTCGCCCAAGTTCGTCCAGCATCCGGCGACGCATTGAGACGGACATGCCGTCGGGGTTGGACAGATACAGGACCGGGTCGCCGGTGGCACGCAGACTGACTCCCTGATGCCGAGTCGAGAGGAAACCCGATCCCCACAGCCGCGAATACAGAGCCTGTCCGCCAAAGCCGCCGTTGACCGTCGAATGCAGCACGATGAACGCAGGGAGGTTTTCGTTCATGCTGCCCAGACCATAGGAAAACCACGCGCCCGTGCTGGGTCGGCCGGGCAGCTGGCTGCCGGTCTGAATGTACGTAATAGCCGGGTCGTGGTTGATCGCTTCGGTATGAACCGTCTTAATGACAGCCAGATCGTCGATCATCTTTGCCGTGTACGGCAGCAATTCACTGACTCGCGTGCCGTTGGAGCCGTGTTGTCCGAACTTAAAAATGGAAGGGGCAATCGGGAAGCGTTTCTGTCCCGATGTCATTGTCGTGATGCGCTGACCGTTGCGTACAGAATCCGGCAGGTCCTTATCGAACCAGTCGTTCATCTTCGGTTTGTAATCCCACATGTCCAGCTGCGAGGGCGCACCGGACATAAACAGGTAGATGACTCGTTTGGCCTTAGCGGCAAAGTGCGGCAGGCCCGAGATTCCGCCCTGAGAATTCAACGCATCTGCGGAGTTCTCAGCAAACAGTTTTGGGTTGACCAGCGACGCCAGGGCTGCCGAACCGATCCCGGCCGACGTGCGACCAAAGAAATGTCGCCTGGTTTCAATCAGTGCTGATTCTCGGACTGGATTCATTGTTGAATTCCTCTGTTTGCTTCAGACACGTTGTTTTCAGTTCGCACATGCAATCAGCGAGCGTTCGACGATAGTCACGACTATCCCTTTGTGACAGTTTCGCTGAGGTTCAGCAGCAGGTGAGTCACCATCGACCATGCCGCCAGTTCGTTGGGATCGAGCTGATCATTGACGGGTGATTCGCCGGCCGCCAGAAATTTCGTTGCCGACTCAGGATCACCCCTGAAAATGCTTTTGTATTCTTCAAACAGATTCTTCAGCGACTGCAGCTCTGTGGCATTCGGTGGCCGACTCAGAACTGATCGGAAGGCGAAGAAGACACGTTCGTTTACACCCGATCCGCCTTCGGTGATCACGCGTTCGGCAAGCTTCCGGGCGGCTTCGACGTATTGCACGTCGTTCATCAGCACCAGCGCCTGCAGCGGCGTGTTTGTGCGGGCTCGTCGCACCTGGCACGTTTCACGGTTGGGTGCATCAAATGTCACCATCGATGGTGGAGGAACTGTGCGTTTCCAGAACGTGTACATGCTGCGGCGAAACAGCTTGTCGCCTTTGTCCTGCACGAATACCGACGTGTTACTGCCGCCAAATCCCACCGGTTTCCACAAACCAGCCGGCTGGTACGGTTTCACACTTCTGCCGCCGATCGTGTCAATCAGCAGACCACTTAGCGCGAGCGCCTGATCTCGAATGACTTCGGCATCCAGTCGAAATCGCGGGCCTCGTGCCAGCAGTCGGTTTTCCGAATCCGCCGCCAGCTTTTCAGGTGTCACTCGTGACGATTGCTGATAGGTGGACGACATGACAATCTGTTTCACGAAACGTTTGACGTCCCAGCCGGATGCGACAAAGTCGACGGCCAGCCAGTCCAGCAGTTCCGGATGCGACGGCTGTTCTCCCTGCACGCCAAAATCTTCTGATGTCTTTACCAGGCCGGTGCCAAAGAACTGCTGCCAGAAACGGTTGACCGTCACGCGGGACGTGAGAGGATGTTTTTCTTGGACCAGCCATTCGGCGAGTCCCAGACGGTTGGCGGGAGCGTTTGCGACGGGCGGAGCCAGCCATTCGGGGACAGCCGACGAAACCGCTTCGCGTTTTTCCGTGTACTGGCCTCTTTCCAGAATGTGTGCCTGACGCGGTTCGGGGCGGTCCTCCATCACCAGAGTAGAGGGAATGGCATTGTCCACGTCGCCAATTTGTTTCTTCAGTGTTGTCTGTTGTGCCAGTGGGTCGGTCAGTTTTGCTCGCGAATCCGGATGCACATGCCGCTTGTAGTAGCCGGTCAATAGTACCGTCTGTTCGGGCGTGCGTTTGTTTTTTTCAACGTCCAGCAGCTTTTGAATCTCCGCCGGCAGCGCAGGTTGCTTCGTCTTCGCTCGAAACTGCTCCCACGCAAACAACGAACGTTTTTGTTCATCTGAAAGTGACTGAGAAACGATTCCGGCTGTGTCCCAGTGAACCGTGCCTCCGACCTGCGTAAACGCCCATCCGTTAAGTTCGGAACCCGGGGGCAGTCCGACGGCACTCGCATCGACTTCCAGACGAACCCACTTTCCGGTTTCCGGCAGTTTTCCCATTTGTCGGTTTAAAGCGTCGTTGCGACCGGCCAGAAAGGCCTTGTCCGCTCCCCAGCTTGCTCGATGATCCCATTTGCCATCGTTGAATTGCAGCTGCAGCGTTTGCGGAGGATTTTCTGGATCCAGGTACGCATAAGCAAACAGTCGCGTGTTTTCGCCGATCTTTAATTTGTCTGTGGCTCCCGTAAAAAAATGCTGAGTGATCGCGTCTCCCGCGCCTGTACGAACTGTGGACTTTTTGCCGCTGTGCACCGGGTGATCAGGAGCTTCCACAAACTGCCACGGGCTATTGCCTTCGGGTTTCGCTCCCGCGGGAATTTCGTCATCGATCCAGACGAACTGTTCTTCGGACAGTTCGCCCAGGATCTCCGTCGGTTGGGGATCGGTGTATTTGAATTCGGCCAGCAGTTTTGCGATTGTCGCATCGATCGCAGTCAGCTGCTGAGTGTATTGAGTCTTCTGTTGCATCTGAATGCTTGACGGAACCTTCACGGCTGGCGGAGGCAATAGTGCGTTACCGTCCATGGCACGTTCGGTCAGGCTGAAGTAGTAGGAAAACAGCTGATAGAACTCCTTCTGCGTCAACGGATCGAATTTGTGATCGTGACATGCCGCACAGCCAGCGGTAAGGCCCAGCCACACAGTGGATGTTGTTTCCACACGATCAACCGCGTATCGCATGTAGTACTCGTCATCGATGGAACCGCCTTCGCTGGTCGTCACATTACATCGATTGAATCCCGTTGCGACTCGCTGGCTGAGCGTCGGATTCGGCAGCAGGTCTCCTGCGATCTGTTCGACTGTAAACTGATCAAAAGGCTGATTGCCGTTAAATGACTTGATGACCCAGTCGCGGTACGGCCAGATAGAACGTTCGTTGTCCAGATGCAGACCATGAGTGTCTCCGTATCGAGCCGCATCAAGCCAGATTCTCGCCATGTTTTCGCCATACTTCTGAGAACCCAGCAGTCGATCCACCACATGTTCCCAGGCTTGCTCAGAACTATCAGCCAGAAACTGATCAACTTCATGAATGGTGGCGGGCAGCCCCGTCAGGTCCAGTGTTACTCGACGAATCAATGTTTCCTTTGCGGCACGATCTTCAGGCGAAAGCTTCATGGTCTTCAATGTTGCGTGGATGAAGTTGTCAACGGGACCATTCGTCCGCCAGGCCTCGACTGCGGCCGGAACGTCGGGCTTCTCTGGTGGCTGAAACGCCCAGTGGCCGGACCATTCGGCGCCGGCATCAATCCACTTCTTGATCAGAGCAATCTGTTCGTCGTTCAGTTTTCGGTCTGAATCCGGTGGAGGCATTTTAATGTCGGCGTCGCTGGACCCAATTCGACGAAACAGTTCACTTTGGTCACTGTGGCCCGGCACAATGGCCACGTGCCCGGATTCCTGTTTCATCAGCGCCGATTCGGGCCTGTCCAGCCGCAGGTTGGATTGCCGAGTGGCTTCATCAGGGCCATGACATGTGAAGCAGCTGTTGGACAGCAACGGTAGAATATCGCTGCTAAAATTAACTTCGCTGTCATCAGCACCAGTACACGCTGTGAAACACATCGCCAGCGATATAGTAAACGTTCGAATCATCATGCGGCTACTCAGAGTGTGTAATCGTTGCGAGGGAATGGCAGTTTGAGTCAGGGACGCAGAGGCGGAAACTGGGGGCGGTACGTGGTTGGGCTGAGAAGTATTCTCTGTCGGAAATCTACTTAAGAATGCGATGCGAGCGCCCATCCGGACAATTATACTACGGTTTGAGGTACTTGTCGAAGAATGCGATGCGGGCGTCCTCGATTTCCTCTTTGACTTTCTTCGTCGCTTCACGGAACCCGTGGTCGGCTCCTTCGATGGTCATTAACGTGGCGTCCACGTGCGAGGCCTTCAGGCGATCAATTAGCCAAACCGCCTGTTCATGGGCGACGTAACTGTCTTCGGTACCATGAATACACAGCGTGGCAGCGGCATCGGGAGTCACCCAGTACAGAGGGCTGGCCTGGATATGCCGACGTCGCTGTTGCTGCAGGTTCCCACCAAGAAATAACGGCAATACTTCGGCCGCATCAACACTGGCATCGTATGATTTCGTAAAGTCGCTCGGCCCGTAAAAATTGACGACACAGCTGACGCCGCTGGAATAGTCGGCGTTCCCGCCAGCGCCCTCAAAGCTGTCGACATCGCTGGTGACACCCAGAAACTGAGCCAGGTGACCGCCGGCCGATCCGCCCGTTGTTCCGATTCGATTCGGATCGATGTTGTACTTGTCAGCATTGGCCCGCATCCACCGCACGGCGGCTTTGACGTCATGGACCGCTGCGGGAAACTGATATTTCGGTGCCAGACGATAGGACACTGTCACCGCCACGTATCCGTGCTGTGCCAGGTTTAGACACAATCGGTTGAAACCTTCTCGCGACCCGGCACGAAATCCACCACCGTGAATGCAGACGACTGCCGGGAACGGGCCTTTGCCCTTCGTCGGCTTCGCCATGTTCAGCTGCAGATGCTGGTCGTCCGGATTTGAGTATTCGATGTTCTTTGCGAAAACGACACCGTCGGGGATTTTTTCTGCGGCGGACACAGACTGAAGATGAATCATTGCCGCTGATGCGATCAGTGCCGTGACGGGCATCGTGGTTCGCGGGCATCGCATATTCAATTTCTTTCCTGTTGTTTTGTGTATGGCGGATATGAGTCTGTGGTGCACTGTGGTGGCGAAACAGCATCGGTTAAGAATAGGTTTGCGAATGAGCTCTGTGCACATGAACAAATTGCAGGCAGGAAAGATCCTGGCGCGGAATCGGACGATCCTGGCGCAAAATCGGACGGTCCAGGCGTGACACAGGGAGGGAGGGTGGCGCTGTCTGCGATCTAATTCTAACGAGTCGGGCTGCGCAAGAACCATCCTCTTCAGAGCTCGCGGAACGATTTTACTGCATGTTACGGTCACAGACGGTTCGACGCGCGAAGTTCGCTGCCTTGATAATCGCTCCCGCAAAATTGTTCGTTATGAACGTTATTTAACGCATATACATACCTGCCGGGGGATGATCTGCGGTTGCTGAAGAACGTCCGGGGAGCCCCGCCAGGCACCGTATGTGTCTGTGTTGATTGATGCCATCCCGGTTCCGCACTACCATCTACCAGTTAACTGATCGGTCCGGTTTGTGCAGTGCTGCTGTGCAGCTCAACGCAGAGGAGGCGGAAATGTCAGACGACCAGCGTCGTCGAATGATCGGTGTTCTCATCTGTGTCGTGATTGTTCCTGCTACGGTCACGTTCGGAGCGGTGATTGCGCAGGAAGAAACCGTCGATCCTGTTGCCACACGGGAATACGCCGTCGCTCTTGGATTTCAGAAGAAGAAACTATTCAAGCAGGCGGCAGTTCGATGGGCTCAGTTCATTGCGAAGTTTGCGAAGGATGAGCGGATCGCCAACGCTCACTATCATCTTGGCGTCTGTCAGCTTCAAAGCGGAAACGCCGATGCCGTGGGGACGTTTCAGCGGGTTCTGAAGCAGTTCACGGAGTTCGAGCAGCGCGACGCAGTGCAGTTCAATCTGGGTCTGGCACTGTACAACACAGCTCTGACAGCGAAGACGCCGGGCGCGTTTCGCGCGGCTGCAGCGGAATTCGCCAAAGTGCCGTCTCAGTATGGAAAGAGTAAACACATTGCCCCGGCATTGTACTATCAGGCGGAATGTGTGTTTCAGGCAGGCGACCGCACCGGGGCGATCAACGTGTATCAGACGTTAATCGCTCAGCACGGAACAAGTCCGCTGCTGCCCTCCGCCATCTTTGCGTTGGCGACGACTCAGCAGGAACTGGAACAAAGTGCCGAGGCCATTGGGACGTATCGCCTGTTTTTGCAGAAATTCCCCATGGAGAACAAGGTGGCCGAATGCCGCCTGCGGCTGGGGCTCGCCCTGACAGAACTGACAAGGCACGCTGAAGCGGAAAAGGAATTTGCGACTGCTGCTGCGGTGAAAGACTTCGCCATGGCCGACCTCGCGCTGTTTCATCACGCGCGGTCGAAGCATGAACAGCAGCAGTTGCCACAGGCAGCGGCATTGTTCGAATCTCTGCCGAACAAATTCAAGCAGAGTGATTACGTCCGCATGGCTTGGCTGGAAGGCGGCAAGTGCCGGTTTCTTTCGGATCAGTTCCCGCAGGCGCAGAACGCGTTCAAAGTCGTGGTTGATGCGAAGCAGAAGGAATCGGCTGAGGCCGCCTGGTGGCTCGGCAGGACACTGATACAGCTGAAACAGGCGGCTGCCGCGATCGGGATTCTGGATATGGCCATCGCGGATTGGCCACAGACGGAACTCCTTCCCGAGCTGAAGTTCACCCGGATTGAGGCGATTTACGAAGACGAAAAGCGGAGGCCGGAAACCGTCACATTGTACGCAAAGTTTGCGGACGAATTTGCGGCTGACGATCTCGCCGCGGACGCACGTTTTCGAGCGGCGGTGACCGCCCTGCAGCTGAATAACCTGAAGGGAGCGCAGCAGCACAGCGATGCATTTTTGAGCAACACCGCATTCGCGAAACATTCCTCACTGCCTGACGCTCTGTTCGTCGCGGCTGAAAGTCGAATCGTCGGTGACACGGCCGACTTCGCGAAAGCCGATGCACTGTATCGTCGACTGGTCGGCGAATTTCCGGAACATGTTTACACGCCGCGATCGCTCGTTCGCGTGGGATTCTGTCTGCATTCTCTCAAT
>JABABI010000024.1:52371-87368 GCA_014238335.1 Fuerstiella sp.
CAGCATGATCCTGGGATCGCCTTTCTGAAGGCGGCGCTGCCAAAGCTGAAAGAGCCGGAACTGCTGGCTGAAGCCCAGTTTCTGATTGGCATCAGTTCTCTCAGTCTGAAACGTCTGACGGAAGGCGTTAACGCACTGCGAGCCTCACGACAGGCGAAGGGTGACTGGGCACGTGGTGATGAGGTGCTGTTGGCGCTCGCGACGGGGCTTGTCGACACGAATCAGGCGGACGCCGCGATCGCGGAACTCAATCAACTGAATCAAAAGTACCCGAAAAGTGAGTTCGGAGATCGGGCATGGTTTCGGCTGGGGGAGATTCAGGCTCAGCAAAACAGGATTGATCCCGCCGTTGCGGCGTTCCAGCAGGTTGTTGCGAAATTTCCCGATAGTGAATTCGCTCCGCTGGCGGCCTACGGTTCCGGCTCGGCACTGTTTGACAAAGCTGATTACAACGGATCTGTCAGTCATTTGAATGCTCTGCTGACAAAATATCCGAAGTCAGATATTGCCACCAATGCCTACTACCTGCGCGGTCTGAGTCAACACCGCCAGAAAAACTACGCGGCAGCCGTCGGTGATTTGACGGAGTTTCTGAAACGCGAACCGACAGAAGAGAACGCAGCGCTGGACGCCCGCTATTCGCTCGCTCTGTGCCATGCGGGACTCAAACAGCACGACCAGACGATTCAGACTGCCCTCAATCTGCTGAAGGCGAAACCCGATTACGCCGCAGCAGACAAGGTGTGGTACGAACTTGCGTTTGCATATTCGGAAACCAAACGGCAGCAGGAATCCGTTGACGCCTTTCGTCAACTGGCCACTAAGTTTCCGGACAGCCAGCTGGCCGGCGAGTGCTGGCTGCGCGTGGCGGAGTTTCATGCCGGTGAAAAGCAGTTTGCCGAAGCGATCGCGGCGAGTGATCAGGGGCTGGCAAAGACAACAGACCAGAAGCTGCGCGAACGACTTCAGTTTCGGAAAGGGAGTTCCCAGTTCTCGACAGATGCGTTCGCCGCGGCAGCGGCCACTCTGCAGACTCAGATTAAAGAACATGCTGATGGTGATCTGCAGATCGACGCCACGTGGCTGGTGGCAGAAAGCATGTTTCGTCTAAAGAAATACGCGGATTCACTGCCGTGGTATCAAAAGACGGTTGATGCTAAGTCCGAGAAGTATCATTCGCGAGCCATTTATCGAAGCGGCACGTGTGCGAACGAACTGAAGCAGTGGCCAGTCAGTCAGAAACACTTCGAAGCTCTTACGAAACAGTATCCAAAATCCGAGCAGGTCAGCGAAGCATGGTACGGACTTGGGTTTGCTCTGCAGAATCAGAACCAGCTCGATCGGGCGATGCAGATGTACGAGCAAGTGACGAAGGAAACGAACACGGAGTCCGCCGCGAAGGCACGATTCATGATGGGCGAGTGTGCATTCGCACAAAAAAAATATGATGTCGCGTGGGAGCACTTTCTGGAAGCGGCACTTGGTTATCCATATCCGGAGTGGCAGGCTCTTGGTCATTTCGAAGCGGGGCGCTGCTTCATCGAATTGAAACTGCCTGACAAGGCTCGGGAATCGTTACAGACGGTTGTGGATCGGTTCCCGCAGCACGTGCGAGCAAAAGATGCAGCAAAACTTCTGGCCGGACTGAAGGCCGGGAGTTGAATCGAAAACATTTGATTCGAATCAACACAGCGTTTCGTCAATTGAAAATATAAGGGGCGATGAATGTCATCCTGGAATAGTCGCGTTCTCATGGCATCGACCTGTGTGATGCTGGTTGTCTTCCTGCCGTTACTGGCGGCTGACGAGGTCGTTGATGTGGCCGTTGCTGCACCCGCCACTGACGTCTCCGCGGAACCTGTGCCGGCTGACGATTCGATTCTCTCACTCATGCTGGATACCGGACTCACCGGACTTCTGTTCATGGGGGCTCTCGGTCTGTTCTCGCTGGTCAGTGCGACCGTGGCGATTGAACGACTGGTGAATACTCGTCGTAGCTGCATCGTCCCGGCCGACCTGGTCAACGAACTGAAACGTGTGGTGGACAGTGATCGGTCTACACCGGCAGATCTGCAGGCCATCTGTGACCGTCACAATGCACCCGTTGCAACAATACTTACCGCCGGCGTGCAACGTGCCGGCCGTTCTCTGCCGGAGGTGGAGAAGGCGATGGAAGATGCCGCAGTGCGTGAAATGGGAGCACTCCGCAGTCGAGTTCGGCCATTGGCGGTGGCTGGCAGTGTGGCACCGCTCATCGGACTGCTCGGTACGGTGGTCGGCATGATCATTGCGTTCAAGACGGCCAGCCAGGCGGGACTTGGCAAGGGAGAGATGTTGGCTCAGGGCATCTACATGGCGCTGGTCACAACGGCTGCCGGTTTGTCGATCGCCATTCCGTCGTTACTGTGCGCCGCCTTTTTCAATGGGAAGATTGAACAGTTCTTTCGGGACATCGATGTGGCATTAATGTCGACATTTCCATGCTTTGCACGTGTGGAGAAACGTGTTGCAAGTGCGTCTCGAGCTCCGGAAGAGGACGACAAGGGCGGTGCTCGGACACAGGACAGGCTCGTAGACGTCAGCTGAGGATCTGCGTTTGATCGAAACAATAACGTGGGCCGTGTGAAACGCAGATTTGTGGCTCTGTCATCTCAATCAGAAGGTGGTGAGCCAGAGTCAATCTTTAAGAAGCCATCACGAAACGAAGCACGCCATGAAACTGCCGATTGAGACAGATGACTTTGAGGGGCCCAATCTGACGCCGGTCATTGACGTCGTCTTTCTGCTGCTGATCTTTTTTCTGGTCGCCACGCGTTATGATCAGGAGGAACGTGAACTGGACGTCGTGCTGCCGGAAGTCACGCAGGCACAGCCCCTGTCCATGACTCCGGAACTCGTTATCAACGTCTTGCGCAGTGGAACATATAAAATTGTGCAGCAGGAAATAGACGAACAGCAACTCGGCCAGATCATTCGGGAAACCTACAGAAACAATCCACACCAGTCGGCACTCATCCGCGGCGACGGCGAGGTTGCGCTGAAGCACGCTGTCCGAGTCATGGGACTGTGCAACGAAATCGGGATGGATTATCGCATTGCGGCGCTGCAGGAACGTTAGTGTGAGTCAGCTTTATGGCCATGGAATTGCACGGCTGAAATTCGCAGGGCCGTGACGATATCGAATCAGGGTGAACTCGTCCGTTGAAAACAAACACTTCAATCTCAAAGACGGAAACTGCCGCTCAAACGGGATACGCATGGCTGCGTTCTCCGAAGTTCGCTGTGGTCGTTATGCTGATAGCCTTCACAGTTTGGGTCGTGCCGAAACCTCGGGACGGTGTGGTCTCCCTTGGCGGAGCTGGACATTGGGCCGACCTGAGCACGATGCAGCAGCGACGAATTGTATGGCGCCCCGCAGACGAACTGTCATCCGTCATACCAACAGACATCATTGACGCCTCGCTGATTTCTCCTCGCTTTGCTGATGGGGGGACAACTCTGTACTTCGCCCTTCGATCCCGCAGTGGTCAGGCTGATATCTATCGTAGTCGCCTGAGTCACGGCAACTGGCAGCCGGGTGAACCGGTCGCAGCACTTAATTCGTCAGCCGATGATGTCGGTGCGATCCCGTCGGCTGACGGGCGAAAACTGTTCTTGTATTCCAATCGAGCGGGCGGGACAGGTGGCTTCGATATTTATGTTTCTGAATGGCAGGACGGAGCATGGGCCCCGCCCGTTAATGCCGGCCGCCCCGTTAATTCGTTCGCGGACGAATACGATCCGGCGATTTCTCCGGATGGTCAGATGCTCTATTTTGCATCGAATCGTGTTCAGCAAAACAGTAGTTCCCCAGGCTCGAATGGTGAATGGAGCGGAACGCTGCGTCAACGAAGATCGAATACGTTCGACATGTATGCTGCAGCACGAAACTCCATCGACTCGTCCTGGGAATCCGTTAAAGCACTCGACGCCATCAATCGACCAGACAGCAACGAAGGGGCTCCGTTTGTCTCGTCCAACGGCGCGTTCCTGTATTTTGCGTCCGACCGGCCGATCCGTGGTGGAGAAAACCCAAACCTTGATCTGTTTCGCAGTCACATAGCCGGTGTGACGCTGACCCCACCGGAGAATCTTGGCCCCGGAATCAACACGCCCGCTCACGAAACAGAGCCTGCACTTTCACCGGAAGGGTTCACGCTCGTCTTCTCTGCGCATCGAAACGGAAGTGAACGTTTGCTGCTCAGTCGTGCCGATGAAGTAAGGATTGAGTCCGGGTGGGACACGTCGAATCTGCGTGCCGTTTCTGCCATCTGGCCGTATGGCGTGGCAATTACACTGCTGGTTCTGATGCTGTCCGCAATTCTGTTTGCCACACGTAAGAGATTTGTACAGGCGGCCGGGGCCACTCGATTCTTCGCGGGAAGTGTGATGATGCACGTCCTGCTTTTGTTCGTGCTGGCGGTGTGGAACCTGCCGAAGGTCATCGACGTCATTACGTCAAAGACGTTCGATGCTGAAGCGTCCACTCAATTGTTTGACGACAATCAGCACCAGTCACATGAAGACGGTCGCGCAGCATACGAAAAACTGGCGGACCTGCAGTCGCTCGAAGATGTGCCGCAACCGGACGTCACGCGTCAGGAAACTGAAACGTTCAGTGTGCCCGAACGTACCGACAGTCCGCTGCCCACCATTTCACTGGACGTTGCCCGCACGCTGCCTCCGCGGCAACTGCTTTTTGTTCCTTCAAATGGCGCACAACCGCAGCGACGGGCAGCAAAGTCGGAACCAATGCCGGCGCTGTCGCGACCGACTCCTGAGACGGCTCGGGATGTTCCGGAACTGGAGCAGACGTCCGTCGTTCTGGAATCGGTCAGGAGACCGGCAGACCGACCGGTGGCCACACAGATCGACATGCCTCGAACGATTCTGCTGGTTCAGCCTGTTCGTTTTGACGTCGAGAATCCCACGGCGGCGATAGTGCGTCCCACTGCGTCAATAAGTGTGGCTCCGCCGGCCATACGGATTGGGGTAGAACAGCAGGCAGTCGCGTTGCCGCTGAATCCGTTGGAAATGCAGGTCGCTCCGATACCGGATATTCCGGACGCTGCGAAGCTGGCGGAATCTGTGGTCCTGCCAGCAGCGCCCGTGGAAGCGACAGAGCGTGTGGCGGATGAGCCAACTCCACTGATTGAGATTGCCAGGGTCGCTGCGAGGGTGCCGTCGCCCGTTCCGTTTGCAACTTCAGGACAGCGGAGCCAGCGCCGGGAGCCACAGCCATTTGTAGACCAGAATGCGCCGATCTCGAATATTGAAAATCGCCCGGCAGATCCAGCGAAGATGCCGACCGTTCCGCCGCGAGAAACAGCTCCGTCGCCGGTCCCGCATGATCACGGCGATATTGCACAGCTTGAGACAGAAGAATTAACTCTGCCCGGAAGCGACGTTCCTGACGTTGCAGAAGCAAAGGATTTGTCGGACGACTCCGTGATGCTGGTGATTGACCGATCTGAGGTGATAGCGCCGGCACCACTTACGCCGCAGAAGATGACCGGCCCGTCCAGTCGAATCAACGAGCGAATTGTGGTGGGCGCTCTCAGTCTGGAACGCAACAACGCTCCGCCCGCTTTCCACAAACTGGCCAGTCAGCTCGATCGGCCCTTCGCAAAGGCCAGTGCGGTGTCGCTGGCTGCTGACAGTGTCGGGCTAAGATCAATGTTTACGTTGCGTCACGGAGACACTCGGAAGCAGTACATTGAACTTTTTGGTGGAACAGAAGCATCTGAAAGGGCCGTCAATCGCGGCCTGCTGTGGCTGGTTCAGCACCAGAACACCGACGGCAGCTGGAGCCTGAATCGATTTCAGGAAAACTGCAACGGGAAGCACCCGGCGTGTAATGGGCAAGGGGCCGAGGCGTCGAACACGGCAGCAACCGGTCTTGCGCTGTTACCGTTGCTTGCGGCAGGAAATACACACGTTGATGGCGAACATGCGAAAGTTGTGGCGACCGGTCTGCAATGGCTGATCGATCACCAGAAGCCTGACGGTGAGCTACTGGGGCCCGGTGATAAACAGAAAATGTACAGCCAGGGCATCGCGGCCATCGCGCTGTGTGAAGCGTTCGGCATGACGCAGCATCCTGATTTCCGCGAACCCGCTCAACGATCCCTGCAATATATAGTCGATGCACAGAATAAAACGACCGGCGGCTGGCGCTACAACCCCGGTGAAGCGGGCGATACTTCCGTCGTCGGCTGGCAGATGATGGCGTTGAAGAGCGGTGAGATGGCCGGTCTTGATGTTCCGATCGAGACGCATGGGGGCATTCGCCGCTGGTTGCAATCTGTGGAAGGCAACCAACCCGTCGGTGGACAGTTCGGTTACACCAACCGCAGTGTGTCTCCGGCGATGTCAGCCGAAGGCCTGCTCTGCCTGCAGTTTCTGGGGACCGGTCGCAACGACCCGGCCATGCGGGCAGGCGCTGACTATCTTCTGACTCAACTGCCCGAAGTCAGTCAGGGACGAACGTCGTATTATTGGTACTACGGTACTCAGGTGATGTACCACATGCAGGGCAGCTATTGGCAGGAATGGAACGCAGCTCTGCGCGACATGGTTGTGGACACTCAGATCAAGGACGGCCACATGGCGGGCACATGGAATCCGGTCGACAACTGGGAAAAACGCGGTGGACGTTTGTATTCTACCTCCATGAAACTGCTGCTGCTGGAAATCTATTACCGGCACCTGCCACTGTACGAACAACTGGACGATTAGAGCGATCTACGTCTCAGGGCACGCCGTCGTTCCCATGAGAATCCGGCGTCTGCCGTTGCGTATCGGGTCGAGCATACGAATGGGCCTGTTGTGTAAGCAGCTGAACAAGCGTTTGGTGGTGGTCGTCGGGCGAAATGTCCGAGGTTGTTCTGTGTTTCGCTCTTGACGCTCCTGCTGCTGGAGGCCGTACGATGTTTCGAACAGCGATTTCGGTCTTCATGTTGATGAAGGAAAGCGACTTTGTTCACCACTGGTGAATTCTCGAAAATCACGACTTTGAGGGCGCTGCGATACTACCACGAACAGGGTGTGCTGATGCCGTCACGTGAGGTTTACGCCAAACTTTCCGGCATGGTCTTCCAAGGACATCCCGGAAAGTACCTGACAGAGATTCAGATCCTCATCCATGTGTAGCGGCGGCCCCGAGACGCACAAGCGGCGGAACCTGCTTTACCCGGGACCGTGGCCATACAGATGCCGGATAGGTATTTTGTGTCCCCATGCGACGGCGTTTGGGGCGACGGCGAAAACTTCAGCAATGCTCGTACGCTCCGTTGGGCTGGGCGTCCAGCGACTCAGGACGATCACCATGATGCCGTCGTGACTTAGGCCGGACTGTTCACTCAGTTGTTCGACGCTCATGCCGCGTTGGCGGCAGAGATCATACACACGATCCGGCATCTTTCCCTCGACCTGCGAACGATTAAAGCAGGCCGAACGATACCATCAGTTCGTGGTGCTCACGCTGCTTGAGGCGGATTTCATGAAGGAGTCCGTTGGTCGTCCGGAAGATCATTTGCTGTATCTGATGGATGCTGGCAATCCGGTGATGTCGAAAGTCGTGCAGAATCAGGATTCGTACATGGAGGGCAAGATCGCCCAGCGTGGCTATTATGACCTTGTGGAACCTGCGTTACAGGATGCGTTTGACGAGTTCTATCGAAAGACCGGTCGCAAATATGATTTTGTCGACGCATACAGATGTGAAGACACTGAGTACGTTGTCGTTGGTATTGGCAGCCACATGGAAACTTTCGAATCAACAGACTGAATGAACGAGGCAAGTGCCCGCGATCTCTTTAACAACAATTCGTACGGGACGCTTGCGGATGTTCCCTACAAGAGGACTTTGCTGCCCATTCTGGACGGGGCTCTAATTTGACGACAGGGTGATTTGCAGTTACGAAGCCGGTTCGGGCCCCACGGAGCTGCCCGCCGACGTGGCAGTTGCGAGATCCATCGTCCCGGCCGGGACAGCGACGCTGCACGACTTCAGCTATATCGCGACGGAAATTCGCGAGTACATCACTGACAACTGCACGGACTGCGTGACGCAGTGTCCGGATACAGCGATTCTCGGAAAGGTGCTTTCGGAATCAGAGTTCCAGACGAAGCTGCAGACGATTAAGGGCGAAACGGACCGACAGGGGTTCGAGGCCCAGCGGTCGAAAACACGCAAATAATACGATGGTCCAAAGAAAAAGGGTATGGAAGGCGACCGGTTTGGAATCATTATCGACCCCAGCAGGTGTAAAGGCTGCGCTAAATGTGTGACCGTCAGTGATGACCTGGCACTGGAGATGATTTCCAAAACGGAAAAAACAATGGAGACAGTCCGCAAGAGTCAGCTTGTCTTTAAGGACTTGGGGCCGACCGATGAACGATATGTGAACGACAACCTGCTGCAACACGGTTTACACACCCACCTAGCCGTACAATCCTTACCTGGTTCCATGGACGATTTCTCTGTTCGAAAATGTTCCGGCGGATGCAATGGGTTTACGGTCGCGGTGGGATCAGAAGGGCTGGGCGGACAAGCCGTTGTGGTGTATCGGTGGAGACGGAGCCATGTTTGACATCGGCTTCCCGTCAGTGTTGCGGTTGCTGGCATCCGGAATGAACATCAAAGTGCTTGTGCTGGATACACAGGTTTATTCGAATACCGGTAGACAGGCATCTACCGCCACGTACACCGGCCAGTACGCAAAAATGAGCATTCCTGGCAAGGAATTCCAGGGAAAGCAGGAACGCCGCAAGGAGCTCGCTCAGATCTGAATGATGCATCCACGGACCTACGTCGTTCAGACAGCGTGGGCCCATGCCGATCACTTTTACAAGTCCGTTATTGGCGCCCTGGAATTTGACGGTCCGGCCGTTGTTAACGCTACACAACATGTCAGCCGGAACACGGCGTCGCGGACAACATGGCCTTCGATCAGGCTCGACTGGCTGTCGACACGCGAGCGTTTCCACTTTTGATCCATGATCTTCGCAAAGGTGACACCATCAAAAAGCGTCTGTCGCTGCAGGGCAATCCTGCCGTGGAAGAGGGCTGGTGGAAGAATCGAAAGACGAAGCAAACCTTCGACTTTATCGGCTTCTGCCGCAGCAAAGGACGCTTTTCAAAACACTTCGACAAAGACGGTCACGAGTCTATGTGCTCAGGTACGCCATGCAGGACCGTCTTGAGAACTGGCGTCCGTTTGTTCTCTGTACGGTCGTGTTTTCGCTGCGAATCCATGCTCTGACGTCGGCACGGTGAAGTCTCCCGGCATCTGCTGCCATCACCGGCGAGCGAGTGGAGATTCTTCCCGCATTCGGCCAGAATCAGCGGCAGGTGCCCCTGCCCGTTCTGTGATTCAATCCGGAGATTCATTCCATGTTATGTCAAATTCTGACGGTGTTTTTAGCGGCGACCCTCTGTGCTCAGGCGCCCGCAGGAAACTGGCCAGCTTGGCGCGGGCCGGACGGGACTGGAATCAGTCCGGAAACCAGCTTGCCGGTTCACTGGACCGCGACGCAGAACATTCGCTGGAAGGTGCCGCTGGCCGAACCCTGCAATTCAACACCGATTGTCTGGGGCGATCAGGTGTTTCTTACTCAGGGCCTGGACGGCGGCAAGCGACGGGCGCTGATTGCGATCAATCGTCTGACCGGTGAGGTGTTGTGGCAGCAGGAAGTAATATGCGACGTCGAAGAAACGGCCCATCGGCAGAATCCGTCCTGCAGCGCGTCACCGGTGACTGACGGGAATGTCGTATATGCAAATTTTGCGTCCGGCGGAATTCTCGCCTGCCGTCTGGACGGGAAGCGACTTTGGCTTCGTGATCTTGGTCCTGTCCTCAGTCGGTGGGGAAATGGCGGCAGTCCGGTGATCCACGACAATCTGCTGATTGTGTTTCATGGGCCAGGGCAACCGTCAATTCTGTATGGACTGGATTGCTCAACCGGAAAGACGATGTGGACGTCTCAGGAGGCTTCGATCAACAGCCCGGTGTTCGGGTCGTGGAGTACGCCGGTGATTGTCCGCACGGGAAATCGACAGGAAATGATCATGCCACTGCCAGGGGAGAAAATTGGTGGTCCTGGCTGGTTCAAGGGATACGATCCGACCAGTGGGAAAACGCTTTGGCAGGTGGACGGACTTGGCAACGAGGTCTATGCGATGCCGATCGTGGGAGTCGCTGGCCGAATCATTGTCGGAGTTTCGGGCCACAACGGACCTACGATGGCTATCCGTGCCGGAGGATCCGGCAACGCGACGGAGACTCATCGGTTGTGGACAACAGAGAATAAGAATCCGCAGCGAGTCGGCAGCGGCATTATTTACGACGGTCATCTGTTTCTGGCTGACGCTAACGGCGTGCTGCAGTGTCTGCAGGCTGACACCGGTGACGTTATCTATCGTGAGCGGCTGGCGGGCAACTTGTGGGGATCTGTTCTGCTGGCTGATAGACGGCTGTATATCAGTAACCTGGAAGGTGATACGTTTGTTGTGAAAGCATCAGCAGAATTCGAATTGATTGCGAAGAACAGTATCGATGAACCAACGTATGCGGCGCTGGCGCCGGCCCATGGTGACCTGTTTCTTCGTACTCACCAGCACCTTTATTGCATCGGTGGCGGAAACTGAAGCCAGGTTGACACGTACACCTGCGTGTCATGAGGTGAGTAACTTTGAACGCGGAAGACGTCGTTTGAACACTCGCAGAAAATAAGGCCCGGTCGTAACTGTCTGATGGCACGGGTGATTCAGTTGTATCGCCGAAGCGCTATTGACGACATGGATTACTGTATTTTATCTCGGCAGTCTTGAGCGTATGAGGCCGTCCGACATGTTTGATCACATCATTATTCTGCCGGCTTCTCCTGTAGGCTGATCTCGGTTATTCTGCTGGTCGCCCCAACTCTTTAAGGAGCCCATGATGCACAGTTTATTCAGCAGAGCGATTTCGGCAGCTGGCCTCGTGGCCATCACGTTCGCAACTCAGGCAGCCACTGTTGCAGAGGACACTAAAACTGCCGTTGGGAGCTTTTCTGTCGTGTTGCTGCCTGACACGCAGAACTACTCTGAAAAGTACGCGGACACCTACGCCGCTCAGACCCTGTGGGTGCGGCAACAGGCAAAGCAGGACAACATCAAATTTGTCGTTCATCTCGGCGACATTGTACAGACATCCACCAAAAAGCCCGAGTGGGACAACGCAGACCGGGCGATGCGACTTCTTGACGGTGTCGTGCCCTACAGCATTGCGCCGGGCAATCATGACATGGTCGTGAAGACCCGCGATACCACGTTGTACAACCAGTATTACTCGCCCGGTCGTTTTGCGGACCGGCCGTGGTACGGCGGACATATGGGCGATACCAACGACAATAACTTCTGTTTCTTTGAAGCAAGCGGCATGAAGTTCATGATCATTAACCTCGAATTTGCTCCTCGGGACGAAGCTCTGGAATGGGCAGCGACAGTCACGAAGCGGTATCCCGAGCACCGTGTGATCGTCGCGACGCATTGCTACATGCGTCCGGACAAGCGAGATACAGGATGCGCCACCTCATACAAGATCGCCGGCAACAGTGGAGAACAGATTTGGCAGAAACTGGTTCGCAGACAGCCGAATATCTTTCTTGTTGTCAGCGGGCACGTACTGGGAGTGGGACTTCAGACAAGTATTAACGATGCCGGCGGCAAGGTCCTGGAGATGCTCACTGATTATCAGGGTCTCCCCAATGGGGGCGACGGATGGCTTCGTTCACTGCACTTCGTCCCTGCCGAAAATAAGATCCACGTTAAGACCTATTCACCCCTGTTGAATCAACATAACACAGACGCGAAGGAAACATTTTCGCTGGACTACGAAATGACCGCTGTTAAATCGAAGGCCGATTGACCATGTGATGTCCCTCAGTAGGCTCAGTTTTGTTCGTGGAATCCTGATTTTACCTAGCCCAATGATGCTCGATGACGTTGAGCATCAGATTCAGATGCACATGGGAGAGGCCGAAAGTATGATCAGGAATCTGACTCGCTGGACGTCGGTGTTCGTGATAATCGTGATGCTGGCACCGCAGGGACCAGCGCAGAACGCGGCACTTCGGGATCTGCTCGACAAACTGCTCGTCGACGGTGAGATCGTTGCGGCTCAGGCGGTCGTGGGACGTGGTGATGATGTGCTGTTGAACTGCGCCGTTGGTACAACCATGCCGGGGGGAACGCAGGCGGTGGATGCCGATACGATGTTTTGCATCGGTTCGTGTTCCAAGCCATTTGCATCAGCAGTGGTGATGCAAATGGTTGAGGACGGCACACTGAGTCTGACCGTGCCAATCGACACGTACATGTCTGCATTCGGATCGCTGAAGATTGACGGTCAGGGAGCGTCACGTGCACCGACCATGTCGGAAGTACTTAGTCACCGAGCAGGGTTCTATTCCCAAAAGAAGAAGATGACACTGCAGCAGTTGACGTACATTCGTGACTTCGGGCTGACACTGAAGGCGTCGGTTGATGGTATCGCCGCGCAGCCGTTATTGGCAGAACCCGGCACAGAATATGCGTACAGCGGGGCCGGATACTGTGTGGCCGGCCGTGTAGCAGAGGTGGCTTCTGAGAAGTCCTTCGAGCAGTTACTTCAGGCTCGACTGGCAGGGCCATTGAAGCTGACGCGGACGACATTCTTCCCGGAAATTGCTGAGCCAAACATCGCGGCCGGCGGAACATTGAAGAACGGGAACGGGACGCCGAACGCGGCGACGCCTCATCTGACGAAGCCTGAGCTTCGGCTGCCTTTAATTGGTGGTTCGCTGTATTCCACGGCTCAGGACACGGCCCGGTTTGCGATGGCAGTGGCCGGTCAGGGGCGGCTCGGTTCAATTCAGATCATGACGCCGAACACCTGGCAAAAGTGGACATCCAGACCGTACAGCGACGGCGGGTATGGGTACGGCTGGGGGCTGTTGGTACGCAACAGAAAGACAGTCCAGGTCAGTCACACCGGTGCTCTGGCTGCCTCGCGCAGCAGCCTGTATGTGAATCTGGAATACGGTACGTATGGCGTCGTGCACTTCACTGTCGTGATGGGGCGCCCGGGGGGCCGGAGCACCGAGCCAGGTGGGAGGATCAATAAAGCACTGGGCGCGGCGATGAGGCAGATGGCTCAACGCTGAAACGGTCGTCCGCGAATGACATCGTCAGGCGGAGACAAACGTCGAGCACTGGTATCTTTCCTCGCTGTCCCGATACTTGTGTCTGGCGATGGGAAACGACCTTATGGACAAGAGATGTGACAAGGCATCATATGTCGTCTGACGCAGTTCAGATTCGCCGAATGACACTGGACGATGTGGCGGTCGCCGTCGAATGGGCTCGACAGGAAGGCTGGAATCCCGGTCTTCATGATGCGCAGTGTTTCTATCAGAGCGACCACAACGGATTCTTTATTGGTGAGCTGAATGGTGCGGCAGTCGCAGTCGGCAGCGCCGTCGTCTACGACGATCAGTTTGCGTTCTGTGGTCTGTACATCGTGTCGCCGGAACATCGCGGAAAAGGCTACGGTCTGGCGTTAACCCAAGCACGGCTGAAGTACTGTGGTGACCGCAACGTCGGAATTGACGGCGTTCTTGAAAACGTCGATATCTACGCGCGGATAGGCTACCGAAAGTACTACCAGAACGCTCGCTATCTGTTCACTGCAGGTGAGTCGCCCACGCGGCATCGTCATATTCATTCCATCAATGAAGCTGATGTGGGCGTTCTGAACCGATACGATCGTCAGTGTTTTCCTGCCTCGCGGAAGGCTTTCCTTGACATGTGGATTATTCAGGATGACGCTTTGTCGCTGGCGTGGATTGAAGATGGTAAGCTCAAGGGATATGTGGTGCGACGCCGCTGTCACGAAGGTCATAAGATCGGCCCGTTGTTTGCCGATGACCTAACCATCGCGGAGCAACTTCTGCTGGCCAGCCAGGAAGGTGTACACGGCGAAACCCTGATCATCGACATCCCGGACACCAATTCTGCGGCCATAGAGCTGGTGCAACACTATGACATGGAGCTCATTTTTGCCACGGCACGTATGTATCAGAAAGGCCTTCCCGAACTGGCCTACGACAGGATTTTCGGCATTACTACGTTTGAACTGGGATAGTGAGCAATCGTGCTGATGCACAACCTCAGACGCCTGTTCTTCATGTGCACAGGGATCGTTAGATGACCAGAGATGACCAGAGACGGCCGCGCAAAGTTTTGCCGTTACGTAGCTTAGCACCATTATCCCGAGCTGAATCACGTCAACCGACGGGACGATGGTCCCATCCTGCGGTTGAACACCACAATCCCTGACTGTACCTCGAACACACCAGCGCGAAGTTGGAATGGGACACGGTGCCGTATATCCTCATGTCAGCTGTCCTTAAGCGTCATGGAACAGACACGAGGCGCCTTTGACAAACCAATCCTATGTTGGTTCTGTCCCTCCTGTGTGACTGCGGCCTTTGTCGTAGGTTTGACGGCAGCAGCTTTGTCGGCGGATGAAGTGGACTACGACCGAGCCATCCAGCCGCTGTTGATGACGCGTTGCTGCGCATCTCACGGGCCGGATCAGCAGGAAAGTGGACTGCGGCTGGACATACGGCGGCGGCGGCCGCGCCCTCTGGCGGGGGCGACGGTGGTGTGTCAATCGTGCCTGGCACTAGCGCTGAGAGCGAATTCATTCCGCAAGTGTCATCGTCTGACGAAGATTATCGGATGCCCCCGAGGGCGACGGGCTTTCGGCGGCAGAAGTGAAATTGCTGCGTCGCTATGCCCATGCGGGAGCTCTGGGCATTCCCGAACATGCCGCAGAATCATCCGCCGATCGGGACTGGGTCTTTCAGCCGATCCTGCGCCCCGCTGGTTTTGCCTGGCGAACATCCGGTTCTTCGATTTTTCAATCTGGCGGTGGTGAAGACGGATGGATGCCCATCAGATTCTCCATCACCGAAATCGCTCGATGGATCGGTGATGTCCCGAGACTGTCAGCTGTCGATGTGAGGGACGCTCCCATGCCCCAAAATTTGTTTCGTCGTCCGCCCGTAAAGGTGTACTTTCGCAGCGAGAAGACCTGCGGAACGACGTCGGCATCGTAGACTTTCCCCAGATCGGCATTCAGCAATGAATAATCAGCCGACAGGAATTCGGGAACTGGAATATTGTTGTGGACCGCTTGACGAAAGAAATGCAGCACTCCGTTAACCATACCGCCACTAAACCGTTTGCGATCGTATTCACGAAATCGTGCAGCATCGGAAGCCATGAAGTTGATGCGATCGAGTCGCAGCCACGCTTGAGGAAATTCGCGCAGGAATTCGTCGACTTCCTGTTGATCGAAACACCGCTGAAGCTCAGCACGCACTTTGGCGAACGCTTTCAACTTGCCGTCCCTGGCAGCTTTTTGCAGGCGATCATCGGGAGCCGTACTCTTAAGCAGGTATCTGAATTTGGTGGCAGGATGATCTGCGTCGTTGCTATGTCCCGGGTTGATCCGCAGAAACGACGGCGACACAAGTATTGCGACGATCCCTTCTTTCAGGGCTTAGACGTGGCCAAGGTTCGGCGCGAGTGCCTGCACCAGTCGAACAATAGACTCCAGTTCGCCGTCTTGCACATCGCGCCACCACGCTCGTGCGGCGATCGGGCGAAGAATAGCATTGTTGTTCTGTGCTTTTGGATTCTCACGCAGCAAAGCCGTCTGTCGTTTCGGCGTCCAGATCTTATAAATCGCGCATTCGATTTCGGCGCTGAACAGGCGAGGACGCGGTACTTGCCGGAAACCTGTCCAGTGGTGCCAACTGGGCACGGGCCTGGCACTGCGGCCTGATCTTTTCGATGTGATTTCGCGCATCTTTGTCGTAGAGGCTGGGAGCCTGCTTCCTGATGTATTCACCGGCGAGCAGCTTGCCACGTATCGGCGCGATGAGTTGTAACTCAGCAGGCGCTCCCGGCCTGACTCTGGCCTGCGGATGAAAGCCGTGAGGCGAGTCAGCGCCGTCAGCTAAAGACAGTATCTACTTGGGCATCGGAAGAATAATGAGTGCATTCTCCGGGAATGATGCCTTACCGTCCTTGCCGTTCATGCGATACTCAACGCTCAATTGTTTCACGACCCCCGGCGACGGGTCGCCACCGAAACTTGTGTTGTAACTGCCGGAAACCAGCGTGATCACCGGAGTGTTATTGGCCCGCTTGCGGAGCACAGCGGTGACGTCTTTCTGAGTTGCTCCGGCACCGTATTGTGCTTTGACGATTTCCAACTTGACATTGTCCAGACCGGCGGCTGACATCAGTGCAGTTACGTCGATACCTTTACCGCCGATTTTCTGAGCAATCGCAAGCGCTGCCGAAGTCGCATCGTCTTTCAGCGTGGGAACCTTCATGGCGCTGACGGCCAGCTGCAGTCCGTCGACGCTCGGATGCAGCGTCAGCACGTCCAGTGCCAGCTTGTGCTCGGAGGGGCGACGTGTCGCTTTCATCGCATTTCGACACATTTCTGTGCGCTGTTTGTCGGGCATGGCGAACTTCCGTGCGACACCGAGGTAACCTCGCAGCGCGCGGACTCGATATTTTTCGGCCGGGGCTGTCTTCGCCAGATCGAGCAGAACCGGGCCGGCGTCCACACTGTTCCATTTGCCCAGCAGACGGCTGCTGGTGTCCTGCAGTTGATCGTCGTTACTCTTGGCTGCCGTAGCCAATGTTTGCAGAGCCTTAGCGCCACCAACGTCGCTCAGTATCTCTAACAGCGTCGTCTTTGCGGCGGCGGGAGACCGTCCCAGGGCCGCCGCCAGTTCTGCGGCACAGGCTTCACGATCCGGCATGCGCACACTGGCGGCTTTGAGTGCCTGCTGAGCGGTTGCTGCGTCTTCAGCGTGTTTCGGAGAGACGAAATGGGCAATCAGCAGGGACAGTCTTTTAAGCTCGATGGTTTCACCCAGAGCAATGAGGGCGGCACTGCGCACGGATTTGTCAGAATGTTCCAGACCCTTCAAGACCTCTTCCACCACATCGATCCGTCGCTGGCCAACCAGTTGAAGCAGAAGCTTGTACGCGTCTCCTGTGGCTGTCGGAAGCATCACTCCGATTTCTCCGTTGACGTGCCGCCCGGGAAGAACTGCCAGCGTTTGTTGAGCGGCGGTGGCCAGATTACCCTCATCGCTGACGGCAATCTTCAACAGGGCGGACAGACATGAATCATCGCCAACACGTTGCAGTGCATTGATGGCCGAAATACGCACTGCTGTTGGTCCCTGCTCTGCGGCTTTTACTACCGCTGCCAGGACAACCGTCTGCGGTCGGTCAGCCATCGCCTGGACGATCAATGCGGCTCGTTCGGGCGTGGCGTTATGCAGTTCGGCTGCCAACGCTTTGTCTACTTCGCCTCCCGGAAATTCACGAGCCGTGCCCAGCGCGAGTTGAAACAGCTTCTTGTCCGACGATTGGAAGATTTCCAGCAACAGCGGGAGGCCGTTCTGATTTCCAGCCAGAATCGCTCCTCGAGTCGCTTCGACGATTCTCTGCACGGGGACATCAGCTGCGCGGACCTGGTCGTAGATGGCCCTGGCTGCAACCGATTCCCCCTGGCTGTGCAACCGCTCAGCGCACAGTACGCATCCTTCAGCAACAGCAGAACGAACGTTTGCAGGAGCCGTCGCCAATGCCGCTCGAAGCGACTTTGTGGCAGCAGCGTTGCCGATGTGTCCCAGTGCGACAGCTGCGGCTGACGCAACGTCGGCATCGGTGTTCTGCAGTTTCGCGGTCAGGGATGCGACAGCCTTTACGTTCCGTCGGAAACCGATTGAATTGATCATGCCGACCAGAAGTCTGCCTTCCAGTGATTCGGACGCCGCCAGCAATGCCTGGTCCGAGGCTTCACCGGGAATCGCTTCCAGCGAGATTCTGGCCCATGACGACAACTGACGGTCAGGCAGTAGCTTTGCAAGGTCAGCGACAGCTGCCGGGGACCCGTGGATGGCCAGATTCTTGCAGGCGAGGGCTTTCTCTGCCGCCGGCGCATTAGAGCGAAGGATGGCCAGCAGTTCTTTTTCTTTTTCAGGTGATGTTTCCGGGCCGTCGAAGGCAGAAGCCGACGTCGTTGCCACGGCGACCAACGTGACCAGTAGAACGGCAGAGCGAGTGAACTGTCGAATTGTATTCATGTTATGGGTCCCGGTAATAAAGGACGGTGTGAATAAATGTTTTAACCGCAGGGCGAGCCGATCAGTGCCAGGGCTCGCAGCTCTACAGTCTCCACGGCTCTCGCAGTGCCTCTGATCTCAGCCGGTTGGCCTGCACATCGTTAATGAACGTGTGTGTCGTGTTGTCGTAGTTGACCTGACGGCCCAGATGCAGTGCGATGTTCGCCGCATGACAGGCGATGTGTGCGTTGCATGCCGCGTCGGCGTTGCCTTTTGGCTGGCGGCGGGTTTTCACGCAGTCCAGGAAGTCTCGCACGTGGAATGTAGCGGGATAGCCGCCAATTTCGTCAACCGTTCGGCCAGCCAGCAACTCCGGTGAGCTCAACACCATTTTGCCGCTGTCGCCTGCTTCGACCCAGCCGTCCTCGCCTTCAAATCTCACCGGGCACGAACCCAGCGGAATCCAACCCTTTTCGCGGAAGATTAACTCTGTGCCATTCTCGTATCGCGCGACTAACTCACCGTCCTTCGGTGCGTTGTACTCGACAGGCGGCAGACAATCGTCAACTGCCCATTGGCAAAGGTCCACGCAATGGGAACCCCACTCCAGCACGCCGCCACCGTTGAAAGCACCGACGAAGCCGCCGCCCTTCTCGAAGTTGAATCCGTCCAGCAGTTTCTTATTGAACGGCCGCCATGCGGCTGGTCCAAGATACATATCCCAGTCGACGTCTTCCCTGGCAGGTTCGGTTTCAGGCACGAGCCAGCCGCTCATCATGGCCTGCATGCCCGCCGGGTGAGCATAGACTTTTTTTAATTTGCCAAGTTTTCCTGTGCGAGCGAGCTCGCAGGCGAACGCGAAGTGCGGCAGGTTTCGTCGCTGAGTTCCCGCCTGGAAGACGCGTCCGGTGCGTCGCATCGTTTCTGCCAGGATCAGGCTTTGAGAAATGTTCTTCGTGACGGGTTTTTCGCAGTACATGTCCTTGCCGGCTTTGGCGGCGGTCATGGCGGCTGTCGCATGCCAGTTCGGTCCGGTGGCAATCAGCACGGCATCGATATCGCTTCGACCCAATACGTCACGAAAGTCACGGTACGTAACGCAGTCAGCGTTGCCGTAATTGTCGTCGATGATTTTCTTGACTTCGCCCTGGCGTTTCTTCTTGATGTCGGCGACCGCCACAAACTGCACGTCCGGTTGCTGGAGGAAGCAACCAAGGTCGTAGCCTCCACGACGTCCGATACCGATACCACCGACGACGATGCGATCACTCGGAGCAACGGCACCGTCCCGGCCGAGAGCCGAGCTGGGGATGATCATCGGCGCTACTGCAGCTGCACCGGCTGCCGAAACAGCGTTTTGTAAGAACCGACGTCGAGGAACTTGTGTGGCCTGTTTCGACATGAATGGTCTCCTGCTTGTGGTGATCGCCTGAACGTCTGGACAGAGCCCGCATGGCAGACTCCTGTCGATAGGATGTCCGGAGCATAGCCTGACGACATTCGCGTTGCCACGTACAGGGCCGAAATGTCCGTACCCGGCGGCGGAACGGATTGTGGCTTCGAGGGTGCCGTCAGATGGGCGAGAGTCTTTTTTCTCACCATCGGTTCGATGGGTGTGAATGACGTGGAACCGGAATTGTGTTTCGTCGTCTGAATGCGGATTCCGGAAAATGAGTTCCGACCCTGTTCTTTGTGCGGTGGGACGTGTTAAGGTTTCTCAACGTGCGGTTGCTATTGTACCGTGTGTACCTCTGCCGTTGGTTCCATCGACGACCGGTAGACGCATTCACTTTTCGATTGCATCACAAAGAATGGTTTTACAATGTCAGCCAACAACCTGTCACGTCGTGATGCTTTTAAAACTTCACTGGCATTTGCGGGAGCCGCAGTCGTTCTGAATCGAAGCGATCGAGCGACCGGTTTTGTTCAGGCGAACGACCGCCCTCGCGTCGGTGCGATTGGCACTGGAAGTCGTTGGTGTCAGAAAGCGACCGGACTGGACGGCGGGTATGGATCGGCACCGGACTTTCGCAGGTATGGCGATTACGTTGCTGTCTGTGATGCCGATGCGTTTCGCCGAGAACTCGCTGCAGGTCTGGTCAAAGAGTGGACCGGTCATGCGCCAAGCAGCCACCTGGACTATCGAGCCATTCTGGACAACAAAGACATCGACATCGTCCACATTTCAACGCCGGATCACTGGCACGCGAAGATCGCCATTGAAGCGATGCTGGCCGGAAAGGATGTCTATTGTGAAAAACCGATGACACTGACGATTGCCGAGGGGCGTCAAATGTGTGAGGTGTGTCGAAAGACAGGGCGGATTGTCCAGATCGGCACTCAGCAGCGCAGCAACCGGAACTTCATTCGTGCGATCGCCTTAATTCGAGCGGGCCGACTTGGCGACGTGACGAAAGCCACGGTCAGTATCGGCGGTGGCCCGACCAGTCCGGAGATTCCACGCGCCGAGTCGCCAGGGAGTCTCGACTGGAATCTGTGGCTGGGGCCCGCCCCGCTGGTCGACTTCCGTCATCTTGCGGGAGACAACGGTGAAACGAAAAGCTGGACACGCTGTCACTATGAATTTCGCTGGTGGTACGAATACTCGGGTGGAAAGCTGACCGACTGGGGAGCTCATCATGTCGACATTGCCACCTGGGGACTGGGCAAGACGGACACCGGTCCAGTTTCCATTGATCCTCTGCTGGTGAAGCATCCCGTTCCGTTCAAGGATGGTTATCCGACAGATGATTCGCGATACAACACGGCGACCGAGTTTCTGATTAACGCAGGCTTCTCAGACGGCAAGGAAATCGAGATTCGACACGACCGGGGAAATGGAATTCTGTTTGAGGGAACCGAAGGGCGAATCTCCGTGAATCGTGGACGACTGACAGGCAAGCCCGTTGAGGACCTGGAAAAGAATCCGCTGCCGGACGGTGCTCTGGAAGAAGCATATAAGAATCGTCCACTGGTGGATCATTTCCGGAACTTTTTTGAGTCGGTCGTGGCTCGCCAAGAGCCGATTTCTGATGTCTTCAGCCACCATCGCGCACTGTCCACGTGTCACCTCGCGGGAATCGCAGCTCGACTGAATCGCAGGATCAAATGGGATCCGAAAAGCGAGCAGATCATTGACGATGAGCAGGCACAAAGCTTCGTCAGTCGCCAACGACGAAAAGGGTTTGAAATCGACGTGTAGAGCAGTTTACTTGTTGTCGTGGACGATACGGGCTCGTGAGACTAACGGAACGGCTATTGAAAAGCGTTTATCGCGGCCACAAGTCAGAGTTCAACGCTGTAGGATCATATGCCGTCAGTCATACTCTGTGCACGCACATCTTTGCGGCGATAAACCAGTGGCCTTCCGGGGTTTCCTTCGCAGGCTCCGTCCAGCCACCGGTCGCCCGGACGGAGCCACAACATCCTGCTGCAGTACCGAACGGTTGCGTACTTTGTATAGGCAACGACTCTGCCGTCGATTAGAATTCGGCCTCCGCTTGTTGCCTCCTCCTCCGCCTGAGCATCCTCCATGGTTCGAACTCTGCTTTCCTTGCTGCTGTGCGTTGCGGCGCGGTCTGACGTTTGTACGATCGCGCGAGCTGACGAATCGCCTGCTGCAGTTGCGGCGCCTGCCGGCTGTCCGGCCCAAAGTACTTTTCGCGACTCCTGGATCAAGGTGGGGGAACGTATCTGTCTGAAGTGCCATGTCGCGGGTGGCGATGCGGCCGACAGCAAATTTCGTTTACAGGATGTGTTGCGGATTTCGGCGGATGAGCGCGTTTCTGCCGTGACGCAGAACTGTGATGTGTTTACTCGAATGGGCCTGGTCCGGGACAAAGATGGTCGCTCACGGTTGATCGTCAAGGCGACCGGTGGACTCGATCATGGCGGTGGCGAAGTCTTGAAGGCTGACTCCACGGAACTTAGTGTTCTGCAGGAATTCGTCGACAGTCTGAAGCGGAAGCCGACCGAAACACATCCCGCCCAGGTTCTGGATACTGACGATTTGAAATCGTTCTTTGACGGCGTTGACATGTTGTCGGACCAGCGTCTGCTGCGACGTGTCACACTGTCGCTGGCCGCTCGACTTCCGAACGCTTCCGAGCAACATGTCGTGGATGCGCAGGGCCTGGCTGCCTTCGAATCAGTTCTGGCCGCGCTGATGAAGGAAGATGCCTTCTACGAGCGACTGCAGGAAGGCTTCAACGACATCTTCCTGACACTGGGCTACAACGGAAACGGCGATGATGTTCTGTCGTACAATCACTTCCAGCACACTCGGCACTGGTATCAAAAACACAATCTTGATCATGTTCCCGCGAAAGAAAGACAACGTGCAAAATACAAGCTGGCTGACCAGTATCGCGAAGCGTTGCGCCGTGAACCGCTGGAACTCTTGCGCTATATCGTCGAACAGAATCGGCCGTTCAGCGAGATTCTGACTGCCGATTACACAATGGTGTCACCATACACGGCGCGGGGTTACGGCGTCTTTGAGGAACTACAGACCGAGTTTCAGGATCAGGACGATCCGTTCGAATACATTCCGACAAAGCTGAAAGCGCTGAAGCATCGCGACGGCAAGGTTCAGCCCACAGCTGCGGGTGACTATCCACATGCCGGTCTGCTGAGCATGTTTCAGTATCTGCGACGTTATCCCACAACGGAGACCAACCGAAACCGCCTGCGGGGAAGAATGTACTACCAGCATTTTCTGGGCGTCGACATTATGAATCTGGCGCCGCGAGTCAGTGATGCGGCAGCGATCGACGCCCAATACGAAACGCCGACAATGCAGGCGACCGAGTGCGTTGTGTGTCACCGGACGATTGACCCGATCGCCGGGTTGTTTCAGGACTATTACAACGAGGACGGTCACTACGGTCCGCGGAAAGACGGCTGGTTCACGGACATGTTTGGTTCGGGGCGGGAGGGGGATGATCTGCCCGAAGCCGAACGCTGGCGGGCGCTGCAGTGGCTGGGAGAACACACTGTGACGGACCCGCGTTTCGCAATCGCAATGACAGAGCACGTCTACTACATCCTGATGGGGCGAAACGTCCTGCGGCCCCCAACCGACATCGATGATGCCGCATTCGCGGCTCGGCGGAGGGCTTATCTTGCTCAGCGTGAACTGATTAAGCATGCCGCAAAGACATTCACAGACAGCGACTTTAATCTGAAGGTGGTTTTTCAGCAGCTGGTTGTTTCGTCGTTCTATCGCGCCGACGGACTATCGGCGGTGTCACTCAGGGCGGAGCGGCTGGCTGAACTTGACGATGTCGGCGTTGTCAGACTGCTCAGTCCGGAGCAGATTGAACGCAAGATCGTGGCGGTGTTCGGCAAATCATGGGGACGGCTTGATAACAGTTACGCGATTCTGTACGGCGGCATCGATTCCAGGGAAGTCACCGAACGGCTGACGGATCCCAGCGGCGCGATCGGAGCTTTGCAGCGCATTCTGGCCAACGATGTCGCCTGTAAAAACGTGGCGGCCGACTTTGCTCTGCCACCAGACAAGCGCCGCCTGTTCCCTTGCATTCAGCCGGATGTGGTTCCCGGTACGACGGACGTGACAGCAGAGCAGAAGATTCGAGCTGCGATCGTGCATCTGCACCAGCACGTTCTTGGACGACACGACAATCCCGACGATCCTGAAGTGGATCAGACATACCAGTTGTTTGCCGGTATCGTCGCAGAGGCGGCATCGCGTGGTCGCTTTGAACAGGTGGAAAGTTATTTCTGCAAGAGCAGCGGCCAGGCAGGTCCGCGCGATCCTGATCCCCATTACACACTGCGAGCGTGGCGGGCCGTTGTGACGTACCTGCTGCGGCAGCATGACTTTCTGTATGAGTAAAGGCCTGCGACATGCGGCGTGATTTTCTGAAATGGTGTGCGAGCGCCGGGCTGAGACTGGTCGTTCCAACGACTTTGTTCGAGGGGGCGCGAGCCAGTGAGGACAGGAAAGAGTCCGCCACTTATGACGGGCCTTATTATGTCGTGTGCAATGCGTCCGGTGGCTGGGACACGACGTATCTGATGGACCCCAAAGGTGTGAATGGTATTAATCGTCTTTACCAGCAAGGTGATATTCTGACGGACGGAAAGATTTGTTTTGCCCCCACGGCTAAACATATTTCCGAAGGCATGAGCAACGAGGACTTCTTTGCAAAGTATGCCAAAGAGTTGCTCGTTCTGAACGGTCTGGATTATTCCGTTAACAATCACGCGCCGTGCAGCCGGTATATGGCCACAGGGCATCTGGACAGTCTGGCGTACCCGACCTTTGCGGCGCTGGTCGCGGCGTGTCGGGGACCCGAATGTCCCCTGTCGTTTCTGACGTTCGGCAATTATTCAGCGACGGGCAACCTGGTGTCGATGGCCCGTGTGCCGTACATTCAATCGTTGAAACTGCTGGCGAATGCCGATTCCGTGCAGGGAATTGCTCAGCATCCCTACCACGATGCTTTCGTTAGCGACCATATGGACAAAGCGCTGGCTGAACAGCAGCGCTGGCGGGCGTCACAGTCGAATCTACCGCGTCGAATGCGAGCGGAAAGCATGCTGTACGCCGCCCAGTGGAACTCAAAGTCACTCACCAGAATTACTCCGCACATCCCGAAATCAACTCCGAAAGATCCACTTTCTCAGCAGGCTGAGATTGCTCTGGCGTCATTTAAGGCGGGGGTTTGTGTTTCCGCGAATGTGACGATTGGTCAGTTCGACAGTCATCAGAAAAACGATGAAGATCAGATGAAGTTGCTGCCGCGTTTTCTGAGCAGCATTGATTACCTGCTGCGTCGTGCCGAGGATCTTCAGATTCGCGAGAAGCTGATTCTGGTCATTCAGAGCGAGATGGGTCGCAAGCCAACCTACAACAAAGGCGATGGTAAGGATCACTGGTCGATCGGATCAACAATGTTTCTGGGACCGGGAATCCTGGGAAATCGAGTCATCGGCAGCACCAGCGAAGGACAGTTTCCTGTTGCGCTCGACGCTCAGACACTGGCACTCGATCCCGATAACGGTCTGCGCGTTCGCCCGGAACACATTCATGCTGCACTGCGCGAATTGGCCGGCATCGACGCACATCCCTTTAGCCAGCAGTTCCCGTTCAAGCTGAAAGACGAAGAAAAGCTTCGTGGGCTATGGGGTTAGGGCTGGGCGCAGGGGGCTGTTGCGGGCCTGGCGAACCGTCGCTGTCGCCGCGAATAAGTTACCAACTTTACAGGTTAGGCAGAGTCGGACGCGGCGGCTGTGGTCTGCTCGGCTTTGGGACTGACGGTGATGGTGGCGGTCGTGGCACATATCGCTGGTTCAGCTGCACGCCGAAGCCGTCCTGTAATTCTCGTGTCGCCATCAGCGACCATGGTGTGCCTGGATTATCGTCGATACATCGTTGCAGTACTCTTTTGGCGATTGCCGTTCGCTCTGCGGAAGGGGCACCTCCGCGAAGCTGATCGGACGCTGTCAGCCAGACGTAATTGGTGTCATTATTCAGTTTGTCAATGTTGGCCAACAGGGTATTCGTCGTGATCAGGTACTCACGCAGGCGAACGCTGACGGCCAGCAGACGTCCGATGTTCAGATCGCACCATGCCCGCCACCGCTTTGAGTCTTCCATTCTGTACAGCTGTTCGAGCAGAGTTTCGTTTACGTCCGTTTCCAGCACTGTGATGTCAGCGTCGGTGACGGATTCGTCATCGGGGGAAGGCCGTGTTCGAGTTTGCTGGTCGTTGTTTTCGGATGAATCGTTACCGGGCGGATCCTGATTCTCTTCGCCTGACGACGATTTGTTCAGTTTGCGTTCCGGCCCGGCGTGATCCGTTCGGTCTGCGTATTCCGTCTGCGGTTGAAATGCGGGACGACTGACAGCTGCCGCGAATACGGCGAGGGCTTTCTCCACGTCCTGAGCTGTCTGCCAGGCTCGGCGAACGGCGGGGCGGAGCTTGTCCGGCAGTGTTGTGCGACGATACTGCACGGGTTGTTCGCCGGAGAAGCTGGGGCGAAAGGTGATTGGAGGCTGGCTGTATCTGGTGAGGTTCGACTTCCATGTCTCAGCAGCGGAGGCGAGCACGATCTGTCGGAGCGGTTGACGGCGGAGCATGAATTCGATTTCGGTGATGGACCGATAATCCGGCAAATAGTCTTGCACCTGCTCCAGCGGAAATGGAGAACGGTCGGCGGGACGATCGTAAATCGTATAACGCCCCCCTGTTTGTCGAGACAGTCGAGTCAGTGCATACGGGCTGAATCCGCTCAACAGAGATTCAAAGTTGGAACCACCGTACTTCGCTGAACTTCCAGGCCATGGTCCGCGAAATGATTCGTCGTAGTTTGTCGGGACGCCGCGGTACCAGTATCCAAGCGACAACTTTTGGGGGAATGACGAATCCGGACCGCGGTGCACGGGTAATTGATAGATCCTGTTGTCCGCCGGATGCAGAAACGACATATGTCCCTTCTGAGCTCCCAGTACAGCTGACGGACCAATGACATCAACCCGTACATTAGCCTGCAGACATTTCTGAATCGTATGTTCCAGCCGAAGGTAGTCGTCCCCTGATTCGTCGGTCCACAGCACCAGCAGTTTTTGGCGTTCCTTGCCGCGCAGCCATCGGTGCGCGTTGAACAGATTGTCCACACACCACTCGACCGACTGAAATGTGTTTTCAATTCCTGATGGGTCAGCGGGAAGGCCGTAAATCGATCGCGCGACCGCCTGCGCTTTGATGGTGGAGTCCTGAATGAGCGTTACGTCGTCACCAAACGCGACCACGTAATGCATGACCTTAGAGGACTTGTCGTCTTCGATCGCCTCCAGTGTGCCCAGCAAACGCTGAGCCAGATCCTTGATGTCCAGCTGCATACTCAGCGACTGATCCAGCATCCAGACGACGATGGCATCGCCATCAGAAGCAATTGACCGCAGTTCACCGTGCAAGGCCGATGCGATATCCTCGGTTCCATTGGCTTCGGTAACTCGCGTTTCGCCACGGTGTTCATGTATTGGCAATGCAGACATCAGGATCGGTACTTCCGCCATCAATACGTCATCGCTGAGGTGGTTGAGCGTTTGCAGAGTCGGTGCCACTACGCGCGGCTGCTGCCGAAAGTGGACGGCTGAGGTGGTGACCGGGGTTGGTGGCGGGGTGTCCACCGCAGCGACGGCCATGGACGCGTTTGGTGTGGCTGCAGTTGAGTCTGGCGTGACTTCGAATTCTGTCTGCTGGAAATTCGTGTTCGCATCTTTGGAGGCCGGTGAGAATGACGCATCAAGGATGGGCACATTCACACCTTCGGTCAGGATAGGCAGGATCCACATTCCCAGAAGAATCACGATGACCGCATGGATGCCGAGTGAAGACAGAACTGGAGTAACGCGTCGTCGGACATTCAACTGAAACCACGGCATCGAGCGAAGCCATTTGATCAGCGATGGCGCTGGCAGACTGGAATTTTCGTCGAGAATGGACATCGGCAGACTTCTGCGGATACAACAAAGTTCACGAAGCGCCAAGCCTTTAGTGTACGTCGGGTCCAGTCATGTGTCACGTCGTTTCGTGAGCTTTGGCAGGATAGCCAACCGCGTGTCGGAAACGTCCGCATGAACGAGCTGATTGAGTCATCGCCGGTGCCGTTACGACGCCCCGCCTTAGCACGAAGCGGTCTCCGAAAATTGGCAGTGTGCATTGGCCGGATCCCGTATTATGTGCTTCGCGCGTTTGCAATGTCGCTGAGGAAAAATGATCGTGAAGAAGATCCTGGAACTGACCGCACTGTCACGGCTGCTGCAGTCTGTTCAAAGCACAAAGCGGCTGAGGTCCTCGTCTTTGCGAATGTCGTCAAGCTTCTCATGTACGTAAGCTTCGTCAACAACGACGGTCCTGTGGCCGCAATCCGGAGCTTCGTAGCTGACATCTTCCAGCAGACGTTCCATGATTGTCTGCAGTCGCCGGGCCCCAATGTTCTGAGTCGTCTGATTCACAAAGAACGCCACGTCCGCGATCGCCAGCAGACCGTCGTCAGTGTATTCAACCGTTACACCGTCGACGGCCAGCAGTTCGACGTACTGCCGCGTAATGGAACCGGATGGTTCGGTTAGAATGCGAACGAAATCGTCTTTCGTCAGGTCGCTCAATTCCACACGAATCGGGAATCGTCCCTGCAGTTCCGGCATCAAGTCCGAGGGCCGAGACCGATGAAACGCACCAGCTGCGATGAACATGATTTTTTCGGTCGAAACGGATCCGTACCGTGTCTGCACGGTTGTGCCTTCAACAATCGGCAGCAGGTCGCGCTGGACTCCCTGGCGGCTGACGTCGGCAGATTTACTGCCTTCGCCCCCGCTGCAGACCTTGTCGATTTCGTCGATGAAGACGATGCCGGTTTCTTCGGCGCGATGGATGGCTTCTTCCTGAATGCTGTCCTTGTCGAGTAAGGCTTCCACTTCCAGTTCATGCAGGACTTGCCGAGCATTGGCCACCGTAAGTCTTCGTGACGTATTCTGTTTGGGCATCATCTTGTCCAGCATGCCCTGCAGATCCATATCCATCTGTTCCATGCCCCCCATGTTCGTGAAAACCTGGACGGGGGAGTTTCTTTGTTCCGTGGACAGTTCGACCATCCGGTCTTCCAGCTTTCCGTCTCGCAGCATGTCCCGAAATTTTTCAACGGTTCGCAGATGTTTGGCATGCTGCGACTCGGTGTCCTCTGCAATTTCGTCTTCTGAAGAAAATGACGATGACGGCTCAAAGGGCACTAAAAGTTCCAGCAGACGATCCTCAACCCCACGTGTTGCTTCCTCTTCCACGTCGGCGCGCTTTGCCGTACGGACGAGTCCGATGGCGGCTTCAACAAGATCGCGGATGACGCTTTCCACGTCGCGGCCGTAGTAGCCGACTTCAGTGTACTTGGTGGCTTCAACTTTGATAAACGGCGCACTGGTCAATTTGGCCAGTCGCCGTGTGATTTCGGTTTTGCCAACTCCCGTTGGGCCGATCATCAGGATGTTGCGAGGGGTGACTTCCTTGCGCATCTCGTCAGAAAGGTTCTGCCAGCGCCAGCGATTCCTGAGGGCCACGGCGACCGCTCGTTTGGCGCCGTCCTGTCCGACGATGTGTTCGCTCAGTTTTTCGACGACCTGATGAGGTGTCAAAGGGGTGATGGTTTCAGGCATGTTTCGGTGTGGTGCGGAGTTGCTGTTCATGGGGAAAGAAAATTGGTTTGGCGCGATTGGCCAGTCGCCTGATTAAGAGCTACGTCAGCGACTCCAACTCTTCGATAATAATGTTGGTGTTGGTGTAGATGTCAATTTCTGCAGCCACGGCCAGTGACTCCCGCACGATCTGTTCTGCGGAAAGATCGGAATGCTTTGTTAACGCCTTGGCGGCAGACGTCGCGTATGGACCGCCGGACCCGATGCCCACAACCCCGTCGGTGGGCTGAACCACGTCGCCCTGTCCGGTCAGCAGCAGCGAAATTTCTGCATCGGCGACGATCATCATGGCCTCCAGTTTTCGCAGTGCTCTGTCCGTGCGCCAGTCACGAGCGAGTTCTGTGGCAGCCCGAGCGATGTTTCCGGGGTAGTCCTTCACTTTCTCTTC
Organism: Fuerstiella sp.; assembly: GCA_014238335.1. GTDB lineage: Bacteria > Planctomycetota > Planctomycetia > Planctomycetales > Planctomycetaceae > Fuerstiella. Next base: position 82,209 of record JABABI010000024.1, read on the forward strand.
GAACCGTTCCATCAGAGCAAACGCATCTGCAGTCGATCCGGCGAACCCGACCAGCACTTTTCCGTCCAGCATTCGCCGCAGCTTCTTTGTGTCCGATTTCATGATCGTGTTGCCGTACGTTACCTGTCCGTCCGCTCCCAGAACAATTTTGCCTTTGTGGCGCACGGCAAGAACGGTTGTGGATCTCCAGCGAGGTTTATCAGCAGTTATGTTTGGCATGTTGGGCGTTACGTTAGAGTTGGCGCACTAAGAGACCGGACTTCTATCAGGTAAACCCAGGGAGCTCAAACCGTTGTTACGATCGATTTGCGAAGTGCACACAATCGCCGGGTTGTTCTGTCACAGCCACAGCGGATTACGCAGATTCATTCGCGGGAAAAGGGGGGCAGGTACCAAAAATGCAAAGCACCCGTCGGGCCGTTCCGGATTTTGGTACCTGACGCGGTTTTTCCGGGGAACCCTAAAACTTAGGGCTGACAGAACACTAGTTGTCATCTGCGGTCGGGATCACAGCAACGCATTCGACTTCGAATCGGAGCGAATCCGGGAGGCAGCGGGTAATGGTGGTTCGGGCCGGAAACGGTGCGGAAAAATAGTCTTTGTATAGTTCGTTGAAGGCAGCCAGATCTTTGTCGTCTCGAACATAATTGCGTGTCTGAACAACGTGTGACAGGTTACAGCCAGCGCCGTTCAACACGGCATTCAGGTTTTCCATGGATCTGCGAAACTCGCCTTCAAACGAATCTGAGACGATATTTCCGGAGCCGTCGACGGACGCCTGCCCCGAGACGAACACCATGTTTCCGACCACAACACTGGGGCTGAAAGGAAGATGTGATGTGGGCGTGTTGTTTTCCAGCGGATAACGGACAGTGGGTGGCGTCATGTGAGGGCTTTCGAACCGACGTTTTTATCGGGAAATGCGTTTAGCGTGGCAGTGATCAGCGGTTCGTGAAAATCCGCACGGCTGCGTGATACCGTGTCAGGCGGCGGCGATCAAGAAGGTGCATGGAGAAACGCGAGTTTCGTCACATACCGGCGAATTGTCGCGGCAGGCTGACCGTCTGTTGGGACGGTAAAGACACGGGGCATCCGGTGCGTTGCAGTGGCGCGCCGTCTCGTTCATCGCGATGGAGGGACGCGGGCTTGTGAGAGAACAGAAGGCGGTTGCTTCCGCAAGTGGCAGCAGTTGTGGGATGAGCGATTCAGGGGCCGGCCGTAATACCGTTGTAACGTTCGGTGGCAAGCGTCGTGCTGGAGGTGATGACCAGCCCGCCGGTAAACATGGGGACGAAGATCGCATTGTCGTCGTACGGAATAAAGATGTTGACGGTGACTTCTCGCGTAGTGTTGGTGATCACGTTCGGCGTGACCGTAACTGTCAGGTTGTCTACTCCAATGATCCCCAGAATCCGTTCAGCTTCGGCAATGCCGAGGGCGACGTCGGCGCCAGGAATCACCAGCATGCGCGCTCCTTCGTAGGCAGCATTGTGGGATGTTGCTCGAATCGTGCTGAGGATTCCAAACTCAATTCCGGAAAACAGCAGAAGAAAAAAAACAGGTGCGACCACGGCGAATTCAACAAGGGTGGCTCCTCGTCGGGACGGCTGCGTTTCGGTATAGCGAAGCCTTCTTTGTGTGAACCTGACTTTCATGACAATCCCTTCGTTTCGACCGTTCTGCGTCGCGGACCAATCGAATTATTCGGTCAGCAGTGTGGGCAGGTTGTTGGCAATTTCTTCAAAGACGGCAATCAGTTCTGCCTGATCATCTGCGTGCCAGTGCCGACCGCCGCCCTTGCGGGCCACAAGTTGCATATGTGACTGATCGGCCCCTTTGCTGAATGTGATTGTGTGGACGGTGATCCCATAGGTGTTATGTGCCGTCCGAGCCACGTATTCCGGCAGGACGCGTCTGTTGTGCTGGCCGTCGGTCATCACGACGATTGTCTTGGCAGCATTTGCACGGGCAAACGAAGGATCAGTGACTCCGGCAATACCGTCCTGGATTCCCCGACCAATGGCGGTCGCCCCGCCAACCGACAGTTCGTCGATGGTGGTCATCAATCGGGCATAGTCCAATGTCATGTTTTCGTCGAGGGTGGATGAGCTGGAATAGGTTGCAACCCCCACAAGTTCATCCTGCGGTGTCGATGCGAGGGCGTCCAGAAATGCTGTGACTGCGCGCTTCAGGTTACGCCACCGATTGCCGCCCCGTGTTCGCCGACGCATTGAACCTGACCGGTCCAGCACCAGCATGACATCGCGATCCATATGTGATGCAACGGCTGTCTTCACCGGTTCGAAGTGGCCGTGGTCAAAAAAACCTGTGAACAGCATGGGGATTGCTCCCGATGCAGATCCTGTCGTGCGGCGGCCGGTGACGTGGACTCCGTTCAGGCCGTTGGTGTTCTCGGGCTGTTGAGTGAACAGCCATGCCCCTGCTCTGTCTGGTGCTGACGTGCCGAAAATTATGTCCGTGCTGTCCAGCGCCAAAGAGTGTCCGGCGACAGTGTTTCGCGACGCAGCGTTGATCGCGACCGCGCGGGCGATATCGGGGTCCTGTGTGCGACTTAACATACGACTACCGGCGCGCGCTGCCGCGTCCGTCGCCGTCCGGAGCTCAGTGCGCGTTAACTGCATCCAGGCGATATTGACGGCGAATGCTGAAAAGGCAAGGATCACCGGCAGGCATACGACGATAAGCGGCAGCATCGCGCCGCGACGGTTCCGCTTGTTGACGTTCGTGACTCGCTGAATTATCACCTTAGAATTCCTTCATCATAGTGGCCGTACCATCAACAGCAATCGTGTCGTAAAACAGGCCGGAAATCATGGAATTGGCGTTGGCCGGCGCTGAGACGCGGACAGTGATCCACGTTTCTGGCGGCTGATTCGCAAAATCGGCGGGGGAGACGGTGATGGTTGGCGAATTAACGTTGCGCGCGGTAAGAATTCGATTCGCCGCTGTTTTGACTGCGGCAGTCTCACCGGTCGGTGAGACCGATACGCGAACGCCTTCATACGCGGCGACACTGAGTGATTGTTTCAGGTAGACCATCGAACATGCTTCGATCGTTCCGATGATCAGCACCAAAAGAAGGGGCAGGCAGACCGCAAGTTCAGTTGCGGCTATACCGCGACGAGCGTTGTCTGATTTGTTATTTGGCACACGATTCTGCATGTTGCCACATTTCCTGATACTTGAAAGTGAACCGGGTCGCGGCTTCAAGCTTCGACCAGCTCAGGCTCTGCTCCCACGGAAACAGGTGTTTCGGCCTGACCTGCATTGGTATCGACTTGTTTCGTTGTGGCAGCGGTCTGCAGACGATCAGTCATCCTATTGAAGAGTTCAGGCAGGTCGTTCCACATGTCGTTCTTCCGAAACTCCAGGGGCGGGACAGCTTCACCGTCGCCGAGCCGTTTGACGGTATCACGAAGTCGACAGATGGGCCCTACAATTTTGTTACTGAGCGTCAGTGTGTCGCGAACAAATATCGGAATCAGGCACGCCAGGGCCAGCAGCATTGGGCCACTTTGTTCCCAGAACTTGTTCACGTTGGCGGCGAGACCTCCAAACGGGTCTTTGAAGCACTGATTGATGAGTCCGAAGAAGGCACCGGTACAAACAAAGACGAAAAAATGCAGGACGACACGCAGGGCCAGAGTCCACTGGGCATCAGCATTCACGACGGCTGTTTTTCGCAGGTTTTTCTTGCTTGCCACGACGAGGCTTTTCTGTTTTTGATAGATTTTTTCTGCCGACCGCATCTACTGAACAATTCAAGGCTTTGCTGGCTTAGGTCCCGTAAGGGTTGGTCACGGTCTGCTGGACATTCTCATTTGCCTTTGGTTTTTGAACGGTTTACTTCACCTTCTGTCCGGTTGTGCAGATGTTGCCGGCATGAATACCGGCATGAACACCGGCATGAATACCCGCTGGATGTCACCAGAAGGACGTTTTTGAACCATGTTCATTGCAGATGTGAAGTCTTTTTTCATTCTCTGCGAAGTCGAATAGTGGACTGTATTGACCAGGTATGTGGAATTCGAAGGTGGGAAACACCGTTCGCCAAGTCACCTTCATGCTCGACATCAACAGTCGCGATGGTGCTGTGTACTTTCGACGGATGAGATCAGACCACACTTCTGCAGGCTCAGCTGCCGTTGTCGCTCCACGTGTATATTCGGCCGAAACCCGGATTCATGGTGTCGTGATGCACATTGGCAATATTCGCCCGGGGATGTTCGATTGTGGCATCATTCGTGGTGAGTCTCTGCACGCTGCCGTCACAACTTGACTCAGACGTACCGTACAACTCGAAATTCAGGGAACTAAAATACAGCGGATAATGATTTCTTGGTGGAACCTTTAAACAGGAAAGGGCCATTTGCGAAAATTCAGGTACTCCATGAGACTCACTATGAAAAGATTCGTCTCACTGTTCCAGGGCCGACCGGGACCAAACAGAAACGCCGTGGTGTGGCGGTGGTGGAGCTGGCGGTTTGCTTTCCCGTCTTCATGCTGATGCTGCTGGGCATTATTGAATTTGGTCGCGGGCTGGTGGTTTCGCAGCGGCTGACAAGTGCCGCTCGAGAAGGCTGCCGTTCGGCGGTTATTAGATGGCGCCACTGATGACTCGGTTGAGGCGGAGGTGGTCACACAGTTCGTCAACACCGTGGGATGTACGGCGGCAGATGTCGTCGTTTCTATTGTCGTAACGTCTCTCAGCGATGGTTCTGTGGTGCCCCTGCTCGCCAACGCTGATCCCAGAAACATGATCAATATCGACGTCACTGTGTCGTTTGACTTAGTCAGCTTTACGGCAGGTCGATTTCTGAGTGGGCGGCTGCTTCGCGGGAAATGTGCGATGCGCAAGGAATGACATCTCGGACACCGTCTATTCCTCTCATTGTTCAGTTCAGTTTCAACTCACTGACCACCACAAAAGGACGCATCCTGACCAGATTCACGATACTGTTCTGTCTCGCATCACTGACTTTCTCCATCGGTTCAACGGCCATCGCAGCCGATCTGCCGCGGGGACGACAGTTATCCGTGTTGAAGAAGGCCAGGTTGCCTGCATTCGCAACCCGGACGGTGCTCTGGGGACGTCGCAGACCGCGAATGTGATTTCGCCGATTCCCTCAACCGCCGGCG
>JABABI010000250.1 GCA_014238335.1 Fuerstiella sp.
TTACGCTGAACGCGGCGGATGACGTGGACATCAACGCCGTGCTGACGACCGGCGGTGGTTCAATATATTTACAGGCGACAAATGGTAGCATGGATGCCGTGAGCGGCATCGACATGTTGGCGGGCACGTCGATTACTTCCGGTGGCGGTACTGTTCGATTTGTGGCCGACAACGAAGGTGATATCCTGGTCAGTCACGTTGACGCGGGTAGTGGAAATGTGAGTTTGTTAGCAGAAGGTTCAGTACTGGACAGTAACAATGACTTTTCCGTTAACATAACTGCTGATGGTCTGCGGTTGATGGCAGATGCTGTGATCTCGAATGCGGCAGACGGCAACGGAGCTATTGGTAGTCTCGCGTCTGCTGACGAAGGTGTTGACACAGACGTCAATGTTGTCGCCGCAGTTGCCGGAGGTGGTCCTGTTCACCTTGTCGAGACTGACGATCTGATTGTGGGTGATGTGTCAGTAACGTCAAAGGTCGTTGCGTTCGATTCCTCAATTTCGGAAGTGAACGACGTGACATTAGCTGGAGTTGACTCTTCATCGCACGACATGTTGTTGGTGACTGGTGGCTCACTGACAGTAAACAAAGTGTTAGACGCCGGCACAGCGGATGCCAGAATTGTGAGTGGCCAGGCGATTGTGCAAAATGCCGAGGGCGTAATCAATGCCGATGAATTGGGCATAATACTTGATTCAACCCTGACGGGCCAGGACGTAACGCTGAGTGCCGCAGATAACATCATCAACACCCTAGCAGTTCGGAACACTTCAACGGGCGGTGACGTTATCTTCTTCGACTCGGACGGTGCGGGACTGTTTGTTGGGGAAGTCGGGTCTTTGCTGACCTTTGTTACAACGACTGGTGTTGACACAAACGCAGGTGACATCAACGTTACTTCCAGCGGCGACCTCACTGTGTCGCAGAACATCGAGGCCGCCCACAACACACTGACAAGCAGTATTGACGAAGCGATTACGCTGATCAGTCGAAACGGTGACTTTACACTGGCTGACAATACAACGATCAGCAGCGATGAGAACATCTTTAGCGGCATGTTTGACGATATTACGGGCGATAAGCTGACCATAATTGCAGGCTCAGTCAGCGGCAGCGGAAACGTTACCCTCGGAAACAGCATAGAGGTTCGTACTGATGGCGGTGTCGCTAAACAGATTGTGCCCCGTCCGACAGCATTTGCGTCAACCGGCTCGGTTAACGACGCTGCATTCGTGACACTGGCTGACAGTGTCAATATGAGGGGCAGCCTGACCTCGGTGGGCGGAGAGTTTTTGGGGGCTGTAAACCTGGTGTTTGGCGTCCTCGGTGAAGAGAACCTGGAAGTTGTTGTCGACTGGGGTGTCGTGTCCTTGACTGATCTGACGGCGTCCGGACCGGCCGGAGATGCGACGCCAACGGCCAACCCGGACGAGTTTGAATTTTCACTGGACGACGCTGATAAGACGATCTTCTACATTGATCGGGGTGGGATGGATTACATTATTCCTCACCTGTATGCCGTCTTCGATTTGACGGTGTCACCCAATGATCGTAACGGGCGGGAAGTGAACACGGGGCTCATCGGTGTCCGCTTCTCGGTTGCCCAGCATGAATCAATCAATGTGTGGGGAGGAGCGACAGCGGACGTTCCATCCTTCGACCCTCTGGGAGCTCCGGGACCATTTATCGTCGCTGATGCGACCGGACAGGCAGTTGCTCCGACCGCCGCGGATCTGGCCCTTTTGAGCTCCACCGACACAAATCCATTGCGTCAGCTGTCACAGGAAGCGGCGCAGTTGTCGTTCAGTAATCTTGATGCTACGCCATCAGGGGCACCTTTAGGACTGGCCGAATGGGAATTCCTGACTGGACCAGCTCCAGGGTTTGTGGCATTCGCACCGCAGGAAAGACCTACGACCGACATTCCGCTGGCCGAGTCTAAGGAATTCTTGGCCATCATTTCCGAAATTTCAGGAGATGTCGAATTTGACGCGGGGGCTGCTTCGGATGCTGCTGTCGGTACTGATGTGTATTTGCAGATCAGACGGCATTTCGAACTGGACGCAGATGCGGAGATTGTCATTCCCACAATTCGAGACAATACCTTCATTTCCAACCGTGACAGCTTCGAGAACTTTCTTCGCGATCACCCGGAACTCACCGATGGCTCCGGGTATGAGGTCTGGCTGATAACGGAAACCAGCGGACAGAAGGTGGAACGGCCGATCGTGAAGTTCGAAATAACGGGCGGACGTCCGGGACCCGCGAAGGAAGAGCTGCCGCAGACCTTCAAGCCATACGAGCTAAAGGAGCTGGAATTCGAGCAGCCGGATGAAACTCCTCCGCCCGATCAGAACGGTGCGGACAGTCCCGGCACGGAGATGTCACAAACTGGACCTCGTTCTGACGGGGTGTCGTCAGGTCAGCCGCAACCAGTCGTGGACGCACCGAAGTCGGGCGATATTTCCGAGTCTGGTGCTGGTGGCACGACTGATGAAGACGATCAAAATGAACAGGCGGAGCACGCGGCTGTGCAACAGACCATTTCCGGTTTACTGCTGACGGGCTTCACGAAGGCCGCTCGCTGGCGGCGTCAGGTAGAGAGAAGGCCACCCGAAGTGCGTCGAACGGCGCGCGTGGTCCGGAAAATGGAAGAACGCCGGGATACGAAATTGAATAGTGAATCTGAAGCATCGTCGCCGATGGCGTTGCTGCATTCTACATCTGACGGTGAATGATATGGTCAGCAATCGTGATGATGGAAAAGATCGTCCGGAAGATCACTCGGACGAAAAAGTGTCTCCGAAAATACCTGGTGCGGAGAATGATTCCGGATATGGCACAGATCCATTATCCGGTGCGCACGATGGCGCCTCCGGTGCGTCCGGGGAAGAAATTGATGCAGATTTAGCTAGTGATGCTGACCCGAACAGGACTTGGGTTCCGTCGCAGACTCCGACTCAGCACGGCTCTGATTCTTCTTTCGGCGGGAAGAAGGAAGAAGAGACGGATCCCAACAAGACGTTTGTGCCATCTCAAACGCCAACGACTGACGCACTTAACCCTCCACCCGGTCATCACGATTCGGATGTCGATGCATCCGGTGACGACGATATCGATGGCACTGTGGTGATGGGCGACCGGCCGTCTGGTGAGGATTCGATGAAGAGCGGGGCCGATACTGTAGTGATGCCGCAGGACGATTTGGATGTCGGTGCGTCCGGTGACGACGATATCGATGGCACTGTGGTGATGGGCGACCGGCCGCCTGGTGAGGATTCGATGAAGAGCGGGGCCGATACTGTAGTGATGCCGCAGGACGA
>JABABI010000251.1 GCA_014238335.1 Fuerstiella sp.
CATACTCGACCGCTTCCATGTGATGCAGAAGATGAGCAAAGCAATTGACAAAGTGCGAGCGGCAGAAGTCAAACAGATGCTGGCCGACGGTTACCAACCGTTACTGATCGGCTGTCGCTGGTTGTTGCTGAAACGTCGGGAGAACCTGAGCGACAATCAGGCGGCGAAATTGAAAGACCTGCTTCAATACAATCTGCAAAGTGTTCGCAGTCACCTGATGAAGGAAGACTTCCAGCGATTCTGGATGTACACCTATCCGGCGTGGGCAGGAAAATTTCTCGACGAATGGTGTACGCGAGCCATGCGAAGCCGAATCGAACCGATGCAGAATCTGGCCAAACTCTTCGCAACAAGCGTGAGCTGTTCCTGAACTGGTTTCGTGCCGACGGTGCGTTACCGTCTGGTGTTGTCGAGGGATTCAACAACAAACTAAAACTGATCACCAGAAAATCCTATGGATTTCGAACACAGAATGCCTGCGAAACGGCACTCTATCACAACCTTGCAGTAAGCGTCCGGTGAGCCCATGGTCTCGGCTACGAATTTGGCTGTGCTGCTGCGGCGAGGGCACGACGCTGGGCTCTGCGATTCTTCTTTGCGGCCGCCTTCTTGCGAGACTCTTCGAGTCGATGGGTGAGTACGGCTTCCGGATGGCTGACCGCCCAGCGATCCGGAAGCATCTCTTCAAACTGCCAGTTGTCCGCCTGCAGCCGCATGAGCAAATTCCGAACGTAGGACCATGGTTCAATGCGATGTCGCTTCGCGCCCGCCATGATCGTGTACAGGATCGCTGCACGCGGCCCTGCCGTTTCGCGGCCCAGGAACATCCAGTTCTTGCGGCCGATGGCCTGATGACGAAGCGTGCGTTCGGCCGTGTTGTTATCAATCGTCAGCCGCCCGTCCGTGGTGTAACAGCGCAGGGCGCTCCACTGATTGCGGGCGTACGTCACCGCTTTGGCGAGCGCACTCTTCGGCAGCAGGGTGACCGTGAGTTCCGTCAGGTAATTATCGATGCGATCCAGAACCGGATTGGCTTCAGCGCAACGTAGCTCACGACGTGCCGCTGCCGCCAGATCACGTCCTCGGTCTTCGATGTCATAAAGCTGCTGAATCCATTCCAGAATCTGATGCGATTCGCGCGGGTAGTTTGTTCTGGCGTCAAAGAACTTTCGCCGAGCATGTGCCCAACACGCGACTTCGGTAATGTCCCTTCCGGATTCAAGGTAGATCGCGTCGTAGCCGCCATAGGCATCGGCTTGAAGGTAGCCTTGAAAACCTTCCAGAAAAGTCTGTGGTCCGTCGCGGTGACGGCTCATTGTGAAGTCGTATACCGAATACGGATGACTGTCGTCTCCGACATACGTCCAGAAACGGCCGAGGCAACTTCCGTCCTCGTCCCCTGTGAGTACTTTCACCGGCGTGTCATCCGTCCACATGACGGCGGACTGCAGAACCCGTTCCTTCTGGAAGTCGTAAAGCGGCTTGAGCAGATCTGCCACGGCCGCGACCCAGTCGCACTGCGTGCTGCGAGCAAGATGCAGGCCGTGCCGGACGAAGATGTCTTCCTGCCGATGGAGCGGCAGGTGATCGCTAAACTTGCTGACGATGATCTGAGAGATCAGGCCCGGACCGGCGATACCACGTGCAATTGGTCGTGGTGGCGGCGGTGGGCTTGAGACGCAGTCTTTGCAATAGCGGCAGGCATACTTCGGACGAACGTGTTCGTGGACTTCCAGCTGCGACGGGACGAATTCGAGGATCTTTGTCAGATCTTCGCCGATGCGATCTTTCGCCCGCTGACAGCAACTGCAGACCTTTTCCTCAGCCGGAAGATCCAGCTCGAGCCGGATGTGTGGCAACCGTGACAGATCCATTTCCCGTCGACGACGACGCGTCGGGCGTGTTGTCGGTGACGGAGGTTCCGGTGAATCCACTGCGACCGTCGGTTCGGCATCGTTCACGGGCAGCAGGTCGAATAGATGTTTCTGCCCGTCTGCTTCAACAATTCGTTCACCGCGACGACCGTGAACCCAGCGCTTGTACCACGCCAGTTCTTCCAGAGTCGCGGTGTGCTGTTGCCGCAGCTCCTGATACGAAGCCGACGTTTCATCCAGCACACGATTGTATTCCGCGGCCTGCTGTTCAGATGCAACGGCACGCTGTTCCAGCTTGACTGACTCCCTGTGCGCCGCCAGTAAAAGGCGGTGGCATTCGGCGAGGTCGGTTGGAAGAAAGTCGGCGTTGTCCATCACACCGACCGTTGTATCGACAACGTGAAGTTACGCCAGGTCAGTTTGCACATAATTTGAATCTTTCAGGCAACGCGGTCGGCGATAGCGTCGACGTTTTCTTCCGTTGCGCAAATCAATTCCGCCGAGGAGTTTCGAAAACTGCTCGCAGCTCAGTTCAATACCCTGCTGCTCGTTTTCAGCAGGAGGCAACTGAAAAGTTCCTGCCTCCAGTCGCTTGTACCAGATGCAAAAACCATCCACGTCCCAGAACAGAATCTTCACCCGGTCCTTCTGGCGATTGAAGAACAGAAACAGGTGTCCGGAAGTAGGATCCTGGTCGAAGGTCTTCTGAGCCATCCCCATCAATCGATCGAAGCTGAAATTCATTTTTGTCGGTGTCATGCAGACAAAGATGCGCAGACCTGAAATGTCGGTCATGACCGCGGCCCCCGTGGACGAAGTTTGCTGACGGCGTCCACAACGGACAGAATCACAGCCTGACCAACGCCGACGGGAAGTCGAACCAGGCCTCCGTTGGGCAACTGCACCTCAACGGGAGATGCTGTAACGGAAACCGGCAGGAACTTCGGTTCTGTCAGTTCTGCAAGCGTCATGCTGGCGTCTTCTTCTTTCAGCGATTCCGGTATGCCGTCCCTGAGTCGTCGAGCCCAGCGGTAGAACGTCGACTTCGAAACTCCTTCTGCCTCACAGAAGTCATCAATACTCAGATCACTGTCGATGCGATTTTCAAGATGCTCCTGCCAATACAAATACTCGTCCAGTCCCGGCGAAGGTCTTCCAGTTTTAGCCATCGTGTACCTCCAAAAGATTTCAGAAAGAAACCTCCGAGGCTACCGCAGCCCGCAAGTATGGATTCACCGGACGCTTACACCTTGCATCACTTCCTGAACCCGATTTTGCCCACAGATTCTCCTGAAGAGGCGAATTTAAAGGGGCGTCAGACGCGTAAAGGGTCCTACGAACGGATGGCACAGGACGAATTTGAACGTCGCTACAAAAGAGGTGAGTATCCAAATGTGACGCTTCATCCAGCCTTTGGCGTGGGCAGTGGT
>JABABI010000252.1 GCA_014238335.1 Fuerstiella sp.
GACTGTGCCGGGCTTGACTGCGCCTGGCCAGCGAATCAAAGCGGGCACGCGCCAGCCACCTTCCCAATTCGTATTTTTCTCGCCACGAAAAGGCGTTGTGGCGGAATCGGGGAAGAGGCAAACCATGGGGCCGTTGTCAGTTGTGTAGATGACGATTGTATTCTCGGTGAGTTTAAGCTTGTCAACGTAATCAAGAAGCTGGCCGACGAGGGCATCATGCTCGACCATACCATCGGCGTAGAAACCGAGGCCAGTCTTGCCGAGGTTCTCCTGCTTTACATGCGTGAAGTTGTGCATGCGTGTGGTGTTGAACCAACAGAAGAACGGCTTGTCGACTTTTGTCGCGCGATCGAGAAAATCCTTGGTCTTAGCCAGAACCTCTTCATCGATGGTTTCCATGCGTTTCCTGGTCAACGGACCAGTGTCCTCAATCTTGCCGTTAGCGGTAGTATTGAGAACGCCACGTGGGCCGAACTTCTTGCGAAACTCGGGGTTCTTGGGATAGTCCGGGTTCTCTGGCTCTTCTTCGGAGTTGAGGTGGTAGAGGTTGCCGAAGAACTCGTCGAAACCGTGTGCAGTGGGTAGAAATTCATCGCGATCGCCGAGGTGGTTTTTGCCGAACTGACCGGTCATGTAGCCGAGCGGCTTGAGCAATTCAGCGATGGTCGCGTCTTCCTTTTGCAGACCCAGCTTGGCTCCTGGCATGCCGACTTTGGTTAAACCGGTGCGGAACGGAGTCTGGCCGGTAATGAAGGCGGCCCGTCCTGCGGTGCAACTCTGCTGGCCGTAGTACGTCATGAACTGACCACCTTCCCTGGCAAGTCGGTCGATGTTGGGGGTGTCGTAGCCCATGACGCCGTTATGGAATGCGCTGATATTCCAATACCCGATGTCGTCGCCCATAATCATCAGGATGTTGGGCTTGGAATCGTCAGCGGATGCACTGACAGTGAGCATCCCAAACAGGGCGGTGAATAGGAATCGAGTTAAACGCGTCTGCATGGCATTCCTCTCTGGGTAGAAAACTACATGTGTTTAGAAAAATCAAGATTCGTTGACTTCAGCTTAATCTTGAGACTGTTAATAGTTCCGTTGAAAGCGAACGGTCGTTGGTCGGAGTAGCTCAGCAATATCGCAGAACCAATGGCTGCTCCACCGCCATAGCACCCTGGATCGCCGGACCCCATGTCGTTGACGACCAGCCAAAGTATGTTCGGCTTCATTCCCGTCCGCTGTTTGAGCTCAGCGAGTCTATCCGCGACCGCCTGGTCCTGGTCATCGCGCGGAATAGAATAGCTGCCTCTCGGTTTTCTGCCTTTTGCACGGTCCGGTCGAGGTTTGCTGACTGTGCCGGGCCAGGCGACGCTGGCTAAAGCAACAACAGAATCGCAAACATTGTTCGCTTCATCAGGGCATCCCTTCGATTCGAATTCAAACCATCAAGTAGGACAGGAATGCACATTCGAAGTATAACAGATTTGTGCTACAAAAGCTTTTCAGTATCAGTAACAGTATCAGTCCGCCCGGCCTGGTTACGCGAATATTCACATCAGAATTGCTGCTTTTGTCAACACGGTCTGCCGTTTGAAGAATGGAGTCGCCTATCGTTGTTCAACAAACCGAAGTGCATGGGCCATGCGATGACGCGACATACCGTAACCGCGATTCAATGCCCGAGAAAGAAGCATTTGTCTTCATGCAGACGAATCAGACGCACCCCGCAGGTCTCGTGACTTCCCACGTATCGCTTGCCGAAACAAGTGACCTCCAGTTCCCTTCACACACGTATTGTGAATTGAACGCGATATCCGGTGCCTTCACTGCGATCCGGTCCCACGATTTCCAACACGGTTCCAGCACTCAACCGGCCAGGAATTTGGTCGTCATAAATGGCCTCAATTTCTTCGGGTGATTTGTTGCTGGTAATGACCAGCGGTTTACCGCAGCGCCATTCGATCAGATGGAACAACGTGTGTTGCATAGATTCTGTAGGATCCCGTACGCTGAGATCATCCTGTTGGAGGCAACTCACATTCGCAATGCGGGCAGTAATCCGATCCCATCCAGGCGTTTTGAATTCGCGATCGCCCAACAGTGTCATCTGCTCGACTCTCACGCCGTTGGGCCGACCAGACACCATCCCCAACAGCAAGTCATCGGCGCGGAATCCCAACGGCAACCGTCGGGTGGCACGAAACAGGACAGCAGCTGCAAAGGTCTTCCCGGATCCCACAGGCCCGTAGAGAGGTGCAGTGGCCATAAGTTGGATTTGACCGCCTGATTGATCCGTTTGCGGACCTCTGGCAGCATTTGCGCAGCCGTGGCGTCTTCGTATCCGATTGGTTTATTCCGGGAAGTCACGATACACCGGTTCCCTTCGGGTTTTGTCCCGTACCCGTGCAGAGGTATCAGCTGAGCCTTGGAAGTATCCGCCTTGCTCTGCAGTCCGAACGGACGCCTGCCAGTCCCACATTATCTGTTTGCCGACCATCTATCCCCTTGACTGATAGAAGTCCCAGAATGTCTCGGCCAAACGTCTCAGAGATCCGGCAGTTGCCCGTTTCCGTTTGACATCAGCCTCCGATGCCAGTTCTCGGAGTGCCTTGATTGCCTCACCATCTGCCTGTTTCAGATCCGTAGTTGTTTTTTTAACAGGGGCGGACGTTGCGGGTGTGTTGCGCGTCGCCTGTCGTGTACCAGCGGCTTCAGAGGACCGGTAGCCATCTCGCTTGAGTCGGTTGGCGGATTCGATGGTGGCCCTGTATTTCGATTGGCTGCTTGTGGCCGGGTGATTGCTTCGTTTGGCTCCGCGGCCTGTTGGGATGGTGCCTTGACTGGTTCCTGTGTGCAGCGGTCAGGTCCTCACCACGCATGGCCCGGCGCTATGCCTTCATTTCCGCAACGTTGGCACACGTTGATTCTGCCCAGTCAAGGCAGTCGTCGCCATTATCTCTGACCGGCTGCCGAAACAGCGTTCTGTAAGAACCGACGTCGAGGAACGCGTGTCGCCTGTTTCGACATAAGTGGTCTCCTGCTTGCGGTAATCGCCTGTACGTCTGGACAGAGACCGCATGGCAGGCTCCTGTCCCCAGGATGTCTGCAGCATAGCCTGACGAGATTCGCGATGCTGCGTACCGGCCGAAATGTTCGTACCTCGGGGCGTCATGGATTGTAGCTTGGAAGGTGCCGCCAGAGGGGCGAGAGTCTTTTTTCTCACCATCTGTTCGATGGGTGTGAATGACGTGGAACCGGAATTGTGTTTCGTCGTCTGAATGCG
>JABABI010000253.1 GCA_014238335.1 Fuerstiella sp.
ACGGTGGTGGAGACGGTGGTGGAGACGGTGGTGGAGACGGTGGCGGAGACGGTGGTGGAGACGGTGGCGGAGACGGTGGCGGAGACGGTGGCGGAGACGGTGGCGGCGGACTTGCCGAGCAGGCCATTGCGATTGACCAGCAATATGATCTGGACACAACCGGCAACGACTTCGAGAACTGGGGAGGATCTGGCGAGAAGTGGATGTTCGGAACCAACGGCTGGGTATTCATTCTGCCTGACGGAGCACTCTACGAGTGGGACGGATCCAGCGGAGCGAATGGACGACTGATCGCGTCATTTTCACCGGAATATCATGCTGCTCCGGAGCTGCTGTATCTGGCCTACGACAACTTCCTGGACCAGGGAGGATCGCAGGACGGTACGCCGGTGGATCTTGCCGCCAGCGCCGTGGAAATCGATCAGCAGTACGACTTGCGTACGACCGGAAATTTGTGGGAAGACTGGGCCGGTCTCGGGGAAAAATGGCTCTACAGCAACGTCGGCTGGGTGTACATCACCCCCGCTGGCTCGCTCTACCAGGAAAGTGGAAACAGCGATGGATCGAACCGGTTGATTTTCACGTTCTCGCCGGAGTACCACGCCAGTCCTGAACTGCTGTACGATGCCTATGAAAACTCTCTGCGACAGCAACGAAACCAGGCTGATACGGCCTCCGTGTTCGCCTGTCTCGCGGAAGACGATGATGACTTGTGGACAGGTGCGTAACGCACGCGTTTCTCCTGAATGTTACCTCGGCTGCGTTCATGATCGACCGAATCTCGGGAACGCAGTCGGGGCCTTGACAGTTCCATAAGAAGCAGATCGATATGAAATCAGCATCATTCTGCGGCCTCGATTGTTCGCAGATGCCCGGTCGCATGGTTGCCTGCAGGGGAATCCCGCAGGTCCCGGGAGATTCTTGGTTTTTGGCGTGCAGAATATAGCGGTGATTGCGATAGTCTGGTGGTATGGCTGGAAGAGACTCTACTGGCAGAACCCGTGCAAGCCTGCTGTTGCGGGTGCAGGATCCGACAGATCGGGATTCGTGGAACGAATTCGTTTCGATCTATACGCCACAGATTTATTTGTGGGCAATCCGTCTGGGACTGCAGGAAGCAGATGCGGATGACGCGACTCAGATCGTGCTGATCAAACTTGTTCGGTCGCTTCGCAAATTCAAATATGACCGGTCCAAAGGGGCCTTTCGCGGATGGCTGAAAACGGTTTCCCAGAATGCAGTGCGTGATCTCTTTCGAGAAATGAATCGTGTGGAACATGGTCTGGGCAGTCTCTCGTGTTTCGACGAGTTGCAGAATGCAGAGGCTCTTGAGCCTCAACAGGAACTCGAACGCATTCTTGAACACGAAGCCCGAAAAAACATTCTCGCGGAAGCGGAAGAATCCGTGCACGCACGAGTAAAACCAGCGAACTGGCAGGCGTGGAAGTTGACGACACGAAACGGCCTTTCCGCAGCCGCTGCTGCGGCGGAACTTGGGCTGAAAGTTTCCGACGTTTATGTGGCCAGAACTCGCATCACAAACATGCTGAGAGCGGCGGTCGAGAATCTATACATGGACGACACTGAAAGTGGGACGCGATGACGGACTGCCCACCGCAACATACGCTGCTCGGATTTCTTAAGGAAGACCTGTCCGAAGTCAGCCTTACTCGCGTGTTGCAGCACCTGGACGAGTGTGAGGAATGCTGTCGGCAGCTCGATCGTTTGGCAGCACAGCTGGATTTTTCGGACCCTGTCGATGCGGGGACGTCTCCCGGCGAAGACACTGCAATCGAACGGCACCAGACCAGCGAACAGGCGGACCGAATTGCCGACATCATCGGTCGATTGCAGTCGCCGGGTTATCTGTTTCTGGACGAGGTTTCGTCGTTGTGCACACGTCTTGATGAGGCCAGTCGCGTGAGGTTTCCGGGGGAACCGACGGATGACGCACCTCTGGGTACGCTGGGGCGGTATAACATTATTGAAAGCGTCGGCAGCGGCGCGACCGGCCACGTGTTTCGCGCGTGGGACTCCCAATTGCACCGCATCGTTGCGATTAAAGTGCTGCGTCAGGAACTTGCCACACTGCGAAACGCTCGTCAGCGATTTGCTCGCGAAGCCAACGCCGCGGCTCAGGTCACCGGCGAACATATCGTTTCCATTCTTGAAGTCGGAAGTGACGACGGCATTCCACCGTGGCTGGTGCTGGAATTTGTCGATGGTGGATCGCTGAAGGATTCGATTCCACGGCGAGAATCCATGGACCCGGTTACTGTGGCCCGGCAGCTGTGCGAATTGCTTTCGGGCCTCGGCGCTGCCCACGCACAGGGGGTCATCCACCGTGATGTGAAGCCAGGCAACATTCTGATCGACGACAAATCAGGTTCACTGAAACTGGCGGACTTCGGCCTGGCGCGGCTGGCCGAAGTGCAAACCACTGATTTAACGGCAGATGGTGAAATTGCCGGCACACCCGCCTATATGAGTCCCGAACAGATCGGCAGCCCGTCGGACGTCGACGAACGCAGCGACGTCTATTCTGCCGGCGTGGTCATGTACGAACTGCTGACCGGCGAGCAACCCTATCGCGGAACTGTGCGGATGCTGCTGCATCGTGTTCTGAATGACGATCCCATCCCGCCACGCAAACGCGATCATCGAATCCCCCACGACCTGCAGAATATCTGCCTGATGTCCATGGCCAGGGACCCATCACGACGGTACCAGACGGCCAGCGAATTTCGTGACGACCTGCTGTGCTTTCTGTCAGACAAACCCGTAGTGGCAAGGTCAGTCACGTGGCCGGAACGTGTGTCGCGCTGGTGTCTTCGAAATCCCGTCGTCGCCGGCATGTCCTTTGTCATCATTCTGCTGGTAATGTCAGGGATTTACGGATGGGTGTCGTTTACCACGTCGCTGAGTACGAACAATCAACAGCTGACAGATGCCATCGATTCGCTCTATCGAACGAATAGGCAGCTTGACCGCGCCATTCGTCGCGCCGAGGCCGGCGAGCAAACGGCCAATCAAAATGCGGCGGTTGCTGAAGATCAGTTGAACGTGGCATTCGATATGGTGCGCACGCTGGTGTTCGAGGTTCAAAATGAACTCTGGGATATAAATGGATTGAGACACGCGGGCTCCTTCCTTTTTCAGTATCGCTACCTCGGCGATTCAGAAAACGGCGACCTGACCCGTGTGCCTTTGCTTGATCGTCGATACTTTGA
>JABABI010000254.1 GCA_014238335.1 Fuerstiella sp.
TATCATTCGTCTATTCGCTGGTGTTCCTGCCTTTGATTCCGCTGGCCGTCGTCGCGATCCTGGCTATGGGCATGGGATTGTTGCCACTTGCACCCGTGTTCGCGCTGCTTGCCGGCTGGTCAATCCGTTGTCGGCTCAAGGACAACCTTGCGACGCCGATCCATTCGCCAGTGCCGCTCATCGTTCCGGCCTTTGGCATCGCCCTGGTAAGCGTACACCCCCGCCATTCTGGTCTCAGGCCTGAGCGGCCCGGCGTTTGGCTCGGCGGCGTTGCTTTCTGTCGGCCTTGTCGCGACGCTCTTCGATTCGGTAGCTGCGGATCTGCTCGGGGTGAGCGGCCGCCCAGACATCCGGACGCAGGCTGGCGTAATCGGTGCAGCCGCACAACAGGGCGTCGAGCGCGTCCTTCACGCAGGACCACACGTGCAGGTCATTGCGGATCGCGCTGCTGACCACAGTCATCAGGTCCGCGGCGCGCCCACCCGCCGGGACACTGCCAATAAATAACCAGTTTTTTCTACCGATGGCGATCTGCTTCATCAACTGTTCTGCATCGTTGTTGTCGATCGGAATCGCGCCGTTCGACAGGTACAACTGCAGAGCGTCCCAGTGGTTGTTCACGTAGCCGATGGCCTGACGCATGTCTTCCTTGGGAAGCACGTTCTGCACTTCCTGCCCGTCGAGATACTCACGCATCCGCCGCCACACTTCAGCGGATTCCTGCTGACGAAGTTCAAGCCGTGCAGCCGGGTCAACACCGAGCGCCCGATCTTCAATGTCGTACAGTTCCTGATACATCGCCAGCAGCACCGACGCCACCTGCGGGTGATTGCCACGCGCTTCGAAAATCTTTCGACGCGCATGCGCATTGCACGCGGCGTGCTGAATGTTGTTGTCGGTGCGCAGGCTGATGCCGGTGTAGCCCGTGTAACAGTCGCCCAGAAGAATGCCTTCGTAATCGTTGTCGATCAAAAACTGATCCGGACCGTCGCGATGACGACTGACCGTGAAGTCGAAGACGTTCAGCGGCACCGAAACGCCGCGATACGCCCACATCTTCGCTTTCACGTGTTTTTTGTCTGTGGGCATCGCTGCGGAAAGGACTTCGTGGATCCGCTGGCTGCGAACATCATTCGTATCGAGGTCCGGCAGCGTGGCTGGCAACAACAGAGTCACCCCCGTGTCGTCCGTGCCAAGCATACTGTCACGGCGGACTTCGCTGGCGAAGAATTCAGCCAGCGGACGTAACACTGCGGCGGCCGCCGTTTGAATGTTCAGCAGAGTGCTGCGAAATGGCGTCCAGCCGCTGCCGGCAAACAGATCCTGTTGCCGATAGAACGGAAGATGGTACGCATACTTTGCAGTGATGATTTCGGCCGCGATGCTCGTATCGTAGCGATTGCCTTCGACCAGACCCGCAGGTCGCTCCGGCTGAACAACGCCGCATTCCGGCTCATTCGGGCAGACATACTTCGGGTACTTTGTGACGATGATCTCAAGCTGTGGCGGCGTGTACTTCAGTGTCTCCGTCCTGTCGTAACCGATCACTGTTTTCTCGCCGTGAGTCGCACACACCTTGTCTGCGTCCGGCACGTCGACAGTCACTTCAACGCGGGGCAGATTCTCCGGAAGGCGGTCGTGACGTTTCTTC
Source organism: Fuerstiella sp. (assembly GCA_014238335.1). Classification (GTDB taxonomy): domain Bacteria; phylum Planctomycetota; class Planctomycetia; order Planctomycetales; family Planctomycetaceae; genus Fuerstiella. The sequence goes on from JABABI010000254.1 coordinate 1,652, forward strand.
TGCTTACGCTGATGCCCGGGAACTGTAATTGTTTCTTCGTCTGCGACCGGCTGTTCATCGATGGCCTGTTGAAGGCCATCGGCAGCGTCGGTCACCTCCGGACCTCCGCCGAAGTCCAGCTTCAGTTGCTGCGGATTCTCCAGGTAGCGTTCACTGCGACGACCGAACGCCTGCTGAATCAACCGGTTGATTTCCAGTTGCTGAGCCTCGAGCTTCGCTTCCTGCTGTTGAATCGTCGCCGACTGTTCGGCGAGCAGAAAGTTCTGCTGTTCAGGGATCCCGTCTTTCTGCTCAAGCAACGCTGTCATCTGCAGCTCATGGGCCTGCAGTTGAGCAACTTTCTGATTGAGCAGTTCGAGTTCCTTCATGCGGGCCAGCGTAATGATCTCTGAGAAATGCGCCAGAGCAATTCGGAAAAACGTTCCAAAAACAACAGGATTCCGTGAACAGTTGTGGTCCACAGGAACCGGCTGCAGGAAAGTGCGATCGAAGCACGAATCCGTGAGACTTCACTGTCATGTCGAACACGGATACGTGACCTTCTCATACACCGTCCCCGGCGATTACGGCAGCATCCTGGTCTTCCGACCTGTCACGCCACCATTCGCTGGAGCATCCCGGTAACGTTTGCGACGCTTAACCGACTGCAGAGAAACTCCCGACAGCAGCATGCTCAGTTCCGTCGCATCGATGGTCACCACAGGACGCTCGTCCGACGATGTCACCATCTCGAAGGTTCCGGCTTCGAGGCGCTTGTACCACAGAGCAAAACCTCCGTTTTCCCAATACAATATCTTGATGCGATCACGGCGGCGGTTGATAAACAAAAACAGACTTCCGTCGTTTGGCTCGCCACCGAACTCGTGGCGGACAATTCCCGACAGGCCATCGAAACTTTTTCTCATGTCGGTGACACTGGTACAAAGATAAATGGCAGCTCCGGCTGGAATCGCAATCATGAATCGCCTCCCGGTGACGCGACCGCCTGAACCACATGACCGACCAGGGCATGGTCGGCCGCCGGGAGTTCCACACGAACACCGTTGGCCAGCGTCACAATTACGATCGACGTCAGTGAAGTCGGAACGACCGGCACGAAAGCTGGCCGCTGCGAAGTCGGCTCCTTCCGCTGGTCGTTTGAAACACTGCGATCACCGAACGTCTTTCGCCACTGGTAAAACCGAGCCGTGGAAACGCCTTCCGCCCGACAGTAAGCGGCCACTGTCAGGCCACTGGATTTAAAACGGCGAAGCCGCTCACGCCACTGTTTCCAAACGGCTGGATTGATCGAACGTCCCATCTCCCGGTCTCCTTGAAAGTGATGCGGAAACCGAAAAAATAACCAGGCTGTCAATACTGGCACTCATGTACGCTTACTTTCAGTTGGCATTATACTACGGCTATTTCAGCGTTCCATGCGAGTATGCCTGTCAGTTGTTTCAATCTGGTCAACTTACTCACCAGCAACATCTCGACCCTGCCCAGGATACCTGGAACTTTAACAGCAATGTTGAGCCACTTGGATTGGACAGTCATG
>JABABI010000255.1 GCA_014238335.1 Fuerstiella sp.
AGCGAGCCGGGCGCGAAGTCACAATCGTTGATCAGATACAGCAGATAGTCGGCGACCTGTTGTTCGGTGAGCTGATCGGGCGGGGTGTGGTAATGACAGGCCAGTTTGCGAACTTCGCGGAGGTAACCGTCATGAGTCCGTTGCGCCATGCCCCGCAACTGCAGATCCTGAGACATGCGTTCACGCAGAGACTTCGGGTTGCCGGAGGCGTTACTGTCCGACGAGGAAAAGTGATCGTGTGCCATGAGAACAGCTCCCTGAAAGTGAAAGAAACAATCAGCAAGCCATCACACAAAATTAAACTACAATCGCAAATCAAACATCGCTACCATGGACCCGCCGCGCAGCGGCTCACTTGAACAATCCGTTGCACACGGAGCCGCGGGTCGCGCGGTTTGGTAAAACCAACGCCGTTCGCCGCGGCCCGGTGAACGGTGGCGTTGAACTTAACCGCTTCACGATGTCATCGTTGGTGACCGATGGGGCGGTTTTACGTTTGTGCTGTTTGTGTCTCAGCGTTGCGTTTTCAATCGGGCCTGGTTGTGTGGTTTCTCCAGGTTGTCCGCGCTGAAACGATCATCTGCGCTGTGTTGCCCATGGCGGTTGTCGCGCGTGGGGTGTTCTGTCATCGACCGACCATTCCTTTTCTTCCGGAACGCATTTGCGCTCTCTGTTTTACAGTCCATCTTCAGTGAACCGTCCCGCACATCGCGGGACTTGAACACGCACTGAGGAACTCAACATGACTCCCTGGCAGAAACGCACAAACGCGCTCACTCAACGCATGGCCGAAGACATGCTGCTGCGAAACCTGTCGCAGAAAACCATTGATGCTTACACGTATCACGTCGGCCGCTTTGCACAGTTCCTCGGACGTTCTCCCGAAGACGCGTCCCCCGAAGATGTACGATCGTTTCAACTACACCTCATCAAAGAACGAAAAGTGGGATGGTCGTCATTCAACCAGGCCGTTTGTGGACTACGGTTTCTCTACCGAACCACCTTCCCTCGACACTGGGCTGTGCGCATGGTGCCCTTTGGAAAGAAACCGAAGAAGCTGCCGGCGGTGCTCAGCGGTGACGAAGTCCATGGCATTTTGCAGTGCATCCGATCGCTCAAACACCGCACGTTTCTGCTCACACTGTACGCCGCCGGACTGCGACTCAGCGAAGCGGCTCAGCTGACGATTCCCGACATCGACGGTCATCGCATGCTGTTGGCCGTTCGCTGCGGCAAAGGCCAGAAGGATCGACAGGTGCCGCTGTCGCCTCGACTGCTGACGGAACTGCGAGCGTACTGGAAGGAGGTGCGGTCCCCGAAATATCTGTTTCCGGGAAAGACGTTCCAGCGACCGCTCAGTTCGACCACGATTCAGAAAACGTTCAAGGCGGCCGCAGTCAAAGCCGGCATTCGCAAACGCGTGACACCGCACACGCTGAGGCATTCGTACGCGACGGGACTGCTGGAAGCGGGCGTCGATCTGCTGACGATCGGCCAGTTGCTGGGACACAAAAGCTTCAGCACGACGATGGTGTATCTGCACGTGCGTCGGCCTCATCTGGATTCGACTCCCAGTCCGGTCGACTGGCTGCCCGTGCGGCAGCTGCCCGGCTGGGTGACGCCGACCACGGTCGGCCCGGACAACAGCTCCGCGTCGCCGACATCCTGAAACAGTACACGCCGTCGTTCGTACGCCGATGGCCGCAGCAGGCGGTGCCTCAGGTGCGAAGTACTCTGGCAAAGTTATCACTGTGCCGCACGTCGGCATTGGGCGGACATCGTTATCGCTGCGAAGCATGTGATCACCAAACGACCGTGTGGAATTCCTGTGGCGACCGCCACTGTCCGGGATGTGCGGGAGCGAAACGATCTGACTGGATGCAGTCGGCCTGCGAACTGCTGCATCCGCAGATTGATTACCATCAGGTGGTGTTCACGCTGCCGTCCCAGCTGGCTCGACTGGCGTTGGGCAATCGGCGAGTGATGTATGGTCTGTTGTTTCAGTCGGCGTGGAAAACATTACGCGAGAGAATTCACGAAGAACAGCAGTACGAAGCGGCTGCGCTGCTGGTGCTGCACACATGGAACCAGCAACTGGAACATCACCCTCATGTGCATGCGGTGGTGCCGGCAGGCGGACCGTCGCTGCAGAATCCGGACGCATGGAAAACGGCCGCCGCTCCCCGCGACCGGTCGTGGATTACGCGTTGGCTGGTGAATGCCGACACTCTGAAATCCACGTTTCGTGAAACATTCCTCAGAGGCCTGCAGCGACTTCATCGTCGAGGGGAACTGAAACTGCAGGGCGAATGGAGTCAACTGTCGACTGCGGCGGCGTTTGAGGCATGGCTGCAGCCGCTGGAAGACGTGACATGGGTGGCGCACATCGAAGCTCCTCCTGAACACAGTGTGCCGTCGAACGTGGTGAAGTATCTGGCTCGCTATCTGACGGGCGGGCCGATTTCTGATCGTCGACTGGTGTCGCATGAAAACGGACACGTGACGTTTTCGGCTCGTCGTGGGATCACGAGTGGCGGCGACCGCAATGATCTGATTCCCGTGTGTCTGTCGGGTGAGGAATTCGTGCGTCGCTGGAGTCTGCACATTCTGCCAAAGGGTCTGGTAAAAACACGTCGTTACGGCGGCTGGAGCAACCGTCATCAGCAGGCTTATCGCAAGCGTTGTGAAGCGTTCTTGAATTCAGACGCGACCGGTTCGGAGGAACTTTGTGCGACTGTTGCGGTGGAAGCCGATCCGTCAAAAACGGAGACTCCCGACGACGCTTGCTGTCCGCACTGCGGAACACCCATGCCGCTGCAAACATCGACGGATCGTCCGTCATGGCGGCTGTTGCTGAGCAGTGCGGCCCGTCCGATCTGGTACGAAAGCGGTTGAATGGCACACGGAGCGAACAATCAGACTTCCTGGTTCGCCGGCTCGACGGTCGGCGGGACCACCGGTCTGCGCTGTCGCCTGCGAGCTGACCTTCAGCTGACCGGTGAAACAACGGTCTTCGCTTCAATCGTTGCAGACCGACGTGAGCGTCGCAGCGACGTTGGTGTTTCGAGCGTGACACGCGTGATTCCCAGCGGTAGGATATCACTGGGTCACAAAGTGTGAGCCGATTGAATCCGCAGGAGAGTTCGG
>JABABI010000256.1:0-284 GCA_014238335.1 Fuerstiella sp.
CATCATGATTCTGCCCGCGATGGGAATCATCAGCGAACTGATCTCCACATTCAGCCGAACTCGAATCTTTGGATACCGCTTTCTGTGCTACAGCAGCGTCGCCATTGCGTTGCTGGGATTTCTCGTCTGGGGACATCACATGTTCACCAGCGAATCGGCCATGGCTGCAGTGATTTTCAGCGCACTGACCTTCAGCGTCTCCATTCCCTCGGGAATCAAAATCTTCAATTGGTTGGCGACGCTTTACAAGGGTTCCATTTCGTTAACGACGCCGATGTGTTTCG
>JABABI010000256.1:294-3136 GCA_014238335.1 Fuerstiella sp.
GTTTATTGTGCTGTTTGCATTTGGCGGACTGACGGGACTGTTTCTGGGAGCCCTCGCCACTGACGTTCATTTGCACGATACGTATTTTGTCGTGGCTCATTTTCATTACGTGATGATGGGCGGAACGTTGATGGCGTTCATCGGAGGCCTGTTTTACTGGTGGCCGAAGATGTTCGGACGAACGTACAACGAGTTCTGGGGACGAATGTCGTGCCTTGGCATCTTCGTCGGTTTCAACTGGACGTTCTTCCCGCAGTTCCTGTTGGGAACGAAAGGGATGCCTCGTCGTTACTACAACTACCAACCGGAATTCCAGGGACTGCACGTTGTGTCGACTCTCGGAGCATTCGTGCTGGGCGTCGGCTTGATGATCTGTGCCGCGGTGCTGGTTCATTCCCTCTTCCGAGGCCGAAAGGCACCCCCAAATCCCTGGGGCGTCGCGACGATGGAATGGCAGACGGCCTCTCCGCCGCCCGTCCACAACTTCGAACAGACTCCGGGCGTCACTGATCCGTACGATCTTGAAGATTTCGTGCTGAACGAAGATACCGGCGACTACCATCGCCAACTCAGATCACGAGATTCGAAGGCAACTCCGGCGGAGGTCACGGCATGATTGCTGAAGCGCCCGCTGTCACTCATTCGCCGTCGCGTTTTCGAGCTCACCATTTCGAAACGGCGGAACAGCAATACGCCGCCAGCAAGCTGGGGATGTGGCTCTTTCTCGTAACGGAAGTGCTGTTTTTCGGCGGGCTTTTTGTCGCCTACGCCGTGTTTCGCACGCTGCATCCGGAAGTGTTTGTGAATTCCGCGGAATTGCTGGACACGCGTCTGGGAGCGATCAACACCGTCATCCTGCTGTTCAGCAGTTTAACCATGGCGTGGGCCGTTCGCTGCAGTCAACTTGGTCAGCAAAGAGGTCTGGTGATTTGCCTCAGCCTCACAACATTCGCGGCGATCCTGTTTCTCGGTATCAAAGGCATTGAGTATTCGCACAAGTGGCACGAAGGTCATTTGTGGGCGTCACAGTATTCCACGGGTGAGGGAACTGGTGTGTTTGATCGAGCCGGAACGTTCTTCAGCATCTATTTCGCGATGACCGGCCTGCATGCGATTCACATCCTTGCCGGAATCGCGGCCATCGGCTGGGTTCTGAAGCGATCTTTGCGAGGCGACTTCGGGCCGAACTACTTCACGCCCGTCGACACCGTCGGTCTGTATTGGCACCTTGTCGACCTGGTGTGGATCTTCCTGTTTCCGCTGCTCTACCTGATTGGATGAACGTCAAATGGACACATATCCGTCCTCAATCCCAGCGACTGAACAGATTCACTCGCACGTCAGTTCACCAAAACAGCTGATCACAGTGTTTACGACGTTGCTTGGCCTGACAGCTCTCACAGTCACTGCATCAACATGGCAGGTCGGCCGATTTGATGTATGGATCGCTCTCGGCATCGCCGGAGTGAAAGCGATCCTCGTTGCGGCCTACTTCATGCACCTGCGCTACGACAAACCGATCAACGCCCTGATGCTGGTCTTCTCCATCGGCGTCGTCGTGCTGTTCCTCGGCGTCACGCTCGCAGACGCAGTCCAACTCGCTCCTGAGGTTGAGGCGGCAGCCCCGCCGATTGTGTCGGAGTAGCTCAGCTCTACCCTCCACCTTGCAAGCCAGCAGCGGCGAATATCGACTGGGCTTCGATGCGATTCAGCTGCAGTGTCCGCTGAGGGGACGCAAAAGCGACAACCTCGCGGCACACTGCAGAATCTACCTGCCGGTGCCTGGTGAAGACCTGCGTGCCAGCAGCAGCGCTATGGGGATTGTTCAAACGCCCCAGGATACCGCCTCGCTTCCGAGGGAAGTGGAGCCGCTATCTGTCCTCAGCTTCTTCTGCCTCCAGGAAGCCGTGTCGTCTCAGGAATTGGTCGGCGACCTGAGTGCTGGGTGTCTCGAAAACCGGCTGCAGCATGAAGCTGTGTCCGCCTCCTTTGAAGACCTTGAGGTCGAATTGCTTCCCTGCCTTTCGTGCGGCTTCGACGAATGCCTGTTGAGGCTTCTGCAGGTGATCGCGGCCTCCGAACATGATGAGTGTCGGCGGCAGCTGCTCCTTCGGCAGGATTCGAGTGGCCGACATCTTCAAGGCATCCTCGACCGGATGCAGCAGTTGCCAGTCACGGGCATTGAACAGTTCGAGGACCTCCTGAAACTTCGCGATCTCCGCTTTGTCAATGCCTTCTTGCTTGCCGAGTACAGCGGCCTGTTTAATCAAATCGGCACGATGGTCGAGTGGGACTGAGTATCCCTCGGGTGTGTCCCGAGCGAATCGTTCAAGATGAGCAACGAATGCCGGCGCGCCGTCTTTGGTCCGCTCTTGCAGCAACTCCGTTTTGACGAACCATATGTCGATGCCGTCGAACGCGGGACAGTAAAGAACCAGTCCATTGGGCCGAGGCGAAATTGACGGGGCATCATTCGAATCCTCAAACGACCGATTGATGAATGACTGCAGAGCCAGGTCGCCTCCGCCGGAAGTTCCCGTCGCCACAATGCGGTCCGGGTCGATGCCAAGCTCGTCAGCGTTCGTGCGAAGGAAGCGAATGGCACTCTTCGTATCTTCAACCTGATGCCGTGGACGCGGAAGTGATGCGATCTCTTTGAGACTCAGCTTCGGCAACTGCCCGGAGTTCACAGGCGCGAGTTGCGGCTTGACGATGACCATGCCGAGCTGCCGGAAGTGCTCGCGTTGCACCGGAATGTTGCAGCGAAAGATGACCAGAGCCGACCGTTTGTCAGAGGGCTTCCAGCCATCGGGATAGTAAACCGTCAACGTACGATGGGGCT
>JABABI010000257.1 GCA_014238335.1 Fuerstiella sp.
GGTCGTGGTGTGGACTATTTCTTTGCGTACCTCGATGACTGGCCCGATAAACAGCTGACGTTCGACGACGATGGGCACATCGAGCCACGGTCAGATCGATACGCGTTCAGCAACGTGTTTGCCTATGACCCGGACAACGGACGCATCGACCTTGTAGCTAAAGGCGGACGCAAGGTTCACCTCCGATTGCGACAGGCCTTTTGCCGCGCCGTGCTTGACACTGAGGTCGAGGATGCAGCTCCCATGCTGCCCGCCTACCATCTGGATCACCTGCTCGATCCACACCTGTCGTTGCCAACCGCCGCACAGGATCAAATCTCCAAAGTGCGAATTACGAAAATTCGTATCGCGCCGCAGCATGTCGAAAACAATGTGCGATATGAAGAGATCGGCTTTTCCCAGAGTGCCTCGCTGGACACGGTGCGGGCGTGGATTCGAGAGCGACGGACCGATGAGCAATCGACATCGGAACTGGCTGAAGTCATTCGTATCGCATTTCAACTGCAGTTTGTCAACGACGGACGTTCGCGTCCGCGTACGATGACATTCAACGTCAGCAGCCCGAATTCGTGCGATTTGAAAGGCAAGTCCAATGAACTGCGGGCGATCGGCGAACGCTGTCTGAAACTATGGGGCATCAACCGTGACTGACATCATTTCCCACTTCTGGTCCCTGCTCGACTCGAGGCATACCGTGTCGCTGCAGGGCCCATGCGATTCGTTGCCGTGGATTCGGGAGACCACGGCGGCTGAATTCGCGGTCTGCCCCGAATGTGATGATATGCATGAGGAACTGCCAATCGTCCGTACCATGCCGGACGGGTCCCTCCGCTGGTTCATTCCCTGCCCTGAACTGCTGCGCGTGGAGATTATTCCGGAGTGCCTGCGACGCTGGAGCATTGACTTCATGGCATTCACAGTCCACCTCGCTCAGACACTGGGACTGACTGGAAGTACGAAAGAGGTCATGCCTGACAGAGTATGGCGACTGGGCAAGACAAAATGGGAACAAACGTCTCGCGATGTCCTGTTCGTCCGCGGCATGTCATGGCCCGACGCCCGCGATGCAGCCGGTGTGGTCGAGAAAACCACACAGCCCATCGTTCTGGTCTCCGAACGCATCCCCGACGAACACGTCTGGTTGCGTCGAATTCCGGCTGTCGTCGCACTGTCATATGTGTCGCATTTGTCACAGACGGGACTGACGATCGATCGTGATCATCTGTTCGCCTCGATTAGCGATCAGCGGACCGAGGCTGGCGAGCCGGCGGCTAAGGTCATTTCCACAAAGAAGCAGAAGCTGATGATCCGCCAGCAGGTGAAAGCCGAGATTGAATCGATGCTGACGGACGACGCGTTGACTGCCGCGTATGAACAACACGGTTCGTATCGAGAGGCTGCGGACGCATTGTCTGCGCAGACGGGACAGCCAATTTCAAAAGACAGGGTCTTCCTGGCTGTGAAACGTAAGGGCGGGACAAAGACTGTTCACTCAGACACGAACAGTGGCTCCGTCCGTCGCACTGTCGCGTCTCAGCGCTGCGACGGCAAAAAGAAAATACAGAATCGTCCTGAAGCAATGGATTTCACATGATGCGTTCTCACCGGAGAATCAGTTTGACAGCGGGTCGACCTGACCTGGGCTGAGACAACACTTCTTATACTTTTTACCACTGCCGCAGGGGCAGGGATCGTTGCGGCCGATTTTCCTGCTGCTGGCTTCTGATCGTGTCGAATTCGTTTCCTCGAATTCAGACTGCCCGGGATGTCCACCTTCAGCCATGATCGCTCGAACCGCACCCTCCACTGTCTGAGAGTCATCAAAAAAATTATGGGAGAGGCGCGGTTCTTCGTAGTCACCGTTACCCCAATTCGTCTGTTCGGCGAAGTCCATCAATTCGTCGTATCCGGGAAATCGCTGACCCATGATCATACTGGACAGCAGTAGATCATAAACCAGTTCTGCGGAATCCGGATCCAGTCCCTCCTGTCCCAACTCTGCCACCAGTTCATAAACCGGGTCGATCGCACGGTTGTCAAAGTGTGCCAATATCGCGTGCCCGAGGGAAACGGCGACGTCCACGTCCTCTGCGACTTCGAGCAGTTGCAAACAGACATCGACCACCGATTCAGAATGAATGTGACTCAGCGGATCAGTGCAGGAGTGGTGGAAGTTGTTGTTAGCGTTTGGAAAGGCTTCCGCAATGCGTTGCACCACTTCGTCAGTTCCGATACGGGACAACGCTGTGATCGCTTCGTCACAGAACTCGAAGTCGAAGACTGCCAGTTTCTCCAGCAGCCAGGGGATCGCCGCAGAATCCTGCACGGCTCCCGCCAGTCGTATCTGTGACCATTCACAGAGCCATCCGGTCAGGCCCTTATCCAGCTCCTCAAATCTGGCTTTACAGATGTACCAGGCATCGGTGTCATTTGCCAGCTTGAGGCCCAGTGCATCAACGATGTCATTTGCGGTACGCGTCGTCCCGCGAGTGAATGATTCGTCCTCCGCGTGGGCGGTGCAGAATTCGACCAATTGTTGCCAACACTCACGCCAATCGGCTTTGTGAAGCTGGAGCCGGTGGTCAATGCGGGGAATCAGTTTTTCATGAAAGCCAGGCGAAGAGATGATCTCTTCCCGTCGGCCGACAATCAGCCTCGGATCGGCGTTGCACACGATCAACGCGACAGAGAGCAGGTAGTTGTCCCACTGCTTATCGCCCCGATCACATTCCAGATTCAGTTCCGCGATCAGCCAATCGAGGGTCACCGGCGATTGGGCAAGCTGATCGGCGCGTCGCAGGGTACGAACCTGGGTCGATTCTCTTCCATGTTTTCTGATCGTTTCGATGACAAACGGCATTACCGACGAATCGTCGCTGTAAGCATCAACGAAGTAGTTGATGGCCTTGACGCGGACTTCGGAATTCGGATGCAGAATCGTCTCTTTGATCTGTGTCTCGTTCAACCTCATGCCCGTGATCTTATCAGAGAGACTGCCGGTCAGGAGCCCAAAGAGTGTTCCTGTCGCGTCGCAAGACTGCGACACGTCAAAAGAATTTCAGATTTGTTCCGAAGCCGTGTATTGGAAATGACTTACATCAACTGACGCAGCCGCGATACGGGCATC
>JABABI010000258.1 GCA_014238335.1 Fuerstiella sp.
TTCCGCGCCGGACTGTTGTCCTAGTCGTTTTCGGGCACTTCAGAGTGCCACCAGGTGATTCTACCGATCCTTCATCACACCTTGCTCACAAAAACCGTCTCCGCCGCAGCATTTACTTCCGGCTTAACGTCGATGCCGCTCCAACTTAGCCAGCAGAAATCATGTTCTCCAATGGGCGGCTGATTGCGGCACCGTAACACAATGATTCCCAGCATGGCTGAGTCGGTGTCGCAGGGCGAACATCCTCGTCCATTGTTTCGGCGGATGAAGTCTTCAATACTATTGCTCTACCGATAGTTGCCAGCCGATCCGGTTCGATCCAGCCGGATCGATGTTTACCCGAAATAAAACAGAACTTGAGGAAGCCTCTATGTTCCACTCCTGCCGAATTGCTTTGCTGTCCGTGATGACCGCTGCCGTTGTGCTGCCGATGGTGAATTTGTCAAACGTCAGCGCTGCTGACGATAAGTGGGAGTCGCTCTTCGACGGGAAGACACTGAAGAACTGGGATGGCAATCCAGCGTTCTGGAGTGTCAAGGACGGAGCTATCACCGGCCAGACGACCAAAGAGAATCCGACGAAGGGTAACACCTTCATTATCTACCGCGGTGGCGACGTTGGTGATTTCGAACTGAAACTTCAGTACAAGATCGTCGGCGGTAACTCGGGCATTCAATACCGCAGCTTTGAAGTCGAAAACAACAAATGGGTTGTCGGTGGTTATCAGGGCGACTTTGAAGCCGGCAAGACTTACTCAGGAATTCTGTACGGCGAGCGGTTCCGGGGCATTCTGGCGAATCGCGGTCAGAAGACGGTGATTGGCAAAAACGGCAAACCGAAGGTAGTCGGCTCCGTGGGAGAGTCGGCGGAGATTCAGTCGAAGATCAAAAACGAAGCCTGGAACGACTACCACATCGTTGCGCAGGGCAACCACTTCAAACACTTCATCAACGGCACCGCGACGATTGAATGCACCGATGAAGATGACGCGGCTCGCGCGGATGGAATCCTGGCTCTGCAGTTGCACGCTGGTCCGCCGATGATCGTGCAATTCCGCAAGATCATGATTAAGCACACGGGCGACAGGAAGTCGGCTGCCAGCTCTCAAAAAAAAAACGACTGACAGCAGCAACTGAAGGCGTCAAAGAAACCGTTCTGATTAACGCCGCACCGACTCGCCCAAAGCGAGTCGCGTTTGTGGCAGGGGTTCGAAGTCACGGCTACGGCTCACACGAGCACAAGGCTGGCAGTATTCTGCTGGCTCGGTCGCTTGGGAAGGCGATGCCGAATTTCGTCACAGCGGTGTACACTGACGGCTGGCCTAAAGACCCTCACGCGCTCGATGGTTTCGACTGCATCGTCATGTACTGCGACGGTGGTGGACGCCACATGGTCAATCCGCATCTCGCCCAGGTCGATGCCTATGCGAAGTCTGGAGTTGGGATTGTTGCGCTTCACTATGGTGTCGAAGTTGAAGTTTCTCCGTCAGGTGGGAAGTTTCTCGACTGGATGGGTGGCTACTTCGAGGCTCACTGGTCGGTGAATCCGCACTGGACGGCCAACTACAGGAAGTTTCCGAAGCATCCAGTTACTCGCGGTGTTAAACCGTTTTCGGTCAACGACGAGTGGTACTACCACATGCGGTTTCGCCCGGACATGAAGGGCGTTACTCCGATCCTGACTGACCTTCCGCCAGCCAGCACCCTGGTGAAGGAAGACGGTTCGCTGGCTCGTCCGGACAATGCTCACAACAATAATCCACACGTTCGTGAAGCGGTGCTCGTCCGCAAAGAACCTCAGCACATGGCGTGGGCTTCGGTGAATGAAGGCGGCGGACGAGGATTCGGATTCACCGGCGGACACAATCACTGGAACTGGGGCAATCCCAATCAGTTGAAAGTCGTTCTCAATGCGATTACGTGGTGCGCCCAGGCGGAAGTTCCAGTCGATGGGGTTCCGGCAGCGGAAGTCACTCTGGATGAACTGCTTGTGAACCAGGACTACGGTCCCAGGCCGGATTTTGATGCTGGCCGAATCGTTGCGATGCTGGATCAGTGGCATGGTCGTCAGACACTGCCGCTTGTTCCCGCAGCTGAACCGGCTCAGCCGGAAACGAAATCACCTGCTGCGAAAAACAGTGCCGCCCTCTTTCAGAGCGGTGTAATCAGGAAAACCGCCGCAGGCCAGTCCGTCGATATCCAGGTGAAGCTGAATGGAGCCGGAAAGATCTATCTGGTTGTGACCGACGGCGGAGATGGATTCGGTTGCGACTGGGCCGACTGGGTCAATCCCCGGTTTACAGGTCCCGCAGGAGAAAAAAGTCTGACGGAACTCAAATGGAAAACAGCAACTGCGGGTTTTGGCAGTGTTCATGTGAATGCAAATGCGGCTGGCAGAAAGCCGAGCGTGGGGGGGAAACCGGTGGAGAAGTGTCTTGGTACCCATGCCAACTCCATCATCGAATACGAAGTCCCTGCCGGGATGACTCACTTTCGGACGCAGGGAGCGCTCGATGACAGTGGCACGCAGCAGGGTTGTGGTTCAACGGTGACGTTTGCTGTTTACACGACAAAGCCGCCTGCACTGTCGCCTGGACCCGTTGCTGCCGGGAACGGCAGCCACGATTCCCGGGATGCACTTTCTCAACTCGATGTCGCGCAGGGACTGCAGGCTGAGCTGTTTGCTTCCGAACCGGTTATGTCGAATCCCACAAACATTGACATTGATCATCTTGGCCGTGTCTGGGTCTGCGAAGTTCTGAATTATCGTCGCTTTCGCAATAAGGATTTTCCGGAACGGAAAGCGGGCGACCGTATCCTGGTACTCGAAGATGTGGACCAGGACGGGATTCTCGACGCGAAAGTTTTTCATCAGGGCAGAGATGTGAATTCTGCTCATGGCATCTGCGTGCTGCCGACCCCCGATGGCCGAGGGACACGGGCTCTGATCTCATGTGCCGACAAAGTGTTTTTCCTGATCGACGACGATGGAGACCTGAAGTCGGACCGCCGTGAAATACTCTTTACGGGCATCAGTGGCACAGAGCACGATCACGGCATCCATGCGTTTGTTTTCGGACCGGACGGCAAGCTGTACTTCAACTTCGGGAATGCGGGACAGCAG
>JABABI010000259.1:0-1151 GCA_014238335.1 Fuerstiella sp.
GCCACGAAGGAACAGCTGACTGCCTGCAAGTGCCGGTGAGGCATCGATGCGGTCATCCAGTCGGTTGGTGGCAACGACGTCCAGTTCCGCGGAACGCTTCAGCACCAGCGTCGTTCCGTCCCGCCCGATAAAATAGACATGGTCGTTGGCACCGACCGGTGAGGCATAGATATTGGAAATGCCGGGCAGCCGAGTACGGTCGATGATGGTGTTTCCGGTCTTTGAATCCAGGCAGGTAAGGATGTCACGGTTGGACTGGCTGAAATACAGCATTTCGTCGTACAGCAGAGGCGACGGGATATATGGTGTCCCCTGATCTTTGCTCCAGACGATGTTTTCGGATTCAGAGATGTCGCCGGTTGCAGAAAGAGGCAATGCAAGCACTGCGTGGCCCTGGTAGCCGCTCATGCACAGGACGAGGTCGCCATCAACCACCGGGCACGGTGTGACATTTCCTGTCAGCCCACTGCACTGCCAGATGATATCGCCATTGTCCAAGTCGTAGCTGCGCACGTAGTCTGAGGCGGCCGTGATGACCTGCGTTCTGCCACTGTGCTCGATCACCAATGGCGTGGCCCACGCGTTGTCTTCATCGCGGTCTTTGCGCCAAACGGTATCCCCCGTTTTTGCATCGAGCACTTCAATGGATCCCCGATGGCTGTGATCGCGCACGATGACCAGCTTGTCATCGTGCAGGACAGGTGAGCAACCTTCGCCAAGACTTGATCCGACGTGAGCTTCGCCGAGTTCACGTTGCCACAGTTTTTTTCCGTCCAGGTCGTAGCAAAACAGACCTGCCGAACCAAACCAGCAATACAACCGCTCGCCATCGGTCGTTGGTGAGGCCGATGCAAAATCGTTGTCGTTATGTGCGCCCTCGTGAGGGATTTTCGTGGTTGCTGTATCACGCCATAATTCTCTTCCGGTATTGCGGTCCAGGCACAGTACCACAAAATCACGGTTCTCGTTCGGGCGTTTGATGTCAAAGAAGTTTGTTTTGGGCTGATCTTTTGGGTCTGGAATTGACGTGTCTTTCTTGCCGGTCTTGATTGCAGTCAGGACGAAGACTTTGTCACCCCAGATGATCGGTGTCGATGTGCCCTGCCCTTCGACCGGAACCTTCCACTGAATGTTTTCCTGTTCACTCCATT
>JABABI010000259.1:1160-3030 GCA_014238335.1 Fuerstiella sp.
TGTGCCCTGCCCTTCGACCGGAACCTTCCACTGAATGTTTTCCTGTTCACTCCATTCGGTTGGTGGCGTCGCTGTTCCGGAGACTCCCGTGGCATCCGGTCCCCGCCATTGGTGCCAGTTGTTGGCCGCATCCTTGACCGGCTGTGCGTGAACTTCGTTGTCAGCAAACGGAATGACGCACAACAGCACGCAACTGATTTGAGTGATTTTCTTCAGCATGATTAATTCTTGATCGGAGTGATATCGGAGTGGGAATAAGTATGGCGGAGTGCCCGCAGGCTGTCCGGATATGTCTATTCTTGTGAGCGCCCTGCGGCTCACTGTTTCAGGCATCCGAACATTCTCCTGGGACGGTATTCCAGTGTGAATTGTCACCAGCTCAGGTTTCCTGAACTGGTGGCAAATGACTCTGTTTCAATCCCCATGTTGTTGAGCATGTTGACAAACAGATTGCACAATGGAATGTTGTTCCTCTTGTCGTACGCCATGTATCGGCCGTGATCGTAGCTACCGCCCGCGAGGATGATGGGTAGATTGCCTGGGTCATGTGCGTTCGCGTTGCCAAGGTTGCTTCCGAAAAGAACGGCCGTGTGATCCAGCAGCCGAGCCCCCTGTGTCGATCGCTGTCCAAGCTGCGTCAGGAAGTCCGAGAATGTTGAGAGGATTCCGGACTCGATGATCTTCAATTGAGAAATCCTGGCGGGGTCCTGTCCATGATGAGACAGGGGGTGATGCCCCGACTGGACACCAGCGATGTTTGGTACGCCGTGGTCAGCCTGAATCATCAGGCTGACCACGCGCGTTGAATCGGTTTGCAGCATTAGCGGAATCAGATTCATCAGCTCTCGAATGCGGCCGAGCAATTCCGATGGCTCCGCAATGTCCTTCGGAATTTCGACCTTCACCTCAGGCTTGGGGCGCTCCAGCCACGCATCGGATGCAGCCAGTTCCTTCTCAGCCGTGCGTATGGCAGCGAAGTACTCATCCAGTTGCTTCCGGTCACCTCCACTAACTCGTCGATTGAGTGACTTCGTCTGATCGCCAACGGCATCAAGAATACTGCGACCTTCCGCGAGTCTCTGTTTTTGTCGCCGCTGATCTTCCGGACTTCCAGCTAAGAATAACTTCGCAAACACCTGCGATGGGCGATTATCGGCTGGCAGCATGACACCATTGCTGTTGAACGACTGACTTTCCCGAGTGTTGCTCCCCAGCGTGATCGACGGAAACCTCGTGGCGTGTCCGAAGTGCATCGCGGCCACCTGATCCACCGAAATCGTGTTCCTGAAGCCTGCGAGCCCCGGATTGATCGCCGCCGTCAGAAAGGTCATTTCCGTATCGTGCGGCTCCTTGCCGTTCTGGTCCGGATGGGACAGTCAGGAAAACAGAGTGAAGTCGCTTCGATGTTTCTTGAGCAGTTCAAGGTACTCCGTGTTTTCGTAGTCGTTTCCGGACGTCTTCGGGAACAACGACGGAGAATATAAACCGAGGGCATTGCAAATTAGTACCATACGTTTCGGCTGTTCCGCACGTTCAAACCCAAATACCGGATTCATCACATCCAGCAGCGGCAACGATAAAGCCACGCCGGATGCTCGCAGTGCGGTGCGTCGTGAAATGGGAATGTGCATTGATCCTCCTACCGGCACTGAAACATCCGGCTGCTGACAACCTCTTGAATCAACCGGCGCAACGGGTAATTTTCGGCTTCGTGACGGTGCAGAATTGCTTCCACTTCCTGCCGGTCCGCGAACTGGATTTCAGCCCCGGTGGCGAAGGTGATCAACAGGGACACGAGGTTTCGTCCCACCTGTTCCTTCGACTTCATAAGGTGCTGTTTGAAGTCACGAATATCAGTGAACGTGAATCC
>JABABI010000025.1:0-30004 GCA_014238335.1 Fuerstiella sp.
CGGCATCTCGCCCGCCCTGCACTCTTCAAGGCGGAATTTTGAACTTTCACCCAGGTCACGACGCGCCTCAGCCGTCTTCTGTGACCGCCCGCATTCTGGTGGAAAGCTCGACAGATGTGAAGACAGGCAGCCTGACCAGACTATTCGGGTCTGGAGATCTGTTCGCTTTCTAGGCGTCCTATCCGTCGCAACAGCTGTTTTTGACGACTTCCGTTGGAAACCTGTTTTTCCAAACAGTCGATACAGAGCACAGAGACCTGCATTGGCCGTGTGAGGTCTGCCAGTCTTTGCGGACCGGTGACCCGGCTGCGTTCACGTACACCAGCGGAATTGCGACACCTGAATGGAATCGGGAAATTTAAAAATGAGAACTCGAAAAAGTGTTCGACGGTGTCTGCTGGCGGCAATCCTTGCCGGATCACCGCTATACGTCGGAGCAGCAGAAAAGCCGTCCATTGATAAAGATTCTTCGCAGGAAATGTCGGCAGCGCTGCGTCCGATCAGTGAGTCGGCACTTAGGGCCATGCCGCAAACCGGCCGACCGGTATCCGGTCTTCAACTGACCCTGTACCAGCCTGGCACCGGTCAGACATCCAGCGAAACATCAACGGTGAACGGCGAACTTCGCAAGCTCTTCCAGAAAAATGGCCAGACGATACCGTCCGTGAGAACACGGGATCTGCCGAACACAAACAGTCCAACGATTCGCATGGTTCGACACAGGAACGACGCCTCTGAGTCGCAGAAAAAAGAGGCAGAGGCGAAGAAAGCCCCGCTGCTGAAAAGATTTCTCAACACCTTCAAGCCGAAAAAATCAGGCAATGAAGATGAATTCCTGACCAAACGAACGGCCATCCCGGTAATTCCACCGCCGCCGCCCATCGTGTTTGATGAAACTTCGCATGTTCGTCCAGGCAGCACCGGCAACTCTGTACCAGCGCGGGTAGCAGGATTCCAAAAAAATAATGGTCAGTCAGTCTTCGGTGTCGGCCGACCACGCATCGCAGCCACATCGAATCAGGACGCTGCACAGCCACTGATTCAACAACCCCAGCTGCCGCCCGCAGAAATTCCGTTGGTAAGTCAACCTGAGGATCAAAAGCCGGTCGGAAGCGATTCACGTTACCAACAGCCGCCTCAACTTCAGGTTCTGCGTGACGATGGTTTCGTGGATCCGTTTGGTGAACCGGAACCAACCAGCGACGATGATGCGCTACTTGACCTGGATTCGCTGATCAATGCAGCAAATGCCAAGAACGACGACATTTCGGTGCCTGCTCTTCCAGAAGACGCACGTGACCCCGCCACGGGGCACGGCCTGAATTCGGACGAACCGTTGTTCACTGAGCAAACCGAAGATCCGGCAGCTTCATCGCAAACAGACGAAGTGGTAACGGACGTCCAGCCGACCCGGACGCTTCCAGCGGAAACAGAATCGAAAACGGCAATTGACCAAACACAGAACGGGTCTGAAGAAACAGCTGCCGCTGACCTACAATCGCAATTTCCTGAAGTCCCTCCGTCAGGTCCGGAAGACACTGCAACGTCTTCAGACAGGCCGAAGGAAACCTGGACACCGTCCGCAGAGACAGTGGCCAAAGGACGAGCACTTGCGACGCCGATTGAAATCAAACCGGATCCTGAACGACTTCGCCAGCTAAGTGACAGGGCGCGACGTGAAGAACTGCTGTACCGGATCATGTCGCGTACCGGGCAGATCGGATTCAAGGGATTTTGTCCGGTCGTCCTGCGTGATCAGCGTGAACTGATTGATGGTCGTACGGAGTATCTTTCCAAATACGGCCTGAAGACCTACGACTTCAGTTCACCGGAAGCGAAAGCGACATTCGACGCCAATCCGTCGCGATATGCTCCTGCCGGGGGTGGCAGCGATGTTGTGCTGCTGGTCAATACAAACGAAGAAGTCGCCGGAATTCTGGACTTTTCGCTGTGGTATCGCGACCGGTTGTACATGTTCCGTTCACGCGAAACTCAGGCAATTTTCTCCGGTGATCCGGAAAGGTACGCAAGCCAATACTGAGTTGGCGCTGCTCCTTCGGCCCTCGAACTTCATCGGGGAATCACACATCTCCATCGCCCTGCAGCGCCACAAGCGAGCGACGTTTCCCTGTTCATGGGCGCTGAGCATCAGGAATGATTGTTGCCGGTTGAGAGTCGGCGAAAAATCGGTTGTGGCTGCACAGCGGCGCTGTGCATTCTGTTCGACACGCAAGGTAATGACTCACTCGCAGGCCGTTCTGAACCACCAAGACTGGTTGGCAATCAGACTTCCGGAAGCTGTCGAAGTCTGTCCCGCCAGCGAAAGTGGTGTGCGGCGACACACGGCTTCCGTGCACTGCGCCTTAAGATGGTTCTCCATCGCTCACGACCGGCCCATTCGGCGTATCGTAAGGCCCGGCACGGGTAACCTTCCCACAAATGTTCGCAGACGCTGCGGATTCTTGTCACCGTTTAGCAAAGTCTTCGACTGATGGGATGATTTCTCTTCCGCGCTGTGGCACGCTACATTCCGCGATGTGAGTTGCCCTGACGCAGCAAACCAGGACTCCTGGAAGAATAAACCGTTCGTATGTCACACCGGACTGACGTGCAGCCCGCGTCGAAATGACCTCCCGTTTCGAAACCTGAGAATCAGCCATGCTTAGCTCTCCCTTCCGTCGTTTACTGTCAGTTGCCGTTCTCACGGTGTGTTCTGTCTCCGTCACGCTGAGTCAGGCCGACGAATCCGCCCCGTACACGATGCCGGTCCGCGGCATATGCGCGCATCGAGGGGCCAGCGACACTCATCCGGAAAACACGCTGGCTGCGTTTCGAGAAGCCATCATGCTGGGAGCGCAGATGATTGAATTCGATGTGGCGCTGACCAGCGATAAGCGACTCGTGCTCCTGCACGACGCAACGCTGGACCGCACAACGAACGGCAGCGGCCCTGTGTCAGAAATCACTCTTGACGACTGCCGAAAGCTCGATGCGGGATCGTGGAAAGACAAGAAGTTCAAAGACGAACGCATTCCAACTCTGACAGAAGCATTAGCCATGATGCCACAGAACGTCTGGCTGAATGTTCATCTGAAAGGTGGTGCAGAACTGGCCCGAAAAACGACTTTGGTAATTGCCGAAGCGGGGCGACTTCATCAGTGCTTTCTTGCCTGCGGATATGAGGCGGCGGTTGCAGCCAAAGCGACAGTGCCGAAGATTCTGGTCTGCAACATGGAGCGTCAGGGAAATTCTCAGCAGTACGTCGATGAAACCATCGCGGCACAGTCAGACTTCATTCAGCTGTACGGGGGTGATGCGGTTGATTCGGCCCATACAACACAACTCCGTAAAGCGGGAGTTCGCATCAACTATTGTTGCGCTAACGAAGCAGAAAAAGTGGCAGCACTGTTTGCGGCCGGTGTGGAGTTCCCTCTTGTCGACAAGCTCAGCGACATGCTGAAGGTCGCCGACAAGCAGGACATTGAACGACTGACGCCCTTGTATCGCACTCGCGGGAAACAGGTCGGGGAAAAGGCAGCACCAGTGTTCGCTGATGGCGAGGCGCAGATCGTCCCGGCGTTTGAGGACCAAAATCAGTGGATTCATCACGACCTGTGGGTCGAAACGGAATTCGATTCAGACAGTGATGGCCGTCCTGATCGAATGCACGTCAGTGTTACTCGCCAGCGTCAGACGGACACGGAAGGACTGAAAGTTGCCGCCGTCTATGTGTCCAGCCCGTACTTTTCCGGCACGGCGTCGGGCACTCGAGACTTCTTCTGGGATCCACGTCAGGAACTCGGCCAAGCGCCGCAGCAGCACGCTCAGCCACCGTCAATTGCCCATCAATCGCGACGAGTCGTGATTTCGAAGTCGCACTGGAAAGACTGGGTCCCGCGAGGCTTCGCGGTCGTTCATTCGGCTTCGCCCGGCACAGGTCTGTCGCAGGGCTGCCCCACCATCGGCGGCGACAACGAATCACTCGGGCCGAAAGCTGTCATTGACTGGCTCAACGGTCGAGCATCAGGCTTCACGACACCGCATGGCAACAATAGGATCGAAGCATTCTGGTGCACAGGCAAGGTCGGAATGACGGGAACTTCCTACAACGGCACAATTCCGCTGGCAGCAGCGACAACCGGCGTGGATGGACTGGAAGCAATCATCCCGATTGCACCGAACACATCGTACTATCATTACTATCGTTCGCACGGACTGGTGCGACACCCAGGCGGCTACATCGGTGAAGACGTCGACGTGCTGTACAACTACATCAACAGCGGCAGTCCGGAACTGCGAGAAACCTGCAACTGCAATGTCCGTGACAAAGAGATGGCCGATGGATTTGACCGGGCCACCGGCGACTACAATTCGTTCTGGGCGGGACGTGACTATCTGAACGACCTGGGCCCTTTGAAGGCGCCCTTGCTGATGGCGCATGCCTTCAACGACTGGAACGTTATGCCGGAACACAGCGTACGCATCTACAAAGCCGTGCAGGCGAAAGGTGTACCTGTACAGTCGTACTTCCACCAGGGAGGACACGGAGGACCGCCGCCGCTGAAAATGATGAATCGCTGGTTCACTCGTTATCTGTATGGAATTAAAAACGGTGTCGAAGATGATCCCAAAGCATGGATTGTTCGGGAAAACGCAGATCGACTGAAACCCACATCGTATGCCGACTACCCGAATCCTGACGCCGACAACGTCACACTACATCCCGGCGCCGGCGGCAAAGAACGCGGTTCGCTTAACCTCCTAAGCAAGACAAAGCGGGGAACAGAAAAACTGAAGGACAATTTCTCGTTCGACGGCGCCACGCTGGCTCAGGCAGAATGGACCGATCACCGCCTGCTGTACGTGACTGAAACACTGAAGGAACCGGTTCATGTTTCCGGCATTGCTAGACTGCGAACACGACTGTCGTGCAACAAGCCCGCGGCAAACTTTTCGGTTTGGCTGGTGTCATTGCCGTGGTCTACAAACGACAAAGCAAAGATCTATGAAAACGTTATCACTCGTGGCTGGGCGGATCCTCAAAACCGGAAGTCGCGATCGAAAAGTGAACCACTGGTTCCCGGACAATTCTACGATCTGGCGTTCGACCTTCAGCCGGACGATCAGATCATTCCGGCCGGCCAGCAGATCGGCATGATGATCTTCTCTACCGATCGCGAATTCACGTTGTGGCCGGATCCCGGAACGGAAATGACGATTGACCTCGACGCCACCAGCATCGAACTGCCGATCGTCGGTGGAGAAGCAGCGTTTAACAGTGCGATGCAGTAGAAAACGAATCTCATTCTCTGTATTCCTCTGTGTCTCCATGGTTCAGTCACTTTATGCAACACAGAGCGACGGAGGAACAACGAGATCAGCCGCCGTCTGTGCGTTCTTCCAGCAGCTCAAAAATCACAGCCGACACCTGCTCACCGGCCCCTTTTGAGAATCCCACTCTCACGTGCTTCACGATGTTGCCCGGACCAATCACCACCGTGTGGGGAATGCCGGATACGCCAAACTGCCTGGCGATGACGGAACCACGGTCCAGGACAACGTCCGACGATAGATTCTGACAGTCCAGAAAAGCACGAATCCGGTCCCGAGGCTCTTCCAGGTTGGTGGCCACGAAAAACACATATTTCTGTGCAAACGCGTCAGGAGCGGAAATGTACTCCGGCAATGCAGCAGCGCACGGTCCGCACCACGTTGCCCGGAAGTCCTGGACGACGACTTTGTCAGCGCGGTCGCTCAGTCGAAAAATGCCGCCGTTAAGTGTGGGCAACTCAAAGTCAACCGCCAACTTGCCGATCAGATCACTTCCGACTGACAACGACGCAGCGTTGTCGGACAAATCCCGCTCAGGCTCCTAAGCATTCCTTGGAATCCAGTGAACGTACGACAGCGTTTCCTGGCGACCTTTCCGTGTCCCAGGAAACAGGCCTCGGTGCAGCGATTTCAGGATCGGGTGCGACGCGTGCCCGTCCCGCAGCACATATACGAATTCGCAGTGGACCTTGTACGGCGGACTCGCCCGAAGGTGGACGAATCTTGGGACTGGCTAATGCCGCTGGTGTCATGGGACGCCGGACCGCGAGCCGTGCAGTACCTGATTCTGGGAGCCAAATCCCGAGCGGCCCTCACCGGAAGCTACATGGTGCGACTGGAAGACGTAATAAAGGTCGCTCAGCTTGTGCTGACTCACCGAATTCTGACAACGTTCAACGCAGAATCGGAAGGGATCACCAACAGCGGCGTCGTGGAACGACCTGTGACAGAGTTGAACGAACAGACGTTCGGAGGGTGAGTCGACAGCGGCAAACTTCAGCTTGCCGGGCCTCCCTGAACAGCAAGCCTTCGCAGGATCTCTGCCCCCTTCCGCAATTGATCATCGGCGGCAGCAAACGACAGTCGAAAGTGAGTGTCGGTGGGACTGAACACGTTTCCGGGAATGATCAACAGGTTATTGCGAATTGCTTCGGTCACAAACTCGGTCCCTGTTCCCCACGGAACCTTCAGAAACAGATAGAACGCCCCCTGCCCTCCCTGAATCTCAAAGTTCTCCTTCAGTTCAGACACAATGAGATCGCGTTTGCGGCCGTAGTCGGCGAAGTTTTCGGACAGATCCAGGTCCCAGGCAGTCAGTCCCGCCCACTGAATGGGGTGAGGCGCACAGACAAATGTAAACTGCTGCAGTTTCATCATCTGCTGAATGACTGACGATGGTCCGTGAACATAGCCAAGTCTCAGCCCCGTCATGGAGTGAGACTTGCTGAACCCGTCAATAATAATCGTACTTTCATTCCATTCCGCCGGACTGCTGAATTCACCGTCGTAGCAGAACGACTTGTAGATTTCGTCACTGATCAATGCGATATCGTTGTCAGCGGCAATCTGCGCCAGAGCTTTCACTTCTTCTGCAGACGCCACGGCTCCCGTGGGATTGCTGGGGCTGTTGAACAGAATCGCTTTCGTACGGTCAGTAATGGCAGCCCGCACGGCTTCCGGCCGAATTCGAAAGTCCGGATAGGTCGACACCTGAACAACGTTGCCGCCGGCCAGCGTTACCAGATGCTTGTACATCACAAACCAAGGATCAAAGACCAGCACTTCGTCGCCAGGATTAACCAGCGTACACAACGCCAGCATCAGCGCACCGCTGGTACCCGAAGAAACGAAGACCTGCCGGTCATCATGTTGATACGTAGCATCGACATCGTGCTGCAGTCGGTCCCGCAGTGGCGCAATCCCTTGTGTCTGGCTGTAGGCATTTTTGCCTTCCTGGACGGCTTGACACAAGGCGTCTTTGACGGGTTGAGGCGTACCAAAATGTGGTTGCCCGATGCTCAGATTGATCGGATTCTGCATCGTGGCAGCAAGGTCAAAGACCTTTCTAATCCCCGACGCATCGATCTGGTGCATTCGATCTGCAATCCATTTATCACTCATGCTTTCGTCATCTTTCAGTGGACGGAAGTACTTACACAACAGATACTTGCGTAGATGTTAGTATTTACAAACAGCCTTCACAATCAAATGGTGTTAACTTCGTGATCTGGAAACGGTGACACCCATGATTGGTTGTGAGGTCGGGCGGTTACGGAGCTTGGGACCATTGTCCCGCGATGAATTACTTCACTGGACGGAACGATGGGGCTGTCGTTTTTGAAGAAGTCGAACAACCTGCGGCGGAGCCGCAAGGGCACATAGCCATAGGTGAGACCCACGGAAGCAGAAATACAGTGATCACCAAAGCCGTGAAACGACAACAGCAATGTGTTGCACTCGATGATGTTTGCTGCGGCCGCTTCGCGGTTTTCCTGGCGTGTGGTTCGGCTAACCACCGGCTGCGGCCGGTGGCTACGTGCTTGTGCGCCGCCGCCGCCTCAGACGGAATTATGTATAATCAACAGGACGGTGCCCCAATGCTGCGGCCGAAAACCACAGTCCAAAACTGCACCAGTGACTCATGCTCCGCAACGGTTAATACTCGGCAGTGAACGCTCGGATCTTCCCGATGAAAGATCGGCACGCGGATGCTGCAACATTTGAAGAATGGACTGAAACATGAGGAAAAACAGAGCGACGAGTGGCCGGAGAGCGATCTTTTTTATCAGTATCTGCTTCGCTCTGGCATTTACCCGGACTCCAACTAACCTCATCAGCGCCGACGACGCACGGCAGGTCATCGACATCGGTTCGCAGCGTGAATTGTTTGTCGATCGACACATCGTCGGCGAGATGCGGGGAACTGCGCTCAAACTTCACACACCGCAGCTCATGCCGCCGATCTCGCCGCCGCGACCTCACGGACACTATGCCACCGTACTCCGGTCAGACGACGGATTTCAGTTCTACTACCGTGGCGATACCCAGCCGGGTAACCACTGGATGAAGGGCTGGGAACAATACCACGAAGGCGAAGTCACGCTGTATGCGGAGAGCAGCAACGGCATCGACTGGACGCTGCCGAAACTCGGCATTTACGACGACCATCCAACATTTCCTGCCGGCAACGTAGTGCTGATGAATGAGTTCCTTGTGAATCACAACTTCACACCGTTCATCGACACGCGACCGGGCGTGTCGGAGGCCGAACGATACAAGGCGCTCGGTGGACTGGCGTATCAGCCGCACAAAGAACATCTTGAAGTACGGGACCGCCGAGGGCCAGGAGGCCTGAAGGCGTACACATCACCCGACGGGATTCACTGGAAGAAGTTAAGGGACGAGCCCGTCGTGCCGGAAGACTGGGGCAAATACTTCGACTCACAGAACTATGCGTTCTGGTCAGATTCCGAGCAGGCCTATATCTGCTACTTTCGCCGCTTCATCAAGGGGTATCGTGGGATCGCCCGCACGACGTCAAGAGACTTCATTAACTGGACTCCCTTTGTCGAAATGCAGGCGAATCTCCCGAACGAACATCTCTACACACCGTGCACACAACCCTACTACCGCGCACCACATATCTACATCGCTCTGCCAACACGTTTCATGGCAAAACGCGGTTCCGCGACGGACATTCTGATGATGAGCACTCGTGGTGGCGATCGCTTCGACCGCGAATTTACTCAATCGTTTATTCGACCAGGAATCGGGGCCGAAGGATGGGCAAACCGTGCGAATTACGCGGCCATCGGGATTCATCAGACAAATCACTCGAAGATGTCACTCTTCCTTACCGGAGGCAGACGCTATGCACTGCGAATCGATGGCTTTGTCTCGGTAAACGCTCCGCTGAAAACCAGCGAGTTCATGACTCACCTTTTGAAATTCAAGGGTACGAAACTGGAAATTAACTATTCAACAAGTGCCGCGGGACAATTACGAGTCGAGATCCAGGATGCTGACGGCACGGCAATTCCGGGTTTCACTCTTGATGAATGCGGACCGGTCTACGGCGACCACATCGGGCGAACGGTCAACTGGAGCGGAAAATCCGACGTCAGTGCCCTGGCAGGTCAGCCGATTCAGCTGTGCTTCGAGATGTCAGACGCCGATCTATACTCGTTGAAATTCAACTGACGATGCATGATGCGCGGGACTTGAACACGCCTACCGCAATCGTGTTGTTGAACTATTCTGAGACGGCCGTCCCAATCCCACTTCGACCATAACCATTGCCGCAATAAAACATTCTCAGGTGTTCTCCTTCGCGAATAACTGTGGGGTATTCAACCATTTGCTGCTCCCAACCATTGCCCGTCGGCCTCAACTGTAAATTCTCGCCAGCGTGGTCACCTCGTCGCCAGAAAATCCCGTCGTCAGACTCCGCATAACAAATTGAATAGAAGCCCCAACGCGTGCCGATCGCTGAGTACCACATGCGAAACGTTCCATCACCCTGCTGATGGACCACCGGACCGGCCACGCCAATATCTTCGTAGTCGCGACCAGGATCACGAAGCATCACGGCCCCTCGCTTGTGCCAGTGGATGCCATCTTCGGAAACTGCCAGGCAAATTGTCTTCTGTTGATTCAGAGCGTGTGCCTTTCCAATAGTGGGACAGCCGGTGTAGTAGAATCGCCAATGTGCCGTTCCGTCCGGTCGGACGACACGCACTACCGAACCTCCGGCAACTCCGACGGCGTCCGGATCTCCATGTTCACCGCTGCTTGCGAGGACTGGTTTTTCGCCCAGACGCGACCACGTCACGCCGTCCTGACTGGTCGCCAGTCCCATGCCGGGAAATGCACTTAGTCCAGAACCTTGTCCGGCGTTGCCCGTGTAATACATATGCCAGCGATCGGAGGTCATCCGGACCACATGAGGCAGCACACACCATTGGGCGTCAAAAGTACCTGGAGTGCCGGTCTCGAACAACGGCCCAACCCGAGTCCATTGCGTCGGATTATCGATCCTGCCCGTAGCGAAACCGATTCTTTGCTTCTGATCGTCCCCGCCACCGGAATAGAACAGCCGATAACTTTCCCCGACCCGAACAACCCACGGATTCATGCACCGCGTGGAATCGAACTCGCCCTTGCGCGGTGCCAAAATCGGATTTTTTTCGTCTCGAATCCATTGGACCGGTTGTTTCAGAGCTGAATACTCATCGGTGTGTGACAACCGCATCGAGACGACCTCACGGCTGCTGCGAACGATGCCGAATACAGTGCCAATATCGCTGCGGTCCCAGGCGATGCCCTGCCCGGCAATCGGAGCCGGCACCGTGGCGACGTGTTTCAGTTCGGTGGCGGTGTCCGAGACGTCCAGCACATAAAGTTCGGCGTGATCGTGCCCGGTCACGAACAGTCCGCCATTCGGCCCGAAGGCTCCACCCGAGTTACTGTTGGGCAGAAAGCGTTGAATGACCGATTCCGGAAAAGTCCAGCCCCCCGTCTTTTGCCAGTCGTCGTTGTACCGAACCAATTTTGTCCGACGTACCTCTGCGTCCCCATAGAACGCGAACACAATCCACCACGATCCGCGATGCCGGTCAATCCAGTTAATGGCACCTTCCGTCTCCGGAAACTCTCTTCTTTCCAGATGCTTCAGTGTCCCGGCTTCAAATATCTCAACCGAATTCTTCAGCGGCATCTTTGGCCAGTTGGAATTGGCGCAGTACAGACGCCCGTCCAGCACGATGCCGCTGTTCAGATGAAGAATCGGCGACCCAGCGGGCGCCGTCCATTTGACCAGCGGTTTGGCCGTTCCTTTTTCGTAACGAGCAATCGTGCGACTGGCAATCGCGTAGAACGATGTTGAGTCAACGGCGACTGCCTGATGTGCCTCCGCAACCGCAAGTCGCTGCTGTTCTCGAACGGTGAATTCTGATGCCTCACTGCCGGACAGCGCACCTGCTGCGGCAATCGTCACAAACAGCACGACAATTCGTTTCATCTGCATGAAGCTCATTGCAGCGAGATCAGCATCGGGACCGCGACACGATCGGGCCAGCCAGACAAGTCCGCTTCCGACGCTGCACTGGTTCGTCTGGCGGGCATCTAAGACTGCCGGACCTCTTGTTGGTAGTAGACGCAATGGGTATCTCCTAACGGATCGACATTCAGTCCTGACTCAAGGTATCGCATCCCCAGCTTCTTCATCACATTGATAGAGGCCTGATGGTCTTCCACCGCCAAGGCGGTGAAACGATCGCAATTCCCGTTCCATTCGATGGCCGGCATCACAGCTTTCGCCGCTTCGGTCGCATATCCTTTGCCCCAGGCACTACGCATCAACCTCCAGCCGACCTCCAGATTGTTGTTTTCCGGACTGTCGGTGAAGAACTCCACCGGACGTATCAGTATCCAGCCAATGAATTTATCGCTTCCAGTAACCGTAATCTTCCACAGTCCCCATCCATTTTCCACCTGCGTATAGCTTTGCATTCGAGGAACGTAAGTGTCACGTATCTCTTCCCCGGTCGTCATTGTGCCGCCGGTGATGTACCGCATCACTTCAGGGTCCTGGTCCAGCTGAAAAAGCAGATCTGCGTCTTTCTCAGTCATCAACTCAAATCGCAGACGCTATGAATCGTCAACTCTCATGTCAACGCACACTCCGAAATGAACTGGCTGAAAGCACCGACCACAGGTCTGTTCCGGTCCGGTTGGACCTGCCCGTGTCACATCGAGGGATCCATACCGCACATTGTCCCCGATTGCGCACACAAAGTCAGCCGTATGCCACCGAGCCACTTGAAGCACTGAAAAACAGGAAGCAATCCATCCTCAGTCAGCGTTGAATCAATCTTGCGGACGCGGATCGTTGACGCAACGACAGGTTTCTGGGACAACTTGGTGCACCAACGACGACACACAAAATCGTAGCGTTTGTCGCGATGACGACATGAGGGGCCGTTGGTAAACGATTCGACACACCAATTTCCTTCCACCGAATGACTGGCAATATGTTGTTCATATCAAAGTTCCCTGCAGTTTGTGGTTTCTGTCTTCTAACGATCGCCCTCGTTGGCGTGGCGGCCCATTCGGCATCTGCCGACGATGATTACTCCGAGAACGCGGGTACTCAAGGCAACGGAAACTTCACAATCGGTCCCGACTACAAGATCGATCCTGATCTGACGGACCAGGGCAATCCCAAAGGAAAGTACTTTGAATTTTCGATGCAGCTGGCCGACAGCAAGATCTTTCGCGGTGATGATTCCACACTTGACCCAAAGAAAGACGTGCGTGAACAGCGAAAGATTTTTGTCTACATACCCGCCGCCTATAAAGACGGGACTGAAGCGCCGATCCTCGTGACTCATGATGGACCGAGCCGACTGAATCTGGTGCGCAACGCGCTGGACAATTTGACGATTTCAAAGGATCCCAGCCGCAGGTTGCCGGCCTTCATTGCGATCGCCGTGCAGAATGGTGGCAACGACAGCAAAGGTAGTGAGCGTGGTCTGGAATATGACACCATGTCAGAACGTTTCGCACGTTTCATCAATGACGAAGTACTTCCGGCCGTGCTGAAAAATGCTCAGATCAAAGCAGCCTATCCCAACATCGCCTTCACTGACAATCCCTGGGGCAAAGCCGCGATGGGATGCAGTTCGGGTGGTGCAGCGGCTCTCACGATGGGCTGGTTTCGTCCCGACTTATTTCGTCGATTGATTACCTACTCAGGAACATTCGTGGATCAACAGGACGATGACGCGGCAGAAGAAGCCACTTACCCACTGGGCGCGTGGGAATACCATTCCAGCATGAAGCTGATCGAAACTTCCGAGAAAAAACCTCTCCGCATCTTCACTCATGTCTCCGAGAACGACAATCGCGTCAAAGATCCGGAAAGCACCTATCACAACTGGGTGATGGCCAACGAACGCACTGCTGCGGCCCTGAAAGCCAAAGGCTATGACTACCGCTACATTTTCAGTCGCGCAACTCGGCACTGTGATGGCAAGGTCTTTGAGCAAACGCTCGCTGACACACTGGTCTGGATGTGGCACGGCTACCACACTGATTGACCCACGCGGAACCAGGGAAAGACTCACACGAAGCCACGCGAACGCTGGGCCCGCTGCCAAGCACTCAGGTCACGCAGCGGACGTCTTTGCCAGCCAGTGGTCGTAGACGAACGGCCCGAATGGCACAATAGCGGCCATGATTCCAGCAAACGCCATTCTGCTCGAGATTGGAATTCTTGTGATTGCCATCAGCAGCATCACAACCAAACCGACGAACAGAAAACCGTGAACAGAACCTGCGACTCGAACGGCCAGTGGTATGCCAGCCATGTACTTCAGCGGCATGGCGATGCCGAACAGCACCAGCGTTGAGATGCCCTCAACAAGTCCCATTCGCCGTACATTCTTAAGGAAGACGTGGTCAATCGCCGCTGATTGGCTGAGTTGGTTGTCTGTTAGATTTTTCATGAATGACAGCGTAATATCCCACGCCTCCATATCGCAACGGCGCCGGCCGTTGTATATCCAGGATCACTTCAGATCGCCAAAACGCTCACGCAATGGCAAGAAAACACAAGACGCTGGAAGCGCCAGCCAGACAACAAACGCGTACTCTGGGCTCGCTGCTCATTTTTCGTCAATATCGACTGTTTCCGTCACAGGAGAATCTGTCGATGACGTGGACACTTTTCCTTAAACTCGGATCGTCCCGTCATGACTTGACGAGACCAGCCTGTCGGCATCGAAGAGAAGGTGACGAACGACGTCGGTGTGTTTCCGCAGTATCAGCTGAGCGTCACCAGTGACAGCGTCGCCAGTAACAGCGTCGCACAGTATGGTCATCACCACCTGTTGCGAGCGTTTCACCATCCAGCGAAACATCGAGAGACCGTACAGCGACGGAATGCCCATTCAGTCGGGACAAGAGATTTCCATCCAGGTTCCAGATAGTGGTTGTTTCGTCAAATGAAGCCGTATAGACGCGAGCAGCATTCGGATAATGTTTCAGATTACTAATGCAAAGTGAATGAGCCTTCCATTCACAGACTAATTGTCTTGTATCCGTATTCCAGCACTGCACCCAACCGTCCGAACCGTCGGACACAAGCAGAGACACGCGCGTGTCCAGAGCGTAAATTCCCTGTTCGTGGCCTTTCCAGCGACCGTTGACCGTCCAGGTTTCTGTGTCAATAACGGCTATCTCACCACTGATCAAACCCGCGCATCTGGAACGTTCGTCGTCAGAAAGACACAGTTCTCGAATACCTGCAAGGGGAATGCTGGCGATTGGTTCGGTCAAGACACCGGATTGAAAGTTTCTCGGAGACCAGCTGCCAGAAAACCAGCTTGACGAATAGATTTTCAAGCCAGCGTCGTTGCTGGTCCCCATGGCACAGGCCAGCCAGGATTCGTCGGAGTCAAAGATAAGCGATGTGATCCCCGACTTGCCGACTCGAAACGTGGAAACTGTCCCACCGGAGGCAGAGTCGAACACTGAAACCCACTTTGGTCTGCATCCGACAATAGTCAGCCGTCGGTTCACACTGACAGCGCATCGGATCGGTATGCCTACGTCATTCTCTGAAGCGTCAACTGACGGCTGCAGTATCTGTTGCACGCCGAATTTTGGTTTGATTCTGCGAATTCAAATCGGCCCATCGTGACACTCCACCGCAAAACGCTCACCCGTCTCCTCCACAGCACAGAAAGTGGTCGCTGTGTCCGGTTCGTGAAAAATGCGATGAATTCCGCTCTGTACAGATTGCGCAGGCAGGTATGTCGGTGCCCGACGACAAGAATGGAATCCGATGTTGCGAATTCAAGCGATTCAATGTCCTCTCTCAACATCGTATTTGAACTGATGGAAGACGGGACAGGCTGCGAATTCAGCCAAACAAACGAAGCAATGTTGTGTCCCCGCCGCACCGCCACGTCAGAGCGGGAGCGAACACGGCATCGGAAAGTCCGGTCTGACGTTCCGAAGCCTGAACCGAGGGATTTGGCGAAACGGATCAAGCGAGAACGTGACCCGCAGGCCTTGTTTTGTGACGGCACCTACCTATCTGCTAATTGCTGTCCTGAAACCATATTCCGATGGGCTGCATATCCGGCTGAACTTCATTGACCACAGCCGCCCCACTTTCCAGGTCGACGACCGGCAGATCGCGTTGTTTCGTCAGCGCTGCCAGCGTTTTTGCGTCATCAGCCAGCGCCAAGTGTCCGTTGCAGTATATCTCAGGCGCCCGGGTCTTCTCAGCGTACATATCGGCGACCGGAATGGCCGCGATTCCCGCTCCCTGAAGTGCGGCGACGACAAACCTGCCGTCCACGGAGAAACAGATTTTGGATTCTGGCTGACATTGAGGGCATTCTCTGTTCAAAGAGCTCCAAAGGAACAGCCAGAACTCGCAGCAGGTCGTCGGCGGAAATTGCGGCAATCACGGAATTATCTCTGCCGAACTGCACACTTCGTGAAGACCGGTCGTGGGCCTGGATCGTGACAAGTTCTGCATCTGGCTGCTGATCGAGCAGTTGCCATACGGAAGCGAGGTGGAAAAACGTCGATGCGGTTAAGGCGCCAGGCCGACGGTGTGGGACTCTGCCAAAGTATCTGCTACATGGCCGAAAGTCTGGCACTGATGCTGGTACGTTGCTGGACGGCAAGTGTCCGCGTCAGTTTTTTTCCATGAACGAATTGACGGGGTCTTCTCCATCAGCTCAAGATCAAGAGAGACCATTGGGTTCCAGAACCATGCCACGTAGCCCAGCACAATCGTCAGCACGACAATGACAGCCGTCACAAGCGCTGCGACCAATGAATGCCGGCGACACCATCGCCAGATAACTTCAGTTCGCGACAGTGATCGAGCACGCACAGGCTGACGTGCCAGCGTCTCCAGGTCCCTTGATACATCTTCGCCCACAGAGGACAGTCGAGTGACTGGTGTGTTTCGAAGTTTGTACGCGACGTGTTCGACGTTCGTATTGCCGTCCCCGAGCAGGCGCTGGCCGGACATCAGCTGAAACAGAATAGCACCGAGAGTGTAAATGTCAGCGCGTGTGTCCGCCACGGCAACTTCCCCGGTCAGAACTTCAGGGGTCATCCATGCTGCTGTGCCGACAATCGCGATACTGTCGGTTGTCAGCTCCCGGACGAATCTGCCGGGAAGAATTCGTAAATCCTGTCGATAATGCGTTCATGGTGTTTTGTGCGATTCACAGTATTACTTTGCATCAGCAGCACGCCGACAAGGTCTCGTTCGAAATCGATCCAGGCCACCGGTCCGGAATAGCCGGGGTGCGAGAGCCAGCGTGACTTGCCGTTGACCTGGCTGTCGTGAATCTGAATGGCCAGACCGTAACGTCCGTTGGTGCCAGGTTGCGGTTCGTAGAGCTGGCTTAGCGTTTCTGCACGAATAAGTTGCGTACCGTTGTGGACTCCTTTGTTCAGGTGCAGTTGCATCAGCACGCCAAGATCATCCAGCGTGGTGTAGACACCTCCACCAGCTGTGGACAGTCGCTTGTTCTGCCGTTCGGCAACTTCCAGCCCGAAGGAGTCCGATTCGAAGACGCCCGGTTTGGTGGACTGGTATAACGGCGCCAGGCATTTCAGTTCACTCGCAGTCGGCTGAATTGTGCTGTTGCCAAGACCCAGTGGCTGGAAGACTCGATCCTCCATCAGCCTGACAAATGTTTTCCCCGTTCGCTTTTCGGCGACGCAGGCGAACAGGTCGATCGGACGTCCGTACATCATTTTCTGCCCGGGCTCTGCGACGAGTCCCAGTTTCAGACATGCGTCAACGAAATCCTGCGGTGTCCTGGGAAAGAAGTAGCCGGCGTGCCTGGCATCACTTTCTGCAAAACCGTTGTCAGACATCCAGTTGTTGCTGGGTACACCGGACGTGTGACTGAGCACATGCCGCAGGCGAACGGGCTGCCGGGGTCTTGACCCGTCGCGCAAACGGATGCTGTTGAACTCGGGAAACGTCTTTGCGATGGGATCGTCAAAGGAAACAATGCCCGCATCGACAAGGCTGGCCATCAGCGTAGCCGTAAACAACTTTCCGGTTGACGCCAGCCAGCAGAGTTCATTAACAGTAAATGGTTGCTTCGTTTTCAAATTCACAACACCGTGAGCTTCCCGCATCACAACACGGTCACGATGAATCAGCAGGATCGAGACGCCGGGGTAATAGCCTTCGTCGATCACCGCCTGGATCTCAGAACGAACTGTCGCACGGGCGGTATCGGATAGACTCTCAGAATTAATCGGCTCAACTGCTGCCTTCAAACGCTTGAGGCGAATTCTGCGGTACTCAATCTGACCCCGATCACCCTCCAAACCGATCGGGCCGGATTCCGGAACAGCCATGTCGTCCGTTAGCAATTCGCCATTGCAGGTTGCGTGAGCAACGCCACCCTTCACAGTGACGGTCAGTTCGTTCCAGCCGCCAGCCCGGTAATCTTGAAGTCCCTTGTATGGTCCGGCCAGCAGGTAGTCTCGACATTGCAGCTGTGGTTTGCGAATGAAGACTCCACTGTCGGCGTTGGGAGTCGCTCGGAACTCCAGCTTCAGGACGAAGTCGTCACCGAATTCTTCCGTTGTCCAGAGTTGCTGGATTCGGCGGCCTTCCGGTGGAGTCGTAACGACAAGTCGTCCGTTTATTGCGACGTATCGCCCATCGTTGCTGGTCGATTTTTCATCGAAGGAAACGGCTTCTTTGACCTGCACGAACACGGGCGCATGCGGGCGAGGCTTCTTCGGCTGTTTACGTGGCGGGGTTGGACGGAAGCCCCAGCCGGACAGGTCTCGTCCGTTGAAAAGGCTGACGTAGCCAGGCTCAGGCTTGAAATCATCCGATTCTGTGTCGAGATGTCCCAGCGTGGCAAAGATCGGACGCAAAGCGGCCGCCCAGCGATCGTAACCAGCGGTGTTCAAGTGCAGCAAATCACGAAACCACTGTGGATCTGCGTCTCCCGTTTCGTCAGCAAACAGCGTCCACGTATCGACGACAGTAATCTGTGGATCACCTTTGACAGTCGCCTCGTACAGCTGGTTGACCTGCTGAATGATCTCTTTCGGTCGCATCTTTTCAGTCGAACTGGGAAACATGCGGCACAGAACGATCGGGGTCTTCGTATCATGATTCTTGATGGCCTGAATGATCTTCTCAAAGTTGCGGCCAATCGCAGCTGCGTCGATGCCGACTTCGATATCGTTCGTGCCCAGCAGCAGGACGATGGCACTCGGATTCAACGACAGCACGTCCTGCTGAAGCCGAATCAGCATCCCGCGAGTCGTATCGCCCCCGATGCCACGATTGGCCAGTTTCATCCCAGGAAACTTGTCCTTGAACTTGGCCCCCCAGCCCTGAGTGATCGAGTCTCCAAGAAACACAACGGCCTTCTGGTCCTGCTGAACACGCTTCGACCATGCTGAGCGGAATTCTCCCCATTTCTTAACATAACCATCGTAGCGACGAAGAGCGCCTTCTCCCGGCAGACCTTCCTCAGATGCCGGCAGGACGAACCGATCAACGGCCCGCGCTGAAGAGCAGAATGTACTGATAGTGAACGAGAAGACTATGAATAGACGAGCCGTTGGTTTCATCGGTTTGCGATCGACTTTTGTTGTTATTACTTTCGAAGCCAGTCCGAGTTTTGGGCATTCTACCCGAAAAGCGAACACGATGCTGCCTATCGTAATTCCTATACAGCTGAGAAATCGATTCTCGTAGTGCAGGCAGCCTGCACTACAGACCAGACGCCGAAGTCGTTGCAACAACTCTTGAATGAATGTTTGGTGAATCACCGTGTCTCGCTTGACGCCCAGCGGCAGATCTCAGTAATTAGTCAGGCCTGCGAGAGCATAACAATGCTGCGAGCAAATGGATCGGTCCACCAGAATCTCCAGACGCCGCACGGTGTCAGAATCGGAAACACCGAATGAGCATCTATTGGCAAATTTTCTTCCTGACATTCTTTGTTATTTGCCACAACTGTCTGACGCAGGCGGCGCCACCCAACATCATTCTGATCCTGACGGATGATCAGGGCTGGAGTCAGATGTCGGCGTCGATGGGTCCGGATGTCACGGAAGCACAATCCTCCTACCTGGAAACGCCCAACATGACGCGACTGATGCAGGAGGGCATGCGGTTCACGAATGGTTATTCACCGGCACCTCTCTGCACACCCACTCGACGATGCATTCTGTGCGGCACGTCGGCAGCTCGCAGTGGACCGGAATTCAAAAGCAGCTGGGTGCCGAAGAATCACATGACGATCCCCAAAGCGCTGAAGGCAGCCGATCCGAATTACCGTTGTGCTCACTTCGGCAAGTGGGGCGAACAAATGATCTCAACGCCGGAAGAATGTGGGTACGCTGCCAGCGACGGTATGACAGGGAACAACACCGGCGGCATGCCGAAGTCACTTGGAGTGAAAATCGGCAATCACGACGAGGGCCCGCCGCATTTCATCAATAACCTGGACCCAAAATTGACAAAATCGATCACAACGAAAGCGATCGATTTCATGCAGCAACAGCATGAAGACGAAAAACTTTTTTATGTGCAAATCAGCTATTATGCTCAGCACCTTTCGGTCGTGACTCGTGAAAAGCCCCTGGGGAAATACAAGGCCAAGGGGATTCCTGATCGCGGCTACACCCAAGCCTGGGCAGCGATGATGGAGGAACTAGACGACGGAATTGGCCGACTGGTCGACGCCGTCGACAAATCGAGTGCCAAAGACAACACGTGGATCTTCTTCACCGCCGACAACGGTGGACGAGGTACGGTGCCGGGCGCAGACGCATCACGACCTGCCACGAACACCCCCCTGACAGGCGCCAAGCACAGTCTGTATGAGGGCGGCGTGAGAGTTCCATTTGTCGCGCGAGGCCCGGGGGTCAAGGCCGGATCCGTTTGCCAGGTCCCGGTCGTCGGCTACGACTTCCTGCCCACGTTTCATGATCTGGCTGGCGGTCAGACGGCAGAAACGTTTGACGAGGTCGACGGTGTCAGCCTTAAGTCGCTGCTGACCGATCCGCAGGCTGGTCCTCCGCCGCGGAAATCAGGCGCCATCATCTTTCATCGTCCCAATCGTCTTTTCTCCGCTGCTCGAAACCAGACGCACAAATTGATGCTGCACTGGAAACGTGATGGTTCGATCAGTCGACGTGAGTTATTCAAGCTGACGAAAACGTGCACAGAAGAAGGCCACGACATTGCCGCGGTACAAACCACGAACGCCGACCAGCTTCAGCGGCAGTTGGTGCAGTTTCTGAAACTCGTGAATGCGGACAGGCCGCCAGCGAAGGCCCCACGGAAGCGAAAGAAAAATAAAGACTCGCAATGTCAGTGTCCCGGAGCGGTGTCACAGGACGTGCGAACCAGTCGTCCTGTCCTAACAGCAGGCCGAGGCCACCTTCAATAAAGGCGTTCGATATAGGACTGCTGTATCTGCTGACCCAGTGACTCCACCGTCTCGTCGACGCTCGTCTGGTCGATCAGAATTTCAGCGAAGCAGGATAAAGACGGCGTCTTCAGCGGTTGAGGTGGCTTCCAAAGCTTTGATCGGATCAGAGCTTTCGCACATTGCAGATAACACTCCTGCACTTCGACCGCGATTCCCACCACCGGTGACCTGCCCTGCACGGCCATCGTCTCCAGCAACTCGTCATCGCGAATCACGCAGGCCAGGCCGTTCACGCGAAGTGTTTCTCCCAGGCCCGGAATTAGAAACAGCATTCCGACTCGGCCCGTGTCCAGAATATTCTGCAACGAGTCGGCTCGTCGGTTACCCGGTCGTTCCGCAATGAGCAGAGTCTTCGGATCCAGCACTCGTGCGACTGACGGCAGGTCTCCTCGCGGTGAAACATCACATTGCCCATCAGCACCGAACGTACCAAGCAGAAGGAACGGAGCTTCCGCGATGAATGCCTGCATGTGATGATCGAGTTCGGCCAACTCTTTTCGGATCACCAGCTCGCTCGGCGAACCGATCACAGATTCGAGTTCTTCGGCGGAAGCCACACGTTTTTGAAATCTGTCAAGACTCATAGATTCGACCAGGGCGGTGCCGACCGCCAGCGGATGGTTGTGAATAAACTGCACAGCCCGGCTACGCCGCGCCATCACCCTGTGGCGACGCACGAATCTGATCTAACACGATCCAATATTCACCAAGGGCCTTGCGACCACCATCGGTGATCGCAAATTCCGTATAAGGAACTCTTCCGTCAAACCTTTTTGGCACGTCAACGTAGCCAACACGTTCCAGCATGTCCATGTGTGAAGACAGGTTGCCTCGACTTGGATCCAGCGTGGACACAAGGAACTTGAAAGCGGCAAGGTCTACTCGCGTCAGAATGGACAGAATCCGCAGACGCACGGGCTCATGAATAACTCCGTCAACGTCCATCATCGCCCTGCCGCCTCTTCTGGCTGATCAGCAGCGGTCTGGTCAACCTGAGCCAATGACTTTAAGCGGCGAAGCGCAACGCGACTGTATAAATACCCCACAAACCCCGACAACATTCCGTATGCCACTGTCGGAATCAGCATGTTCAAACCGCTCCATGGACTGACAAAAACGATCGGGACGCCGGCAAGGATCAGAATCGCATATAGAGCAGGCCACAGTAATGCCGCGTATCCCGCCATTGGTCGCATCAGGATCCACAGACCGACAAGAAAAGGCACGGCATACAGCGCGGATATGGGCTACATGTACTTTGTCGGAATGTCGACGGTGAAGCTTAAAGCCACTGACGCGACGATGCACATGCCCAGGAATCCACACAACACAAGCCACTAAGTCCTTGCCCGACCAGTCGGATGAGTGAACGTAACACTCCCATCACCAGCGTACAAGCGCCGTGCGAGGCTTTTTTGGAGCTTGCCGCCCCACGTGGGAACGGCGAGATATACAGTGGCGACAAGCGCCGGTATCAACACCGCGATCGACGCTCAGAAAAGTAACATGTTGCCGGATCGTAAGCCTGACCAGAAAAATGCGACGCACCCGAAATTGCTCCATACACGATCAGCAAAAGCACCAACCCAAGACTGCGATTACGGGCGTACGTCTGAGTCCATTTCGGGATGCTTCGCATCTTCATTGGCGACAGTTCAGTTCCTGTCAATGATGGCTTCATGGCTGTTTTCCTGGGGATTTCATGAATTGACGATACTCTCCCCCCCCGCAAAAAAAACTCCACACAGACAGGTCTGCAGCACAAACTTCTTTGTAAAACGACATGAATTTGAAGAATAGACGCAAATCCTTTGCTCAGTGGCCCGCTTTCCCGTTCCACCGGCGACGAATCGGAAGTCCGTCAGTTGCAGGATTTCCGTTTCGTGGACACATGCGAAGACGTCGAATCATTCCGCAGGCCCGCTGAATGTGATCTCCTGCTCATGGCCGTAATGACTTCACCAGACCCCTGCGGAACACCCAATGCCGGATCTGTCAGACTGTCACCAGTTGTGTCGCAGTCGTGATGCTACGAGCCTGGACACACTGCACACGCAACCTCGATGAGAACTGCCCATTCTATGATCCACGCCGTCGAGACGATCAAGGTGATTCGCAGCAGGACATCCACTCTCCGTCTGTTTACACCGGCAACACTAAAGCTGCGAGCCGACGAAATTGAGATTCTGACCGACTGCCGTCGCTATCTGGCGGGCGGAGTCGTGCTTTCCGAAGCGTGGAAAACGACGCACTGAAAAGCCTGGACGGGACTGCCGGTGTTCCTGCGACACGGACAGAACGACGCGGCCGCTCCAGGAACGGAAGGCCTGCGTTCGCGTCCGCGATTCACGGATGTCTTCTACTCCAGAGCCCTCCACCAGCGGCTGGCCGAGCTGTCCATCGACCGTTTGTATGCGGAAGACGATGACGGGCACTCACTTCGGGGTGTGACAGATACCATGTCACAGTTGCCGCGCCGGATGAAATAGCACACACGTGATCCCTTCGCGTCGCATGTCATCGCAATCTCACGACGCGGCTGGAAATCGTCCACTGATACGCCGACTCCACACAGCCGCTGGATCACAATATCTGAGGTCGGAACTGAAAAAATGACATTCGATACGGTCGACGTGAATGGCCTGTCGCCCTCGTTTAAGGACACAGCAGAAGCCCTGGCTGCCCAGACCGTAAAATTGGGCGCAAGGCGCGTGGAAGCCGGACCGTTCGACACAAAGATCGAAGGCAACAACTACATCGCCGTGAGAACAAAAGACGTCCGCCGGTTTTCGCTCTGGCTGCATCCATCGATGGTCGACTTTGCGAAGCCTGTACGAATTTCCGTGAATGGAAACCAGAGTGAACACGTAATCACCGAAAGTCTGCTGGGCGCTCTGAGCAGCTATCGGCGTCGGCGTAATTGGAGCCTGGTCTGTCACGCTGAGATTAAGTTGACTGCCGATCAGTGACCGGACAGATGCCAGCGCGATGAACGGACTTCACACGCGCACTGTTCGGAGGCGAAACATTACGGCCGGGCAGGAATCCATGTGATGACTCAGAGCCTGGATTCTGAACATCGTCACGCGGAACTGATTTCGCTCCAGTCCAGTTCGTGCGGCATAACGTTTCGGTTTGCCGAAACAGCAGCTGCCAGGCCAGCGGCTTCGCCCAGAGGCACGGCGTTTCCGGTAACGCGATAGCTGGAATGCGCGATAAAGTCGCCGCTGATACAACGTCCCGCCATCAACAGTCCGTCGACGTCGGCGGCGATCAGAGCGGGATATGGAATATCGTAGGGCTTCAATCCACCCGTCTTAAACTGCCGATTGACTTCCTTATTGCCAAGCGTATCCAACGCGTGTACGTCGATTGAAAACTTTGCCCGACAGACAGCCTGTTCATGCCTGAGCCCGTTCGCCAGGTCTTCTGCAGTGACGGTATAACGGCCGCGAATGCGCCGGCCTTCGCGAACTCCTATCTGTTCGGCCGTTGCAACAATAGAGAGGTTATGCCACGGGTCACCAAGGTTACGCAGCCCGTCGACAATCTCGTGAATTTCTCGACGAGCGTGAATGGTTGCCTGGGTAATGGCGTCTGCATCGAATGCCGACACGCCATATTCATGGTTGGTCATGATC
Source organism: Fuerstiella sp. (assembly GCA_014238335.1). Taxonomy (GTDB): domain Bacteria; phylum Planctomycetota; class Planctomycetia; order Planctomycetales; family Planctomycetaceae; genus Fuerstiella. The sequence goes on from JABABI010000025.1 coordinate 24,494, forward strand.
GAGTATATTCCGCTGTGCAGATGCCTTAGCGTCGGAGCACGGTACGAAGGTGTCACGCCGTTGTCTTCCATCAGCGCAAGCAGTCGTCGCTTCGCCACAGAACCTGTCTCGCGGATATATGGCTGAATTTCATCGGGGTCGACACCGGTCAATAGCGCGAGCATCGACATCGGCTGACAGTTGCAGGCGTCACCGATTCCAACATCAAAACGACAGCCTGCATGGGCGGCAAGATCGCCGTCTCCGCTGCAGTCCACGAACCGATCTGCCAGCCATGCTTCCCGGCCGGATTTCGATTCCGTCAGTACAGCGACGACACGTTTGTCATGGTCAGTCACAGCCCCCACAAGCCGCGTATGCAGTCGAATCTTTACCCCAGCGTCAACACACAATTCCTCCAGCACCCGTTTAACGACTTCCGGATCATAAACAGTACCGTTTGACCGCTGGGCAACTGCACTTCCTCGTGAGGCGAATTCCTGCAGCAATTCGGCCATGATACCGGACTTGCCTTCCGCATCCAGAATCTTGGTCAGCAACCCGACGGTCCACACACCACCCAGGCAGCCCGCCACTTCGATCAGCTGCACAGAGGCACCAGCCCGCGCAGCTGCCAAAGCAGCCGCGATTCCCGCCGGGCCGCCACCGCAGACAAGCACATCCGACCTGCCGGCCACCGGGATCGCCCTCTGATGCTCGACAAGCTGCCGTCCATCCGCAGAAAGCCCGCCTGTCGTTCGCAGCACGTCGCCGCTTACGGGATTCGCGACACGGGTTGAGTTAATGTCGTCCGTAGCTTTCGTATCGGGAGACGCGAGTGATGCAGAAACGATCAGACCACCTGTCGCGACCTGCAGAAATTCGCGTCGGCTGGAATCACGTGTGTTCATGAGCCTGATTGTTTCAACGGTGTTCGTGAAAGGCGGCGAAAATGATGTGACGATGAACTGCCGAAACCAGAATCAACTTTCGGCAGATTGCAGCCGTGTCGGCGACTGCCTGGTATCCCGCCCGCATCACGTTATCGTAGTCCTCAGTTTTCAGATAAAACGATTGTAACCAACGGCTACCGCAATTGTGACAGCTTGCTTACGCGAACTCACAGCAGCTATGAGAATGACATTTTTTACAATTCTTGCGGTGGCTACCGGAGTGGGCGGTTGGCTTCCGGCGGCCGAGCAGAGAAAGCCCAACATTGTTTTCATCCTGGCCGATGACCTGGGCTACGGAGACATTGGCTGCTATGGATCGACTGTCAATCGCACTCCCCATCTGGACCGATTGGCTACAGGTGGAATGCGGTTCACGGATTTTCACAGCAACGGGCCAATGTGTTCGCCGACGCGAGCCGCTTTCCTGACGGGGCTGTACCAAAGCCGATTCGGTCGCCGCTTTGAATCCGCTTTAAGCGGTTCACGGCGCGATCCCGGTCTGCCACTTAGTGCCGTCACTATCGCCGAGGTTCTGCAACGGGCGAGCTATGCCACGGGAATGTTTGGCAAGTGGCATCTCGGCTATGAAGCTCCCTGGCTGCCAACCAATCAGGGGTTCCACGAGTTCCGCGGACTGGTTTCCGGAGACGGTGATCATCACACGCAGATCGATCGCTCCGGTAACGAAGACTGGTGGAACGGGAAGATGGTCTCAATGGAAAAAGGCTACACGGCCGAGCTCATCACCGAACACAGCATCGACTTCATCGAACGTCACAAAGACGAACCGTTCTTTCTGTACGTCCCCCATCTGGCGATTCATTTTCCATGGCAGGGCCCTGACGATCCGCCGCATCGGAAACGCGGGATCAGTTACCACAAGGACAAATGGGGTGTCATCCCCGACCGCAGCAATGTGCACCCGCACGTTACATCAATGATCGAGAGTCTGGACAGGAGCGTCGGCAGAATCGTCGGAACACTCGACCGGCTGAAACTGACTGACGACACTCTGGTCGTTTTTACGTCAGACAACGGCGGCTACCTGAATTACGCTGGTGGCTTTGAGAACATTTCTGACATGGGACCGCTGCGTGGCGAAAAAGGCACGATCTATGAAGGCGGGCACCGCGTTCCGGCGATCTTTTCATGGCCCGGAAAAATCGAACCATCCGTCTGTCACGAGACAGCGATGACGTTTGATCTTTTTCCCACGTTCGCCACCCTGGCAGGAATAAATGCCGATGCTGCCACGCTGGATGGTAGCGATCTGAGCGAGACGCTGTTCGCTGGAGAAAATTTTCCGAAGCGGTCTTTGTTCTGGCGGATCGGCTCCAGCAAAGCCGCGCGGAAAGGCTCATGGAAACTGTGCGTGCGGGGGGATCGACCATCTGAACTCTACGACCTCGCCACCGACATCGGCGAACTTAACAACCTTGCCAGCACCCGGCCCATGGTTCTGAGTGATCTGAAGGATGCACTCGCGGAATGGGAACTCAACGTTGATCGTTAGCCAGGAAGTCTCATGAAGCACGTTCTCCCGTTCATCTATTGTCTCAGCTTCATTCTGCTGAGTCCCGGCCGTGGTCAGGCCGAACAACCCAACGTCCTGTTCATTGCCGTTGACGACCTGCGTGTCGAACTGGGTTGTTACGGCAGCGCCCACGTGAAATCGCCTAATATCGACCGGTTGGCCTCACAGGGTACGTTGTTCGAACGAGCGTATTGTCAGCAGACGGTCTGTAATCCTTCGCGAGCGTCGATATTGACCGGCATGCGACCTGACACGCTGCGAGTGTGGGACTTGCCGACTCATTTTCGTCAGCACAAACCGGAGGCCGTCACGCTGCCGCAGCTTTTCAAACGCAGCGGTTACCACGCTCAGTGTGTCGGCAAGATCTTTCACAACTGGCGACAGGACGAATGGAAGGGCGATCCGGCCTCATGGAGCGTGCCGTCGGTGCTGCACTACAACAGTCACAGCAATGACAAACCTCAGGTCGCCGGCGAGGTGCCGCCGAACCTGGCGTCCGGCGCAGGTGGCATCGAGTGTCGAGACGTGCCGGACAACGCCTATTTTGATGGACGCGTTGCGGAGTCTGCCGTCGAAGCACTTCGCAAAGTTGTCAATCGGGAACGACCATTCTTTCTGGCCGTCGGTTTCTGGAAACCGCACACGCCGTTCAATGCACCAAAAAGATACTGGGACCTCTACAAACGGGAGGAGGTTCCCGTTCCAGCCCACGTTGCGCCACCAACCGATGTACCGGAAATTGCTCTGACGACCTCCCGCTATCAAAGCGGTGCCGGATCGGCGCTACTTTGCGAGATGCACCACGGCCACCTGGCGGCCATCAGCTATCTGGACGCTCAGGTCGGGCGAGTACTGGATGAACTTAACACGCTCGGTCTGCGCAAGAACACAATCATCGTGTTCTGGTCTGATCATGGCCTGCATCTGGGCGAACACGGCCTCACTCGCAAAACCACGGCGTTCGAACTCGACGCCCGAGTTCCCCTGATCATTGCAACTCCTGACCACAAGCCCGGTCAGAGGACCGATGCGCTGGTTGAGTTACTGGATCTCTATCCGACGCTGACAGATCTCTGCGGATTGAAAGCACCGCCCGGTGTGGAGGGAACGCCGCTGACACCTTTACTGATCGCCCCCGACAACAACATCAAATCCGTCGCTCTGACACAGACCCCGCGTCCAAACTATCCGCGAGGCAAGCAGCCGAAGATCATGGGGTACTCAATCCGGACCCAGCGTTTTCGCTACACCGAATGGCGGGACTTTAAAACTGCCAAAGTCCAGGCCAGGGAACTCTACGATCACGACAACGATCCGTTGGAAACGGTGAATATCGCTGCGCATCCTGACCACAGTGAGACCATCGTTAAATTGGCAAAGCAACTTGAACAGACGCTCTCAGGTGGAAAACCGTCGGCCGTCACTCTGGAAACCGACGACGGCCGAAGCGATCCGCTGTCCATTCTGAATCTGCCTGGTGCCGGCGCGAATCCAGACGCCATCGATTATGCAGCGCTACCAGTTCTCCGCGGCGAACACGCCATCATCAATCCGGTCGCACCGGGACCGCACGCTGCCGCGTCCGACAAAATTGACATGCACCATTTGCGGCTCAACCTGCACAATTATCTGGTTCACCACGACGGCCGGTTCTGGTGCATCTGGAGCGACGGGCCAAAAGTCGAAGACTGGCCGACTCAGGAAATCAAATACGCCACCAGCGACGACGGACTGACATGGAGCGCTGCCAAAAGCGTTACCGGAAAACCCAGTGAACCACATGCATTCATTGCTCGAGGTCTGTGGGTGCGAGATGGTCAGCTTTTGGCTCTGGCCGCTCATTACCGTGGCAAGGGGGCGTTCGGAGCGCCGGATCAGAAGCAACTCGAACTGCTGGCGTACCGCTACGACAACAACCAGCACGAATGGGTACGACACGGCAAACTCTACGACAACGCGATCAACAATTTCCCTCCACAAAAACTGCCATCGGGCGACTGGATCCTCACTCGGCGAGACTCACGGTTCAACGTCACCGTGCTAATCGGCGGCCGTACAGCCATCGACGACTGGCAGGCGTTTCCTGTTGTGCGTGTTGGCGAGGTCAAAGGCTTTCGCCCCGACGAACCAATTTTCTGGCCGCTGCCGGACGGGCAGTTTTTCGCTCTCTTCCGAGACAACGGAGGATCGCAGCGTCTGTTCCATTCGACGTCGCGCGATGAGGGACGTACCTGGAACACGCCGGTCCTGACGAACTTCCCGAATTCCAGCAGCAAACTGTTTTCGATGAAGACAAACCGCGGGTACCGCATCATGGTCCTTAACGGTAACCCGTCTGTCGGGCGACGTGAACTGCACCTGGCGATCAGCAGCAATGGAACGACGTTTACGCGTCTGGCCAGACTGAACATCCCGTCGCCACCATCGCTTCCTGATTCCGTCATGCGTATTGAGAAGAAGTTTCGGTCCGGAATCGCAAGCCTGCAGTATCCACACGTCATCGAACATGACGAACAGATCCTGATCGCACTGTCTCGTGGAAAAGTGCAGACGGAAGTCTTCCGCGTACGCCTGAACGACATCGACGCCCTGCTGAAGAACTGAGCAAGGTACGGATTTCCAATTTCCAATTTCCAATTTCCAATGACCAATTTCCAGTTTCCAATTTCCAGTTTCCAATTTCCAGTTTCCAATGACCAATGACCAATGCTGACGCGTCTCGCCCAATTTGTTCGTTGAGAGTCCGCATGTTCCACCGTGCAATACAGACAACACTCGTGCTGCTGGTGTTCACGACTGTTCTCGCCGCGTCACACAGCCACATCGCCGAAGCCGCCGAACATCCCAACATCGTGTTCATCATGGCTGACGATTTAGGTTACGGCGACCTTGGCTGTTATGGTCAGCAGCTGATCGCAACGCCACAAATCGACGGCCTTGCTGCGGAAGGCATGCGGTTTACCCAGGCCTATGCCGGCGGCCCCGTCTGCACGTCGTCGCGCAGCGTTCTCATGACCGGCATGCACACGGGTCACACGCCGGCTC
>JABABI010000025.1:30014-87112 GCA_014238335.1 Fuerstiella sp.
TTCCGCACTACGATTCGTATCTCGATGAAGACGACGTCACCGTTGCCGAAATCCTCAACGACGCCGGGTACCAATGCGGTGGAGTCGGCAAGTGGTCTCTGGGCGATGCCGGAACGGTCGGTCGAGCCACCAATCAGGGATTCCACAACTGGTTCGGTTATCTGAACCAGGATCACGCTCACTACTACTTCACGGAATATCTTGATGACGGCGACGGACGTTTCGAGCTACCGGGCAACACAACATCGCGAAGCCAATACAGTCACGACCTGCTTACGGAGCGCGCATTGACATTCATTCGAGAGTCCGGAGAGTCGCCGTTTTTTCTCTACGCCGCCTTTGCGCTGCCTCATTTCTCATCCAAAGAAGAAGATGTGCACGGACTTACCGTGCCTTCGACCCAACCCTACTCAAACCCTGACTGGGATGAGAAGTCAAAGAAATATGCCGCGATGATTCACATGCTGGACCGAGACGTTGGCCGCATCGTTGATCTTATTGACAAACTGGGGCGGGCGGAGAATACACTCGTCATCTTTACCAGTGACAATGGAGGACATGCGACTGCTCCGGCACGGTTTCGAACCAGTGGGCCACTGCGCGGCTTCAAGCGGTCGCTTACGGAAGGAGGCATTCGCGTACCATTCATCGCTCGCTGGCCGGGTACGATTCCGGCCGGCAGGACCAGTAATGACGTCATCGCCTTTCAGGACATGCTGCCAACGTTCGCTGAGCTCGCGGACGTTCCTCTCTCAAAAGAACTGCAGATCGACGGCATATCGGTGGCCACGGTATTGAAGGGTGATCAATTGAGCGCGGCACGAAGCCACCTCTACTGGGATTACGGACATTGCCGAGGGAAACAGTACGTGCAGGCCGTGCGTCTGGGCGACTGGAAGGGTATCCGCAGCGCCAAGACCGGTCGCATTGAGTTGTACGATCTGAGTCGCGATATCGGAGAAGCCAACGATATCACTTTGACACACCCACGAACGGTGGAGAATATCCGAATCATCATGGATCAAGCCGTGACACCAGATCCGCGTTACAGGATTGGCTCCGTCTATCGCGGCAGCCCGATCTGGACGAAAAGACAGTGAACTCTATCAATCGCGTCGCCCGTCGGTATCCGATTCGCCGTAGCTGTTTCGGAAGAGGGTGCCCGAACGATCTGTTCCAGTGCTGCAGCAGAATGCTTTAGCTCAGCACATTGATAGCGGCCGCCAATCTTCGTATTCTAAGCGCTGTGTAAACACGGACGATGATACAATTATTGTTTATCCGACATCCCGTTGAATGTTTTTCTTTCACCCAGCATATGTCGTCCATGACCAACACGACTCGCCGATTCAAAAGCACTGCGTGGCAGACAGGAACGCTGTCGACTGTGCTGTCGGATCTTGTTGACGTATTGCAGGCGCGACAGGTGAACGTCAGCTTCAAGGAAACACAAACTGTCGGAACAGTTCCTGCGGCTGGTGACGGCCCTGAAACGGTTCGTGGTGTGACCAGCCTGCCGGTCGGTCAAGGCATACTGACGGTCCGGTATGTTCGCGAACACGGTGACTCGGCAGACATCAGTAACGTCGACATTCTGACCGTGGATATGCTCGGTGCGGACATCGTTTCTGTTGTTTTTAATGCTACCGAGACGGAATATCAGATCGACGTTCGCTCAAGAAAACACAATCTGGCCGAGGCAGCATATGCGCTGCTGGTCGATCGTTTGCTGCTGCAGGAGGTCTCGCAGCCGTAGCGGGTAGAAACCGACAGCAGATGATCCGTAATCAGACGGTTTCTATTCTGCAGAATGCCGGACAGACAGCCAGTTTGAAATTGTCCGGGTGACCGTCTGAGCAGCGTCCTGCTGAACGAAGTGACCGGCTTCAGGAAGCGTGACGAGCGTCAGATCTTTTTCCAGCCATTGCCACGTACCATTCAGAGCTCCGGGCAGCAGAGCGGTGTCTTTCAGTCCGTGTATCATCAGCACTGGGCACTTCACCTTTGACGGATCATCCGTGGGTGCCTGGTAGGGCTCTCGCGGATAATTGGCTTTGTAGTAATTCAACATTCCCTCAAACGACGACCGCCTGAAAGCCGCGACATATTTCGCCCTTGCGTTTTCGTCATTAACCCAGAATGTCAGCCCTTCGGCGGTCAATCCAGAAGCGGCGGCCGGCTGCTGAAAACGGCGAGCGTAAGCGGATGCTTTCTGCTGGTCCGGGTTGTTGGCCAGTTCTCGCTGCAGGCCGTGCAGATGAGGCAGATTCAGAATAACAAGTCGGTCGATCATTTCCGGCTGAGCCATAGCAAAGGACCACGCCACCGCTCCACCCCAGTCGTGTCCGACAATCACGGCTTTGTCGCGTTCGAAATGTCTGATGACAGCCTGCACGTCGCCAACCAATTTGGGCATCGCATAGTTTTCCACGCCGTCGGGCTGGTCACTCGTGTTGTAGCCCCGCTGGTCCATAGCAACGACCTTAAACTGCTTTGCCAGAGTCGGTATTTGTTTCCGCCACGTGTACCAATAGTCCGGGAAGCCATGAATCATCACCAGCAGTGGACCTTCGCCCACTGTGACATAGTGAATATTCACGTCGCCGGATGTCGCAAAACCGTGTTCGCCAAGGTCGTCCGCCAACGTGGGAGTGGCCAACATGGCCGAATAAACAAGTGCAGCAAACGCGCTGCGGCAACAGGCAACTCTGTTCATCTCAAATTTCCGGTGAATAGGGCTGAGTCTTGATTCGAGAACTGGTTGATAAGATTTACTCAGACACTTCGCTCGCGCCGGCTCCGTCCTGAATACAATAGATACGAGCGGAAGATCTAATCAGAAGTCTGTCGCCGACAATTGCAGGTGTGGCCATGGCCATGTCGTCTTCAGCAAGAGTGTTCTTATGCAGAATTTCCAATTCGTCGCCTGACTTCATGACGTAGGTGACTCCATCTTCGTTCAGACAGAAGATTTTCCCGTCGTACGCCCACGGCGAAGTCGTGAACGCCCGTCCCTGGGGAATGCGTTGTTTTTCGAACACCGACGCGCCGTCTGTCGGATTAAAACAGGCGATGAACCCGAAGTCGTACAGCACATACAAACGATCTTCGTAGATCAAAGTCGAAGGGTTATAGGGTCCCGCCATTTTCTGACACCACGCGATGGAATCATTCGACGTTTCATCGTCCGCCAGTGAGATGTCGCCCTCTGCACTTGGTTTGATGGCGTAGATCGGACGACTCTTGCGGTCACCAACGTAGCCAGAGCTGACGTACAACAGTCCGTTGTGTTCAAACGGCATGGCGATCGTGATGCTGGACATTCCCTTGAAATGCCACAGTAAGTCGCCCGAAAGACTGTATGATCGCACCTGTCCGGTTCCCGGTGTTACGATTTCAACTCGGTGAGCGTTCTTCCAGATGAACGGTGTCGCCCAATTGCTCTTTTCATCACGTGGTATCCGCCAGACTTCATCGCCCGTTTTGCTGTCGAGAGCCAGCAGGAACGAGTCTTCATCGTTATCGTTGACAAGGTAAAGATGATCCTCGTGCAGCACCGGAGATGACGCCGTGCCCCAACCATTGCGAGTCATGTGCGGTTCGAGACGTTTCTCCCAGAGAAGTTCGCCTTTGAAATCCAAGCAAAAGACACCAACGTTTCCAAAGTAGGCATAAATGCGTTCGCCGTCCGTGATCGGGGTTTCTGACGCATAGCTGCCTTTCAGATGAATCGCAGTCTGTGGTCTGCCCTCGTGGACCTGTTTCTGCCAGAGTATTTCTCCCGACTTCAGATTCAGGCAAAATACGATCCAGTGATGCACACTATCCGGCAACTCAGGTCGGTCGCCGCCGAAATAGAGTCCCTTCTTCGGCTCTTCGGACGTCCCGGTATTAACCACGGACGTGACGAATACTCGATCGCCCCAGACGATTGGCGACGACCAGCCGCGTCCGGGAAGATCTGTCTTCCATGCAACATTTTTGGTCGCGGACCAATTAACGGGCAGCCCTTTGTTGTTTGAGACTCCGCGAGCATCTGCACCTCGGAATTGGGGCCAGTTGTTTTCTACGGCCTCGGCCGTATTTTCAAAAACTGTGCTGAATACACAAAGTGCGAGCGCGATCCGAGTCCATTGCTGCATGCTGAAATCTCCGAAGAATGAGAGTGCTGCCATCGTTGTCAGGCAATAATGTCCGTCACCACATTACCGTAAACGTCAGTCAGACGGAAATCCCGGCCACCGTAATTGCACGTCAACTTTGTGTGATCGAGACCCAGCAGGTGCAGCATCGTGGCGTGCCAGTCGTGGATGTGGACGGGGTTTTCGACGGCCTGATAACCGAGTTCGTCGGTGGCTCCGTAGCTGAGGCCGCCCTTCACTCCTCCGCCCGCCATCCAGATGGTGTAACCTTTGTTGTTGTGGTCGCGACCCGTGCCGCTTTGAGCATACGGTGTACGACCGAATTCTCCCGCCCACACGACAAGTGTATCCCTGAGCATGTCGCGTGACTTTAGATCCGCCAGCAGTGCAGCGACGGGCTGATCGGTCGCTTCGCAGGATTCCGGCAGAGCCGTCTGCAGCAGAAAGTGATGGTCCCAGCCAATCGGTGCCGTCAACTCAATGAATCGCACACCCGCTTCGGCCATGCGGCGAGCCAGCAGACACTGACGGCCGAATCGATCCGTCGGCTGACCAGCCCCGACTCCGTATTGATTCAACGTTGCCTCAGTTTCGGACGACAGATCGAGCAGTTGCGGCACTTCGCCCTGCATGCGGAACGCAAGTTCAAACGATTCGATCGCGCCTTCGACCTCCGGGTGATAAACATCCCGTTTCAGTTTGTGAGCGTTCAAGTCACGAATCAGATCCAGTTGCCGACGTTGCTGTTTCGGACTCAACAGGGCATTCTCCATGTTTCGCAGTTGTGCGCCAGGTTCCTGGTCGACTCCCAGAATCTTGGCATAGAACTCGGGAATCTGATTCGTGCCGATCTTTGTCGCCTGATAGACGGCAGGAAGAAACGCGTTGCCGTAGTTTCGAGCTCCGCCGTTTCCCGATGGCGGATTCAGCGTAATAAATCCGGGCAAGTTGCTGTTTTCGGTGCCCAGCCCATACAGCGACCATGCTCCCAGGGAAGGTCGAGTGAACTGGAAGCTGCCGGTGTGCATTTGGATGTACGCCTGCGAATGGTTCGGCAGATCTGTGTGCATGCTGTGGATGAAACACAGGTCGTCGGCGTGCTTTGCCAGATTCGGACAGAGTTTTGAAAACCACAGACCAGAATCCCCGTGCTGTGCGAAGTTGAACGGTGACGCCATCAGCCCCTTGTTTCCGGCGAGAACACTATCGGCAGTCTTCCGGCCTTCGTGATCGGCCAGCGCCGGTTTGTGGTCAAACAGATCGACGTGCGACGGGCCGCCGCTCATAGAAAGAAAAATGACCCGTTTCGCTGTTGCGGGGAAATGAGTGGCTTTCGCCGCCAGACTGCTGTCCGACGGCGCGGCATCACATGCCGCGGACTGCTGAGCAAGACCGGCGAAAGCCAGATAACCAAAACCGGATGAGAGCGATTTCAGAGTGTCGCGGCGCGAGAATGAGTTAGACATAAAGAAATGACCTGAACACGTTCTTCAAGAGACGCACCTGAAAATCATAACAATGAAACGTTTTAGAAGTGGTTTCAATACCAGCACGCAGCGCCAGCAAGTGAGCTACCGCCATAATTTTCTCGCGAGTTTGATTCACTCACTCGCACTTCGTACTTGTATTTAACGGTCTTGAAACTGCCGTCTAATCCAGATTCCGAAATTCGGCGGTGGACAACATCGCCTGACAGAAGCTTAGTACCGTCAGGTCACGGTTGGTATTCTCGACACTGACTGCAGGAATGTTTTGGCCAAGGAATGCCAGCGAACGATCTTTTTCCTCAGCATCCGGTTCGCGGCCGAAACACAGCAGAAACGTTCGTTGAACAAGTTCTTCGTCCTGCGACGTTTCTCGTTCCAATCGCGCCGCCAGCTGCTTCGCCCGGTCCTGCACGAAGGAACTGTTCATTAGATACAATGCCTGCACGGGCACGTTGGTTGTCTCTCGATCACCGGTCACGAAGCTGGGTTCGGCGAAGTCAAACAGATTCAGCACATCGGGCAGACGGTCGCGAATCACCGGCAGATACACGGAACGGTACACGGCCCCGTCCAGATCCTTTGGCAGTTTCCGATTCAGTCCGATCAGCGAAATCGGCCTGTCACCGATCATCGTGGCAACCAGAGATCCATCCGGCCGTGATTCGTCCAGTTCGCCGGCGACAACCAACATGGCATCGCGAATGGCTTCCGCCTCCAGTCGCCGTTTTGGCATTCTCCACAGAAGACGATTCTCCGGATCCAGCTGAAACACGTCGGCATTGTACGCAGATGCCTGGCGATAGGTGCGTGACAGGACGAGGGACCGAACAAGCCGCTTCAATGACCAGCCGTCGCTGATAAAACCCACCGCAATAGTATCCAGCAACTCCGGATGACTGGGGGCTTCACCCGTGCTTCCAAAGTTGTCAACAGTGGCGACAATCCCTCTTCCGAACAGGTGTTTCCAGACACGATTCACGAAAACTCGAGTGGTCAGCGGGTGCTTTTCATTGGTGAGCCATTGGGCCAATTCCAGACGCCCGCTTTGTTGCGCGGGAATGTACGGTGTTCCGGCAATTGGCAGTGCTCGCGGGAAGGCTCGGGGAACAACTTCCCCTTCGCGGCCGAGTTCACCCCGAACCAGTAACCGCACGTCGAGGACTTCTTCCGCATCAAGGACTCCCATGGCCAGCGGCAGCGCCTGGCCTTTGTCATCAAGAGTTTCCAGCTTGCCTTCAACCGGCCCTCGCCCCCAAAGGTTGGCCAGAACTTCTCGCAGAGTGAATCGTTTCTTTGGCTCCTTGCCGGCAAACGCAGCTTTCTGTGACTCTTCAATCTCCAAACGTTCTGCTTCCAACACAGCGAACTTCGCCTTCAGCTCTTCAAATTTCTCCGGCGACAGGGACTTATGAAGAATCTTCTGACCGGAAACTCGCGGCAGCACCAGCGGATCGCCGCTCCTGTTGTTGGCGGGCGATGTGAACGTGCCGAAAAATGTCTCGGTACTCGCGAACACACCAGCCAGCCCGTAGTAGTCCTCCATCATGAATGGATCAAACTTGTGGTGATGACAGCGAGCACAGGCAACGGAACTGGCCATGACGGCACGCGTCAGTGAATCGATCTGCTCGTCCACGATGTCCGCCCTGAATTTCTGCTCGTTGTTTTCGCCAAGGTTCTTCGTACCGACAGCCAGAAAACCAGTCGCGGTCAACAGCCGAGCTCGTTCTGCATCATTGTCGAATGGCAGCAGGTCGCCTGCAATCTGTTCGGTCAGAAATCGGTCGAAGGGTATGTCCGCTGTGACCGCTTCGATCACGTAATCCCTGTATCGCCAGGCGTATGGAAAAGAAATATTCGACTCGCCACCACTCGACTCGCCAAACCGAGCAACGTCCAGCCAGTGACGTCCCCATCGTTCACCAAATCGGGGCGATCCAAGTAACACATCAACCTCCTGCGTCAATGCAGCATCCAATCCGTGTTGCTGGTGGGCAGCAAGAAAGTGATCGCTGGCGGCAGGTGATGGTGGCAGTCCGACAAGATCGAAATGCAGCCGCCGCAACAGCGTCCGAGGCTGCGCATCGCCTGATGGCTGCATGCCGTTCTCATTCAGCATCGCCAGAACAAATTGATCGACATCACTCCGTGGCCAGTCCACATCCTCAACGGCAGGAGGTTTCGAAACAGTCGGCGGTTGATAGGCCCAATAATTTCTGGCAGCGTCGAGCCCGGTGAACGAGCGATCCGCATCCGTACCGTCACGCGGATCGGGAGCCCCCGTTTCGATCCACTTTCTGAAGTCCGCGACGATCGAATCGGAAAGCTTCGCTCCCTTCGGAGGCATCTTCAGATCCGGGTCGGTATGCGAGATTGCCGTCAGCAACACACTGCCCTCCGGACGGCCCGGCACGACCGCGGGGCCGCGATCTCCTCCTTTGCGAACGAGAGTTCGAAAATCAACCCGCAGTCCGCCTTCTGCCTTCGCCGCCGAATGGCACTCGTAGCAGTACTTAGCCAGCACCGGCCGGATTTTCGTTTCAAAAAAGTGGTTACTGACTGAGCGTTGCTGACTGGGATCATCACGTTCATCGGCCGTGGCAGATATCACCACGACCAGCCCGCAACTAAGAAAAAACAAACGACTGTTCATTGGAGCGGATATCACATCGGACATGGAAACAGCAAAGTTGCACATCGATAATATCAATTCGTCGAAGAAACATGAGCATGATTCTCACGTTTCCTCAATGACTTACAGCGGATCGTCACTTTCACCTGGTTTCAATGACTTCTGTCCCAGGATAGTATATGCGTGGGCAGGTTGTCTTCTCACCGTCAGAGTTCGACGATTTCGTGCACGCTGACAAAGAGTGATTGGCAATGGCACACTTCATGAGTCATTGCAACGAGTCTTTCATTTTGGTTCGCGAAAGAATGGGCCACATGAATCCAGTCGACCGGTTCACTGGTCCGCTCTGCAGACGGCTGTCGCAGACACATTCGACGCCGCAGCCTGTGGTCCTGGCTGTCATCGTAACCTGCCTTGTTTTTAACAGACTGGCCGTCGCGTCTGACGCCCCGAGTTCCCAGGACCGACTACTTCCGTTCCTCCAGACGCACTGCATGGATTGCCACACTGGCGCAGAAGCCGACGGCGGACTGGACCTGACAGGACTCAGCACCAACCTGACCGACGCGGAAGTCATGCGTCGGTGGGTGCTAATTCATGATCGCGTGTCGGCCGGAGAGATGCCGCCGGAGGATCAGCCCCGACCTGCCGTTGCAGCAAAGTCCGCAGCACTCGCAACACTCGCGGCAGCATTAACGAAGGCAGATCACGCACGCAACGACGTCGTTCTGCGACGCCTCAACCGGAACGAATACGAAAAAAGCGTGCGTGATCTGTTCGACGTGTACGTCAATGTGAAGGCCCACCTGCCACAGGACGCGTCAATGTCCGGATTTGACAACGTCGGCGAAGGACTTGCGGTTTCCCCGGAAGCGGCCCAGGCTTATCTGATCGCCGCCGACGTAACGCTCGACGCAGTTTTCGGTCCGCCAAAGCCGCCAAAGCGGATCCAACATGAAACGAATCTGCTTGATCAGACGAATCACGACGGCACGCCTCGCCTGACGAATCACATCGGGAAAATGTTTCGCCAGACCAAAGACGGACTGATCATCTTCCAGTCCAATTACTGCCCCACCAACCTGGTCAACCTGGCCAGACTACGTCCCACAGCCGGCACCTATCGCGGCACCATTCGAGCGAGAGCCATTCAAAGCAACAAACCAGTCACGCTGCGAATTTATGGTGGCGACACGATTGTAGGCAGACGCGAAAAACACCTGGTGGGTTACTACGACATCCTGCCTGATGAATGGACAACGATTGAATTCACAGATCGGCTGGTTGAAGACGGCGGAACTTATCAGCCAAAGTGTTATGGAACACGGGACACTCGCAAAGACGCGAATACGTATCCGGAACCGGGCATCGAAATCGGCGACATCACCATTGAAGGTCCGCTGGAAGAGTGGCCTCCACGCAGCCGTAAACGGTTGCTGGGTGACATCGACGTGAAAACAGGAACGCTGGACGACGCAACAGCGATTCTGCGGCGACTCCTTCCGCAGGCGTTTCGCCGCCCAACAAATAACGGCGAACTTAAGCCCTACGTCCGCCTTGTCGCTTCGGCGCTGAACGCAGACCGGCCGTTCGACGATGCCCTGCGACTGGGGTTGAAGGGTGTCCTGTGCTCGCCGGAATTCCTGTTCCTTGACGAACCAGGTCGCGAGGTCGTCAGCCAGCATGCACTCGCATCGCGATTATCGTACTTTCTGTGGTCATCTATGCCGGACCACGAACTGCTTTCCCTGGCCAACGAAGGCAGACTCAACGAACCGCACGTCCTGCGGCAACAGGCGGAACGAATGCTGACAGATCCAAAAGCGGGAGCTTTCACGACCAACTTCGTCGGACAGTGGCTCGACCTGCGAGACATCGATTTCACCGAACCCGATATGAATCTATACCCGGAATTCGACGAGTTGCTCAGACTGTCAATGATCGAAGAAACGAAGCGGTACTTCCACGAAGTACTGGACCACGACCTTAGTCTGCTAACGTTCATCGAGTCGGATTTCACGTTCGTTAACGAGCGTCTGGCGAGACACTACCGGATTCCCGATATCCAGGGTCAGAATTTCCGGAAGGTCACTCTGCCACCTGACAGCGTTCGCGGCGGCGTTTTGACTCAGGGCAGCGTGCTGAAGGTCACGGCCAACGGAACAAACACGTCACCGGTTTTGCGCGGCGTCTGGGTCATGGAAAACATTCTCGGGCAGCCGACTCCGCCCCCGCCCTCCAACGTCCCGGCCGTCGAGCCCGACATACGAGGTGCCACGACTCTGCGGGAACAGCTCGCCAAACACAGCAATGACGATTCGTGTGCAGTGTGCCACGATAAACTCGACCCCGCCGGATTCGCGCTGGAAAGTTTTGATGTGATCGGCGGATGGCGCGACAGGTATCGAACGCTTGGCGAAGGCGATCACCCTGGGTTTTCGCAGCACCCGATCACGTTTGCGTGGGTCCGCTACCGCATGGGACTTCCCGTAGATGCCACGGGAAAAAATTCCGATGGTCAGTCGTTCGGCGACATTCGAGAATTCAAACAACTACTGCTCAGCCGGAGCAACGCGATCGCAACCGGCCTGACAGAAAAACTGGTGACATATGCCTTGGGGCGACGGCTCGGGTTTTCGGACCGACAGGACATTCAGGAAATCGTAAAAAGTGCAGCTCGCGAGGACTACGGCTTCCGCACGCTGATTCACGAAATCGTGCAGAGTGAGATGTTTCGGAGACCATAAAATGACTACACCTTCAAGACGGACATTCCTTCGTGCCTCCGGCGTTGCGGTCGGACTTCCGTTTCTGGATGCCATGCAACCGCAAGCATTCGCCACGGAGACGTCGCCGCACAGGCGCATGGTGGCTGTCAACGTCGGACTCGGTCTGCACGCGCCGAATATCATTCCCGCGACGGCGGGTCGAAACTATGAACTGCCGCCCTACCTGAAAACTGTCGAAACATTCCGTGATCAATTCACGTTCATCTCCGGGGCTTCACACCCGGACGTAGGTGGTGGACACCAGTCGGGAAAGGCATTTTTGACCGCTGCCAAACATCCCAACAGCGCGGGCTTTAAGAATTCCATCTCACTTGATCAATTCGCCGCCGAACAGCTGGGTGCGGAAACACGGTTCAGCTCACTCGCACTGACAATTTCGGGACCGGGCCTTTCGTGGTCACGTTCAGGCGTGGAAATCCCAGCCGAAGTGCGACCGTCTCAGGTTTTTCAACAGCTGTTTTTGGAAGGCAAGCCCAGTGCAAAGGCGAAACAGATTCAGCGACTGGAAGACGGGCAGAGTGTCCTGGATGTCGTGCTGGGCAAGGCCGGTCGAATGCAGAAGCGTCTGGGCGGACGAGATCGCGACAAGATCAATCAGTACTTCACTGCCGTTCGTGAAGCGGAAAAACGGCTCGTAAAAGCACAGGCCTGGGAACAGCGTCCCCGGCCGAACGTGGGCGTCGATCCACCACAGGACGAATTGGACCGCAAGAAGATGATCGAACGCATTGACCTGATGTATGACATGATGCATCTGGCCATCGAAACGGACTCCACGCGATTTATCACATTCTACGACACTGGCATGAATGCGGTTCCGGTCATTCAGGGAGTCGACACGGATTACCACATGCTTTCGCATCACGCGAAGGATCCAACAAAGATCGCTCAGCTGACAATTGTTGAAACAGAAGTCGTGAATGCTCTGGCACGGTTTCTCGGAAAGCTTGCCTCATCGCAGGAAGCAGGTTCGTCACTCCTGGACAATACGATGGTGCTGTTCGGTTCGAATCTTGGTAATGCCAGCAGTCACGACACGAAAAACATGCCCATCATGCTGGCCGGAGGCGGCTTCCAACATGGCCAGCATCTGGCCTTCGATCAGGCCAACAACTATCCACTGCCAAAGCTCTTCGTCTCGATGCTTCAGCGACTCGGTCTGGAAACCGACTCATTCGCATCATCCACGGGCACGATGGACGGACTGGAAATGATTTGACAGCGCCCATCAGCGGTTTCACAAGGACAAGGTAGTTTTCTTAATGAGCATAAGCCCCGTAAATCTTCACGTTGCCGCGATACATGCCCATCCCGATGACATCGAGATCCAGTGCGCCGGCACCTTACTGCGGCTGAAGGAACTCGGCTGTCGCATCTCTGTCGCGACGATGACACCCGGTGACTGTGGCAGTGCGGAACTGTCACAGGACGAAATCGCGGCTGTTCGACGCTCTGAAGCAACAGCAGCGGCGGCCGTGATCGGAGCAGAATATGCGTGCCTTGAATTCCGAGACCTGTCCATCTGTTTCGACAACGACAGCCGACGTCGCATGACAGAATACCTGCGTCGTACGGCCCCGGACGTAATCCTGACCGCACCACCGGTCGATTACATGCATGATCACGAAATGACCAGCATGCTGGTTCGTGATGCCTGCTTCAACGCCTCAGTCCCGAATTATAAGACTCGACAGTGGGATCCGGCCCCACCCATGCAGAAGATTCCCTACCTGTACTACGTTGACGCGATTGAAGGGTCCGACCATTTCGGGAACCGTCATCCCGTCGACTTCATCGTCGACGTGTCGGAACACTTCGAAACCAAGATCGAATCTCTCGCCTGTCATGCCAGTCAGCGTGAATGGCTGCGCCGTCAACACGGCATGGATGAATACCTGGACGCCTGCCGACGCTGGAGCGAAGAACGAGGAAAAGACCGGGAGGTCGCGCATGGTGAGGGGTTTCGGCAATACAAGGGGCACCCTCACCCGACTGACAACCTGCTCCAGGAATTGCTCGAATCGCAGATACCGCACTAAAACGTGACAGAAAGCGCTTCCGGACTTTGAAAAAGTGTGTGGAACGGCCATCCTCAATTCGACCTGCATGCCGACAAGAGCTATGCTTGTCGCTCGCAACCACTTGAAATCTTACCGTTTGCCTAAGCATATTCTTGAGCCATGACAGAATCAGCCACTCCAGTCGACGAACCTCTCTTCACAGCGATTGAAGTCCAGCAGTTTGAGGCCGACGATGTGGTCGCGGGTTCCGCCATCGGAAAGATGTTGTCGTTACTGTTTCTGTACACGGTTCTGGCCATGTCGTTTGTGTCATGGTGGACGTACAGTTCAGTGAGCGAGAACCACGGCCTGCCATCGGGTACGTCAGAATAATCCGGGCATTAGCCGCGGAGACAATAGTCGCGACGCCGTGGCTCAATGTACAAACTCCGACATTCCGTCAGTCGACGAGTGATGTTCGCTGAAAGAACGCAACTCGGTGTACCATGAGTCAGAAGAAACTCAAAGTTGCGATCAGTGGGACGGGCTTCGCCGGCGACTACACCGTGCGTACGTATTCGATGATGCCGCACAAGAACGGTGTTCAGATTGACCTGAGCGGCGTTGTCTCAGGACGCCTGGAAAATGCTCAGCGGTTTGCTGAAGAACACAATATCCGGCACGCCTACGCCACGCACCAGGAAATGCTGGACAGCGCACGCCCGGACATCGACAACATTTGCTGTGCTAACTTCGCTCATGGTCCGTACAGCGTGGAAGCCGCCGGGGCCGGTGTTCCTGTGATCGTGCTGGAGAAACCGCCGGTCATCTGGCCGGGTTATCCGGACGGTCGAACGGCAGACGCCGGTACTCGAAAACGTGAGACGATGGCTTATCTCACTGAGGTTCTTGATACCGTACGAACGGGTGGTTCGAAACTTCTGTACGCGGAAGACTTCGTCTACTTCGACGGCATCAAGGGAATTGTGGAGCTGCTGATCGAGGCTCACAGCAACGGCAAAGGTAAAGTTCTTTATCAGCGAGGCGTCTGTGCCCATCAGGGTTCTCACGCTCCGGCTTATGACACTCCGTCCAAATCGGGCGGCGGTGCATTGTTCAACAAGGCCTGTCATCCGCTGGGACCCGCTTTGTATCTAAAACAGGTGGAAGGCATTCTGAACGGCACCGGGCCGATTCGTCCAGCGCGAGTTTCCGCGGCGGCCATGCAGATTCTGAAACATCAGCCCGAAAGCAGCGGTGAACACTTTCGAGTCATGCAGAACGTCGATGACTTCGGCAGAATCACTGTGGTCTTCGAAGACGACACCATCGCGGAGGTGATTGGACACGATCTGAGTATTAGCGGAATTCGAAACGAATTCTCGGTCATCACCGACTTTGCTCAGTACGACCTGCGAGTCAACCCAAACAACGAAAACGAGCTATTTTTGCCCGATGCCACCAATGCCGGCAATCTACTGGTGCGTGAAAAACTGCCGACAGCACAGGGAACAAGTTTCCCGCGACCGAATCAGTTTTACTCGCATGGCTACGTCAACGAAATGAGCGACGCCGTCGACTGCGTTCTGGAATCCGATCGTTACCCGCAGTCGGGGGCCATGATGGCCTGGGATACGATGGTCGTTTTGATGGCGTCGTATGAAAGTTCGGATGCAGGCAGTGAGTTCGTGGATATTACGGAATACACGGTCAACGGCCGTGACTTCCCGCCATCCGAAGCTCCTGACCCTCGGCAGTTCGGCAGTGTTTTTCAACGATCCTGAAACTGACAGCCTGCCAAACCCGTCCAGGTCGTTGTGCACGCTGCCAGCATGTGGCGGTCTCGTGCAGGCAGGCGGACTGCACTACAGAGAATTCGCCGCGTTTTTTCGTTACCAGGCATGCCAAGCCGGGATTCGGCAGATTCTGCCGGTGCCAGACGTGCGGTCAGGGTGCGGCCCGGACTTCATATTGAGGCGTTCGCCGGAATCGGTTATTGCTACGGTACTCCGGGCTCTTCTCTGGAAGCGTCTCTCCTCTCTCCTCCAGCAATTTCGTTGCTGACCACGTCCGTGTCCGCCTGTCAAACACCTCTCTCACTCCCTGCAGTCGGTTGGCTCAATCGCTCAGACTCCTCCAATCGTCACTCACTCGCAGAGGCGGTTCCAGGTATAGCTCCATGAGAAGCAATCAGTCTTCGTCGTCACAACGACCGCAGTCAGTCGGAACAGCGTTGGCATGTTTGCGCGCCGTGGCTGTGCTGCTGACAACGATCATTGGGGCCGTCCTTCCGCTATGCGCGCAGGAACTTCCGGAGACTGTCGTCGCGATACGAATCGAAGGAAACGAAACAATTCCGAAAGACGCCATCGTCGCAAAGATTACGACACAACCAGGGCGCCCCGTCACCAATCGGCAGGTTCGTGAAGACAAACGGAACCTAATGAGTACGCGCTGGTTTTATAACGTCAATGAACGCTTTGAACAAACAAATGACGGCACCGTGCTGATCTTCACAGTGCACGAACGACCAATCGTGCGGCGTGTCGAATACCGTGGCATTAAGAAATTGAAAGTCAAAGAACTCGCGTCGTGGACGAACCTGAAAAAGGGCAGTCCTTTCGATCATATGGCCAACCGTGACGCCGTCCATCGCATCGAGCAGGAATACAGGGAACGCGGCTTCAATCATGTAAAGGTAACGCTCGAAAAGGGAGCCGATCCGTCTGACCGGGACGTCATATTTCGCATTAACGAAGGACCCAAGGTTCGTGTCCAGCACAGGGAATTTCGCTTTGAGGGTCAGCAGCGAGCCGGCGACATCAACTCTCAGCTGACGTCGTTGATTTCGGGGCGCAAGTCGCAGGATGGTACTGTCGGTCTCTCGCCTTCTGCCGGTCGCCTGAGAACCAAGCTGGAAACCAAGGAAGCCCTGTTCGGCTTGTTTGGAGGACTGTTCAAACCGGAAACTATGCCGCAGGACATCACGAGCCTGAAGCAGTACTACCGCAGTCTGGGTTTCTTCGACGTCGAAGTTACAGCGAAGCCGCTGTTTTCACGGGATCGTTCCAGCGTGAAGATTCTGTACACGATCAACGAAGGCATTCCCTTCAGGATCCGCAACGTCACTCTGAACGGCAATAATGTTCTTTCCGGAAAACAACTGCGACAGAATGCCCATCTGCGACCCGGCCAATACTTCAATTCGCTGCCGTTGTCCAAAGATGTACAAAACATGCTGGACCAGTACGGTGACCGCGGCCACTATTTTGCATCAGTGATTCCTGTGCCACAGTTTACGGAAAAAGCGGGTGAGCTGGACCTGGTCTTTGAAATCGATGAGGACCGACCGCGATATGTTCGAAATATCAACCCAAGTCTGCAGGGCGACCATCCCCACACCATGGAAGTCGTCCCCCTGAATCAGTTCCAGATGGAACCCGGCGATCTGGCCAATCCAAAACTAATTCGTCGAGGGCGAAGCCGCATCAACGGCAGCGGACTTTTTGAGGGTGTTCAGGTCGAGGTCATTCCCGTTGACCCAAACCAGACCATGCCGGCATCCATGTCTCGTACCATTCGTGGTCAGACCGGAGCAGGCTATACGCCGACGTGGACACAACTTTTTGACGTCTCGAAACCTATCTCCAGTTCAACGAAAACGCCCGGGGGACATACTTTCCCGACGCCGGCCGGGGCGTCAGAGCAGCCGCGTCAGGAACAACCACAGACGTCTGTGAAGAATGCAAATCAGCAGGTGTCCCTGCTGCACGATCCCAACATGCCGTCGGTGGTCAATTATCGAACAACTCGACCGGCTGACATGTTCTACCGGACGCAGAAGTCGTTGCTCGTATCGTCGTTCCCGGTCGTATCGCACGACGATGTCGTCGTGCGGGGTCAGAGTCCGCAGGGCGATTTTTACCCGGACCCAGGTCGGGGCAACGCGATGCTGGAGGGCAGTCCGTACAACAATCAGTTCGAAGCACTGCCACCTGGCTGGGTTGACATCAACATTGACGCCGCTGAAGGCCGTACCGGACGTCTGATGTTTGGTGCCGGTGTAAACAGCGACGCCGGGATTGTTGGATCCTTTGTCTGGGACGAACGCAACTTCAACCTGTTCGCGCCTCCCAGAACATTCGCCGACATCATTGAAGGTCGCGCATGGCGAGGTGGTGGACAGCGATTTCGTGCGGAAGCGGCACCGGGAGATCAGGTCAGCCGATACGCCGTGAGCTGGACGGATCCTTACTTCCTGTATACCGATTACAGCCTGAGCGTGAGCGCGTTCTATTTTAACCGTTTCTATCAGGATTGGGACGAAACCCGTCTGGGAGGCCGCGTCGCCCTCGGTAAGCAGCTCACCCCTGAATGGTCCATCAACGGAGCACTTCGCCTGGAAGATGTGGAAATCACTCGCGTCACCGTACCAACGCCTCCTTCCCTGGCCAGTGCGGTGGGGAACAATTTCCTGTCCACGTTCCGAACGTCCGTAGCTCACGATACCCGTGACTCTACATTGATGCCAGGAGAAGGACATTTTGTTGACCTGGCCTATGAACAGGCTTTTGGAGACTTCAACTACCCGCGATTTGATGCAGAAATGCGGCAATACATAACGATGCACCAACGATCGGACGGCAGTGGACAACAGGTGATGACCTTTGCCGGAAGCCTCGGCTGGAGCGGTGACAGCACGCCGATCTTCGAAAAATATTACGCTGGCGGGTTTCAGTCGTTTCGTGGTTTCGCCTACCGAGGTGTAACACCGCGAGTCGGCGGTGTTGCGGTCGGTGGTACCTGGCAGATGCTGGGCACAGTGGAATACCGCGTTCCTGTGACCGCAGACGACATGATCAACGTTGTTGCTTTCACTGATGTGGGCACAGTGGAAAGTGACGTGTCGGTGGACGACTTCCGCGTGACGGTCGGTGTCGGCCTGCGAGTCGTCGTACCCGCCATGGGGCCGGTCCCGCTGGCCTTCGATTTCGGTTTCCCCATCAAGAGCAGCCCTTTCGACGACGAACGAATCTTCAGCTTCTACGTCGGTATCAACCGGTAATGGCGTAAACCGCGCAGGTACCGCTGTAAGATTCGCAGACGGAACACGCGTATCGTAGTACTGTACAGACACCGTTCACGTGGTCCGACGGAACGGTGTCGCCGGAGCTTCCTGTTTCTGCCTGGTGTTCCGTGCGATTTGAAGGAATGCCCGTTGAACGCTCGGTTGCATCAGATAAGCGAAGTCACGGAAACGCTGAAACGCAACGCAGCCGGTTTGGGATTTCAACACCTTGGAATCACACCAGCCGTTGCGCCACCAGGATATCATCCCCTGCTGGAATGGATTGCCAGCGGTCATGCAGCAGACATGGACTGGATCGCACGCCGCAAAGACGCTTACCATCATCCGGACGGAGTTCTTCCCAACACGCGCAGCGTGATTGTCGCGGCGATGAACTACCATAACCAAAGTCCTCAGCCGGAAACCCCTCGCATCGCCCGTTATGCATGGGGTTCTGAGGACTACCACACTCTCCTGCGCCGCCGGCTGAAAGAGTTGGCGATGTTGCTTCGGACAACGTGGCCGGACGAACGCACTCGAGTGGTCGTCGACACGGCACCGCTGCTGGAACGCGACTTCGCCAGACTGGCAGGCATCGGCTGGGTCGGCAAGAACACAATGCTGATCAGTCGCAGCATTGGCAGCTGGTTTTTTCTGGGAGCCATACTGACAACCGCTGAACTGACGTACGACCAGCCTTTCGAAGGCGACTACTGCGGAACGTGCACCAGGTGTCTGCAAGCCTGCCCCACCGACGCATTCCCGGAACCGCACGTTCTTGATTCCAACCGGTGTATCAGCTACCTGACGATCGAACGGCGAGACAAGTCGGTTGACGAAGTCCTTAGAAGCGGCATCGGCGACTGGCTGTTTGGCTGCGATATCTGCCAGGAAGTGTGCCCCTGGAATCGATTCGCCCCGAACCACAGCGACACGGCATTCGAACCGCGTGACGACCTGATCACGCCCGACCTGCTGCAGTTGCTTTCCATGGACGAAGACGGGTTCCAGCGGCAGTTCTCCGGCACGGCGCTGGAACGTACCGGCCGTGACACGATCGTGCGGAATGCCGCGATCGTCGCCGGCAACCAGCGATGCCGGGAAGCAATTCCGCAACTGACCCGACTTCTGGAAGACGTGTCAGACGTCGTCCGTGAAGCCGCTGGCTGGGCCATGGAACAGATCCCGGCCACGGCGCCACCGCAGAGCCGTAAGACGTGAAGCCGACGGACCAGTCCAGTGAGCATCCCGTCAGAGTCGTCCCTGTTCATCATTAAATCGGCGGATGAGCGGTGCCAGCGTAGAACCGAGACTCTGCCGCACCCAGCGTTCGATCAAGTCGCCACGTTCCGTGTCTGTGAGCTGCCAGTCAATGTCTGATGCATGCAGCAGCGTGGTCAGGGGCTGCAGTATGACGGCAGCAGAAACCGAAACATTGAAGCTCTCCGTAAACCCGTACATCGGGATGTGAACCAGATCGTCTGATTCTGAAAGCGCTTCGTCGCTGACGCCAATCTGTTCCGCACCAAAAACAATCGCAGTTTTCTGATCAATCGTCACATCGGACAACGGAAGACTGTCCTGCCGAGGCGACGTGGCCACGACGCGAAACCCTTCTTCCTTTAGATGACGAATGCAGTCAACTGAGACGTTCAGCTGCGAGTCATTCGACGGTTCCGAATCCGATCGATAGTTGTGGACTGTCAACCACTTGCTGGCCCCCAGGGCGACTTCGGGATTCGGAGCAAAACTGTTCTGCGACTCAATGACATGCACATCCTGTATGCCCAGACAATCGCACGTCCGCAGGACAGCGCTCGCGTTATGTTCGTGATAGACATTCTCCAGAACGACCGTCAAATGACGTGTGCGGAACTTCACGACTTCGTCAAAACGCTGCAGACGATCGTCGGTCAGACATTGCTTCAGATAATCAGAAAGATTCTGAGACATCGCTCCGCCGTCACGCAGCCTTTAGGATGGTTGACGCTCCGTCTGCTGCGCCAGGGTGATGTAAAAACAGGTCCTGCGACGGGAATGGAATCGTAAAGCCATGTTCGTCAAACGCCAGCTTGATCCGCTCCGTAAGATCAAAACGCACAGCCCAGTATTCGCGGCTGGAAACCCAAGGACGGACGACGAAATTAACGCTGCTGTCTCCAAGTTCCGAGACAGCGACGACGGGCTCGGGACTTTGCAGCACGCGCGCGTCCTGTGCCAAAATATCCTGCAACAACTTCTTCACGGCTTTCAGGTTGTCGTTGTAGCCGCATCCGACCACCAGATCGATGCGGCGCTGCGGTTCCGCGGAATAGTTCTTGATGGTGCCGTCCGTCATCTTTGAATTCGGCACGATGATCCGTACATTGTCAAGAGTCAGCAGAACTGTGTTGCAGATCTGAATCTCGACAACGGTACCGGTTAATGACTCAATCTCAACAACATCGCCAACTCGAAACGGCTTGAAGAAGACCAGCATGACGCCGGCCGCAAGATTACCCAGCGATCCCTGTAAAGCAAAACCAATGGCGAACCCTGTTGCCGCAAGGACTGCGGTGAGACCTGTCGTGTCGACACCCAGCGATTCCACTGCAGCAACGCAGACCAGAGTAAACAGCAGCATGTAGATCAGGTTGTTCAGAAATCCAAGCAGCGTTTCATCCACCTTCGCTTTTCGGGCACCACGAATCATTGCGCTGGTAACGATCCTTGCCAACCACTTACCGATGACAAATACGACAATCGCATACAGCAGTTTCGGGCCATACTGAACGACCTGTTCAAACAGCCAGCTAAGTGTCAGGTGAGACTGCAGCCAGCTCATGGAGGCGTCAATCAGACTTTGACGCGGTCCGGCAGCAGCTGTCGTTTCCAATACAGAAACGTCGGTGCCAGGAGAAAGTGTCTGAGCCAGCGTTATGGCATGAAGTGCGTTCATCGCAGTAGATTCCGTTCGTCGTGCGGCGCGGCTGCAAGAGTGCGGAATCTACGTAATCTCGAAGATCCGGTAAACAGGTATTGCAACACAGATCATGCCCTGAAACGCTTGACTTCAGGCATACAGGCCTTCTTCGTACAGTCTGGCGACCATGCCCCGGATTTCAGCGGCACTCGCTTTGGCATCGTTGTCCATCAATCGTTGGCGCTGTTCGGCTGTCAATGCCTTGCCATAAACGACGGTCACCCTGACCGGACGAATAAACCATGCATTTCTTGGCATAGCTCTGTCCGCGCCGACAACGGCGACCGGATAGACAGGCACTTCGGCTCGACGAACGAGCGCCAGAAAACCAGGGCGAAACTCCTTCGGAGCACCTGACGACCGCGTGCCTTCCGGATAGATTCCAACAAGAAATCCCTGCTTGAGTCGATCCATTGCCGTGCGAATGCTACTGGCTCGGAACGCAGTCCGGCTGATTGGAATCACATGCGTCAGGCGACAGACCCAGCCGATAAACGGTATCCTGAACAGAGAATCACGAGCCAGGTAGGCCAGCGGTCGGGTCAGTCGTACGCCAACGAATAGCGGGTCCAGGAAACTCTGATGATTCACGATGAAGATGCCCCCCCGTGTGTTGTCAATATTTTCACGCCCAATCACAACGGTGCGACACCACAGTCGAAACGGCAGATAGAGAACAGCATGAATCAGCAACCAAAGAATCGCGCGGCGGGGCAGCGCCTGCGGCGGCGAATTGGTCTCGTTTGTCGGACCGGTCTGTTCAGATTCAGAAGTCATGTTCGTTGAAGGATTCTTGTTTGATTCACCGACTGTATCAAAGCATTGCCAGAATGCGTTCGACCACCTTGTCCGTGTCCGCAAAGTCCTCGAACAAGTGATCAGGATTGTAGGGCTCGAGTTCGATTGAGGAATAAACGCCGGTGGCAACCGCGACGCATTTCGCGCCGATCGCCTGCGCACATTGAATGTCGGCCGGTGTGTCGCCGATCACCATCGTTTCACTGCCGTCCACGGCACGGTCGAGTTCCCTCGACGCGACCTCGATCGCCACCTGTGCGACGTTATTGCGATTGGCATCGTGATCGCCAAAACCACCGAATTGAAAGAAGTGGTCGAGTTCGTAATGGCGGAGCTTAATCCACGCTCCCTCGGCGTAGTTACCGGTGAGCAGTGACAGCGTCACATGCCCGTGCAGTGATAGTTGTTCCAGCAGTTCGCGGATTTTCGGCAGCAGCAGTCCCGGAGAATCCCGCAGACTCATGGGCAACTGGGCAAGATACGCCTCTTGAAACCGAGCACGATTTTGGGCGGTATTATCAAAGCTGTAACGCTCGAGGATTTCATCAGTGATCCCACGGTCGGTGCGACCGGCGGTGAGAACTCCATCGAACGGAAAATCGATTTGAAACTCTGCAGTCAGCGCCCGCTCCATCGCCCGCTGCCCTGCCCCGCCGGTGTTCAGAAGAGTACCGTCGATGTCGAAGAATATTACTTTTTCGGTCATTGGTGAGGGGTTTTGGTGCGACCCGGTCGCCAACTTACGGCCAATACGGGTAAAAGTGCCTGAGAATCGTGAAAACTCCTGAGGTTCAGGCTGTTCGCCCGCCATTTTCACCGATATTGTACCGAGTCCTCGACTTAACGCATATTCAACGAATCGCGGGAAAACCGACAGGGGTGCACCTGCACTGCACTGGGCCCGGCGTTTCACAAGAAAAATGGCTCGGATTTCCGGGCATCCTATTTTACTCCAGAAACACGGAACAATGGCCAAGACGCAAAGAAAACTCACGAAAGCTAATCACGGACGTCGTCCTGCCAGTGCCAAGGCTCGCAAATTGAAACGACGGCACGTGAAGCTGTCGCGCTGATGGTTTCGGCCAGTTACGGCTGAGAGTCTCCGCTCCCGGCTGGTGTAGCCAAATGCCCGTTTCGTTCGAAACGGGTATTTTCATTGGTTGGCGGAAATGCAGTCCGCTCGACCGTCTGCACACGGTCGCTATACTTCGGCCGCGCTGCTATTGACCTTCGCTAAGGTGGCAGTTGCATTTGCCGACAAAGACGATTTGAAGGCCCTGAAGGGTGGCACACCAGACGTTTTTTCCCTTCCTGATCGGCCTTCGGCGCCAAGTTCTGACTTTAGCGCCAAACCCAAAAACAACCAGAGGTTGCGCATATGATTGGCAAGGTTGGCGAACTGACGATCCACGACAAGCTTTCGCAGATCGCAGCAAATCTATGGTGGAGCTGGGATCCGGAACTCGTCGAAGTCTTTCGCCTGATCGACACGGACCGTTTTGCCCAGTTACACAACAATCCGGTCCAGCTGCTGGCCGAGTACACTCCCGAATTGCTTGAACAGCGAGCTCGCGAGGCTGTTCTTCACTCGCGTATTCACTGGGCATATCGTCGTTTCGTAGAGTACACAACATGTGAATCGACATGGGGTTCGACGCACTGCGGAATTCTGGGGCAGGCGCCGGTCGCCTATTTTTCCGCGGAATTCGGACTGCACGAGTCGCTTCCCATTTATTCCGGCGGACTGGGCGTACTTGCCGGCGACCATCTGAAGAGCGCATCAGACCTGGGCATACCTCTGGTGGGCGTCGGATTGTTCTACCACGAAGGCTACTTCGCACAGGCCATCGATAAGGACGGCTGGCAAAAGGAAAAATATCCACGCCTGCCTCTTGAATCGCTGCCGCTGACCCAAGTGGGAAATGGCAATGGGCCGGTCATCGTTTCCGTTGAAACGCGGCAGGGAACCGTTTCTGCGCGGGTCATGCACCTGGCCGTTGGCCGCATCAATCTGTACCTGCTGGATACTGATATCGAACAGAATTCAGAGGAAGATCGAACGCTGACCGCTCGTCTTTATGGCGGCGATCAGCGGACTCGCATCCGCCAGGAACTGCTGTTAGGGGTCGGCGGTCTGCGAGCGTTGAAAGCCATTGGCATCGTCCCGAACGTAATCCACATGAACGAAGGTCATTCAGCGTTTGCACCCCTGGAAGCGATTCGCGAACGCATGCACGACGACGCACTGCCGTTCACGCTGGCGCTGACAGAAACATCCAGCCGCTGCGTGTTTACGACACACACACCTGTGGCCGCCGGACACGACCGATTCGATTCCGGTCTGGTCGAAGAACACATCGGACCACTGGCAGAGTCGATTGGGTTGGACCATCACGGTCTAATGGCTCTGGGACGTGTCGACCCGCAAAACGGTTCAGAATCGTTTTGCATGACGGTCCTGGCGATGAAGATGTGTCGGATCGCCAACGGTGTGTCCAGCCTGCACGGAGTCGTCAGTCGCCAGATGTGGGCCGGTCTGTGGCCGTGGCGAAGTGCTGAAGAGATTCCCATTGGCCACATCACAAACGGAGTACACGTACCGACGTGGCTGGCCGCGCAGATGCGAGCGTTATACGACCGCGTCCTTCCCGAGGACTGGTTCCTGCGGTCCGGGGAACCGGAAGTCTGGAGCGGCTTCGAAAGCGTGACGCCAGGTGAAGTGTGGGAAACTCACCAGGCGCTTAAGAATCGGATGATCACGTACGCGCGGCGCGAAGCTGTCGAACAGGCCACTCGCCGTGGCGACGAAAAATCCGTCATTGAGGACATGAGAAACGTGCTTGCCCCTGAGGCTCTGACGATCGGATTCGCTCGTCGATTTGCCCCCTACAAACGCGCCGACCTGATTCTCAAAGATCTGGAACTGCTGGAACGCCTTATTACAGACACCGATCGTCCCGTTCAGTTTATTTTTGCAGGAAAGTCCCATCCGGCTGACGAAAACGGAAAACGACTGTTGCAGCGCATCTTCAAGCTGACTCACGAAGCTCCCTTTCGCGGGCGAATTCTGGTGCTCGAAAACTACAGCATCGCCATGGGCCGGCAACTTGTTCAGGGCGTTGACGTCTGGCTGAACAACCCACGTCGCCCGCTGGAAGCGTCCGGAACCAGCGGACAGAAGGTTGTTCTGAACGGAGGCCTGAACTGCTCCGTTCTTGATGGCTGGTGGGCTGAGGCCTACGACGGGAAAAATGGGTTCGCCATCGGCAACGGCCGAACTCATTCCGATCAGAACATCCAGGACGAACGCGACGGTGAAGACCTGTATCGTGTGCTGACTGAAGAAGTCATTCCATTGTATTTTAAACGCGATGCGGATGATCTGCCGCAGGGATGGATTGCCCAGATGAAACGAGCGATCAGAACGCTTGGCTGGCGGTTTAATGCAGATCGCATGGTGATGGACTACGCATCAAACACCTATGTTCCAGCCGCTGGCGGACTGAGCTGCTCAATCGTATCGATGCCGTAGGTGCACGCGCATTGCCGCAGCGACCAGCGGAAGCGAAACCGCCGTTTCAGAGCGTCGTCGCGAATCGGCTGGCGGTCCGCCTCAGGCCGTCCCGCCGTATTGCTGGCGATAATCCCGGATTCTCCCAAACAGTTCGTCCGTCACGACGACGTTGCCGTCGACCTTTCTTCCATGCAGGTAGTCGGCAATTTCACAAATCGTCACAATGGCGAAGGTCGGCATCGAAAACTCGTCGCGCAGCTCTGTCAACGCGTTGACTTCACCCCGTCCTCGTTCCATTCGGTCGACACTGACAACCAGCCCCGCCAGCTGTATCTCCGCCGCAGCCTGCAGCACTGGCACCGTTTCACGGATCGACGTACCAGCGGTGGTCACGTCTTCCACAATAAGAACTCGTTCCCCTGGTGCCGGCTGGTGGCCCACCAATGTACCACCTTCGCCATGCGTCTTCACTTCTTTGCGATTGAAACAGAACGGCACATTGGCCCCTCGGCTGCTGAGTTCCATGGCGATTGCCACTGCCAGCGGGATGCCCTTGTACGCTGGCCCGAACAGAAAATCGAATGTGACCTCCTGAGCCTGAATGGCGTCAGCGTAGAAGCTGGCCAGTCGGTTCATCTGCTCCCCCGTCCGGTAACGACCTGTGTTGATAAAAAACGGAGTCTTCCGGCCGCTCTTAGTTGTAAAGTCGCCAAAGGTCAGCACGTTGGCACGAACCATGAATTCAATGAAATTCTGCTTGTAAGTTTCCACTGCAATTGTCCGTTAACGTTGAGCTGATGCGGTCGCTGTTCAAGTCGGTTTGAAAGGTTCAGGAATTCCAGCGCATTCAGATCGACGAAAACAGCCAGTCGGAAAGAATGACAAATAATCCGCCTGTCATGCCTGCACCTCTGTATGTCCATCACTGAAGTTGCGCCCGCATCACAGATTTCCAGGATTCTACGGCGAGCACGGTCCTCTAATGACCGTGTTTTATGGTGCACCGTCCCCAACTTCAATTACCCCAGACCAACGTTCCCGACGATCGTTAAAGACAACCCAATCGTTGCGTCGATGAGGGACCTCGGTGAGCGGTCTGGCTCCACGGCACGAATCGGCAGATTCTGCGGTTGGTGCTTTGTTCCTGTGTCGCTCGATTCTCCAGAGTCGAGCCTCTGCCATATCCATGGTCTCACCCAACCTGAGGTCATGACCATCACGCTCGACTCTGGAGGGTCGGCTGGAGTTTTTGAAGACGGGACGGATGTCAAAAAGCGGACATTCAGATCAATTACGACTGGGATTCATGGCGGCTGTGGAAGTCGAAGGCCGAGGGTGTGTCGGAGGCCTGCTGGTCACGAATCACAACGGTCGACCACTGGAGTTCCAGTGCACAACGCCTGTAAAACCGGATCGAACGCAGGAGATTCTTTACGGGCGCCTGCTCCGGCCCTGGCTGCTGGGCGAACTCATTGGCAAAACGCTGCTTGATCGCGTATCGATCAAACCGCAGTTGATTGTCACCAGTGATCCGGATCTGCTGGAACTGCGCAATCACACTCAGACGCCTGTGGCCTGCACGGTCGAAAAATCGTCGATCGTCGACCCCACACGGCATGCCGCAGGCGAAACCGCTGAACTCGGTGGCCGCCACCTGCAATTTCATAATAGCCACCTTAATGACAGCCGCTTCGTCAAAAGTCAGCTGCATCTGATTCCCGGCCAGGCAGATCTGGAGGAACCGCTGGAACGGGTTCACGAAGCGCTGAACGAGACGATCAAGACGGTACTGACACGATGAGTAATACCCGCTCGTCCTCCGAAATTTCGCACGAAAGCGATCAAGTTCCTCTCGACCACCAATCCCCTGAACGGGACATGCCAGAGGACTGTAATAAAAGGAACGAATCGTCGGGACCGCCCACCACCGGCAGTTCGATGCCACCTGCGGTACGCACCATTGACCTGTCCACGTCGGTCGATGTCGCCAGTGCCGGATTCAATCCAGCACTGAAACGCGAACCCCACATCGACACTGTTTCGATTCCCATCGAACAGCGACTGGATTTTGTTCCTTCGTGGAAGCCGCGTCGCATTCGGGTGAAGTGCATCGGCCTGACGCTGCCCGAAGGTGCCGCCTTTCAGCCGCCGGAAGAAAAGAATGAGACAACATCTGACGGGACCGCACTCAAGGTCATCGGTCCTAAAAAAACAACCGCCGGCGATGGCAGCGAAAAACCACGGCGAACCCGAATTAAGCCACCGAAAAACGCGCTGTCCCTGCAGGACCGTCTGTTCTACCTGCTGCAGCCGCCACTCGAATCATGGTTAGCGGGGCAGGAACTGATCATGCCCTTCGAACCGTTCCCGTACCAATACGAAGGTATTGCGTGGATGTTCGCTCGGCACTCTGCATTACTGGCCGACGAAATGGGACTCGGGAAAACGATGCAGACAATCACCGGCATTCGACTGCTGCTGCGCAGCGGGCAGGTCAATCGTATTCTGCTGGTCTGTCCGAAGCCGCTGATTCCGAACTGGCAGCGAGAATTTCGCATGTGGGCGGAAGAACTGCCCGTCGTCACGATCGAAGGCAACGGCGCTCGCCGCCGCATGCTCTGGACCATGCCGGGCGTGCCGATTCTGATCACGAACTATGAAGCGATGACACGAGATCTGCCCGAGATTCCAGAAGACGAACAGCCAGGATTCGATCTGCTTGTGCTGGACGAAGCTCAACGCATCAAGAACCGCGACTCACGAACAGCTCAGGCGGCTCGAAGTATCAATCGTCGACGCAGCTGGGCGCTGACAGGCACGCCGATCGAAAATCGTCCGGAAGAACTGGCTTCGTTATTCGAATTCATGGAAGTGATACCCGCACGGGCCTCACCGGACCTCAGGCAGCTGGCAGCATTGGCGGATGAACACATCCTGCGGCGGACTAAAGATCTGGTCATGAAGGATATGCCACCACGAATCGACCGCGATGCCGAACTCGAGCTCACTCAGGCGCAGCAGTATGCCTACACAACTGCAGAAAAAGAGGGTATCATTCAGCTGAATGAACTCGGCGATTCCATCAGCGTCCAGCACGTCTTCGAACTCGTGCTGCGCCTGAAGCAAATCACAAACTACGACCCCCTCACAAACGAAAGTGCGAAGCTGGAACGACTGGTCGCGGACATGGAAGAAATTGCTGCCAGCGGAAGCAAGGCCATCCTGTTCAGTCAGTGGACGAAGACAATCGACTGGCTGGCCGAACGACTGCAACAGTTCAACCCGCTGGTCTACCACGGTGGCGTTCCGACAAAAAAACGCGAACCGATTCTGGCGAAGTTCAAGGAAGATCCGGACGCACACATCATCCTGATGAGCTACGGTACCGGAGCCGTCGGATTGAACCTCCAGTTTGCGCACTACGTTTTTCTGTATGACCGCTGGTGGAACCCGGCGATTGAAGATCAGGCCATCAACCGAGCTCATCGGATCGGCGTTTCTGCTCCAGTGATCGTGACACGTTTCATCTGCAAAGACACGATCGAGGAACGTATTGACCGTGTGCTGCGTGAGAAACGAGAATTGGCAGAAGCGATTCTTGGCGATGGTGACAACGAAAACGTTTCGCTGGGCATGAACGCATCGGAGATCTTTGGTCTGTTCGACCTGAAAAAGAGAACCGAAAAAGGCAACGCCAAATCGATTGGCCCGGCCCGGCCGGACGCGGCATAAAAAATTCCGCGGAACTTCCGTCCTGCGCAGCACGAAGGACTCCCGCTCCTGCCCTTCGGAGGCCCGATAAGTCTCCCGTTTTGCCAATCAGCGGCCGTCGACACGAGTGTGAACTCAGCAGTTCCGCCAACAGCGGTGAGCAGAGCCCTGTGCCAGGGATTATCAGGTGCGAATTCGTTGAGTTAACGGGGCCGCACTTTGCGACTCGCCGCGCAGACAACTAGAATCCTCCGCTTCTGACCCCATCACGTATTACCACGCGGCCTGTGCCGCCGCATGAACTGCAATTGACTCATGTTTCAATCTGTTTCCGACAGTAATTTCGTTCCCGGCGAACACCTCGTCCTGAACTTCTGGACTCAACACGACACCTTCCGCAGGTTGCGAGAAAAAAACCGTGGGAAGAAGCGGTGGAGCTTTCTGGATGGGCCCATCACCGCCAATAATCCGATGGGCGTGCATCACGCGTGGGGGCGAACGTACAAAGACACATACCAGCGATTCTTCGCGATGACCGGCCACGACCAGCGATACCAGAATGGTTTCGACTGTCAGGGGTTGTGGGTTGAGGTCGAAGTCGAGAAACAATTGGGGCTGGGTACAAAGCACGCCGTTAACGAATTCGGCATCGACAAGTTCGTGAACGAATGCAAGCGCCGAGTCCTCCGCTTCGCGGCTCGACAGACGGAACAGTCACAGCGACTGGGCTATTGGATGGACTGGGACGACCCGGGTCAATTGCGCACACTAGCCGAACACCTGGGGACGGACGCAGAAGTCACTTTCACTGCGCCCAGCGGAAAGACAGAAACCGCCAGGTCGCATCAGCTGGTGGAAAAACTCGGCAATCCGGAATGGGGCGGCAGCTACTTTACGTTCAGCACAGAGAACAACGAAACGATCTGGGACTTCCTGAAAAAATGCTTCGATCGAGGAAAAATCTACCAGGGTCATGACGTGATGCCGTGGTCCGGCCGAGGCGGCAGCGCGTACTCGCAAATGGAAATCGCCGAAGGTCGCAAGCTGACGACGCACAAGTCCGTGTTTGTGCGCTTCCCGCTGAAGGATCGCGACAACGAATTCCTGCTGATCTGGACGACGACTCCGTGGACCCTGACCAGCAACGTTGGTGCCGCCGTGAACACAGATCTGGATTACGTCAGCATCAAGGCGAACAAAGACGACGCCGTCTATTATTTTGCAGAAGAGAACCTGAACTTTCAACGCCTGGCAACAGAGTTCAAAGACGGATTTGGTCGACCGGAATGGAAGTGGCCAAAAGGCGTCGGCAAGCTGAAAACGATTGCTCAAATTTTTAAGGAACAGGGCGGCTTCGAAAAACTCGGAACGGTCAAGGGAGCAGACCTTGTGGGATGGTCGTACGAAGGTCCGTTTGACGACCTGCCCGCTCAGCAGATGGACGGCGGCTATCCGGTTGACGAGAAGAATCTCAGCGTCAACGGTGCCGGCTGGCACAAAGTCATTGACGGCGGTCGCGATTCCCGCGGCACTGCGCATGTTGTGGCGGGTGAAGGCACAGGCATTGTTCATATGGCTCCCGGCTGTGGTGACGTCGACCACAGGATCGGCTCATCGATCGGTATGCCCATCATCGCGCCGCTGAAGGAAGACGGCACCTACGGAGATGCCTTCGGCGATTTTTCGGGCAAAGAAGCCATCGTTCCGAAAACGGCGGAACTGGTCTTTGAAAAGCTAAAGGCAAAGGGCCTGCTTGTCGCTGTGGAAACGTATCCGCACGTGTACCCGCACTGCTGGCGAACGGGCGACGAACTGGTCTTTCGACTGGTCGACGAGTGGTTCATCAACATGGACTGGCGAGAAGAAATCAAAGACGTGACTCGCCAGATTCGCTGGCTGCCGGACAGCATCGACGGGCAGAGCCGCGAAGTCGAATGGCTGTCCAATATGAGCGACTGGATGATTTCCAAGAAACGATTCTGGGGACTCGCCCTGCCCGTCTGGGTGGACGAAGAAACCGGCGACTTTGAGGTGATGGGGTCACTTCACGAACGGCCGGACGACGGCGGCGGAAGCCTGGAAGAACGCGTCCGAAAAGACGCCGCTGCATTTCGAGCCGATGGCCATGAAAACGAGGCAAAGACCGTCGAAGACGGCTGGGGCGAATTTGAAGGGCACACGCCCCACCGGCCGTGGATTGACAAAGTCAGGATCCGCAACCCAAAGACCGGCAACCTGATGACTCGCATCGAAGACGTGGGTAATCCATGGCTGGACGCAGGTATCGTTCCGTTCAGCACGATGAACTTTAACGAGCGCTACAGCACCGACAAACTGAACTGGGCCGACTGGTATCCGGCCGACCTGGTCACCGAGTGCTTCCCCGGCCAGTTCCGCAACTGGTTTTATTCGTTGCTGTCGCTGTCCACAATGATGCGATTCGACTCGGCGGGCGCTCGCACGGCCGATGAAAAACAGCCGTTCCGCACTTTGCTGGGCCATCGTCTTGTTCAGAATGAACAGGGCAAGCCAATGCACAAATCAGACGGCACAGCCATCTGGTTCGAAGAAGCGGCGGAACAACTGGGCGTCGATACAATGCGCTGGATGTACCTTGCTCAGAATCCCGCAACCGACCTGAGATTCGGCACTCGCCATGCGGATCAGCCAGTCACGCTGAATACGCCGGAAGGCCCAATCAGTGAAACCAAAGAAGGCGTTCCCACAGCAACGGTCACCAGCGGGCCGGCCGACGAAACGCGCCGTCAGATTCTGATCCCATTGTGGAACTGCTACAAGTTCTTCGTCGACTACGCCATCGCGGATGGATTCGAACCGTCGGATGCCTTGCGCCAACGAGTCGCCCACAGCGACCATCAATCAGAAAGCGACGGCTACACGCCCATCTCGGACCGGCCGGAAATCGACCGTTGGGTACTGTCCAACCTGCAGTCGCTGGTGGAAATCGCTCACCGGGAATTCGCAGACTACAACGTCGCGGGATTCTGTGAGGCCGCTGCTCAGTTCATTGACGATCTGAGTAACTGGTACATTCGCCGCAACCGTCGCCGCTTCTGGCGCAGCAAGGACGCCAGCGATACCGACAAGACCGCCGCCTACGAAACGCTCTACGAGGTCCTGGTAACGCTGTGCCGACTGCTGGCGCCGTGTATCCCGTTCCTGACCGAACGCATGTACCAGAATCTTGTCCCGGGCACGGACATTTCCAGCGCTGCTCCGCAGCCCGGCCCATCGACCATACCGGACAGCGTGCACCTGTGCGAGTACCCAACGGCCGATGAATCACTGCTGGACGAAGCGTTGAACAGACGCATGGCAGCCGCGCAGCTGGTCGTCAAACTGGGCCATAAACTGCGAGAGGAAAACACTCTTCGAGTACGTCAGCCGCTGGCCGAACTTCAATTCGCAGCCGCCGACGTCGAGACCGCCGCTGCCATTGCCCAACTCACGGACGTCATCAGCGAAGAGTTAAACATCGAGCAGGTAACTCAGCAGGACAACCTCGACGGCCTGGTCGGTTACAGCTACAAGCCAAATCTGAAAACACTCGGTCCAAGGTACGGCAAGCTGCTCGGCATGCTGCGAACCAAACTTCCGGAACTCGGTGACGCCGTGCTCGGCCCGCTGCGGCGCGGTGAAAACGTATCGATCACCATCGACGGCAACAACATTGACCTGACTGCGGCAGATGTGCTCATCAGCACCGAACAGGCAGAAGACTGGGTTTGCAGAGACGATTCCGGTATTCAAATCGCCATCAGCACCGTCCTAACCGACGCCCTGATTCGCAAAGGCATGTCACGGGACTTCGTACGCCACGTCCAGCAACTTCGAAAAGACGCCGACTTAAACATCCAGGACCGTATTCGCATCGAATACCACTCTGAGCGGAACGTTGTCGAGGCCATGGTCGCCGAATGGGGCGACTACATCTGTGAAGAAACTCTGGCGGATGCAATTAGCTTCGCCGCGACGGCGTCGGCAAACGCAAAATCCGTCAGTGTTGGCGACGTGATGACGGTAATCTGGATCACGACCGGTGCTTGACGGATTGGAGTTACCGCTCTTAAGAGCGGCCACAGAGACCCCACAGCGAAAAGTCAACTGCAGACGCTACCGGTGCGTCTGACCACATTCGTGCTCACACTGGCGAATCATGAACTCATTCGTTTTGACCGGAGCACCTCATGGCACTCGGTCTTCCAGCTTGAGGACATCGAATCGATTGAGTTAATGCGAGCCGCAGAGTGGAGCTACTCCGTCAACGGCATGCTGATTAATCACGGCGACGACGTCTTCTGGTGGCCGTACCCCCAAAAGTCTCTCTGGAGACCCGGGCAAAGATTCGGTATCGCCTTGATCTGGCTGTCAGCCTATCGGAATGGGAACCACCGGAAGACGATCCTCGCACTCAGGTGAAGGGTGGTCTGCAGCTGGATACACATAAAGCAATCGGGGCCATCGAAACGAAGTCTCTTGAAGGTAAAGAACAGAAACTGGCATCCCCGGTCTGGATTGGAATGCAGCTTATCATCGGTTTGGGCCCGTTGCTGCTCGGGCTGACTGGGGCCGTGGTGGCCGGCATTTACCTGTTTCGGCACTGTAATGAACTGGACATCGTTAACAGATCTCTGATTGGTGGAGGGGCATCCGCCGGCCTGGTGGCTGGGTTTCTGTACTTGACCAAATTTGGCCTGTTTGTGAGTTCTGCATATGCGGTCAAAGTGGGCAGAGCATCAATACTGCGGCGAGTGGATTCACTATTCAGTGGACTGGAAGACGATCTGGTTGCCGTTGAACTGTATTCACCCGAAAAATAGTCCACGTCAGGCGTGGCTGATGATTATGGTTTTCTGCAGATGGACCGAGCTCAACGGACACTGCGATTCGAAGGAGACAAGAATCGATGGACAGTCCCGTTCAACGCCCTCACGTCATGCCGTATCGAAGAAGCGATCCTTGGCGGCGCAGGCGACGAACATGCTGAAAGACGCTATTTCGTCGTGCTGTCAGCGCATCGTGAAAAAGAGCAAGACTGGGAAAACGGCCTGATCTATGTTCGCACGGAAATTGGCAATGACAACCACGAACGATCGCATTTACTGTTCACTCAGTTGTCCAATGCCATCGGCGTATGACGGCGGAGGGAATGGACGACAGCTGGGCCCGCTGCAAGTCCGTTGGCAGGAACCAGTTTTATCGCGCAGGACAGCTGGCTCGCATCATCAGGAACTGATCAGTTCGGCGTTCTTCGCATAATCGACTCGGCGACGTGATAGTCCTCCCACGCGGTTTTCCAGAACGTCCGGAATCCCTGTCCTGCGCGACGAAAGACCGGGCCGTGTTTCATCCAGACGACGAAGCACGTTCCAAAGAAAAGAAAACGCTGTGCGGCATAGGTCATGAACCCACCCAGCCACGATCGTCGTGACCTCAGAATCGCCAGCCGTTCACACTGAAACTGCACATGCGGCGTTTCGTCCTGAATAATCTGGTCGCAGACGGCTTTCAGAACAACCGAGTTCGTGGCCGCCTGAAGCGCAGGATAGTACACCTCAGCAATGATTTCGGCAGTCACAAGAACGGCAATAGAAAGTTCCAACCCCGCCCCTCGGCGCAGAAACCGAAACACACTGTCCGGCCACGCGGCCTTCACTGTGGGAATTCCGTTCAGGTCGAGGAACCGTGCGAGATCGCATGCGTGCCGTTGTTCCTCCCTGATAAACAACTTGATGGCATCATAATAATCCGGGTCACACGTCGTCTCCGAATGCATCTTCGCACAACGGACCAGGTGTTTTCCTTCGGAGCTTTCACCGAGCTGAAACCCCTGAACGGATGCTGATATCGCGTCAACGTC
The DNA here is from genome assembly GCA_014238335.1 of Fuerstiella sp. GTDB lineage: Bacteria > Planctomycetota > Planctomycetia > Planctomycetales > Planctomycetaceae > Fuerstiella. Next base: position 64,999 of record JABABI010000025.1, read on the forward strand.
TTCGTCAGACAACTCGCGGCCCAGATGCCATGGAACATCAAGTAAATGCTGAATGTTGCGCGTAAAATAGTCGAGCCATTCACGTGACCTGATTTCGGAAAGCGGCGTCTTGACCTCCGTCGAATGCTCACAGCGCTCAGTCAATTCCATCGTCGGCTCCCTGGACTTCCGTATGATTGGGGGACACTGAAGGTTTACGAATATGATGAGCTGACCGTTGGACCAAATGAGGCCATTGCCGACACAACGCATTCAACGTGCCCCCCGTTCGCACGTTTGATGGTAAATGCAGCATAAGACTACGTTTTTCTGATCAGGATTTCCGATCGGTTGATGCGTGTGTTAGACTGTATGGGGCATTCGTCCCCCCCACCGGCGAATCTTCGCCACCACAATGCTTCCCGCCTTCTGTTCTCTGGAATCCTCGCCGTGCTATCGATCACTGGACATCAAAATTCCGGACGCGCCAGCAGACTCTGTGACGGTGTAACTCGCCGCGACATACTTCGAGCCGGCACGCTGGCGGTTGGCGGATTAACTTTGCCACAGTTGCTGCAGGCCGAACAGGCCGCCGGAATTCGCAACTCAAGAAAAGCCGTCATCATGATCTACATGTGTGGTGCTCCCGGGCATCAGGACATGTATGACCTGAAGATGGATGCTCCGGCAGAGATTCGTGGATCGTTCAAACCGATTCCCACCAGCGTGCCAGGCATCGACATCTGTGAACACATGCCTCGCCTGGCCGGCATCATGGACAAGTGCGTACCGCTGCGAAGCATGTATGGCTCACCAAGTGGTGCTCACGATTCGTTCATTTGTTACACCGGTCGAAAGGTGCCCAATCAACCGGCTGGCGGTTGGCCGTCGGTCGGCAGTGTCGCATCGAAAGTACTGGGGGCTCGAAACGAAGCCGTGCCACCGTTCGTCGGCCTGTCGCCGGATGCCGGACATCCTCCGTATGGTTCTCCGGGACATCCTGGATTTCTGGGAGTCGCTCATTCCGCGTTCCGACCGTCGGGCCCTGCGCAGAACGACATGAAGCTGCAGGGCATCGACACGTCACGGCTGGACAATCGCAAAGCCCTGCTGACCAGCGTGGATGGTCTGCGTCGTGACATCGATGCCAGTGGAACGTTGGCCGGCATGGACACGCTGACTCAGCAGGCCTTCGACATTCTCACGTCGACATCTCTGGCCGATGCCCTGGACATCTCGAACGAACCTGCCGCAGTCCGTGAGCGGTACGGCAAGGGCGATCCGAAACGCTACGGCGACGGAGCCCCGCGGAATCTGGAACACTTTCTGATGGCCCGTCGGCTGGTAGAAGCCGGTTGCCGAGTGGTCACGTTGAACTTCGGTCGCTGGGATTTTCACAGCAACAACTTCAACGGAATGAAAGACACTCACCTGCCACAGTTCGATCAGGGTCTGTCGGCATTGATCGAAGATCTGCACAATCGCGGCATGGCAGACGACGTGGCCGTGGTGGCGTGGGGCGAATTTGGTCGCACCCCCCGCATCAACAAAGACGCCGGCCGAGACCACTGGCCTCAGGTCGGTGGTGGCCTGCTGGCCGGAGGCGGTTTCCGCACGGGTCAGGTCATCGGAGCGACTGATCGCCTGGGTGGAGAGATTGCGGAGCGGCCTGTTCATTTTTCCGAAGTCATCGCGATGCTGTATCGGCACATCGGTATTGATCCCGATGCCCAGAAGTTGATCGACCTCACCGGCCGACCGCAGTACCTGCTGGAGAAGACCACCCCCATGCCGGAACTGGTGTAACACTCGTCGGAACTGATGGAACACTCGTGCCGTAAACGTCGAGCGCGGAACGGGGAAACGCAGGCGGCCGCACCGAAAACAAATTCTTCACAGACTCAGGCGACTGGACTCTTCATATTGTCCAGCCACGAGCGTGCGCCAGTGACGAATTTGATTTCTGCCACTTTCCTGCCCCACACATTGGTTGGCTTTTCCACCAGCATATAAAGAGTTGTGGATACAACACACGTAACAGCAAACGTCAGCAGAAACCTCTCGAGCGACGATTGCTCGGACAGACTCCGGTGATTCTCAAACAGACTGGCGATCGGCAGATGAGTCAGGTAAAGGCTGTAGCTGATTGTGCCAAGAAACAGGAATGGCTTGAACTCAAGAATCCGTGCAGCGACGGTGTGACGACTTCTTTCGAACAGGCCAATGATCAGGCAGACAGACAGGCTGAAGATCAGTCGCCTGCCGGGCAGCTCTAGCAACAGACCGGCGATGGAAACTGCGATGCACACACGGACGATCGTCTGCGCGTGCGTCTTCATCCAGCCGACATGCGTCTGCCTCAACTGGTATGCCACGACGCCCAACAGGAAGAAGGGCCCGTAGCTCGTGGGAAACCATTTGGAGAACAGGCCCGGTTCCGGAGTGACAAACAGATAAGCCAGCCCTTTTGTTACGCCAATGGCCGCAACAGCCAGCACAAAAGCGACCCTCAACTTCTTAGCCGTCTGAGCTTTCACCAGCACCAGAGGCAGTGCGGCATACCAGAAGACTTCGATCGGTATGGTCCATTCGACACCCAGGATCGAGTTGGCAATTCGGTGGTCCAGAAAGCTCAGAAAAAACACATGCAGCAGGTAGTTGTACGCTCAAGATGCGAATCGAATTCCAGCAGCCAGTGGGACTGCCGCAGCGCACCAAGCCTGGTGAGCATAAACACTGCAGAAATCACGAAGACGTAGAGCGGAACGATTCTGAATGCGCGACGAACGATGAATGTCTGGTAGTTGGCTGCTTTCGTGAACGTCACGGCGATGCTGAACCCGGAGATCACGAAGAAGATCTCGACGCCGTATTTTCCAGCCTGCGTAATGTTGTTTCCGACATAGCCAAAGGCTGTAAATGCGCCGGTGTGGATCACGACCACCATCGCCGCGGCCAGTGCGCGAAGTGATGTCACGAAGTTCGTTTCGTCGTACTGTCTGATAACTGTCATGGGCCCCATCCGCACTGACTGGGCGTGTTCGTCAAGCCGGGCATGAGCTCCTGCGTTTGCAATCAGGCCGCTTCGGAAACCGAATAACTTGTCATGCATCCGCTCAGGATGTTCAGATCAGATTCTGTCAGCTCCGGATAAACACCAAAGTAAACTCCGTTGCTGTGCAGAAAATCGGCTCCTGGCAGGTCGTACATACGCTGCGCGTAACGACTGTAGAAGGGTTGCCGCTGCATGTTTCCAGCGATGATTGGCCGGATCTCGACACCGGCACCAGCGAAACGGTGTACGTAGCCGTCCCGAACAGCTTCGCTGCGACAGACAATTGGAAATGCAAAACTGGACAACACAGAAATGTGTGAGTGATCAAGCGGCACGAGGTCCGAGTTCTCACGGGAAACTGCATCCAGACGAGCATGAATAGCGGCCCGCGCCTGCACGGTTGCGTCAAGATACTGTAACTGTCGATTGCCCAGGAACCCGGTGATCTCTGTCGGCCGCAGGTTGTACCCGAGATCATAAAACGCATACTTAGCCTCGAACTCGCCCTTTACGCCGAACTTCGAGCGCCACTTCAGCTGCTGACTGGCCTTCAGATTTCGATCCCAGCCATTAGCTCGGACAATTCGCAGCATCTCTGCCAGTTCTTCATCATCCGTACACACCATGCCACCTTCGATCGTCGACATATGGTGGGCAACGTAAAACGAGAACGTAGCGGCCGCTCCAAAGTTGCCCGTCTTTCCTGCAGGAGTTTCTGTCCCGAGTGACTCGCAGTTGTCCTCAATCAGAAGGATGTCGCGTTCTTCGCAGATCTTACGGATGTTCTGCAGATCTCCGCAGAATCCAAGCACATTCGTCAGAAAGAAACATTTCAGATCGGTTGTGCGCAGTCGTTCCAGCAGATTCTCTGACATGCAGTTCAGAGTCTGTGGATCGCAGTCCACGGGCACCGGCTGCATATTCAGCTGGACAATGGGCATCACATTGGTGGCCCACGTGAGGGCTGAGAACCCAATCAGATCTTCGTCGCGCAGACGGCCAAGATTCTTCAGGGCCTGCAACAGCGCAAGATTGGCGCTGCCACCGCTGTTAAACAGAACTGCATCCCCGCGTCCCTGCTGCTGTGCAAACGATTCTTCAAACCGGAAACACTCGCTGTCCATACTCAGCCGTGGCGTTTCCAGAATGAACTCTGCCAGGTCACGCCGCGTTTCGAGCTCTCTGTGAAACGCATTTTTCATTAGTGGAATCACTGACTTCATCCTTTAAGTCGTTTTGAGGCCGCTTAATCGCGGAGTACTCTGCGATCATTTCCTGGACTCCATCCCCGAGTCCAATGTGCGAGCGAAAACCAAGCTTCGCCAGCCTGGAAACATCCATGCACTTGCGAGGCATTCCGTCCGGTTTTGAGGTATCCCATTCGATGTGGCCTCGATAGCCGCAGGATTGGGCGATCAAATCAGCCAGCTCACTGATGGAAACATCTGTCCCCGTACCAACGTTAATGATCTCCGGAGACTTCCAATGCTCCAATACAAACAGGACGGCCTGTGCCAGATCGTCCACATGCATAAACTCTCGCCGCGCCGTGCCCGTCCCCCACAGCGTAAGCGACTCAATCCCGCTGTCACAAGCATCCACGAACCGCCGTACCAGGGCGCTCAGCACATGTGACTTTTGCAGGTCAAAACTGTCGTTCGGCCCGTACAGATTGCACGGCATGGGACACACCACATCCATCCCGAATTGTCGCTGATACGCCTGAGCCATTGTCAGTCCGGCAATCTTGGCGATGGCATAGCCCGCATTCGTCGGCTCCACCGGCCCGGTCATCAGCGACTCTTCCTGAATCGGCTGGGGACAATTTCGTGGATAGATGCAGGAGCTGCCCAGAAAACACAGTTTCCTGGTTCCACAACGAGCAGCACTGTCGATCACATTATTTTGAATCTGCAGGTTCTGAAAGATAAAATCGGCCGGTGCATCCAGGTTTGCCTGTATCCCGCCAACACGTGCGGCGGCCAGGATGACAGTTTCCGGACGCTCAGCCTCCATAAACCGGCGCACCTGATCGGCATCCGACAGATCCAGCTCGGTGCGAGTGCGCAGCAGCAAATTGCGGTGTCCAGCCTGCTCTAAAGCGCGAACAATGGCGGAACCAACCATACCTCGATGGCCAGCCACAAAGAGTTTCTCATCCATGAGTATTGCTCCCCAGCACCGACAACGTACCTGGACCTGTGACGAAATGGCAGCAGGTAGTGGCACGAATGTGTCACGCAAGGTAACAGAAAATGAAAAACACCGGCAAGATCAACCTCTTATCCGAACGGATTCCGCTCTATGGGGGGCCAAGGCGAACCCAGTCCTCGGGTACCAGGTTCTGATCGTTTCTGCTGCTGTCAGCAAACCAACGCCGGCAGGCCACGACAGTCTTGTGGGGCGATGGATTCAGCCAGGCTCCCCACCAGCTGAAACTACTATTGGCGATGATATGATGCCGACAGGCACTCATCAGTTTCAGATCGGGCCAGGGATCGGCCACAGAATTGTGAGAAATAAATCGCATCGAAAACGGCAACTTAAGATTTTCTCTTGTCCATTTCGGGTCGTCTGAGAAAACAAAGAAGACTGGCGAACCCTCGATACAATCAGCCACGTGTCGGGCAGCTTTCTCGTAATAATCCAGCGAACAAACACCGTGAACCTTCATCGTTCTGAGATTTGAAACGTAGTCGCCACGGCGAATATGCAGCGACACCGCCATGCCGGACGTGATTTCATCCAGTACCTTTTGGTTCTGCTCATCCACAGGATCCGGCCGGGTCAGTTCCTCTCTGATCTGCGAGGCAATATGACGAAAGTACTTCTCTGATTGCCAGTACCCGCGCAGATATGTGTTATCACCAAGAGACTCGAAACCCGGCTGATATTGAAACCCCGACTCATGAAACAACTTCAGACGTCCCCGATTTTTCAGATGCCACCACGGAACACTCAATAACCCTCGTTTTTCGGGTGGCAGAACGAACCCGTTCAGACTGGATTCGTCAGCCTCCACCATCTGTGTATTGAAACGATCGATCGAGTACGAATGCAGGCGATACGTGCGAAATGACCGGGAATCCGCCAGTAAATCGGTCTGGTGTTTCAGCGCCAGCGCACGAGCGGTGGCATACTGGAACATCTGATTACCGATCCCGCCAGAGAATCTGCAAATGATCACAATATCACCGTTTCCAGAACGAGAGCAGTTCCGGCTCTGGTGCTGTGTCAAGCCATCACGTTCAGGTCAGGTGGCCGGAACGGCACGCAGGATGCCGCGGAGGTTCACTGGTATTTGCTACTAAGCCAGTCACTCCAGGTTAAGATTTGACGACCGGTCTAATAGCGAATCTTTTTGGCAGTTGGCAGTTCGAAGTAGTCATCCAGCAACGGCAGCGAACACGGCTCTTTGCTGACCACCAGACAATACGGTTCGCCTTCGTGGTGGTGGACATGGAAGTGTACGTCATCCCAGCCAATATGCCCGCCTGCATGCAGTCGTTTGACGTCGTCGACAAACGGATGGCAGCCATAATTCTCCATCAACACGACGTACTTCTCAGCCAGCCTGAACATATTCGCCAGAGCATTCAGATGACTCACCGCAGTCTTGATGTGCATAATGACGGCCTGGCTGTAGACCAATTCGGCCATCGGCCACTGTGTCGAGAACGGCATTGTGATGTCCTGCAACATCGTCTCTGCAGAAATTTCCGGGTTGCGCTGCTTCAGAAAACGAAGCTGCTCAGTCGAACGGTCTCCGCCTCGGACAGTCACGTCGGGATACAGCAGCTGCAGGTTGCGCAGATGATCGCCGCCACCGCAGCCAACTTCGAAGACACTGCTGGCACCGAGCTTTCCAACGATCTCGTAGATGGAATGATGATTGGGGTGAACGACCGCATCGCCCACCTTCAGCTCTGCCGCGTCGCGATCGTAGTAGACTCGATCGTCAATGCGAGGATCGCGGTCCACGTCCATTCGCTGCTGCTGAGGGCCATACTTGTCCCTTGTGTATGTATCCCAATTGAAGTCGTCGTCGAAGTACCTTCGTCCCTGGCCGAAAATCACTCCCATCCTGCGTGTAAGTTCGAGTGAAATGGCACACCCCCCTTATTCATTGAATATTGAATTGGACCGCTACTATGCAGCGGTCGCCCTGCGAGACCAGTTTTCCCAAACGAATTCGTAGCACCAGGTTTCGTCATGCGACGGTTGCAATCGCTGTCGCAGTTCGTTTCGCTGGAGCTCAGCGTCTTCGACAAAGTCATGAAATTGCACCTGAATATTGCTAACCTGACGAATAAGGTTAGTTTCGATCAGGCGACGTAAGAGCGGATATTCACCGCCTTCGATGTTGACTTTAATGAGATCAACGTGTTCCAGGTCCAGCTCCTGCCAGACCGACAGCACGTCGTGAATCTGTGCTGCCACCGATCCGTTAGTGTCATGGTTCCGAAAGAAACTGGAAGCATCGTCAGCAGTGCTGAGAAACAGCTGTTCATCACACGCACCAAGCCCGTAGTCCAGTACGGAGACGCGAGGATCGTCGGCGAATCGCTGCCTGCACTGTTCGCTAAAGACCGGCATTGGCTCAAACACGAATACGCGACAGCCAAATCGATCGATCATCGCCTGCGCGAAATCACCGTGGTAGCCACCAACGTCCAGAACAACACTGTTTTCATCCAGCGAATAATCCTGACGTAATGTCGTGTCGCCCCGATCACGCTTCCACCGTTTGACCGAAACCAGAAACGGATCCTTCAGAACCGTCCGTTTGTAAAACTTTGTCGCTGGTTTGATCAGCCAGTCGGAAAATATTTTCGGCATCCGTGCCTCATTCATTCTTGACGGCCCACTACTGACGCTGCCCGACGTTTGAAAAACGAGCAATTCGCCAACAGGACTACACGCGAATTATTTCTCGTGACAGCTTTTGAAGGTTCAACCTCCGTGGCTTACTCACATCAATTGTACTGCCAGCTAAATCTACCGCAATGTCTGAATATTACGGACAGCTCAATGGCCAGAAGCCGTGCTCCGGTAACCCAGCGCCAATCCCGAAGGGAATCCACCGGTCGCCCCGGTTTCTCAGTGACTGCCAAAAGTTTTTTAGACGTCTGTCGCAAGACAATGGTCCGGATGTCTACAGCGACCTGTGAACTGTGAACAAACCATACGGCGACCTTCGCTGCAGGCGAATTCCGGCGCATTTGAGGACAATGCCCTTGAAGAAAGCTGAATAGGAGTTCCCATTGGGCAACTCTTCGCGGCAAATTCAACGACATCGCCAAACTCAATCTGACCAATACAATCGTCGTCCTCCAGGAACGTAGCAGCATCAGGTTTTCGTTCAACAATCTGTCTCCATGCATTGCGGTGGCCAAGAAAACAGCCAACTTCGCCGCTGAAGTGGATTATTCGGCCGATGTTGCCTCTGGCCACACACCTCCACGATCTCATCGCACTGCCGCAGAACGCCGGCAGTTACGCCGACTGAGTTGCTACATGAGCAAATCGCTCCGTGGCTGGCTCCAGACTTATCGCAAATGCCGGGAAGTCCCCGTTATCGCACCAATAGTGGACGTGTTAGTTCTGCTCACCTCTGTCAGTGCGTGTCGCACGGACGGGTAGTGGGTCCGGCGAACTGTTTGCAGCTGAACGATGGCGGAATTCGCTACACTTCGGTGCAGCGCGCCAGAGCCGTTTGCGGCGGTCTGGCACACGGTTGGGACAACGGCTAAGTCGATTAGCGTCTATCCTCATATCGAACTGACAGCGACTCAGTTGGAAATCGGATCCGATTTGGCCTTGCCGTTAACAAAACGCGGGACCCTCGTAACGCGGCGCCGCGCCAAGTGCTGTTATTGACATCAAGAATCCGGCCGACTTCTGACTTTACGCAACATGAATTCCTGATTGTGACGATGGTCGCCCGCGTGCTACGCCGCTCTTGCCTGGCCAATTGTCTGACCATGGCAGGCAGCCGACAAACGGGCGACTTTCCAACGATACCGCGCTCGATTGACCTGCCGCATGATTTTCTGAAGTGTCAATCGACGATCCTTGCCGGCACCGATCATGCTCCCGCCCAACGCCGCCGTCCGATCCGAAATTCCAGAGGGCGCGATGGCAAGCATGCAAACTCCTGTAATCCAACGCATCTGCAATGTGGTGTCGATCGGCCGATCCAGGAATTCGGTGACGGCCAGTAGTTTCTCCGCGGCTCCACGAGTAACCCACTGGCCCGACGTACGAAGTGGCGTCACACGTGGGCAAACAATTCGAACTCCATCACCTTCGATAATCTTCCTGCTGCCGGCAGGCAGCGGCCTGACAGGAAACTGCAGATAGGCGTCTGGCGGACAGTGTGACGCTGAAAACTCGACGGCTCGGCAAAGCAGCGTCTGGTCCACGTGGGCGTCATCTTCCAGCACCAACGCAGCATCGAGGTCGCGTTCGACGATCTGCTTCCACACGGCCCGATGACTGAGAAAACAGCCAATATTTCCCCTGTCGAGTTCAAACGGATAGTGCGGACGATGCAGACAGCGGTGATAGACCGCCTCGATTGCGTCACATGGCATCGCGCGACCATCGACCGCGGGAAGGATCTCTGCTGGCAACGGAAGTCGGGTAAGCGTCGCGCGTGCATTCGCAAGCCGCTCGGTCGCCCGCTCCAGACAGATAATAAATGCTAAATGATTCACGGTTTCACTACCCAGGAGTTTCATGCAGTAATCTAATCCGCCTGCGAAAAAAGACATTGAAAACGGCTGGTAAACTGCTGTTCCATACCCAGTTCCCTGCCTAAGCGGCCTTTGCCCACATCCGGTGATAAACGTCGACGATCCTGCGGGCTTCCAACTCGGCTGAGAACTGTTCTCTCACTCGGGCACAGCCAGATTCACCCATTTCAAAAAGCCGATTCGGGGACGACATAACGCGCTGCAGAGCTTCCTCGAGCGCCGCCGGATCATTACAGGGAACCAGTTCGCCGTTTTCACCGGGAAGGATTACGTCCGGATAGCAACCAGTACGACTGGCCACGACAGGAACGCCGCAGGCCATCGCTTCGAGTGGGACGAGTCCAAATCCTTCGTATCGGGCAGGAGCAACGCACAGCGACATCGCTCCATGAAACTCCGGCATCTGCTCGTAGCCGCGTTCACCCATCCAGACAATCCGTCCTGCCAGACCAGCAGATTCGACTCTCTGTTTCAGTCGTTTCTGAAAGGACTCAAACCCAGGTGAGACACGTCCCACTATACAGGCCGTAAACTCCGGAAACTCCGGCAACAATCTTATCATCGCGTCAACAAACAGGTCAGTACCCTTTTCCGGACGAATTCGTCCACAGACACTGATGCCGAATTTCCCCGGCAGACCAAGTTTATTCCACGCGGCAGCGCGATTCATCGCGGGACGAAAGCGCTGACAATCAACCCCATGTGGAATCGTCGCAGCAACGTGATCGACATACTCGGCAGCTGCAGCGCTGGTTGCGATAATCGCATCCATTCCTCCGAGCAATTTTCGAGGAAACCACGAATGACGTCGCAGAGCACACGATGTCATCACAAGTTTGATGGGACAGCGAAATAGATGTTTAAAAACCAACGCCCACAGCATTTCGTTATTTCGGCGAACGTGCCAAATTCGAAACGGCTTGTTCGGCGAACGCTTCAGACACAGCTTCAGTGCTGCCAGCAAACCAATCGGCGTCGCATCGGAATGAGGATGCGTGGACACAAGTGCCAGAGGTTCTTCCGCTTTCATGTACGGCACCAACGTCCGCACCGTGGCGCTAACGCCTGTGATGCGATGATGGAGGTCGGTCACAATCAGATTAACTCCGGTCAATTCGCTCATTGTGAATTTGTAAAAGGTTCGTGTGAAATGGCCTCAAGCCGCACGATCGATCACATCCTCTGCACAGCCTGTCGACGATCTGGCGGTAACCTCGCCCGCCAGAAACTCAGCCGCGCGGCGTGGGTAATTGAGATATTGAAGAGCTCGCAGACGATTCTCCTCCAGGTATCGGTGGCGACTGTCAAAGTCGGCCTGAGTCAGACTCCGGATCGCGTTCTTCAGTTCCCGTTCGTTTCGGCATTGAATCATGCCACGAGGGTCAAAGAAGTGTTCGATGTCCGGAGCCCCCCAATAGACCGGAAGACTGTGACACAACAGGCTGTCGATGAGCTTTTCTGTGAACCATCCCGGCGACTGTGTATTCTCAATCACAACAGAAAACAGATACGGCAAATGTCCGTGAGTCTTGTCTTCAAGGGGCTGATAGCCCAATCCCAAAGCATGCAGATCGGCCGCCTCAGTCTTTGACCACTTCACCATTCGATGCCGTAATCGATGTCCCGATGTGCAATTCTTACTTGACGCGATCAACGAAATCCGAGACAGCTTCTCTGGGAATGGCAGTATCGGACTGCTCTGAATGAACGTGCCTCCAAACGCAAGAAATGTCGCATTGGACAGTCGCTGCAGCATTTCCGTATGGTGCGTGAAAACGTGCTGAAACTTAGACGCAAACCAAGGCAATGCGGCATACACACGACGTTGAATGACAGGAGGCTCGCCAAGCAGAATTGAAACAGAACACTTCAGACGTGACTGTCGCAGTGACAGCACCCGCGAACTGGAATACATCAGGACGTGATCGTTCTCCGACAGATCACAAAGATGTTTTCCCTGCGGACAATCGTTCAGTGGCCACTCGACGTCAGAAAAGGCAATATCGCCAATCTCAATAAAGTGTTTCTTAGGCTGGCTATACGGGATAAAGGCTACCGCCATTTGCGCAATCCTTTTCAATCATGATCAGTCACGGCACACAAAACGACGTTCGACAATTTTCAGGCAGACCGCTGATATCTGCTCTGTCGACATCAGGGTGGCGTTCTCTGCAAATGACCAGTCGTTGATTATCGACGAACCCGTTCTCATTCGGCCACAATCCCGTCTCCGTCGTACTGTACTCCACAATGGAACCAGAGCCGTTGAAACTTCTATTTCGCATTTCAATGCACAGAACGATTCAGAGGATGGTGTCCAGAGTGGTAAACTCCAGTCACAGAACGTAGCTGGTCTCTTCAGAAGCTGCGAATTCCGAATTCTACTTCGTCAATCGTCAGCCCACAAATTGCCCTGAAATTTGCGGGGTATGAGTCGCATAAGCGTCATGGAACATGACTCAAAAACAGTCCCGGACGAGGCCGTCTGCGAAGTTTAACCGTCACCAACGAGTCTCACAAGATCGTGTTTTAGGCCGGGACGTGGGTGTCCGTGATAATGGCCGCCGGTTGTTCGGCAAAATGTACCGACGCTCAGCGGTCGCACTGAAATTTCTTTTTCCTGTAACTCCATGGCTCGGAACTCTCTTGGAAATTGAGATTGTCTGACATCAGTCACGGCCACCTTGCGTGGATCGAATTAGCATAGACGGAGGCAACAGACTTCAACTGGACTTGTTGCTCAGTGATTCTTCCAATAGTCTCGCACTCCCATGGCTCTTCCACGACAAACCCCAGCTGATCCGGTATGTCATTGACATCGGTTCCCTCACTTTATTTGGCGCTGTTGACCGTCACCAGCGCCACGCTGCTGTTGGCAGGCAGTCAACAAAGGACCGAACTCCGGTTTGCTGCGAGTGAATTTAAATCTGTCAATCCGCCTGAAACAGTGCCGATGTACGCGGCTGCATTTGTGCAGCCGGCGGGCGGAACGCCATCAGTCCACGCGGGAACGATCACGCAGCTGAATGACGGCCAGCTGCTGGCGGCCTGGTTTGGCGGCGCTCGCGAAGGAGCCAAAGATGTCAACATCTACTGTTCCAAAAGCCTGAATCCGTCTCAGGGGTGGACAGTCCCAACGATTATTGCTTCGCGAAAACAAACGACCCAGAACCTCAATCGATACATCAAGAAACTGGGAAATCCGATCCTGTTCGCGGATGCGGATGGGCGCGTCTGGCTGTTCTACGTCACCGTTTCCGTCGGAGGATGGTCCGGCAGCAGCATAACCGTGAGATTTTCCGACGACGACGGAGAGACGTGGTCCACTGCAAATCGTCTTGTAACATCGCCGTTTCTGAACGTCAGCACGCTGGTCAAGGGTAGCCCGGTGCAATGTGAATCTGGGTACCTGCTGCTGCCTGTATACCACGAATTCGTCAGAAAATTTGGTGAAGTCCTGACCATCGACCGCGACGGACAGGTCGTCAACAAGACCCGACTAACAGCCCACAACGGGGCCATCCAACCGTGGCTCGTTCCTCTTGACAAGCAGCACTCGAAGGCATTCTACCGAAACTCGGGAGGGTCAGCGCATGCAACGCTAAGTAATAATCTTCCCAACGTCTTTGCTGCAGAAATTGAACCCGTCAAGGTAACGAACATTCCAAATCCGGACGCGGCCGTCGCCGTTATCCGGAGACACGACGGCGGTTTCCTGATGGCATGCAATCCGACCACTGAGGGCAGGCACCGACTCAGCCTGGCCGTGTCGACAGACGGTCAGAATTGGACACTGATTCATGACATCGAAGACTCGGCACCGCCCGACGAGTTCTCGTACCCCTATCTGATCAAAGGCGACCAGGGCAACTATCACCTGATCTACACGTGGAAACGTACAAAAATGCGACACCTAGCGTTTAACGAACAGTGGGTGGGAGATCAGCTGTGAGTATCCGACTCTGGATCTGGTCGCACCTGTCCTTCATTATTCTGGTGGCAGCAGTTCTTTGCTCGCTGTTTCCAGGACGGCGCAGCGTAGTCACGCGAATGCTGTGCTGCTTTGCTATTGTGGGACTTGCAGTGCTGCCGATTCAGCATCTGGACGTATCAGGATTGGTGCTGGGGCACATCGGCGTACTTAGCGCATCGACAATGGTTTTGTTATTGCAGAGTCTCTTGTCGCAGCTGGGACAGACGAAGCGACGAGGCGAAGCAGAAGACCGAATGTCAGGCATCGTCTGGTTTCTAATCGGCAGCGTCATCTACACGTCGACATTCGGGATCGTCGAGCAGGATTTCTACGCCCTGGGTTACCAGACTCAGATGTCATGGATTGTTCTGGCCGTGTCCGGGATTGCAGCCCTGTTACGACACTGGCTACTGGCAATATGCCTCGTGACGGCTGTACTCGCCCTGCAATGGCGACTTTGTGAATCTGCGAATCTGTGGGACTGTATGATCGACCCGTGGCTGTTCTTTGCGTCCACGTTCCAGTTACTACACTGGGCAATTCGTGGAAGACCGTTCCACGAAACGACTGTCACTCATACGCAACCAATCGTCTGACAATCCGCCCATGAGATCCTGCGGAGCGGCAGTCAAAAGACAGGGCCGACCGTGAAATTATCGATATTGTGCGGTTTCGCAGTTTCTGTCAGATTTCAGGGCCTTCGCCTACTGCACCTGCGGCTGAAAATGCTCGTGTTTTCACCAGAAATCAGTGATTCCTGGTTCACCGACATGATACGCCGCTTCGTTTCCACCGTGATTCCTGCAACACAAGTTCATTATGGGCACTCTACTACGTATCGGCGGTACGCTCTGGCCGTATCGCAAGCGGATCTTTCTGTCAGTCATCTGTGCGGTGCTGGTTTCTGCGCTGTGGTCCCTGAATCTGTCCATCACTTACCCGATCGTTCGCGTGCTGTTCGAAAACGACAGCCTACACACCTATGTGGACGCAGAGATTGTCGGTATCGAGGCGGAAATAGAAAAATTCTCCGACATACTGAGGGAAGCCGACCAGTCCGACACGTCGCACCGTGCCAACATACAGCGCAAGCTGAACGACGCTTCACAGCGATTGGTATTCAAACAGTGGCTCAGAACTACGGTACTTCCATGGATTCCATCGAATAAATTCGACACGATCCTGGCGATACTCGCACTGGTGATCCTGGCCACGGTCATGAAAGGTACGTTCCAGTACGCGCAAGAACTTCTGGTCGGGAGCGTCGTCTACGCGTCTTCGAATGACATACGGCGAGACAGCTTCGAACACGTCATGGACCTGGATTATCAGTCCGTTCAGTCACAGGGAAGCGCTCAACTGACCTCACGGCTGACAAACGATGTCAACATCCTCAGTGAGGGCCTGCGTTTGAGTGGGTCGCTGCTGGTGCGGGAACCCTTGAAGGCAATTTGCTGTATCCTGGCTGCGATGCTGTTCAACTGGCGGTTGACCTGTATTTCCATGCTGGTACTTCCGCTGATCGGAATTGTTTTCTATCGCGCAGGACGGATCCTGCGGAGCGTTGCCACCGGTACCATGGAAACAATGGGCAATATCTATCACTGCATATCTGAAACATTCGACTCTACGCGAGTGGTCATCGCGTTCAATGGACAGCCTCACCATCGTGAGCAGTTGGTGTCCGCTAATAAAGACTATTACGACACATCCATGAAACTGATCCGTGTCGGTGCACTGATGAGACCGGCCACGGAACTCCTGGCGATCATTGGCTTTATTGGCATCCTTGTCCCTGGTGCGTACCTGGTCCTGAACAACACCGACAAGATCGCCGGAATCAAGCTGGCGTCCGGCCCGCTGGGCATCGCCGAATTGACAACGCTGTACGTGCTGATGGCCGGAATCCTCGACCCTGTCCGCAAATTGTCGGGAGTTTTTCCAGTCATAAAACGTTCTTCTGCAGCAGCGGAACGCATTTTCGCCGTCACGGACCAGTTGACCAACGTCCCCGAAACAGAGACACCGGTGCCGGCCGTGACGCATGCGAAGCACATTCTGTTTGACAATATCTCGTTTCGGTACGAAAGCAGTGAAGAGACGTTTCTGGACCATCCTCCGACGCTGCAGGACGTAAGTCTCAAAGTGAACTTTGGAGAAGTCGTCGCTGTTGTGGGCGGAAACGGCTCCGGCAAGTCCACGATGATCAGTCTGCTGCCGCGGCTGATCGATCCGGCAATAGGTACGGTGAAAATCGATGGCGTTGACATAAAAGATCTGGCGCTCAAAGACCTGCGAAAGCAGATTGGCCTGGTCACTCAGGACACAATGCTGTTCGACGACACGATCTACAACAACGTGCTGTATGGCAATCCACAGGCAACGGCAACGGAAATTGAATCGGCAATCAAACAGGCACACGCCGCTGACTTCATTTCGCTGCTGCCGCAGGGGCTCAGCACACACGTCGGCGCAAAAGGCCAAAAACTGTCCGGCGGACAGAAGCAACGCATCTCTCTGGCCCGAGCAATCGTGCGAAATCCATCGATCCTGATCCTGGACGAAGCGACGTCCGCCATCGATGCAGAAAGCGAGGCCGTCATTTATGACGTACTGCGAGAGTTCTCCAAAGGTCGGACGGTATTCATTATTTCTCATGTCATCAATCAACAGTTTGTGGACCTCATTGATCGAATCGTCGTGCTGGAGGCCGGACAAATTATCGCCGACGGCACTCACGGCGATCTCATGGCCAATAGCCCTGAATATGAGAGACTTGTGCAATCGGACGTCGTAAAGAGGGCCGCGTAGAGGCAATAGGAATGCCAGTCGGGTAGTGAAGGCGGACAGGAATACACGTATCGAGTAGTCGGTCATCATCGCCCCGCAATCGGGACGATCTGTCCGCAGGACAATCCACCGCTACTATGCTCAGGCGGCGTCAATCCAAGCCCTCTGGCTGACTACCACAGACCGGAGGCATCTCGCCATTGGCATTCGGATCGATTGACGTCCGGCATGCGCAAGTCGAAACCAGCAGCTCCGATGTCGTGTACTCTACGCCGCCCCAACTTCTCTTCAGATCGATCTTGAGGGCGGCTCTGATCCATTGACGGTTTGGCGCAGGCCTCTCGAATCCTCGTTTGGGCTGCCTCTTCAAATTCAGGGACCTGTACCGTACACTGTGTCGTGGCCAGCGCGTGCGGCCAAGAAACGTTCCAGCGGTAGCTCAAATCGACCGTCAAAGACGGTTGAAGTGCGGATTAACCGGATGTCGCAACTGACTTTTCAGCGTGTAGTGTTGCCGCTCACGGTTCTGGCCGCGACGATGCTCAACTGCACCGCGGACGAACGGGGTGATTTGTTTGAGCGCATGATCCGTCCGATTCTGGTCGAACAGTGTTCTGCATGTCACGGCGCTAAGAAACAGAACGGCGAACTTCGAGTCGATTCGCTGAAATCTTTGCTGCGGGGTGGAGATACCGGCCCGGCCATTGTGCCGGGACAATCCCGTCAAAGCCTACTCATGAAAGCCGTTGTGCGAAGCGAAGATCTGGCGATGCCGCCCGAAAAACCACTGACAAGGCAACAGGTCGACGCACTGCGACAGAGGATTGACAGCGGCGCCGCATGGCCAAAAAGCGCCGGTCAGCTGAAATCAATGACGGATCGTTCTGCAAAGGATCATTGGGCATTTCAGCCCGTGCGCAAACCCAACGTCCCTCGTCACGAAGATGCCTGGGGCAACACACCAGTTGACGCATTTATTCTGCAGGCCCTCAAGGCGAACAGCCTCAACCCTGCGCCAACAGCTGACCGGCGGACGCTGTTGCGGCGTGCCACCTACGCACTCACCGGGCTGCCACCGTCACCAGACGCCGTGGCGAGATTTACAAACGATCAACGACCGGATGCGTGGCAGCGAGCGGTCGACAGCCTGCTGAGTTCTCAGCGTTATGGCGAACATCAGGCACGTCACTGGCTGGATGTCGCAAGATATGCAGACACGAAGGGTTACGTATACGCTCGCGAGGAACGCTTCTGGGTACACGCATGGACATACCGTGACTGGGTCATCAACGCCCTGAACGCCGACATGCCCTATGATCGGTTTCTGCTGCTGCAACTGGCGGCAGATCAGGTCGAAGACCGCGCAGCAGGTGATCTGGCAGCCATGGGGTTCCTGACACTGGGACGACGGTTCCTGGGCTTGAAGCATGACATCATCGACGACCGCATTGACGTTGTCTGCCGCGGCACGATGGGGCTAACGGTCAGCTGCGCGCGGTGCCACGACCACAAGTATGATCCGATCCCGACGGCCGATTACTATTCGCTGTACGGTGTCTTCGACAGCTGCGCAGAAGAGCTAGTGTCCCTCAGCCATGAACCAGTGGCCGACAAAGCGTTCACTGATGAACTGACTAAACGAGTTAAGACTCTGGTGAGTACCCGACAGAAACGATGTGCAGAAACGTCAACACGGATTCGAGACCGAGTCGGTGAGTATCTGCTCGCGCAGACGGAACTGCACAAATATCCACCGGCCGGTTTCGACCAGATCATTGCCGCGGAGGATCTGCATCCAAGAATTGTGTCACAGTGGCAGACATGGCTGTACAACGCACGGCGGCGCAATGATCCGATTTTTCGAGCGTGGCAGGAATTTGAACGACTTTCGGCTGAATCATTTGCTGCGGACGCTTCAGCCGTCACGCGACAGCTGGCAGAACTGCCGGGCCAGCAACTCAATCCGCTGGTTGCTTCTGAGTTTTCCTCAGCTCCCCGGTCGTTTCGCGAGGTCGTCGATCGATACGCAGAGCTGTTGTCGAAAGTTGGTGGCAAATGGAAAGCATTGGTGAAGTCTACAGTTGATAAGAAACTGCCCTTGCCTGAAGCTCTGGACGATCCCGCAGAAGAACAACTGCGACAGGTATTGTATGGCCCGGGTTCTCCATGCGTCATCGCAGAAGAACATATCGCGAACACAGAAACGCTGTTCAGTTCCGGAAACGTAAATGAGTTGTGGAAACAACAGGGGGAAGTCGACCGCTGGATCATTCAGGCGAAGTACGACGTCCCATACGCAATGACACTTGTCGATCGAGCTGCTCCGTCAGAGCCGCGAGTTTTTCGTCGAGGCAACCCGGCCAATCCGGGAGCACCGGTGCCTCGGAAGTTTCTCTCTCTGCTGTCGCCCGACTCCGAAACGCCGTTCATTGCGGGCAGCGGCCGGCGCGAACTGGCGGACGCAATCATCGACCCCGACAATCCCCTGACGGCACGAGTCATGGTCAACCGAGTGTGGACTCACGTGTTTGGGCAAGGACTTGTCAGTACGCCCAGCGACTTCGGCCTGCGCGCGGAACGGCCGTCGCATCCGCAACTGCTGGACTGGTTGACATCGTGGTTTGTGGAACATGACTGGAGTCTGAAGAAACTGCATCGACTTCTTCTGACATCCGCCGTCTTCCAGCAGGCGACACGCAGTTCGGACGATGAGGCGGTTCAAACCGCTCAACAGATTGATCCGGATAACAGACTGCTGTGGCACATCACACCGCGGCGGCTGACATTCGAAGAGTCCCGTGACTCTTTGCTGCAGGCATCCGGCCAGTTGCAGACAGAAATGGGAGGCAAGTCATTCGATCTGTTCAAATCAGACAGCAAGGTTCCACGCCGCACGGTCTACGGCACGATTGACCGACAGTTTCTACCAGGCACGCTGCGGATGTTCGACTTTGCAAACCCGGATCTACACATCGCCCGGCGATCCGAGACAACAGTTCCACAACAGGCGTTGTTCTTCATGAATCATGAAATGGTTCTGGAACAGGTACGCATGCTGGCCGCAAAGTCGGTGAAGGTCGGCGACTCAGCCACACGCGTCCAATACCTGTTTCACCGCATTCTGCAGCGTGACCCGACAACGTCTGAAATGCAGGATGCACTGCAGCTGATATCTTCCGCTGACGCAACATCCCAGGAACACGTGTCACCAGCCATCGCCGACTGGAGTTACGGGTACGGCGAAGTCAACGAAACCGAACATCAGCTTATCAATTTCAAGCCAGCACCGTATTTCACGGGCGCTGCGTGGCAGGGCGGTGCGAAATGGCCGGATGCGAAGCTTGGCTGGGTCAACCTGACTGCAGAGGGAGGCCACCCGGGAAATACTCGACAGCACGCCTGCGTCCGCCGCTGGACGGCTCCCCGCGACATGACTGTGAACATCACATCGAAGCTAACCCACGAACCCGCTGCAGGAGACGGAATTCGAGCGTTTGTGCTGGCGTCAGGTCGTCGAGAGCTGCACACAACAACAGCTCACCAGAACACAGTTGGCTTGAACACTGATGCTGTGGCGGTAAAAGCTGGCGACGTTATCGACTTTATTGTGGACATCAACAAAGTGCTGAACAGCGATCAGTTTCTCTGGCAGATCTCAATTGAAGACATTGACCGGACGGACTCAGAACATTCGCGCTGGAATGCCCAGGCCGATTTCGCAAGGAATACAGTAAGAAAGCTTTCTGCATGGGAGCAGCTGGCACACGTTTTATTGTGTACCAATGAATTCATGTTTGTAGACTAATTGGACAGCGCCACTTGTTTCGCTTGTTCAGTGATTTTCGTAATCCGACGCGTAAGCGAGGCGATCGACGTAACTTATTTTTGCGATTACGCTGCGAGGTGAATGAAGAAGAAACGGGCGCTGTCCAACCACGACAACGCCCCTGCCCCACCGCAACTGCCCACCACTGGTTCCCGCCAGCATAAGACCATGCTTCATCGACCAATCAACCAAACAATTTTTTCTCAACCGAACACCGAAGTATCACGGCGCTCCGTGTTGCAACGTTCAGCGCTGGGCGTCGGTTCGCTGGGACTACTCAATCTTCTGCAGCAGGAACCGACAAATGCCGCCGAAACACAAGCGTTGGCAACTTCACTCAGTTCACGACCTGCGCATTTTGTTCCGCGAGCCAAACGAGTCATTCATTTCTTTCTGAACGGCGGCCCGTCTCACGTCGACACGTTTGACCCGAAACCCATGCTGAAACGGTTCTCCGGCCAGACGGTCTCCGACAATCCGGCCACCGAACGCAAGACGGGGGCAGCGCTGCCATCTCCATTTCGCTTCCGCAAATACGGACAGTCGGGAATCGAAGTCAGCGAGCTGTTTCAGCGGACTGCTGCGCACATCGATGACATCGCCGTCATTCGGTCAATGTACGCGGAGGTGCCGAATCATGAGCCTTCGCTGATGCTGATGAATTGCGGAGATTCCGTGCAGACGCGGCCCAGCTTTGGAGCGTGGACGCTGTACGGATTGGGGACAGAGAATCAGAATCTGCCGGGCTTCGTAGCGATGTGTCCCGGGGGACTGCCGATCAAGGACACAGAAAACTGGCAGGCGGGCTTTCTGCCAGGTTCATTTCAGGGCACGTACGTCGATTCGCAGCATAAAGAACTGAACCGACTGATTGAGAACATTGAACACCCGCACATTTCACGAAAAGCACAGCGCAGACAGCTGGACCTGCTGGCAAAATGGAATGCACGCCATAAAGCGGAACGCTACGACGACCGACTGGATGCTCGGATTCAATCGTACGAGCTGGCGTTCCGCATGCAGCAGGATGCGGCTGAAGCCTTCGACGTTTCCCGGGAACCAAAACACGTTCAGGAAATGTATGGCACGGATATTCACGGTCGCCAGACTCTGATTGCCCGACGCCTGCTGGACCGTGGAGTGCGTTTCGTGCAATTGTGGCACGGGGCCGGTCAACCGTGGGATAATCACAGCAACATCCGGACAGAGCACCGCAAACTTGCCGGTCAGATCGACCAGCCGATCGCCGCACTATTGACGGACCTGAAGCAAAGCGGAATGCTGGAAGACACGCTGGTGCTGTGGGGTGGCGAATTCGGACGCACGCCGACGGTAGAACTGGCCAGCGACGGTAAACCGATCAACGGACGCGACCACAATCACTACGGCTTCAGCGTGTGGCTGGCGGGAGGCGGCATCAAAGGCGGCACTGTTTACGGAGCCACAGATGAAATTGGTTTCAAAGCGGAAGAGAAACCCACCAGCGTGCATGATCTGCATGCCACGATGCTGCATGCTCTCGGTCTGGATCATGAACAGCTGACGTTCCGCTATGCCGGACGAGACTTCCGGCTGACCGACGTCCACGGCAACGTGATCCATGACATCCTGAGTTGAGCAGCCCAGGCTTTCTTCCTGCTTCGACGCGATCCGCAGACAACTGGTTGCGTCGGTGAAGTCATGACTGCCGAAAATAGCTGGCGGCATTGCGGGGCTGCGACTTCTTTTTCCAG
>JABABI010000260.1 GCA_014238335.1 Fuerstiella sp.
GGCCACATCGCATGTCGGGAGCGACTCGGTGCCTGCTGAAGTCCTACCACCGACGGGCAGCGTGAATTGCTCTGAAGCTGAACGAAGTGTCGCCACGTGCGAAGCAGATACGCCCGTATCTCAGACAGGCACCTTGTTCACCGCCTGCGGCCGTCATATCTGATCGCTGGTCGACCGAAATCGCGATCGATGTCTTTGGCTAACATCTGCTTGTTAAGGAGCGTTTCGTTCGGCGGATTTTTTTGACCCTAGGGAGACGACGGGCCCCTTCGACTTCGTATCACAGTTGGATAATTGGATCATCCTGTTGAATAAGACCGAACAATTTCTGTGGTATGCCAGGATCGAGACGCAGATCACCAACATCGAAGAGTGTGTGAACGACTGTCGCCAGAAGATTGCCGGTTGAGACCGGTGTGCTGGACGGAGCGCTGTTGGTGCGATCGGACTGTCCGAAAACTTCGCCACGGCCAATACCACCGCCGAAGAAACCGAGCGTGCACAGTCGAGCCCAATGGTCGCGGCCCCCCCGGTTGTTGATTTTCGGTGTACGTCCAAAGTCGCCGGTCACAATGACCAAGACGTCGTCAAGCATACCGCGTTCCTTCAGGTCTTCCAGAAAGGCAGACATGGCTTTGTCGAGCGGCCGGCCAAGCATTTCCATTCCAGCGTGAATGCCCGGGTTGTTTCCGTCGGCGTGCATGTCCCAGCCGGCACTGTGCAGCGTGACGAAACCACAACCCGCTTCCAGAAGTCGTCGCGCTGTCAGAAACTGAGTGCCGATGTCGGCCGGGCGAAACTTCTTCTTGCCAATACGAAAGCTGGTCGTTTCATAGCGAGCGATCGACTGCGGGCTTTCGCTGGACAGATCGAATGCTGCGCTGGCTCCGTTCACCAGGAGTTCTGCGGCCTGATCCGTAAAACTGTCGTGCCGGTTCAGTTCCCGCGTCGCGTCCAGGCGTCGTTTGAGCTGGTCGACGTCTCTTAAGAGCTGCCGACGATTCGCGAACCGATCTGAATTCAGCGTGAGTTGCATATTATCGACCGCCGGCCCCTTCCCCCCAGGTTCGAAGGCGGCATATCTCGAACCGAGCGAGCCTGGAGCGGAGCCCCGCTGAATGCGACCTTTTTCACTGCGGTACTGCCCATCGACCTCGGGACCGGTCAGCAGCACGTTTGTTGGCATCCCGGTGGATTCATGATTCGGACCACGTACGCGCGAATATATGCTTCCCAGACTATATCCATCCTGCATCTGGCCGCTGGGATCCGTTCCGCCGGACAAAACGTGTCGGATCGCCTGGACGTGTCCGCCAATGGGATGAGTGAACGATCGAACGATCGTAGCGTCATTTCCAAATTGAGCAATCTGTGGAAACGTACCGCCGAAATTCATTCCGAGAACGTCCGTTTTCACTTCCCCCGTCACGCTGCTGTACGGCGCCGGAGCATCCATGTTTGGATTAAACGTTTCGATGTGACTGGCGCCACCACTTAGGAAGACCAGTACGACTGACTTGTCGCGAACGAAAGAACGACCGCGGTTCTTTGCCCATGCACGCTGCTCCAGCAGCCACGGCAGAGTCAGTCCGCCAAGAGCTAGCGTTCCTGCCTGCAGAAAACTGCGCCGAGAAACACCGCGGCTATCACATTCCTGCTGCTGTGAACAAAGGGTGAGCATCGTTGTTTGCCAATTAGGGCAGAACTTTGAGTTTGAAGCTGTCAGTCTCAGTTGTTGGTGGCTTAACGGATGGGGACACACTGCATGGAAGTGGCCGCGTATGTCCCTTGGTGATGTTCAGAGCATATCACCTGCCACGGACCTGTGTCAAAAAAGCGTTCGATCCGCGATGGTAATGGTGTTTCCGCTGGACGGTTTTCGCGTTCTCTATCGTGCGTCGCCAAACGTATGGGAATCCTGGAATACGGTGGTTTGATTGAAGCATCAATCTTCGGTTGAGATTCTCAGAATGAACACTCGAAGTAACCCGGGCGGGACTCGAGCGCAGTACAGAAAACACCGGCAATCTGGCCACGGACAGTTCTGGCGGCCAACAGAGGTCTCCACACCTCGCGGAACAGTCAACCGAAGCTTTCATCTGCCAGTCTGCCGACACAAGAATCGGAGAACGTGCCGGTCGGGACAGTTCGATCGCACTTGACCGCCAGACGGGAGTTCGTAAAATCGTTGGTGAATTATACGCTTCGTCGAATGGCCAGGAAAAATCGACATGTCGACCCTGATGCAGTTGTTGATGGGCTGTGTAGTGGTGTTTGTAACGATCGGCGAAGGTTTCGCTCAGCGAATCACCATCCAGCAGCCGGTCGTGAGTCAGTTCAGAGTCAGCACGATGGTTTCAGTCCCTGATCGCGGCAGTACGTTTCTGGGCAGCGTCAGCCGAGCGGGCTCCAGTCGGCTGACGACCGGCCCGTTTCGTTCTGGTTCGTCGGTCGGCCGGTATACTGAGTATAACGGTGCGCGAGTTTCGGTCTACATTCACGATTTCGAGGAACTGGAACGGCAGCTACTGTCAGATTCCCCCGTCACGGGCCGATCGCCGCAGCGGTTGAGCGGACGAGAGACGCACACTTTCGAAACGGCCCTGTCTCAATTACGTTCGGCGCGGTCTCGAACCGACTCCAGACCGGCGACGGTCCTGGCTGGCAACCTAAGTCGGGCCGCTCAACGGTCGACCGCGACACCTACCACCGCCCACGCGAACAGCAAGTTTGCGGACACGTCTTACGGGAGGGCTCGAATCGCCCGCCGCCGAAATTTCGACGGGGTTTGGTCCAGACTGCAGAAGCCTAGACAATTCGCCTCACCCGCAAACCGATAGTCGTCATTGAACGATTCTCGATAGCCGAAGCGATCTCGCAGCGGAATATTGTCGAATCTGAAAGCCTTGTTCCGTGGCCAAGGCTCTTTCAGTTGCAACACTGATTCACCGACGCATCGAAACGGCACGGCGTAAGGTCAAAAAACTGAACCGACGGGAAAGCTCTTTGACAATCAGGTGTTAGAAATAG
>JABABI010000261.1 GCA_014238335.1 Fuerstiella sp.
GATGACTCAGGCGTCGCCGCACGGATTTTCGAAACCGTCGCCGGAATGTTTTTGAAAAGCTGCTTAACGGGGAATTGTCTGATACTCTTCGGGACCCTCGTATGCTGACACAACGTCGGTGGCGCCGGCACCATGAATCGCGTCCACACAGGTTTCGTGAGTACCGGCCGCCAGCCCGGGAAGCCACTCTGTCAGCATCAGACAGACCAGTTTCACTCAGGACCTGGCATCAAGTTCCTGCCTGCCGTCAGTAGATATGTTCCCGGGCCTTCAAGCCACCGCAGCCCTCTGCTTCGGCACCGTTTTCGTGCGGCGACAAAAAGGCACGGCATCAGTGTCAACCAGCACTGCTCACCAGTTCATTGCATGAACTGCCCGTCCGTATGCTGAGAAAACTTCTCAGATACCTGAAGTCCCGGTTTTGAGGACGGACGAAGCGTCAGGCCTCCCTCGCCGGCAAACGTCAGCATCTCGCTCATGGGAAGGGCGGAGATTTCCGATGCTGCCATAACACCCGTCACCATCACTCCAAGTACGCCATGCGCCGCAGTGGACTGTCCACAGTGATAAAGCCCACTGATCTCAGTTTTAACCGGCAGCGCCATCGGCCCAACTTGCTGCTTTGATTTGGCAGTCCCATACACGTTGCCACGATACCCATTGACGTAGTGCACGTTCGTCAATGGAGTTCCCAATTCACACAGTACCAGATGGTCTCGAATCTCCGGCACCACTCGTTCAATGGAAGCCAGTAACCTTTTCTTTAATCTCTCTTTGAAATCGGCATATTCCTGTGGTCGGCTTTCCATTTCGCTGTCTTCCCACTGGGCAAATGGGGCATGGGAGACAAAGACAAAGGCTTCCATAGTATGGATTCCGTCTTTGATTTTGCCCGGATCTTTTTTTGTTGTCACCGTCAGAAAAGCGCCTGGAAAAACTCCCTCGGGGGTCAGATCATCAGTTTCCGTGCAACGATATGTCGCATCCACGTCGACGTCATGCATGATCCAGTAGTTGCCTGAATCAAGGCCCAGAGCATCGATGTCGAGGTCTGTGGCAATGAACAGACTCAATGCGCTCACGGAGGGTTCGAGTCGCTCTACTCGGGTGGCGAGACGTTTGGACAGATTCTCTTTACCGACAAGATTGTTGTAAGTCACCCACGCATCCGCGTTGGAAATCACGGCTCTGGCCCGCAGCTCTTCTCCCGACTCCAGTCGTACACCCACCGCGCGCTGATGCCGACCAGTGCCTTCCAGAATGATCTGCGAAACTCGCGTCCTCATGTGAATCTCGCCGCCATTCTGTTTCAATCGCGAAATGAATGCTTTGGGAATTGCGCCTCCTCCGCCCTTCGGATACCACCCACCTTCCCAAAAGTGTGCTTCAATCGCCACATGCAGCGCAAAGGGGACACGAATCGGTGTCATGCCATGATCGCCGGACCGAGCTTCCAGTATCGCCTTCAGTCGAGGATCTGTCACATAACGATTAATGACTGTTGCCGCGGGTTTCATTCCATGAAAGACAATTGCCGGTGAGGTAAGAAGCAGTTTTAGTACGCCCAGGACCCCGGCGATTTCCCCAGGCCGTGAAAGTCCCCGATCAACCTTCTGCATCAGGTGAAAGTAGCGTTCGATTCCCCTGCGCTCCTCCGGGAAACGCTGAATGAGGCGACGCATGAAATTGTCACGGCCGCGAGGAATATCGAAAGTCTCATCCTCAAAAACGATGTGATCGTATCCGTCGGAATTGAGTTCGTTAAATTCCAGATCAACTGCAACGCCCAGCCCCTCAAGAATTTCCCGCGTTCGACCGCCTTTACCCAATTGCCCGACGTAGTGAACACCAGGACTGAATTTGTGGCCATCCAGCGCAAACGTGTGAGTCCACCCGCCGGGCAGATAATGCTGCTCCAGGACAAGAACCTTCTTCCCGAGATTGGAGAGCGCCACTGCGGCAGAAAGCCCTCCGGCCCCGGAACCAACGACGATGACGTCCCAGTCTGCCATTATAATGATCGCCTTTTCTGTTTCAGCATCGAGGGCAATGTCGGATGGGAATTCATGGACTGCGTAAGCAGGGTTCAGAATTCCGAATCGATCGTGATGGTGTGCATGATACTCCACAACAAGGGCCGCATGCGGAGTTCAACGTCAATTGTCTCGGTGCCCCGCCAGATGGTAGGCCACGCGGTATTGGTCTCATTTGATGTCATGTCGTCATTACCGCAGACAACGCTCGAACATGAAAGAACTGTTTCATGTACAGTCTTCCTTACGCAATAGATGTCACCTAAGAATTGACAACTTGACGGTAAACGGTGGCGAGAAAGTGTGCCGATGGGCGCAGGTAGAGGCCAATGTTCGGCTGTGCGAGATCGTGAACACGTCTGATACCCCCGAGACAATCGTCATGCAGGAGCGTGAATCCCCAGAAAATCATGAGACTTAAGCCTGTGCCGAACTGTATAGCCTGCAATCTTAAGAACCACCGGGCGGCACACCCACTCATCTTCATATTGCAGTGCCTTTTCACATGCTGGAAAAGAGTCAACATGCAGGCAGATCACTGCCGGCAGCAGTCGGCTGGTGCTGCCGCCCGTCGCTCTTCTGCCAATAATCGGAATTCGCATCAGCACCCACAACATGTCTTCAGACAGCCGATACGTAGATGGTGTGAGGCAGCCCGTACCTGAGATCAGGCTGTTTCAATCGCCCGAAACGTGATGTGAAATCTGAATTTTCTCGCAGGCCAGGTTGTTCCGTTTAGCAGTGGCAGAGGATTTCCGGGACGAAGGCACGCATCCAGCCTGCGATTCGCTGATGATCGCTGTACACCGGTTGTCAGGTGCTGTCAGGCAGGATCTGGTTTCCGCGCCTGGCATGGCCGTTATTTCCGAATGTGCTTTCGAAGAAACGTCAGTACCGTTTGCTGAACCATCTTGAATTCAAGATGCTCATGGCCGTAGGGTCAAAAAACTCCGCCGAACTCAAAACGCCGTAAAACACTCGACTTACGGCTCAC
>JABABI010000262.1:0-2588 GCA_014238335.1 Fuerstiella sp.
CGCTTCATGGTTTCGGCACAGTGTTTGCCGCTCAAGTGACAGGCCATTGAATATCCGGAACACTTCGGCTGCTATTGAGTTATTTGACAATTCCGCGAAAGTACGGCTGAAGGAAGACTGCTGGCAGGACATCCGTCTGAACACAGATTGTGTCCCATTGATGGCGCACACCTCGGGTCACCCTGGCAGCTCAATCAGGATGAGTATTCATGAAACATTTTTTCTGGTTTTCTACCGTATTCACAATGGGAACTCTGGCTGTCCTTGCGGATCCTCCTCCGCTACCGCCGGCAGAATCCATTCCCATCACCATTGACCCTCAGACGGAATTCATTACTGATGAGGGAGATTCATTTGAGACGCTTCGTGGCCCTCTTCATGAAGCCTTTGCTCAACCCGTAAATCATGATCCGGAGCCACCCGTGCTGATTCTGGCACGTCCACCGGAGCCGCTTGATGAAATACCACCTGAGATTCGTCCCGGTGGTAGCAATGTGATCTGGATATCCGGTTACTGGGCATGGGACGAAACGGAGACGGATTTCCTGTGGATCAGCGGTGTCTGGCGAGATGTTCCTCCCGGAAGACGCTGGGGCGATGGCTACTGGACCCAGGTAGAAGATGGGTTCGTCTGGACGCCGGGAGCATGGGGCCCTGATGAGACCCCACTTGTCGACGGCTTGCCCACGCCGCCACCGACTCAGGAACGCGGACCGACTTCCGTGTGCCCCGGAACAGATCATTTCTGGGTACCCGGAAACTGGCAGTATGTTGACAACAATTATGCGTGGCGACCGGGCTTCTGGTCTCAGGATCACACGAACTGGGTCTGGGTTCCGAATTGCTACCGCTGGACACCGACCGGATATACGTATGGTGGTGGTTACTGGGACTACGCGTTCAATCGACGTGGCGTTGTTTATGCACCGTACCGTTTTCGTCGCCGGCCTCCGGCCCGCTTTCGCTACCGTCCTTCGGTCGCTCTCGACATCGGCCGACTGACCATGCACCTCTTCGTTGCCAACCGTGCCCGACGATATGTTTTTGGTGACTATTACGGGCGCCATGCCTATGTTCCGTGGTATGTGTTTCACTCCCGTCGTCGAGGATACTCGCCGAGTTATGCATGGTACTCCCGACGTTACGGGCGGCAGTATGGCATACGACTGGCAGGCTGGAATCACTGGTTCACAGCAAATAACGCCGCCCGTCCGCCGCGTACTCTGCAGGCTCAACAGCGAATTCTCGAACGCAACCTGAAGCAGGCCATCACGACAGCGGTTCAGATCGGGCGCAAGGCTGACGCCCTGCCACGGAACAACTTCTTTGGCCGGCAGATGGTCACGGTCTCCACGGCGGAGCGAAACCGAATTCTGCGTTCTGTCAGCCGGCCAACAATTCGTACAATCAAAAACACCGTCCAGTCCACGGTTCGTGCTCCGCTGACACCCGGCGAACTGCGGCAAACCTCTCGGGGTATTCAGAATGTGCTGATGGATCGGGAAAAAGAGGCGAAGGCCTCTGCGGCGGCCCTGCGAAAGTCTGAGACAGCTTTGAGCGCGCAGGCAAAGCAGACGGCCCGTGCGGCGGAACGCATCAGTAAGGAACTGGATAAGAGTAGGCCGGGTGTAGCGCGTTCTGCACTGAGACGTGCGGAGTCGGCGCTTGGTCAGTCGCGTCAGATCGACAAAGCCGCTGAACGCCTTTCGGCTCAGATCAGCAACGACAAGCAGATCGCCGCAAGGAACACACTGCGAAAAGCGGAAAACGCTCTGAATACACAGGTTCGTCAGTCCACGAAAGCCATGGATCGCGTGCAAAAAGACGTTGACCAGGCAAAGCCGGGCGCGGCGCGTGCGGCGCTGCGCAAGACGGAGTCCGCATTGAAGGCCCGAACAAAGCAGGCCGAGCGTGTCGCGGACAAGGTCTCCAAAGCACGCGACACAGCGAAGAAATCGGGGACATCCTTAAACAGCGTCCTGAACCGTGCCCAGTCCGCACTCAGTCAAAACGCGTCCTCAAAGACATCGCCGAGGGTTACCGCACCAAAGGCCACAAAGACAAAGCCGAAGACAACTTCGCCGGCACAAAGCGTGCTGCAGCAAGTTAATTCCGCTTTGAATTCCGTACGAACCTCTGCAAAGAAGAAAGCCACCGCGCCGAAGGCCACTTTTCCGGCCGGTCGTCTCAACGGTCTTCTAGATTCCCGATCGCCTGCGAAACGTGCTGCCACAGTTCCAAACACGAAAGCCACGTCTCAGAAAGCCGCGTCGCAACCGAAGCCCGCCCAGATCAAGGCTGAGCAGCGCAAAGCGGCCACCGCAGAACGCAAGGCTGTGGCGACTCAGCAGCGTGCTGCGCGAGCGGCGGAGCGTTCGAAACCTGCGGTCAATTCGAAACCGGCACCAAAACCAAAAGCCTCCAGGAGTCGCGGCAGTAAAAAGAAGAAATAGCCGTGCTGAACACCACGACCTTTGGGACTTTTGGACGTGAGTACGCGCCAGATGTCGCGCCTGCTGTTAACCCCGTTGAAAAAAGTTCGAGGAGGGTTGGTTACCTCCGAGCCACCATGGAGGTCTCAAGATTTT
>JABABI010000262.1:2598-2987 GCA_014238335.1 Fuerstiella sp.
AAAAAGAAGAAATAGCCGGCACTTCCGATCGTCCTGTGTCCCTTGAGTCGCCGAACGTTTCTACGAACAGAAGTCAGCCGAATGGCGCGAAGATCAGAAGGACATTCTTCGGCGACTGGAGGAGCACCAGGACGCTTCTCAGTCCTACATGGACGAGGGAATCGCCCTGATGGAGCTGGCCAATCGAGCTGCGGACCTGTTCGCCGAGCAACCGGCGAGTAAGAAACGCCGTCTACTGGAATTCGTACTATCGAACTGGTTCTGGGCCAACGGCGAGCTGACACCCGAATTTCGCCAACCCTTTGACATCGTAGGGTCAAAAAACTCCGCCGAACTCGAATCACTGCAAAAACACTCGACTTGCGGCTCACCCGAGTCTCGCATCTCCG
>JABABI010000263.1 GCA_014238335.1 Fuerstiella sp.
ATCAACAGGGACGCAATGGGCAGTGAATTCGTCACAACCTGCAGCGATTTCCCCGTCAGATTTCTTGCGACTTCCAAAGTCGTGGTGCCCCCATCGAGCAATACGGTTTCGCCTTCGGAAATCAGGCTGGCTGTCAGCTCCGCGATTGCCTGTTTCTCAATCGAGGCACGGCTCTCGCGAACCGAGAGATCCGTGATTGATTCACCCGAATAGGCTGCTCCGCCTCGAGTCCGGTGGATATGGCCCTGACGGTCCAGGTACTCCAGGTCACGTCGAACCGTCGATTCACTGGCTGCCACCGCCGCCGCCAGCTGTTGCAACGACACGAAGCCCAGACTCTCTGCAAGTTCGAGTATTTTCGAGCGTCTTTGGTCAACAAGCATCAATTTATACCATTATTGTGAGCAGTTAGTACTCATACTATGACATATTATGACTATATATGAAAGAAGTCGACGAAATATTTGGCCAACTTCAGGGCTCCTGATCTCAGCGGAATATTAGGTGACACCAGTTTCGGGGTCGTCGAGGGTATAGCGAAGTCGAAAATCGGTTCCGGGGAATGTGGAATCGGTTGCATTGAGGTGGTCGAGCAGATGTTGGATGGCGCGGTTGGAACGGGGATTGGCGAGCGCATGAATACGGACTGCCAACTCCCTGTTGGCACTGTCGGGGATGATGTCTGCGTCGGATCGAAACAAGTCGCGCAGTAACGAACGTGAATCGTCTGCGCGGCGAAGAGATTCACGCAGGAGATCCGACATCGCCGTTTCCGCGCGACAGGCGACCAGCTTCACCGTATCAGTCAAACGCTTGCGACTCGGTGCCAGACGTTCGAATTTCGCATGCTCCGGGAATTCGTCCCACGCCAGGTGCTTCGGTGTGGAGCTCATCTGCTCCTTCAACGAATCCATGTCATGTTCCAGCTGCTCGATCTCTTCCTGTAAGGGTGTCTTCTGCTGCTCCCATTTGGCCATTTTCGTTTCATCGGCTTGCGGATGTAACGTGAGGGCAGCGAACCGAGATTGACGTTGCGTGAGCTTCCCTTTGACCGACCGAGCCTGGCGATCCAGGTTTCGCCTCGCCGGGTTGACGACCGGCCGATTGGTGTCAGGAATCTCCTCGGTGCGATACTCGCTAAGTGCGTCAATGGCAAAGTGTTCCATCATGTAGCGGAAGAAGTTTTCCTGACACCAGCGACTGAACAGGGCCAGTGCATCCTGCAGCCCTTCCCGGTCGTAAGCCGTGCTGATCAGACTCGTCTGATGGCCGCTGGCAGTCAGCCTGCGAACTTCGCGCATCCATATGCTGTCTCGCGCACCGATCAGCGAACCTCGCTCGGCCAGCTTCATGGTGACCGTTTCGCCATTGGGCATCGTCCCGGTGACATCGCAGAACTCCCACGTCGGCCAGTCCTCTTTGGGGAACTTGTGGCAGGTGACGCAGGCGATGCGGTGTTCTTCCCACATGCGACGGAAGAAGGCGGGGCTGTAGCCTTCGCGGTCGAAGATCATCAGGAAGCGACTGCGGTAGCGATCCGCATCAAGCTGTTCCCTGGTCGGCTGATTCGGCACGTGCCTGAGAAGGTGCGGGACCACGTCATTTTCGATCGCTTCGAGCATGCCCTGATCAATCGGCCGCTCGACAGAGAAGAACGGCTGGCCCAGCGCGTCGTTCACCCAATAGTCGGTCGTCCCTCGCAGGCACAGGCGTTGCCGGGATACGTAGCGTCGCGGCAGTTCTGTTTTGCTGCCATGATAAAGACGTACATGCCCGTCGACATCTAAGGTGCCGGCCAGCTCCGGACGATCGTCCATCCAGTCTTTGGAGAGCAGCGCTGCCCGGATGTCTGGAGCATTGTCGTCCTGACTGCTGCTGAGTTGTCCGAGCTTCTGTCGCAGGCAGCGAACTTCCGGCACGCGATCCAGACCCATCAGCCTGCCGAGTTCGCCCGGCGATTCGTACTGAAGCCGCTCGACGGCGCGAATGCGGCACAGGGCCATGCAGGCCAGCAACAGAATCACATGCAGTGTGGTGTCATAGCCGGTCAGTGTCGGGAATACGTTTTTCAGGTGACGAAATAATCCGTTCTCGATCAACGCCGGAAGCGCGCACAGCACACCGCCGCAGGAAACGTCCCGGCAGGATTCAAACTTCGTCGACGCACCTCCGGGCAGCTTTCCCATGGCCGCCAGCACGCGTTCAACCGCCGCGTCCAGGCGACTCCCATCTGTTCGCCGGCAGCCCGGTCTGCGTTACTGCGGGCCGATTTGTCGCGGGGTGCTGCGGTCGCGATCGTTGCCGAGCCAGCCGATGATTCGCCGGTGTCGTCGTGATCCGACGATGAGTCCGGTCGTGTAACGCGTCCCTGGTCGATGGCTTTGCGGAGCGTGTCACAAGGAATGTTGAGTTCGCGAGCGATCTCGACTTTGGAGTTTCCTTTCGCGAACAGTTGCTCAGCCAGCTGGATGACCTGTGGCGTCATCACCGACGCGCTGCGAGTTCGACGGGGTTTGTAAAAACCTTCGATGCCTTCCTCACGATATTTGTTCACACTCCGCAGAACACTGCTCCTGGAGACGCCAAAAGCTTTGATGATCTCTGACTGTTTGCAGGCGCCCTGGACACACAGTTGTGCCGTATACATGCGAAAGGCTCGCAGATCCCCTTCGCCATGCTGGAATATGGGCTGCGTGCTGCAGAAGTAAGACCATTGTCCATCCTGTCGGACGACGCTGATCAAATCACTGATCCGCGTGGCATCTTCAGCAATCAGTGGCAATAATGCTTGTGGAATTGTGGCACCTTCTTCCTCAATGAGCCCAACTCAAAAGAGGTTGAAGGTGTCATTCTTACTTCCACATCAGCTCCGCCAAACGAACGCCGCCCAAATCCACGTAAATTCTCCGACGGACTCCTCTTGCGAAACAAACCACAGGCCAGGGACCCGGCAAGAGATCAGGAGCC
>JABABI010000264.1 GCA_014238335.1 Fuerstiella sp.
ATCAAGCGGTTTGAAAACGGGGCTGGCGAAAGTTTGGTAAATCTCGTGCGTCTGATTTGCGGAGATTCGTAGCATTGACCTTCGTAGCACCACGAGGTGACTGTAGGATCAGCATCGATTTCCCGGTGTTCAGTGATGGAGTCGCCGCGAACTACGAGGTCGTTTCCTCTGGGAGCCACGGCTGCAGAATGGCCGAAGCTTCCTGTTGCTCTTCAATGGTCAACTCGTTCAACCAGTTGCGTTCTGCCGCTTTTGATGCGTGATCGACATGGTAATGCGTGTTGGGGTCGTAGAGGGATTTGCCAGCTTGCTTCAGGCCCGAGCCGTCAGACGATTTCAACTGATCGGTCACCCTGCGAACGGCGGCAAGATTCGTCCCGGAGTCGACTTCGTCGATGACGGATTCTGCGGCGGATATACCGAGAAACTCCGCCACACGTCGTACCTGGTCTTTTGAACTCGCCATCAATTGATCGAATGTAACAAACAGTGTACTTCCGTTCTGCGTTCGCCATTCGTCGGCCGCTTCCAATGACTTCCGGATCTGTCGAGCCGCGGCTTCGATCTGCCCCCCGAACATCTCGCGAAAAGATGCCACTGCCATCATAGGATCGCGGGTCGTGCAGATATTCCGCACGCGACCGTCGCGTATCGCATTCATGGTGTGGCGCTGTGGGTAATGCAGCTTAATGATCTGGTGCTTTTCCGCCCCAATGGCTTCTTGTACGGCTTGATCCCCTTCCATTCCTTCGCGGTATTGTGCCGCAACGTTTTCACTGCCTCGAGCGTGTTCCAGCAGACGCCGTGCGACGTTATATGACCATGTCGAACCACTACGCGGCATCCCGGTACATGTCACCACGATGTGGTCACTGTCGTTCGGGAGGCTTGGCGGTTTTTCGCTGAACGAGAAGCCTTTTTGAGCCACCAGCTGTTTCAGCGTTGCTTCCAGTTCCTGCACAAGTGCTGCGCCATCACACACTGAACTGCCTGGAAACTCAGTCTGGACTCGGTGACGAATCGCTGTCAGTTGCTTTGGATTTGACGACAGCTCGACAGCCTGCAATACATAATGCTTGTCAGATTCGGTTACCAGTTGCGGAAAGCCAAGCCGCAGCAGGATCGCAGACGACGCACGTCGGCAGTATGTCTTACCAGCTCGCGTCAGCACGGGAACGCCTGATGCCAGACACTCCAGCGTTGTTGTCGTCCCTTGATATGGGAATGTGTCCAGGACCAGGTCGACTGCAGCGAGGCGTTTGTAATGACCGGCCAAAGTTGGGTCTGCATCCAGGAATTGCAAACGCTGGGGCGAAATATTCCCGGCGGCAAATCTGGCACGCCATTGGTTCTTTAACCACTCCGAGCGAAATTTTCCTCCGTACTTGATCACGAGGACGGAATTCGGAACGCGCGACATGATATCTACCCACGCCGAAACGACAGACGGACTTGCCTTTGCCGGATTGTTGAATGCACCAAACGTCACGAAACCGTTTTCCAAACACGGAGATGGTTGATGTGGCAGAGGCTGAACAAATGGATCAAAGCACAGGAATCCGGATTTCAGGCGGATGAGCTTCTCGGTGTGTCTGCGTTCGTTCAGGCTCGGCGGATCACAAAAGTTATCCGTGATGAAGTAATCAATTGCCTGCACGCCGGTGGTGTTGGGGTATCCCAGAAACGATACCTGAACCGGAGCGACTCGCTGAGAAAGTGCCGCTAGCCGATTGCGTCCTCCCGTATGGCCATTCAGTTCGATAAGGACCGAAAGTTCGTCGTCTCGGATGACCGACACCAATTGATCGTCCGTCATTTTCACAGTGTGACGGAATTCATCCGTTTGTTCCTGAACTCGTTTCGTCCACGCGTCATCTGCAGTTCTGTCAGAGTAACCGATGATACGTACCTGGCTGCGGTCATGCTGACGAAGCAGGGCAGTCATGATCTTTCCCACCGGATGATGGGCGAAATCACTGGACAAATAACCGATTCGCAGCTTCCCCTGTTGGCTGTTCGTCGCGGCTGAAGACACTGCAGCGGAACGGCTGCTGTTCCACACATGCGCATGGCGATAATGCTCTAACGCAACCTGATCGACCGTTAAGGAGTCGGAGTAATTCGTCGCCAACAGGTAGTTACTTCTACAGACTCGATGATCCGGTGATGCTTCAATTGCTCGCTGAAAATAGTGAAGCGCCTCGTCTGCACAGCCTGTGGCTAGCAGTGAATTCGCTAGAGAGAACAGATTGTCGAATCCTTCTGGTTCCAGCACCGCCAACCGCCGCCGAAAGTCGATCGCTGCGTATCGGTCGTCCGTTGACTCGATCGTCATCACGAGATTTGATAGTGCCCGCGCATTCTTCGGATTCAGGAAAAGAACCTGTCTCAGGACTTGTTCCGCTTCAAAGTATCGCTCCAGTCGTGCAAGTGCAAAACCGAGATTATTGAGTGCCCATTCATGTTCAGGCTCGCACAACAGAACTCGCCGGAACAATTCGACGGCCTGCTTCCAATCTTTGTTTTCACAACACGAATTCGCTTCGTGGAAGTCCTTAGCCGTCTCCGCAGATTCATCGTCGGTCATTTATGATATCTCCGGGCGTTGCTGCTATCTCAACATTCACGGCTGTCTCTTGTGAAGCTCCAGTCTAACGATGTATGCAGATTATTGTCGTTCGTGCCGGGCAGTGAATTGTCGCGCGAGTTGACCTCGAAATATGTCGCTGGCGGTCAAGAAATGCAATGCGTCGGGCATGGGGCCATCTTGGCCCAAGATCAGTACGTAGAGCTGTCACTATCTCAGGCCACTTTTTTAAACGCCCACTTCCCGTTACTGCAGCGTTCGCGCGAAACGCGTCATTGACCTGCGTTCGGCTTCGGACAGAATCGGCGTGGGTACGTTTTCAAAACGCAGAGTGTCGACAAACGTGATTTCGGAGATTGGCTCTG
>JABABI010000265.1 GCA_014238335.1 Fuerstiella sp.
GATCTATTCGGGGAGCGTTTGAATCACTTGTCAGCATGTTCTTCACGACCTGCATTTGTTTTCGCCTCCTGCGTTATTTGCTTACCTCACATTTCGGCAGAGCCGCCTTGATCTCTGCCAGTCCTGCGTCGGTTACCGGCAGTAATTCGCAACTGACAATCTGACGAATAAGAACGATGAAGACGCTGCGGTTCGGCTCTGGTTTTTTGACCCTACGGGATGCGGCGTGAATTCCCACTCCAGCAAAGTTCTTCTTAAATTTCACTGCGGTCGAAGTCTGCGTTGAATGACAGAACTCACTGAAAAGTGCGTGATGTTGCGTCTTTCGCGTGGGAGTTTCTCACAGAGTTCGTCCATGTTTTAACTATTTGAACGAACTCAAGTCGTTGATCAGCAACGAATTGATCTTCGTTTCAGTTTTTTGATTCTACGGGGTGAATCCCTCATCCCGTTCACAATCGAGTCGATTGAAGATCGTAATCTCGCCTTATAGATCTGTTTTTCTGGTGAATCGGCAATCTCGAAGTCATCTGGTCAAAATTCAGATTCCTGTAATTCACCCGGCATGCTAGAAGACGTGTTCTTATGTCAAGATTCAGCACTTTGGCACGATCGCTCGCAGATGAATGTCGGGATTCAACAGATCCAGGTTTATCTTCCCAGCCAACGTGTGGCGAAGCAGGACGCCGTTCCGTTTTCCAAGTATCCGACAAAAGAAGGAGACGCGGACGAATCTCTCACCGTGCTGCCGATCGATGAAGATGTGATTTCCATGGCGCTCACAGTCGTACGCGACTTGATGGAACGCACCGGTCTTGGCTGGGATGAAATTGGAATGATCCAGGTCGGCACCTCCACCAACCTCGACCGCACCAAGCCGATTCAGTCGTACATTTGTGCGATGTTTAACGAGCACGGCGTATATGACCTGATCGGAGGTGACAATACCTTCGCCTGCAATGCCGGCATGAATGCTCTGATGCATGTGGCGAGTTGGATGGGCAGCCCACTTTGGAACGGGAAACTCGGGCTGGTTGTGACTGCCGATTTTTCCCACACCGCCACCGCGATACGCTCTCCTTACGATCGCGTCTGGAATGGCGCCGCGGCTTGTGCCGCGGTGTTGGTACCCGATGGACCTTTAAAGATAGACAGATACTCGTCTCGAACCTGTCACAATTTTTCATCGATTCGACCGGCCGCTGGACCTCCCTATCGCAGCTTTCCCGATGCAGGGGGAGCTTCCGCTTTTGCCGAGTTTTATGCGAGCGAACTTTGTCAGGTTGTTCAAACCTGGAAGCAAAATCACCGAGTCGACAGTATCGCCGACTCTTTCGACTACTTTGCTGTGCACGATGTGACGCCCAGTCGAGTTCGAAAGTCCTTCGATTCGATTTTGGAGGCTGATGGGGCGAACTCGGCCGATCATCTCGAGAAACTGTCTCCTTCGCTCAGGTTCTTTCAGCACACTCAGCACGTCGGGGTCAGCAACGTGCTGCTCTATCTGGCGGGAATTGTGACAGTCGCGGGTACGAAGGCTGCCGCCGACGCGCGTCTGTTTTGCCTGGGGGAAGGCTCAAACTTTCAGACCTCGATTCTCACGCTGCACGGTGACTTGACGCAAGTTTCGGTCAATGACGTCCAGCGCTTGCTGGATGAAGCCCGGCAGTTGACCTGGTGGGAATATCACGATCAGTGCGAATCGCATCTACAAGCCTATGGGCGACCGAGATCGTTGACTGCGCAGAAAGAATCCGAATCCGAAACCGCTACGGTTCGAATCGCCAGCACCGATCGGGGATTCAAACGTCGCTATCAGAGATTGACGGCGGACTCCAAAGAACCAGTGAAGTGGCCGGGGCCGATTTTCCGAACGGTTGCGGGATCGCTGTTGATCTTTGATTTTCCACTTTTTATCGTCCCAGTCATCATGTGCTCCGGCTTCGATGTGCGCGAACCCGAGGGATGGATCGCCACTCTGAACATCGTGTTCGCGGTCAGTACACTGATCTGGCGGGGACTCGCGTTCCTCTTCCCGGGAAGCTTGTACCCGGAACTCACGCTGACGACACCCTACGTCGCGTCGCTCTACAAGTTGAATCTGCGCAGCTTCAGCTTCTTTGCCATCGGTGCCTGCATCTGGACTCTGACTGATCCCACCAACATGGCGATCACAATATTCTGGTTGGCATATTTCGGCTTCCGCCAGTTGAACATGCTCGTTTCTCTCCGCCGGAACATCACCGAGCTGTATCTCCACGACGCTCTCGTCATGCTCTGTTATCTGGACGCTCTTCAGGTGAGTCGAACCACTTTCATCGCCGCGCTGCTCGTGTCTGTGGGCTTCTGTTTCTGGCACCGCCTCTCGCGGAGAGTGCTGTCGTGGATCGCAAAATGACGTTGAGGCGGCGAGTCGTGAAATCGGTCTGAGACGTTGGTCGTGGAACTCCCCTGATCGTGGCGACAACACCGGAAGTCCGTTCAAAACTGTAGATGGCATCCTGCAACTGACCATCAATCACATTGCGATCGGAAACCACCAGTACGGAATCGAACACCTTCTGGTTGTCTGCATCATGCAGGTCCGCCAGAAAGTGAGCCGACCAGGCAATGGACATGGTCTTGCCGGAACCAGCAGAATGCTGAATCAGGTACTTCTGCCCTGGCCCTTCCTGAAGGACAGCAGATAACAGCTTACGAGTCACATCAAGCTGCTGATAACGGGGAAAGATGACTGCCTTAATGTTCTTCTTGTCGTCCTTTTCTGCGATCAGGCAGCGGCCAAGAATGTCGAGCCAGCTGTCCTTCTGTCGTCGCTGTACTGCTTGTAGTGCC
>JABABI010000266.1 GCA_014238335.1 Fuerstiella sp.
ATCAATCGTTGCGTTCACCGCGCCGCAGCTGCCGTGCCCGAGAATGAGAACCATTTTGGCACCGGCGACTTTGCACCCGAATTCGATGCTGCCGAGAATGTCCGTGTTGGCAAAATTACCAGCGACGCGAGCTACAAAAAGATCGCCAATGCCGCAATCAAAAACGTCTTCCACAGGAATTCGAGCGTCAAGGCACGAGAGAATCACTGCTTTGGGAAACTGCCCGCTCGCCGCTGCTCGAATCTGCCTGGAATGGTTTCGCCGCGTCAATGTTCCCTCAACGAATCTTTGATTACCCGCTTTCAGCAAATCGAGAATTTTCTGAGGCGTCAGGGCCTGTTGCTCCTTCTGCGTCAGCACTCGCTTAGAACGAGGAAGCAACTGAGCTTCCTGGTCCGTGCTTTGGCCCAAGGTGATTGCAGTTGCACTGAATACGCATAACGCAACGAAGCCTCTC
Organism: Fuerstiella sp.; assembly: GCA_014238335.1. Taxonomy (GTDB): domain Bacteria; phylum Planctomycetota; class Planctomycetia; order Planctomycetales; family Planctomycetaceae; genus Fuerstiella. The sequence goes on from JABABI010000266.1 coordinate 458, forward strand.
AGAGTCGTGGTGGAATTGTTCTGCACGTAGAGCCCTCCAAGTATGAAATAGAACTAGACATTAATGCAGGGTATCCGCATTTCGTGAATTTCCGGTAAAACGAAAACCTACGGTGAATTCCGGTGTTTTTTTGCTTGAACGGTCTACTCACACCGGCACGCACGGAGGTTCTCTGATGCCGCAAAGTATACGACCACAGTTCGATGCCGGGAAGCGTCGTACGATGAAGCGGATCGGTAAAGCCGGCGGGAACGGATAGTCGCCGATCCTCGCATGTCGGCCCGTGCAGCGTGAATTGATCGAGAGGACTCAAGCCATCGCCGCTGGCGGATTTGGTGTCGCACAGCAGGTGCTCCGGCAACGCGGCATTGCTGACAGCAGTGCGACCAGCCACCACATAGAGGCCGCGCGGCGCTGATTGCAATCCGGCAACCAAGCACATGATCATCTATGGAGGACTGCTGCAACAAGATGACAGAAAAGTACCACTCCCCTCCCCGTGCCAGACGCTCTTCGTAATGACTCGCGTCCCCACTCCGGAAGTCATGAAACAGTAACGCTTTGTAAAAGTTCGACTCGTCCACGGTGGCTCAGAGGTCAATAACTCTTCTCGAACTTTCCTGCACGGGGTTAACAGCAGGCGCGACATCGCCCCGAAAAGGGATCTGCGCAGAGTCTGCGGCGCAGCGAAGGTGCAGACGCTCGAGTGGCATCGCAACAGGGCCACCCGTTTTCTTCGAACCATCTGTCATTTCCACCGTGCTGTCTGTCACGACATTCTGTATCGATGTGTATGGATATTCGGACACTCGCTGAGTCTCGTAAGAGGCTGTGTCCGTCCTCCGGACGTCAGATTCTGTACCCGTCCGGACCAAGATATCGAATGGGAACGCCATCTTCCGGAGCGGACCTGGAGTTAGTTGACACTTATCTGTAGGCTGGGTCTACTTGTGTGCCGTCGGCATCTCTGGCGACACATGGATCGCAAATTTTCATGCGACGAATCGATGTCGACACTCAGACATAGATCACTCAGGTTGACGCGTAGCAATGTTGCGCTGATTCTTCTGACTTTGCTGGGATCGTTGCCAGTGATCGTCGAAGCTCAGCTGCCCGCTCCTGAAGATTTGAAACGCAGAGTTTCGGCGTCCCCGAGTGGAACGATCCGGCTTCCATTGTGAATTCACATCATGACGGAGCTCAACATTGCCCACCCGGCCGGACGACTTTCATGTTGGTTCAAGGGGCGTCATGTCAACCCGCTCCTGAAAGAGATCAATCTGATCTGGCGCCAGGCCGACATCGAGTGGTTTGTTGAATCGGTCGTGGAACATGAACCCGCCACCACCGATATGTCCGCAGCCCGTTATATCGTGAATGCGAAACGTGATGACCATGGCCGGGGAGATCCCGATCGCATCCCCAGGGTTTATTCGTACTTCAACGTGGACAAACATTATCCTGTCATTCAGAACCTTTACTTCTTTCCGTTTGTTGGCAGTACCTCGCAGGGGTTCGCCGGTGATCCGGACGATCGTGTCAACCGGGTCAGTAATCATGCAGCCGTCGGTATCTGGTCCAACGAATACTCAAATGGCGGTGCACCATACAGAACGCCCGTCGGCGAACGTGCTAGAGCCGACACCCCCGATACACCACCGCAGAAAAGCAACTTTTTCCAGAAAGGATCCCTGGGACGCAACTATGCCCACGAGTTGGGCCACCATTTGCGACTTGCACATCCAGATGAAGAAAAACAAGCAGCCTTTCAGCGGCTGATGGGGGGGCAAACGTCCAGCCTACTCACTGACTCCGAATGAGATCACCACAGCGAGAGCGGAGGCGATGCGGCGTGCAAAGAGCTGCCTCAGTTGGGATCCGGAATCAATCATCATTCAGATCAAGGGACATTATCGTCGGAGTCCCGTTGAAGAAGACTGGCACCAGGGCGAGATTTCAGGTCAGGATGAATCGGGAACCTATCTCTGGAAGAACAAAGCCGGAAAATCATGGCGTCTGTCACTGGATCCGGAGCGTCTTGTTTTGGGAACGGACACAGACAACCCAGACTTCAACACGAACAAAACAAATGGACGCGAATTTCGTCTCGTTCTCAAACGGCACTCCAAGTCCGGTCACAGTGAGTACAGGGTTAAAGGGTTTCGGTTCAAGACCGATTATCTTGAGCGGCGCACTAACGGGAATTAGACTTCCGGCAGATATCCCGTAGGTTCAAGAAACTCCGACGGACTGACGGACTGACGGACTGACGGACTGACGGACTGACGGACTGACGGAC
>JABABI010000267.1 GCA_014238335.1 Fuerstiella sp.
GAACTCCATTTCAAGAAAATGGTGATTGCCGGCTTTGCCGATCGCGTGTGTGGTGACCACATTGGTGTGCACCAGCGCAGCGGCAGCACGGCCTTCATTCTCGAAGCGTTCAATGTAATCGATGCTGTTGGAAACTCGCCTGGGAGACAGGACCTTGAGCGCGCACTGACGATGAAGTTTCTTGTTGCGCGCCAGATAAACGACTCCCATTCCGCCCCGACCGAGCAATTGCTGACATTCATAGATGTCGACCGTCTGCCCGTCCAGCAGTATGTCGTCCAGTTCCATTTCTGTCGTTGACGATACGTCGGCGTCCCGCGGAATCAGCACGGTGTCCAGTATGCTTTCGCCGGAGTCGACCGGCGGCATACCGCACCGAGCGCAACGGTCTGCCTTGTCTGAAAACAGTTCGTTGCAGCCCACGCAATACATGTTCGGTTGGGGGTCGCTCACAGCGGATCCTGCGGAGAACTGTTCGATCGATCGTGCACGTGGTCGATAGAAGTCCTCCACGGCGCAGATAACAGTGTAACCAGGTATCCCGAACAACCAAGACCGGCCAAGATGCAATTTGTCAAGAAATGCGACGACGGAACATTAGAAGTCGCAAACCCTAAGTGTCGCTGCATTCGAAACCGCCGCGTCGCCAGGGTCAAAACTGATAACGATGCACGGATCGGCGTTACTGGCCGAAGCCAAAAAATTGAAAACCAGTAATCCTGCCATTGCGTATGCCACACCTGCTTTTCCGTTGTGCAGGCTCATAGTTGCAAAAACGAAATGCAAAATAACCCTCCAAAACTCACGCAGGAACGGTCCGATGATCGGTCCTCTCAGTCTCTGAAATGGCACGATATTTTTCTTCCGCATTAGACCACCACATTCACCGCACTACCAATGTTTGGACCGTTCGACTATCACTGTCGTTCCGCGTGACTTTCACGCAGGGTGTTTGCGTTACACAATCTGAAATCATGTCCAAATCGAATCTTCTACTCCCCGTCATTCAAAACTGGGGCTGCCACAACTGTGGTGGCTGCTGCCGCGAACATCTGATCGAAATCACCGCTGCCGAAAAGCAACGCATCGAAAATCAGGCCTGGACCGCAGCGGATGGGATTTCGATGGAACGCCCGGTGATTCAGCAGATTGGACGAAACCGCTACCGCCTGGCCCACCAGAGTGACGGTGCATGCGTGTTTCTGGATGAAGGCGGACTGTGCCGAATTCATACGAAGCATGGCGAACCCGCAAAGCCCCTGGCCTGCAGGACCTATCCGTATGCCGTTCACCCGGCCGGACCCCGGAAACTCGCCGTGAGCCTGCGTTTCAGTTGCCCATCGGTCGTCCAGAATCTGGGATCTTCGGTGGATTCGCAAAAAGCGGCAATTGGCCAGTTGAGTCGCGAAATCGTCACGGGCAAACAGCGTGATCATGATCCGCCGCTGATTCACAATTGTCCACCGCACGGCGTTCAGCAGGGCGACTGGCCGGACTTCCACCGATTCCTGACGGCGCTGGACGATTGCGTGACAGATGATTCGGTGCACCTGGTCGTTCGCCTGATGAGAATCCTGGCATGGCTGGAACTTGTTGAACAGTCACAGTTTCAAACCATACGTGGTGCAAAGCTGGACGACTATCTGTCTCTTGTGACGAAAGCGTCCGTGAAAGCTCAGCCGGACAATGATCTTCCGATTCACCGCCCCAATCGAATGGCTCGAATTATGTTCCGACTGATCGCCGCTCAGTACGCCAGACACGATACAGAGGCTCTCGTACGCGGAGGTCTCAGTACCAGACTGTCGCTGTTGAACGCAGCCATGCGATTTACGACCGGCTTCGGCCGAGTTCCGACATTGAATGAATCAGCCTCGGTATCCCGGGTATTTGCAGATCCCAGCGACAACGATCCCAACCGTACCGTGCGATTTTCGGATCTCGAAATTGCATACGGCGGACGCCGTTCTGACATCGACGAGTTATTGACGAGATATTTCCGTGTAAAGATACAGGGCCTTCACTTCTGCGGCCCGGCTCAATTTCAGACTTCTCTGCTGGACGGATTTCGCGGTCTGGCCCTGATGCATCCTGTCGTCATGTGGCTGGCTCGATTGCGAGCAGCTCGGCGCGCCTCTGAAAGCATCGATCTCGTCGATGTTCAGGCGTCACTGGCCACGGCCGATCATAATTACGGCTACTCTCCGGCACTCGGAACGCCATCGGCGCTCAGACGAGTTTCGCTGCTGACGCGGATGAAACAACTGACCAGCCTGCTGAGCTGGTACTCTCAGTAAGCGTCACTGCGAAGCCGGCACCTGGCGCCCCGCCGGCCAGTTTTTTTCCGCCCACCTTTATCGCACGCAGCTGCAGCGTGCCCGCATATGTTCCGGGCCGTGCACAGAACTGCTGGACATGTAGCAGTTCAGCGGGGCAGTTCGTACGCTGACGACCGATCTTCCACCAGGCCGTATTGCTTTCCGACGGAAACCGGTCCGACAGAGTGCAACTGACTGCCAGGCCAGGTCACCGTCACGCCACAGTCTTTCAATATGCGGGCCTTGTGAGACAGACGCAGCACAGGTTCGTTTGAGCATTGATAGCCATCACCCGCCATCCGCCAGGCGGCCGGACCGGTTGCTGACGCCCAGGAAGCCGATCCCCCAACCGAGTCTCTGGCCGCACTGGTCCCGATGAGTGTAAACGTACTTGTGGAACCACTC
>JABABI010000268.1 GCA_014238335.1 Fuerstiella sp.
TTCGCGGCTCGCGAAGACGAATCCGCGCTTCCGATGGAAGTCGCTCAGAGTCACGCTGGGTTTCGCTGGAATGACTGGCTTCTCGAAAATGGAGTACCAGCGCCAGCCCAGCGAGTTCTCCAGAAACTCCATGACGGCGTGCAGGTTGCCGTGGACGCCCTTGCCATACAGGAACACGTCGCCTCCCCGGCTCAGCGAGACATGTTCCTGGTCCTTCAGTGTCTCCAGCGGATCGCCCCCCAGCCGCTCGACGACGGCCGGACTGATACCAACAAACAGGCAACGGCTCCTTTCACCCACCGCCTTTGCTTCCACCACGGGAAACTCCGCGCCGGTGATTTGCTTCAAGTAATCCGCGAGTCGTGCGACGGCATAACCGTCCACTTTCGATGACATCGCTGGTTGGACGATGCAAAAGTCCGTCTTGCCATCGCGGACGAATTCGATGTCGTCGGCGTGCAATGCCGCCAGCGGCGCGAGCAGCAGGGCGGTGAGGAGTGCGAGGATGGATTTCATGGGTGGTCCTTCATGGTTGGCATACCAATTTTATTCCCGCGCAGGCTCCGGCGATAGAACCGGACCCCCTGGGTTTGAGGGGGGGGGCAAAATCTCATTCCACCAACTCGGGGCTGCTGTTGAAGGAGCTGATATACTCACACATCAGCTCGAAATTCAGCCCGAACAAACCAGCGTCGATCAGCCCTCCTTCACTGAGCCAGTAGCCCGCGTCCGTCTGAGACTGAAGAGCCGCTGTCACTTTTTCAGCGTCGATTCGCGTCTCTGAACGGCTGCGGATGCCAGTCTTCAGGATCTGTCGAAACGTCTCCAACTCCTCCGCAAATGCATCCCCAAGAATGTAGGTGTAGTGAGTCGGCAAGTTGGAGATTTCCCGAGTGATCGCAACACGCGGATTATCTTGAAGCAGAAGTATTGCGGTTCGTTCGAAGAATCTGCACTTCTTAACACTACCGCGTCTATTTTGTTCGACCAACGGCCACCGTCTTTTTGGGGACGCCGAGGCAGATTCGGAATCCGTCGCGCGAATCGGAATATGAAACACCCGATATGCCCAACCGGACGGCGCATCGCGCATTGCCCGGCACGTCGAAGTAGTTGCCGCCTCGGCAGACTGGACGCGATACCAAAAGACGCTCCTTGTCCTGGTAGTAAACTTCCTCGTGTCCGCCCTCAGGATCAAAGTGATCGAGCGTGAACTCCCACACGCCGCCGCACATGTCTGCCAAGCCAAAGCCGTTCCGTCCTTTTTCGCCGTAGTGGTCCACCGGCGACAGGAACGCGTACCCATCGCTCCACGGAGCATTCGCATAACGCCAGACAGTGTCTCGTCCAGGGAGAAAGTCGACTGCGGAAATGTTGAGCCTGCCCTTACCTTCCATCAGATCGTCTCCCCACCAGAAATATTGACTCTTCTGACTTCCGCCGCGGCAGCCATACGCCCATTCGGCCTCGGTGGGTAGCCGGATTTCCAACTCCTTCGTTAGTCGACCCGCCTTACGCTCCCTTTCCGTGAGCCAACGGCAAAATGCTTTCATGTCCTGATAACTGACGCAAACGACGGGGTAGTTGTCCTTCATCGGAATTCCAAAACCTGGATCGCGCCAGCTCTTGTCCGCCACCGACTTCCACGGGTACTTGATTCTTTTGCCGTAGTCCCATTCATGATCAAAGACCTGCGTCATCCCGCCCGGCTTTTCCGCATCCGTGACGTACTCCGACTCTTCGACGAATCTCTGGAATTGTCCCCTGGTGACCTCGGTGCGCCCAATCCAAAAGCCTTTGCTGACCCGTATCGATCGTGGCTCGCCTTCAAACTTTTCTCGGTCCGTTCCAGGTTGAGCCCCGCCTTCGATGCCAGTGGCCCATTTCTTTTCCGCCGCCGTGCTGCCCATCATGAATTTGCCTGGCGGGATAAAGACCAGTTCAAGGCTAACATCTTTCCCAAGATCCAACTTCTTCGCGTCACCCTGTTTCGGCCCATCAGCAAGGATTGGGTAGGTGAACATGGAAGAAAGTAACGCGACCAACAAAAGCGATCTGAAGCTTTGAAAGTTTTTCATTGGAACTCTGTAAGGGATGAATGGTGACGCTGGTTCATTCGAGAGTCGGCTTTGCTAATCGTGCACAGCAGGAGTGTCCGCAGGTTGACGACCGACCTCGGCGATTGCATAGTTTAGATCCGAATTTATCACACATCAAACGAATTCGAAGGTTGTCAATATGAAGCTTCCATTTCCTGCAGTCTGTTTCTCCGCAATTATCTTCACTTTTTCGCTGTCGGTATGGGCCGATGATGTTGTTGATATTGGCTCACGTCGAGAATTGTTTGTCGATGCAACTTTGATTGACAAACTCGACGGCGTTGAACGCAAACTGCACCACCCGGTGCCTCGCGAAACTGCGATCACGCATGACGCACCCTGGGAAGGCGCGGGGAGTGGTTATCACACGGTCATCAGAGATGGCGATCTTTACCGCATGTATCATCGTGGCTCGGCGTTGGGCGTCAAAGACGCCCGGTTGATCTTGGGAAAACAGGTCTACTGCTATGCCGAAAGCAAAGACGGCATCAAGTTTCACAAGCCGAACCTCGGACTCTTCGAGTACAACGGATCAAAGCAAAACAACATCATCTGGGACGGCGTCGGTGTTCACAATTTCGCTCCGTTTCTCGACACCAA
>JABABI010000269.1 GCA_014238335.1 Fuerstiella sp.
TAAATAAATCAGAGATTAAAGAGGCCGCTTTATCAACTGTGACACTGACCTCCTGTGTTGCGTGAACCTCGCTGTCGGACTGGATGCCGGAACTCACCGCATTTGCAACATCATTACTCGCGAACTGTGTCAGCACGCCTATGTTCACAGAAGCATCTTCACTCACCGATATTTCAATCTGAATCCCAACTCCCTTGGACTGGAACGTCGTTTCGTCACGAGCGGAAACATTGACTGCAGACGATTCGCTGATAACGGTATCACTGATGAGTGCGGTGACGGTATCCCGTGAGATATTGTTCGACCAGATACCGGCAAAATTCAGGTTGATAGATGTCCCGTCTTCCAGAGACATACCGATGGTCGTTTGGGCATTGGCCGAGATGGCATCGACGGTACCCAGTGCCGAGGCCGTTACAGAAACGGCACCCGTTGAACTCACCTGGGAATCCGTGATTTCCGCGGAGATCGAAGACGATCGCAGCTCATTTTTGGAGACATTAATTCCAACGCCAACATTCAGAAAACTGGTGGAAAGCGTCAGTGGGATGTCAATCGTCTCGCTGCGGATACTGTTATGAGTCACTGCAGTGACATCTACAGATCCCGAACTGCTGATCACCGTGTTTTGAATCTTCGCATCCGTAGACCCGTAGATGCGATTCCATGAAATTGCTCCTGCAACATTGACCGTGGCCCCCACCCCCAGTGAACCGAGAACACCAAGCTGTGCCGCGATGGCTCGGATCTCACCCTGAGATTCGGCCTCAACATTGATTGCAGCCTGTGGGGCAATGACCGTAACGCCATCGAGCAAAGCTCGAAGGTAGCTCTGGTCAGTAATTTCGTTTGTGCTCCACGCTGCCCCGAAAGTACCATCAAATGTTGACTTGAGTTTGGTGTTGACAGACAAAGCCACTCCGCCACTCAATGCAGCAATGACACTGTGATCAGTCGCCTGGACTGTCAGCGATTCCGTGACACTAATGGTACCGGGCGCAGTGGACGCCGAGTCTGTATGAAGGCTTCCGATCTTTGCTTCAACCTGTCGCGTGATTTGATTGGTTGATCCGGCACCTGAAACAGCAGCATCTGTCTCACTACGCCCCTCCTCGATCCCTCCGGCAATGGTGACATTTTCAATTTCCGCATTGTCTGTGGCCGTTAGCGCAAGTGACGTGCTGAGCACATCACTTTTGTTATCCAGCAATGCGTGAACGGCGTATTCCAGATCATTGAAGGCATACGATCCGCCAAAACCGACAGCCAGTGCTCCATCCTCTCCATCGAAGTCCGCTTTTTCACGTGCAATGGCAACGGCGCCGCCGTCCCCCGTAATTTTGTGATTATTCTCAGCGTTAATTTGGACAGCACCGGAAGGCGCTGTGAGATCCACAGCATCGACTGTGGCAGAGGTTGTCCCCGAAAGTTCATTAATCGATGCGGATAACCCACCAGCAAAAGTAACGCCACCTGAGGCGGCGTATCCCAGTGACCCGGAAATTGCCCAGATCGACGCATCCGCGTCTGTGTCCGTCGAAAACGGAGCCCCTGACGTAGCTTCGATCGTGATGTTCCCAGCCGACTGAATATTCAACGGAGTTTGCCCGTTCAGCTGGGGCTGCGAAGAATCCGTCATGACAGCATCGGTTGACTGCGTCACCTGGTTCCATGCGATGGAACCCGCCACGGCGACACCCGAACCACTGCGTTTTCCGCTGGCAATCGCACCGGCGCCCGCACCGGCAACAAACGTGGTCTGATTGTTACTGATCACACTGATGTCAGATGCTGTCGTGGTAATTTTAGTGAACGCGGCAGCGTCCACCTGCGCGAGCGTGGTGTCGGTAATGATATTGACCGCTGCATCACCCGCCAAACTGACATCAAACTTACCTTCAACGTCCTCGGCTACATCACCTTCCACGCCAGACGCGGGCTTGGAACCCAATGATCCTTCTGACTTTTTCGGTTTGGGTTTCACCCCCAGCCGAAATGTGGGAATGGCTCCGACAACAGAAGTGTTGAACACATCTCCGGTATTCTCTGCATCAACCAGAATATCGGTCACGTCCAGCTGACCCGGTACGATGACACCGGTGGTCGGCGTGCTCGCTGTGGCGGAATCCCCATACACTAAATAGCGATCCGACCAGTCGGCCGGTACTGCTCCCACAAAAGCGCCCGTTTGACGATCCACATCTGCAATGCTGCCGCTGGCACCAATTCCCAGCGAATCACTGGCCACCACGCTACCGGAAATGACCAAATGTCGTGCGTCGCCCGTCGAATCTACTGCCAGCGTCCCTCCGGTAATCTGAGTGCCCTGATCGACCTGAGCAATCGTGGTGCTGGTCTGAATTGACTGTGCACCGCTGACACCGATCCCAACGCCGTCAGATTCGCTGCCTGATTCGGCAAAGACATTTTTCTTGTGAGTCGTTTCACGGGCAGTGACTTTCAGGCCCCCGGCCGCTGTTCCCGTATGGATCTTTGCTCCGGATTCGATCAATGCCAACGTCGTGGTTGTGGAATCGACCAATACGTCTGAAACCCCCATCCCCAGGCCTTTGGCTTTGTTGCCGAACAGGGAGAAAGCACTACCCATATTCCAGGTCAACAGCCCCTTCAAAAAGTTCACTTTGAACATGCCGGCCAA
>JABABI010000026.1 GCA_014238335.1 Fuerstiella sp.
CCTCAGGTCGCCTCAAAAAGTGGCACACCTGGTGGCACAGAACCTATGCGAACGGAAGAAAACGCAAGCGAATCGAGTGTGCCACCGAAGTCGACGCCAGACGAGAAAACCCGTTTCACCAATAAAAAAGCTGAGCCATGCGGCTCAGCTGAATGCTCTGGAGAGGACTCGAACCTCCACGGGGTTACCCCCACATGCCCCTCAAGCATGCGTGTCTACCAATTCCACCACCAGAGCAATCAATTTCCATGACGCAGTCGCTGCAAGGAAACGAGGGAGCAAGATAGCAGCACGACTGCCCCGTCTTCAAGCATTTCGACGTCGCGTTTGATGGTCCGCAGAAATTGAATCCTGACAATCGGAATTCTCAGCCGAACTGGTGAATTATGGCGAGCACGACGCCGACGAGCCGTAACGCTGATCACGAAGAGGCGTTGGTTTCCGGGGACTTCCAGTCGTGCAGCTGCAATTCCACACTTTCATAACCTCGGTACGAATTGATCTGGGGGGCGAAGCTGATGGCCAACGGTCCTCCCACTGCCGCAATTTCGTCAGCCCATTCGCCGCGACCAAACGCCACCGCTCGCAGCTTGGTTCGATGTTGTTGAACTTTCAGTGAAAGATGGCGGTTCCCCTCTCCCATGGTTTTGGGGGCTTCCGCGAGATTAACGCGGCTCGCTGCAAATCGGGGTTTCGGATTTGCAGCGCCGAACGGGCCAAGATGTTGTAATTCCATCACAGCACGTCGAGTCACTTCGGAAAGATGAACCTCTGCGTCGACCCGCAACGCAGTGTCGTCATCTGTGGGAGCAAAATTGTTGTTCGCCCAGTTGCAAAGCGACGTTCGGAATTCTTCAACACGCTTGCCGTCAATCTGCAGACCGGCAGCCGCCTTATGACCTCCGCAACCGAGCAGCGAATCCCTGCACGCGTTCAGTCCCGCGTACATGTCAAACCCGGCAAACGAACGGGCGCTTCCCTGGCCGGTGCCGTCGTCTTTCAGCGAAATCATGACAGTCGGCTTTTCGAACGTCTCACCGATGCGGCTGGCAACAATGCCAATGACGCCCGGGTGCCATTCATGATGAGCGAGAACCAATACGGGCTGTGAGTCCCAATTCGGATTGGCTTCGATCTGTTCTTTGGCTTCCTTGAGAATTTTTCGTTCAACGGTCTTGCGGTTGTTGTTCAGTTCGTCGACGTATGCCGCCAGTGAAACAGCACGTTCCGCATTGTCCGTGGTAAGCATTTCGACAGCAAGTCGGGCCTGTCCCAGTCGACCGGCTGCATTAATTCTGGGAGCGATTCCAAAAGCCGCGTCTTCGGCAGTTAGTTGATTTTTCGTATGAAGACCTGCGACTTTGAGCAGAGCCTGCAATCCCAGTGACGGGTTCTCAAGAAGACTGTGCATGCCGTAACGAACGATGACGCGATTTTCATCAACGAGTGGCACAACATCCGCCACGGTCCCGATCGCTGTCAGTCCGACGGCCGACTTCAGGAATTCCCGCATACGCGGACTGGCCTTCCTGCCATCGCCGAATAACTGACAAATCGCCCATGCAAGTTTGAATGCCACGCCAACACCACAAAGTTCGCCAAACGGGTAGTCGGTGCCGGGCAAACGTGGATGCACCAGCACGGCGGCATCAGGAAGTTGCTCACCGATGGTGTGGTGGTCAGTAATGATCAGCTCCAGCCCGATCTCCCGGGCAACGGCCGCCTCATGAACGCTGGCGATCCCGCAGTCGACAGAAACCAGCAGGCGTTCCGGGTCCTCTTCATGCAGTTGCCGCAGCGCCGCTTCGTTCAGCCCATAGCCTTCTTCCAGGCGACATGGAATATAATAATCGACTTTCGCATTGGAGAGTTTCAGGCAATGCCAAAGTACGGCTGTCGATGTTACGCCATCAACATCATAGTCGCCATAAATTGTGATCCGCCGACCATCCGAGTGTGCGGCAACGATCCGTTCAGCAGCTTCGCTGACTCCCGGCAGCAGCGTTGGCTCGTACAGGTCGCTGAGCCTGGGTTCAAGGTAGCTCTTAGCAGCCTCCGCGGTTGTGTAGCCTCGAGCAATTAGAACCTGAGCGACGAGCGGCGTCACCTTTAACTGCCCGCTGAGGCTGTTAATTGCGGATTCATCGTGCGGGTGATAAGACCATTTCCGTGGCACAGCATGGACTCCGTGGCGACTGTTGTCTTTGATTCGAGTCTCGACCCGTGTTGATTCGGTCATTGGCTGCAGTTCAGACCAAAACCGGTGTCAACGTACCGCACGATAACACCGACGCCGCCGGGAGCCACGGACCAGGTAGGAAATCTGCCAGGGTTTGCGTACTATTTCGCTGGCGGATAACAGACGGGGCGCATCGAGCGCCATTATTTGACTGACTCTCCGGACTACGACGATACAGATACTGTCCCGAATTTTACGGCTCTCACATAGTTCCGATGCTGGCTGATACGGGGTGTTGCTACCCCCAAATCGAGCTGTGGCACAAATGCCGTCGGCCGGCTCTCGTGAGTCACCGGATCTGGCGCAGCCGCACCCTGTTCGTATGAATAAATCTACTCAATGCCCTCATCTATATTGAAAATCATCGTGCTCACGGGAAGTGATCGCTCGGAAGTGCTGGATACCTGGTCACAACTCGTGCCTGAACTGCGGGCGGCCAGCGGCGTTGAAGTCGTAGGAACTTATTCCCGTGAACATCAGATTCCACGCGACATCGATGCTGATCTGGTCGTCGTGCTCGGAGGTGACGGTTCGATCCTGCGAGGATGTCGACAACTGGGGGCGTCGCAAAAGCCGATCGTCGGGATAAATCTTGGTCGACTGGGATTCCTGGCAGACCTGACCACCGAGGACTTCTGTCGGAATCTGGACCAACTGAAAAATGGTCAATATGACATCGTTGAACACTTGATGTTTGAATGTCAGCACCGTCTGAACGACGGCTCCATCAAGACGAACCTGGGGCTGAATGAAGTTACCATCACATCCGGAAGTTCACTCAAAATGCTGGACATCAAACTCGAAATTGACTGCGAGCCGGTTACGACATTCAGTTGCGATGGATTAATTATCAGCACGCCGGTAGGTTCGACGGCGCACAATCTGTCAGCAGGCGGCCCGATTCTGCGACAGGATTTGCAGGCATTCTGTATCACCCCAATTTGTCCGCATACGCTGACTGTCAGACCGATTGTCGATTCTGCTGAGAGAACCTACGGACTGACCGTGCCGGAAGCTCCTGAGGGCGTCATGCTGGTCATCGACGGTCAGATCAGTCGAGCGTTTGGGCCTCGTGACCACGTAATTGTGAAACGCGCCGTTGCGACCTTCAAATTGGTCCGTTTTCCGAAGCACAGTTACTACAGCACACTACATCGCAAACTCGGTTGGCGAGGGCAACTGGATTATCGAGAACGCAAAGGCCTTTGACGGCGACATTGGATCATGGCCACGTGCCTAAGCAGGGACGGCCGTCGAACGGCGCGAAGCCCTTCGCACATGCTTTCAACACTCGCCTGCGCTGCATCTGCCCCACGTTTTGCTTTGCGCAGCCACTTCGGCCATCTGTCGCAGACTTCGAGCGGACTGGAAAAGATAGATGCCTCAGGCCAGCGCCCACATCCGCGCACAAAAACAGCCCTTGGTGTCGAGTGTGGGGGAATGGACACAGGAACAACTTGGGACTTCGATAGGCGGCTGGGTGACAACCTAGCGAAGAGCCTTTGTCCATCACATCTCAACAACCAGAGGGCTGGCTGGGTAACACGGACTACAGCAAGCATTGCGCCAAAACGTCAAAAGTGAAAAAAATTCTCATTGGTCAACAATATCAGCCTTTATGGTAAAATAGGAAGAACTACGAAAGCGCCGAAAGCGCCGAAATGGGTGTCAGGTCATTGAAATATCGGCGCTTAGTAGGTAGTCTCGGTGTCGAATATCTCGGCGCCGATAATGACTTACAGGTAAAACTGTCTTGAATCTCAACAGTACGTCCAACAACACGCAGCGCATTTGTCTGGCTGGTGCCGCAATTGCATCAATCACCTATTGCCTGATGGTGATTTGGTACGTTGCCACGTTTCCAGACATTGGCATTCGCTGTTTGCTGCCCGAGAAGGTTCAGAACGGTCAGTTAGAGATTGTTCAGTTTGTACATTCTGAGGATGACTGCCTTTCCCACCCCCTGTCGGCAGGGCAGCAATTGTTACGAGTCGGGCGAAAGCCAGCGGATAACTTTATCCTCTTTGTACATTCCCTGGCAGAACTGCGTTCCGCGCCGATTCCAATTCAACTGTCGCCGGGCTCAGATCCGTCAGAACGTGCCGCCGAATCGTCCGAAGCTCTGGTCGAAATCCTCGGAGATGACGAGGTGCCTGCCCGTCGAGTGGTTGAGGTAATCGTTCGGGAATCAACGCCGGGGCAACCCCAGGCAAACGACGCCAGTTCGGAAAGACGGACGTATGTCGCTATCAAGCCACTCAAGTTGCGTGACTTCCTGCTGACAATTTCTTGGTTTCTGGCCCAGTTGATCATTCTGTCAGTGGCGCTGACAGCGTGGTGGCAACGACCTGGTGATCGTGTTGCTCGGGTCTTTTGTATTATGTGCTGTGTGTCGATGCCGGCTTTTGTAGGCGGGTTTCACTGGTGGATGCTGGCAGCCAGTCCGCTTCTGAATCTGCCGTTCATTTTTGCTGCGTGTCTGTTGCCGGCCGTGACCCTGCACTTTTTCTTTAGTTTTCCACGAGAGAACCTGCTGCTGCAGGATCATCGTCGTCTTTCCATTGGGCTCATATATTTTCCACTGTTCATAGTGGCCGTGTCCGTAGCACTGACGTATTGGGCCGCTTACGTGCTTGGTGGTCCGTCAGCGGCAGCGGGAGAGTTCACTGTTTTCCAGAAGCTTGCGGCCGTGGCAACCATCCTGTCGGACAACGGTTCCCTGACGTTCAGCGGTGGAGCGGTCTGTGGGCATCTGCTTTACCTGCTGCGAGTTCAGGTATATTTGGCCATCGTACTCAGTTCGGTCTATTTTGGACTGACGGTTGCGTCTCTGGCACTGAGTCTGATCCGCACTCAGAATCCGGTTGAGCGACGGCAGACATCCAATATTCTGATTGCCTCGCTGATTTCGACAATTCCGATCCTTTACACGTTGTACCTCGCCTTTTATCGACGGACGGAATTCGCGCTTGGGCAGGCTCAGATACCGATGTTCGTTGCCAGCGCGCTGTTTATGGCGGCCTACGCCCATGGCATGCTGCGTCACCGACTGATCCTGGCGGACGACAACGTGCTGCGTGGCCGGCAGTATTTTCTGACTTCAGGACTGGTGACTCTGATGTGTGCAGTTCTGCTGGCGGTCGGCGCCGTTGCGACCCGGATTTACGCCGTGCCCAAGGACTCTCCTCTCCCGTTGCACCTGTCGATGTTTTTGATCATTGTCATTGCCATCGCTTTGATTCTTTGGGCACGCGACAGGATTCAGTCGGTTGTCGACCAGCGTTTCTTTTCGGAAAAATATCAACTCGACAAGACGCTGCAGCAGTTGAATCAGGCGGCGGGATACCTCACAGACCCCTTCGCGCTGGCGAGAATTACTCTAACCACCTGTCGCGACGTCATGGATGCGTCCACTGCCGCCATGTTCGTCCGCGAATCGACAGGTGTACTGCGCCTGATCGGTGCGGACCAGCTTTCCAGTGCACCGGCCAGCCTGTCCGCGGAGATCCTTCTGGGCACCGATGAAAACCAACATGTGCTGCGCCGCCCGTCATCCATTAATTACGACGAAGCCTCACCGCTGCAAAAGTTACTGGATGATCTGTCGGCTGATATTGTCTGTTTTCTGCGTAGCGACCAGGGCATTGACGGACTGATATTTCTTGGGCCCCGTACTAACGAGGTTGCCTATTCGGCGGAAGACATTGCCTTTTTGCAGGCGATCAGCCAAATGACGGTTTTGGCGCTGCATAGTTCCCGGGCGAACCAGAGTCTGGCCCGACTGGACTCTGAGTTGCAGGTGAAGGTTGATCGGATCGCGGAACAACAGAGACAGTTGTCGTTGTTGCGGGCAGAACTGACGTCACTGCACGAAGACGACGGTGATGAACATCACACCAACACGATAGCTGGTCTGGATCGCGGAGAGATTCGCGGTAACAGCGGTGCCATTCTGAACATTCTGGAAACTGTTCGCAAAGCCGCAGCCAGTACTGCGACAGTTCTGATCCGGGGCGAAAGTGGTACAGGCAAGGAATTGCTGGCTCGTGTCGTGCAGCGCAACAGCGACAGGGCGGATAAGCCACTGATCAGCGTCAACTGTGCGGCTCTGGCTCCTTCTCTTTTGGAAAGCGAACTGTTCGGACATGTTCGGGGAGCATTTACCGGAGCGAGCTCGGACAAGAAAGGAAGATTTCAGGCAGCGGATGGCGGCACTCTGTTCCTTGACGAAATCGGTGACATTCCCATGGAAACGCAGGTGAAGCTGTTGAGGGTGTTGCAGGAGCGGTGCTTTGAACCGGTGGGCAGCAGTTCGACCGTCAAGGTGGATGTCCGTCTGATTGCGGCCACCAACCGGAATCTGGAGTCGATGATCGCTGAAGGCACTTTCCGCGAGGATCTTTTTTACCGACTGAACGTAGTCAGTGTCACGTTACCGCCACTTCGTGAACGCCGTGATGATCTGATTGAACTGCTGTTCTTCTTTCTAAGTAGAGCGACACGGAAAACGAACAAACGGATCCGTCAGATTGAGCCGGCGGCACTGGCCGTTATCGAACAGCACCGCTGGCCGGGCAACATTCGAGAGCTTGAGAACGTTGTGGAGCGAGCCGTTGTGCTGTCGGATGGCGACACGATCACGCTGAAAGATCTGCCTGACGAATTCCGCTCTGCCACACAGCCGATCGTCGTGGACAGTAGTCGAACTGAGAACAGCAGCCGGCACGAATTTGCCCAATTTGAAAGCCTCGCGGGCAGCGACCGCGAAGTTATCGACATTTCGTCTGTGCCGCGCGCCGGAACCACTGATGTGATTTCGGAAAAGCACCAGTTGGTCGTCGCTCTACAGGATGCCAAGGGCAACAAAGCTCGCGCGGCCCGCGATATGCGAATGCCGCGCAGTACGTTCTACAGCAAACTAAAGAAACACGGACTTGCCGACTGATCCCCCAACGGACCGTATTTGCCGCCGTTCAAACCATCATCCGTGTTCAACGCCGGGCGGAATTCCTCGGCCATTGAGCGGCGATCAACACTCGCTGGAAACATCAAATGGCGGTTCCGGGTTGGGAGTTCTTGTCTGCACAATTCATTTCCGAATGTCATGACGGCGTACGGCACACTGACAACTGATTTGTGCGGACGGCAGCTTCGAAGGCGATCTGCAGAATCGCTCCCAACCCACAACGTCGAACTCCTGTTGAGAGAGTTCAACAGAGACCCGCAGCATTCGCCACAGAGGGAGTCAGCGTGCGCTGCCTGACGGAGCGCTGCACAGCGGACATGTTCCCGGCGGCTGCGCGGTCAGGCAACCTGATTGGCAAGTCGAACTTTTCCGAAACGTTTTCCTACAACGTCGTACAGGAGAACTTCGTTTCGGATTAGATCCCACACCGCACTGAGTTGGACACTGCGGGGCCCATGAAGGATGAACTGGAAGGCACAACAGTCACCGTTGCGTTTCAATTCCAGTTCGCTCATGGGAAAATGGTGTTCAAGCAGGTTCTCTTTGCGGCACAGAGCCAAATGAATGAAGTTGCGAAGCTCATCCAGTGTACGAACATCTGCCGAAGCAGCGGGCAGCATGCCGGAAGGGAAAGGCTGATACATAAAACGGAGACAATCCTTGGTAGAGAGGCTCTGCGGGTTGCGACTAACCAGAGTGTTGACGAAGCTCGGTGACCCGCAGCAATTCTTCCGGTGTGGTAAACGCTATCGTCCCGCTCGAATGCCCATCTTCCGGATTGTTTCGGCACTCAACACATCCGGCATCAACGGGCTGAACGGCATGATCCAGGCAACCGCCAGCTGCATACGCTGGATTGCGGAATTTTGGAAAAAAGTGGCGGTCGCGGGCGAAACGTACGGTCAGGAACAGTGTCGCCCACCTGTTTGTTCCGTGTTGCGCCGTTGGCATGGGCAATATGTGCCGAATACACCGCACATTCGGAATCGTCAGGACCTGTCTGTCACATTTGCTGTGCACTCATTGTGTCGGGTCGCCCGACGATCGAATTCCCACCTGACAGGAAGTCCGTGGCCGACAGACGACCGGTGGCGATCAATGACTCCGGGTCCGAAAAGTCATACCACGGTGTCGACGCAACGTCTGGTCGTATTAGAGAATCTGCCAGACCACGTGTGTAATCGCGAATGAGATGTTCACCGATGTCCCCCAGTCGCAGAAAGACATTAACTGCCGTCGGACATCGTTCGATCGGCTCAAGCTGAGCTCCAACGTCTACCGCAATGGTTACGTCAGCTCCATACGATGTCGCAATTTTCGACGGAATCGCGTCCAACATTCCAACATCGCACAGCAGCATGGATCCCCATTTGACAGGAGGAAACACGCCTGGAATCGCTGCCGATGCCATTACGGCGTCCTTCAGCGAACCTGCAGTCAACACTACTTTTCGTCCGGAATACAGGTCCAGAGCAACGATGCTGAGCGGCACTTTCACATCTCTGATATCCATGTCCGGTAAAAGTGCATCGACGACATCCTGCATCACGTCTGCCCCCAACAGGGCTGGTTTGCTGAACAGGTTCGCCAATTTACGACGTGCTCCCAGAAAGTGACGAATCTGGTGATACCAGGCAAACAACCCCGACGTGGATGGCTCTTCCGCCTCAGGCGCTGCGCAGAAAAGCGCTGCCTGTTTTGACAGAAATGCGTCAGACGTCAGGTAGCCCACCACTCGACGCTGCACACGTTTCGCATTCTGGTCCACGGCGCACAATGCACCAGCCAGACTTCCGATACTCACGCCCACAAATCGGTCTATTGTCAGAGGCATTTGCTGCAGGATCTCAATGACTCCCAGATGAGCAAGACCGCGCGCACCACCACCACCGAGCGCCAGAACAGCCGAGCGATATTTTGATTCCAAAATCATGTCAACGCCCCCTTTCAATCCTTCACCCTGGGCGGCACCGGGCATGCCGCAGTCCCTGGCCCCAATCAAACGCCATTCGCCAGACTGGCAGGCACGATCTGCGAAAGATGCGCCAGACGCGAGACGACTGTTGGTGCCTCTAATATTTCATCAGAATTTCTTCCTGCTCCACGTCGTGCAGAGCTGCCCAGCCGCCTTCTGCGATCGCTCCTCCGAGTTCCGTTGCGCGGCGGAAGTCTTTTGCCGTCTGCAGTGTTCCCTCGATGCGATGTCGCAGATGACTACACAGCACCGCAGCGGCCCCGCGTGTCACTTCACACTCGTGTTTCGCTCCATACAGACTGACGACCAGCATGGTGACCGCATTCTGTACTCGTGACGATGCCTGGGCCATGCTGCACTGACGATCTGCCAGCTTCAGTTGATATGTTCTCATCATGCGGCTGATTTCGAAGCATGAATTGCTCAGGAATCCTCGAGCAAATTCGGCGTGCTGGCGCAGGTCAGCTGGCATACCGCTTATTGAATCACGTGTCACTCCCAGCAGCCTGCGTCCGGTCATCCACTTCGCGTATGCCGCCATTGGCGTTTTCAGCTTCCACAGATGTGCCGGGTTAAACAGATTCGGAGTTTTGATTCCGGCTTCGTGCAGGATTCTTCCAATGGATTCAAAGTAGTGCTGTCCGTGTTGCTTCACCAGACTCTTGAAGAATGCCATCCCCAGCATTTCTCCTTCACCTTCGTAGATACACGGTGCCAGGAATTCGTGAATATTGTCACCCAAAAGGTGACCGTGAACGAATGATCTGCCGCCGTGAGTCTTCATGAACAGCTCGACGGCAGCTTCCTTTTGCGCCTCGCTGCCGAAAATCTTGGCGATGATACATTCCATTTCGCCGCGGTAACCCTGATCGACGAGCCCCGCGCACCATTGCACCAGAGCATCGCTGCCCACAATCAGTCCGGCCAAATGACCGATGCGTCTTTGAACGAGTTCACGATTGCCGATCGGTTGACCATAAGTCCTGCGGAAACCCGCCCACGGCAGGATGCTGGCCAACATCGTACGCATTGTTCCTGCTGCGTTGGCACAGAGTGCAACACGGCCAAGATTCAGGCCGTGGTACGCGATTGTCAGTCCGTCGCCGACTTTCGGTTTCAACAGATTTTCTGCGGGAACTCGGAAATCACGGAATACCAAACCGTTGTTGTGAGCTCTGCGTAACGCATACAGCCCATAGCGATTCATCGTGAACGCATCGGTTTCTTCTTCCGGCAAATCCGCAATCAGCACCGCCGGCCTGTCGTCGATGCGGCATACCAAACCAATGGTGCGTCCCGGCACGGCGTTTGTAATAAACAGCTTTTCGCCATTCACCACATAGCTGTCACCGTCCAGCACTGCCGTCGTTCTGAGGGCCGTCAGGTCGCTGCCGGCGCCCGGCTCGGTCAGCGCAAAGGCGGACAATCGCCGCCCACTGGCAAGCAGTGGCAGGTAGCGTTCCTTTAAAGCCGGAGTGCCGAAGGTCCGCACCGGATCAACCGCGCCAATGCAGCCGTGTACTGAAGCCAAGCCAGCCACAGTGGGTTCGATGGTGGCCATCCGAGTCAGGAAAGAAGCAAAGTGCTGAAACGAAAGCCCGCAGCCTCCGTAGCGTTTGTCCACAAGGGCTCCCCAATATCCCGCGCCGCCCAGCTCTGTCAGAACAACGTTGCTGAGCTTGTCGGATTCGTCATACAGGCTTCCCTCCCGTTTGTGTTTCCTGACAACGTGCAGGCAATCATTCGTCATCTGACGGACTTCGTCAGCCATCGGCGGCAACTGCGTGTGGAACAAGTCCGTGGGCACACGACGTTCCCAGACGGCGCGGTGAATAGGACTGGCAGTCGTGCGGTGACGTTCCGCAAACATGGTTTCCACCTGATCATCGGCAGTGTCAATCAGGCCCGTGCGCCGGGCTTCATCCGCTGACTTGCCCCCCAGCCGCAATGCGGTCTCAGCAAACGAGACATCATCCGGGCGTTGTGAGTCACTTGCTCCGTCGGCGGGTGTGAAATTCCTGATATCGATGCTCATGATCAGTTCCTTTTTTTCCTGGCCGAATCAGATGAAAAATATTTCGACCGTTCTTTCCTGAAACACCAGACGTGTCGATGGCTCCGGCCATTAGTCATTTTTCGTTTTGTCTCTCTCTCATAACTTTCTAAGGTGCTCACGCACCGCCGCAACTTCAGTCAGACCATGGACGGTGTCGGCGGAGCAGCGTCCATGGCCGGACACTCAACTTTCATATCCACCAGCCACGCAGATGGCTTAAAGCGTTCCCCGTATCGAGCCGTCAGAACATGCAGATTATTCAGCAGCGCCGCATGTCCGATGTCCTCCGCCAGCGTGATCGGTCCACCTCGAAAAGGAGCAAAGCCCGTGCCGAGGATCATGGCCAGATCAGCCATCCACGATTCCGTGACCACGCCTTCCTGCATGCAGAATCCGACTTCGTTGATCATGGGGTAAATCAATCGACGCTGAACATCCGTCATGCCGTCCGGCAGATAGGTACCAACCGAAGTCGCCGACTCTCTACTCTGGTGGTCCTGAGAACTGTCTCTGTAGACCAGGGTCAACACTTCAGAGTTAACGGCCACTCGTTTGTCAGCGTGATAGACATAAAACCCGCGTCCCCCTTTGCGGCCAGACCACTGCTGCGCAACCATTTGCTCGAGCACGGGAATGATATCTGCCGATTCGGGCAGGACGTCTTCCAGAGTTGCGGCAACATGCCATGCCACATCGATTCCAACATGGTCGATCAGTTCGATCGGCCCCATTGGCATTCCAAAGCGTTTGACTTCGCGGTCCAGTTCACGGCAGCCGTGGCCTTCAAGGACCATTCGTACAGCTTCACCGATGTATGGAAAAAGTACGCGGTTCACCAGAAATCCGGGAGAGTCCGTGGTCACAACCGCAGTCTTGCCGAGTTTTTTCACCAGTTTCAGCAGCGTTGTTACCGTCTGCTCACTGGTTTCTTTCGTCCGCACGACTTCCACCAGATCCATACGATGGACGGGATTAAAAAAGTGCAACCCTGCAACGCGATCCGCACGGGATGTGGCCGTCGCCATTTCAGTCACTGACAACGCTGACGTGTTTGAAAGAATCACTGCATCAGGATGCAGCACGGCATCAAGCGAATTGAATACTGTTCGTTTCACGTCCATTTTTTCCACCACAGCTTCAATCACGACATCGCAGTCAGCCAGCGCAGAGAAATTCTCCGTCACAGATATTCGATCCAGAACCTCATTGCGTTCCTGCGTTGAAAGTCGCCTTTTCGCGACCATGTCATTCAGCAAACCGGAGACCCGGTCCATCCCCGCAGACGCCAGTTCCGGACTGATTTCCTTGAACACGACATTGAATCCTTTCAGTGCCGCCAGCTGACCGATGCCGGCCCCCATTGCCCCTGCACCGATAACACCAATGGTACGCAACGTTGGTGTCAGATCTGTGTCGGAATGTGTTCCGCTCCCTGCACCAGACGGTTCGGAACATACCGAACCCTGACGGCATCTCGTCCGTACGTCGGCACTCAAATCCGCATCGCGGACGACGGTTGATGAAGCACCACTGTCCACTGCCGTCCTCAACGATCGTGCCTGTTCTCGCCAGAAGAACAGGTTCAGCAGATTGCGACAGGTGGACGATTCGATTAGTTGCGCAAATTCGTCACGCTCGACCGCAAAACCCGCGCCGTGCCTTTCGAAGGCAGCACGAACAGCTCGAAGAGCTGCCGGCAGAGCCGGATAGTGTTCTGAAGAACGCCGAACTTTCTTCTCCGCTGTGCGCAGCACCAGCCAACGGCCAAAACGTGAATCTGCGGCGGCGCGCAACAACCGCTGCTTCATGCCAGGCGGTCGGCGCAACTTCCACAGCATGTTCCGGGATTTCCGGGATTCCGACGGCGTTCGCTCGTGCAGAAGAGGGAGGGCACGGAAGCCAACATCGCGGACATACGAGTCGACACATTCGTCCCATGACGTTTCGGCGCAGACGGCGTCTAACAGGCCGATCTTCAGGGATGCTGCAGCCGTCAGCTTTTTCCCCTCCAGAACCAGAGGCAGTGCTGCCAGCATTCCGATCAGCTTCGGTAATCTCTGAGTTCCTCCCCAACCGGGAATCAAGCCCAGCTGAACTTCCGGCAGCCCGAGGCGTGTAGAGCGGATGTCCATCGCAATTCGATGACTGCACGCCAGCGCGAATTCAAGACCTCCACCGAGACATGGTCCGTGAATCGCTGCGACCGTCGGCACGGCAAGTCTCTCGATCCGTGCAAATATCTCCTGACCTCGTGTAAGCACGCTCTCCACGTCTTCCCGGCTTTGCAATCCTGCGATCTGGTGCACGTCCGCCCCCGCAAAGAAACCGGACGGCTTCGCGCTGCGGAATACGATGGCTCTGACCGATTCCGATTCGTTGTTCTGCCCCGCCAACTCCATGGTGTCTTGGGGAGGGACAGAGTAATGCGTCCGTTCCAATTCGCCGACCACGATTTCCAGTTCTTTTATGACCGAGTCATGGAAAACGTTCATCGAACGTGACGCGACGTCGATCCATACAGTTACGATGCCGCTGTCGCTGCGCTCGATTCGAAAATGATGGAGTGCTTTACTGATCATTTCTCAATCTCCGTTTCCAAAACCATTGCGACTCCCTGCCCACCGCCGACACACAACGTGGCCAGGCCTCGGTGCAGTCCTTTTTCTCGAAGAGCACGCAGTAACGTAATGATCATGCGAGTTCCCGTTGTCCCGACCGGGTGTCCCAGTGCGATGGCGCCTCCGTGGACATTCAGCCGATCCAGCGGGAAGCTTCCCGGTGCTTTGGTCAGTCCCAGTTCCTTCGCTGCGAAGGCATCTGATTCAAACGCTGCCAGGCAGGCCAGTACCTGCACGGCAAAGGCCTCGTTAATTTCCAGCAGGTCGAAGTTGTGAATTTGTAGTCCGGTCTGCCGCAGCAGCTTTGCCGTCGCGTAGACAGGCCCCAGCCCCATGCGGGACGGATCGCAGCCAGCAATGGCGTAGCCGGTCACGTAGCCCAGCGGCTTGTCAGACCTTAAATCGACGGCGTCCGCACTGGTCAGCACAACTGCTGCTGCTCCATCGGTCAGTGGACAGCTGTTGCCAGCCGTCACACTGCCGTCCGTTGCAAAAATCGGTCGCAGCTTCTGCAGTGCCTTGATGGATTGGTTCGCGCGAGGACCGTTATCCTTTGCAATCAGGCCGACATCAGCGTCACTGCCATGATCGGTATTCACTTTGTCGGCGAGGCGAAACGGAGCAATTTCACCGGACAGAAAACATCGTTCGCGCGCTGCGGCTGCCTTGATGTGACTGTCCAGAGCGAACCGATCCTGATCTTCTCGCGAAATTCCAAACGCACCAGCCAACACTTCTGCCGTCTGTCCCATATTCATACCGCAGAACGGATCTGTCAGTCCCAACATCACTCCAGGAACAGGCTTAAAGTGCCGCGGTCGAAACTTCGCCACTACTTTCAGCTTGCTGCTCAATGACTTCGCTCGACCTGCCTCCATCAGCAGGCGAGCAGCGTCACGACGTACCAGCAGCGGGATATTGGACATCGATTCCGTTCCGCCCGCGACAACTGTTTTCGCTCGCCCCTCACGCAGGATTTGCCATGCTGTCAGAATAGATTCCATTCCCGACGCGCAGTTGCGGTTAACGGTATGAGCAATGCGGTCCTGCGGAATGCCGGCCTTAAGCCCAATGACCCGAGCAATGTTGGCCGCGTCCGGTGGTCCGGAAACATTGCCCATAACAACCTCATCAACGTCGTCCGTAGTAACGCTTGTCTTATTCAATGCTGCGACGACGGCAGCTGTACCCAGATCAACAGCGTGAACGTCGCCCATTGCGCCGTACGCTTTGCAGAACGGAGTTCGCATGCCATTCAGAATTGCTAATGGTTTAATGTTCATCTTGCTGTTCCTTGTGCCATTTCTCATCTGCTGCCGGGAACCGTCTGTTCTGTGTGCTACCCATGGCGGTCTGAACGTCACGTCGAGCCCACCTGATCCACGGTCTCTCTCAACTTCCTGCGAATCACCTTTCCCAGAAAACTTCGCGGCAGGTCGTCCTTGCATTGTTCGAACGCTTTGGGACGTTTGTGGCTGGAAAGATGTTCTTTGCAGTAGTCCGAGATCTCGGTTTCGTTCCACGTGGCTCCGCTGTTCAGTACGACAAATGCCTTTACAACTTCACCTTTGCGTGCGTCCGGCACTCCGACCACAGCCGCGTCCTGGACTGCCGGATGGTTTTTCAACACTTGTTCCACTTCCTGAGGATAAACGTTGAACCCCCCTGTGATGATCAGATCTTTTTTTCGTTCGACGATCTGGTACAGACCGTCGGCGGCGATCCGAGCAAGGTCTCCTGTGTGCAGCCACCCGTCGTTGACGACAGGATGTCCGTCTGGTTCTGAATTGATCCCGTTTTCCTCGCGGTTAACCTCATGCCAGTAACCGAGCATCACCTGCGGACCTCGTACCAGAAGCTCGCCGATTTCGCCGGCTTCAACATCCCACGTCCCGGTGTCTGCATCGACGATACGACATTCGGTGTCCGGCAGAGGCAGGCCGATGGCGCCGAACCTGGCGGATTCATTCAATGGGCCAACGTGGGTGACTGGCGATGCCTCGGAAAGGCCATAACCTTCCACGACCAGCGCCCCCGTGTGTTCCGCGAAGTCGCGTCCCACGGATTCCGGAAGTGGTGCTCCGCCACAGATTACCCACTTCAGTGAAGTCAGATCTGACGGTCGTTTACGCAGCTGTTCGTTGAGCGCCACAAGCATCGCGGGTACGGCATGGAAGATTGTCGGGCGGTGGCGTTCGATCAGACGAATTACCTTGCGAGGGCTGAAGCGATGATCCATGATCAGTGTGCCAACCATGGCGGCACCGCCTAAAACGTTCGTCGATAATCCGTAGCTGTGGAAGAATGGCAGTACGGACAACAGCGTTTCTTTGCCAACATTGGCACCGGCCCAAAAATACTGCTGCCATGCGTTGACGACCATATTGCGGTGGCTGAGCGTCACGGCTTTCGGTTCGCCGGTGGTGCCACCGGTAGGCAGAATGTAAGCCGGAGTGGTTGCCCAGACGGACGGCGATTTCTTTTCGGTTGTCGGCCTCAACTTCCAGTTTCGAGCGGCCTGCTGTCGCAGCACTGCTTCGGTGGCCGGAGAAGATGCCGCGAACGTCATACGGCGAAGCAATGCGTCGGAAATCGTTGATTCCGGATTTGAGTCCGAGAGCGAAGACGTTGTGTCCTGGGAGATTGATGAATCGTCAGCCATCAGCTCGTCCCAGAACCATCCTACGTGTTCATTGGCGGACATCCACCACGACCCCGTGCGACGTTTCCGGATCAACAGGTACCCCAGTTGTTCGAACAGCGGCAAACGAGGTCGCAGCGAAACAAACAGAGTTTTGTCCGGCCGATGTGGTCCGGAGATCAGCTGCGCCAGCATGTCCAGCGATATGACCACTCGGCAGTCTGTCGCTTCCAGCATTCGGTCCACTTCCTCCGGAACTGCCATCGGACTTAATGCCACCGCAATCCCTTCCGCACGCCAGATGCCATTCAGGGCAATCACGTATTCCGGAACGTTGGGCAGCAGGATGCCGACTCGATCACCCGGTTTCACGCCCAGTCTGCGCAGAGCGGCGGCAGTACGAATGGCATCGAGGTTCAATTCCTCCCATGTCCACTCAACATCGTTGTAGTGGCAGGCCAGACGCCCGGGCATAAGAGTGGCAGCTCGGTCGACTAGTCCCCAAGCCGGGATGTCCGGGTAATCGAGTTTTCGCGGAACGCCAACTGGATAGCAGTCAGCACTCGACGCGGAGCCATGTGGCGTTCCGCCATTGAAAATTGTTGCCATCACACACCTCACTTTCAGAGCATGTTCCGTGGCTTCGGAGTGCGAAGCGACAGTTCATGATGTCGCAATGAGGCGATCTGGCTTTCAGATTTCCAGGCAGTCTAGGTCAATGCAAAGACACCCTTCTTTC
The DNA here is from genome assembly GCA_014238335.1 of Fuerstiella sp. GTDB lineage: Bacteria > Planctomycetota > Planctomycetia > Planctomycetales > Planctomycetaceae > Fuerstiella. The sequence continues at coordinate 17,235 of JABABI010000026.1, forward strand.
TGGGTATGGACACCGGATGAAAGCAGGTCGCGTAAGTAATTGTCAATGTCTCCAGGTTCAATTTGAAATTCTCTTGCTCAGTCTTGATCGCTGTTCTTCGGAGGGCAGGAACGGGACGCGATGACTGATGTATTAAGCCTACGCGCCGGTTGCACCGTAGTCAAATGGGAAAATCACGAACATGCCGTAACCCGCTCATGAACAACATGTTATGGCATTTTTAAAACGTCATCCCCGGCCTTACGGTACGGACCGGGACGTTAATAATGTCGGGGGAACATGATGCGTGGTGAATGGCCGCATCATGGATGGGTGATGTGGCGCGTCTGTTGTGAAACATCAGGCCGATGGGCTCTGCTGAGAGACGACTTGAAATCGTGGCCTATATTTGCCGCGGGTATTCAATCCCGGACAAACTGGCAAGTCAATCGACGGCTGATTCCTGCAGGTAGGTGTAGCCGTTGAGTGCGTTTTCGTAGCAGCCGACGAATTCTGCTGCCTGTGCGTCGTCAAGACGCCCGGTGCGGACTGCTGTGTCGACCACGAGCTGCAGACGGTGAATCAGGTCACGTCCGTTAATCTGAACATGTTCGAGTACTTCGCTGATTGTCTGACCTTTCAGAATCGTATCCAGCGTGACCTCACCGGTGTCTGAAATATCCACGTGTACGGCGTTGGTGTCGCCAAAAAGATTGTGCAGATCACCGAGAATCTCCTGGTAGGCTCCCACCAGGAAGGTCCCAATGAAGTACGGAGTGCCATCGAATTCATGCAAAAGCAGCGTACGTTTGGCATCACGTCGACTGATAAACTGGTCGATCTTTCCATCAGAGTCGCACGTCATATCACTTAGCACGGCGTGGCGTTTCGGCTGTTCGCCCAAACGGTGAATGGGCATGACGGGAAACAGTTGCTTGATAGCCCAGGAGTCCGGTATCGAGCGAAACAACGAGAAGTTGCAGAAGTAGTTGTCGGACAACAATCGGTCGAGTGCCTCGAGTTCTTCCGGCACGTATTCAATCGACTTCGTCAGCGTCCAGATACGGTGACAAATTGAAAAATACAGACTTTCCGCAAGGCAACGCTCTTCCAGCGGCAGATGCCCTGTCGCAAACAACGTCATCGCCAACTCAATCGCGTTCTGGGCATCGTGATAACTTTCCAGAACATTGTGCTGCGTCAGTTCGGTGTAACTCTCATACAGATCGTGGACAGGTTGTGGTGCGTCGGCGGACGGAACCAGATCTTCCTGGGGTTCTTCGCGGACCTGTTGAGACACACCTAGAACACTGAACACCAAAACGCTGTGAAATGCAGAAACGGCTCGACCACTCTCAGAGATGATGTCCGGGTGAGGAACGTCTGCGTCATCACAGACCGTCTGAATGTGATACACGACATCGCGAGCGTACATTTCGATGGTGTAGTTCATGCTGGATTCGCAGTCTGTCTGCGAACCATCGTAGTCCACTCCCAGTCCGCCGCCCACGTCCAGATACTTTAGTCCGGCGCCGCGACTGGCAAGATCTGTGTACACTCGGGCAGCTTCATTCAAAGCGGACTTCGCGTGGCGGATGTCAGTGACCTGACTGCCCAGGTGAAAGTGCAGTAACTGAAGACAATCTTCCATGCCACGTGACTTCAGTTTGTCCAGCGCACTGAGAATTTCGTTGACTCGCAGCCCAAACTTGGAACGATAACCACCCGATGACTGCCACCGACCGGCTCCGCGCGCTGCCAGTTTCACTCGCATGCCCAGGACGGGACGAACGCCGATCTTCTCTGCAAACCGCAGAATCAGTTCCAGTTCGGTGAATTTTTCGACCACTGGTATAACGTGCCGACCAACCTTTTGGGCCCGCAACGCCATTTCAATGAATTCGGCGTCTTTGAAACCGTTACAGATAATCGGCGTCTGAGCTTCCGTCATCGCAACGACTGCCAGCAGTTCCGGTTTGCTGCCGGCTTCCAGCCCGAAACCGAAATCACGTCCGGATTTCACGACCTGTTCAACCACCTGGCGCTGCTGGTTGACCTTGATCGGGTAGACGCACGAATATTTCCCAGTGTACTGGTATTCGCTGATCGCGCTGACGAAGGCGTCGTTGAGCAGCTTCAGCCGGTCGCGAATAATGCCGTTGAATCGCAACAGAACCGGAACATCGATGCCGCGTACCTGAAGGCGGTCGATCAATTTCTTCAGATCAATTGAACGATCAGGATTGCGATCCGGGTGGACCAACAGATTGCCGTTGGTCCCAACCGAGAAATAGCCGTTGCCCCAGCGTTCAACTTCATAGAGTTCAGCGGCGTCCGCAGCACTCCACGCGGCAGAACCCGATTCAGTCATTCAGGTCTTCCGGAGCAGACTGTTATGCGGTCGTGGTGTCGCGATTCATCAGCCAGACAAGCACAGGGCTTGCCACATAAATCGAACTGTAGGTACCAACGATGACACCCAACGTTAGGCAGAACGCGAACCCGTGAATACCTTCGCCACCAAAGACGTACAGGATGCACACCACAAAGAACGTCGTTAACGACGTCAACAAGGTTCGGGACAAAGTCTGGTTCAGAGACGTGTTCACAATTTCGTCCGTGAGGCTGGGGTTCTTACCTCGGACTTCACGGATGCGGTCGAAGACCACGATTGTGTCGTTCAATGAATAACCGACGATTGTCAGGAAGGCGGCAACCATCGGCAGGTTAATGCGGAAGTCATTCAGCAGCAGTGCTTCTCCAAGTACGTTGTCGCTTAGATAGGACGCTATAGCCATCAGGCCCAGAACGATCAGGACGTCGTGCACCAATGCAACAACAGCCGCCAGGCCGAACGTGATCTTCTGGAACCGAAACCAGATATAGGCCACGATGGCCAGCAGGCTGATAATAATGGCCATAATGGCGGACGTCTTCATTTCACTGGCAACCGCACTGGCGAAGGTGTTGACCTCATCAAACAGGGGGCTGCTGTCCAACTTCTTCTTCATCTCGCCGAGTGCGATTATAAAGTCTCCCTCTGTAAGATCCGACGTACCACGAACGGTCACCTCACTGAATTTTTGAACCTCCTGCCCCACGGCATTCAGCCCTGATCCTTTGAGACCTTCTACCGCAAAGACAGCTTCCGGGTCCGGATAGGTGGAATTTTCGGGCAAACCGATCTTCTCGATTTCATCGGCCAGCATGTCGGAAATGGTCCCCATGGCAACTTCCGTGGACTGCCCTTCAGTGGACAGACTGATGGTGGCTGTGTGACCACCATTAAACCGCTTGTACTGCATGGCCTGCGCTGAGTCGTCATCTTCGGCGATTGCGAATGGAGTCAATCCGCTGTGCTCCATTGAAACCTTCCGCAGCTTCATTGCAGTCTGTCCGTTGAAGGCCTTGTCAACCTTTTCGCGAACTCGGTCTTCTGCAGACTCCTCCTCCAGCTGCGTCTGCACGGTGCCGAGTGCTGTTTTAAAGTCGTCTTTTGAGAGATCCGGCGTACCACGGGCAGTGACCTTGCTGAATTTCTGAACCTCCTGCCCCGCGGCATTCAGCCCAGGTCCTTCGAGACCTTCTACCGCAAAGACGGCTTCAGGATTCGGATACTTGAAGCCTTCGGCCCCTTTGATGCTCTTGACAGCATCGGCCAGCATGTCCGAAATGGTCCCGATGGCAACTTCCGTCGACAGACTGATGGTAGCTGTGTGACCGCCATCAAACCGCTTGTACTGCATCGCCTGCGCCGAGTCATCATCTTCTGCGATTGCGAATGGTTTCACTTCGCTGTGCTTCATTTCGGTATCGCTTTCCGTCGTGCGTAGCCGGAAGTATTTGCTGCCTGACGTGGCTTCTGTGCCCGCCAGCGTCAGACGCTCCACCGTAAAGTTGTCCGTAAACTGCTTGCCCAAAGCTGCCTGGACGTTTTCCGTTTCGGCTGTGTCTGTCAGCTGGAAGGTGACCATTGTGCCGCCGGTGAAGTCGATGTCGTAGTTCTTTTCGCCACGGGAAAAGAATGCCGCCAATCCACAGCTGATCATCAGGGCCGAGAGCATCGCACACACTCGGCGTTTACCGAGAAAATTCCACTTTGTGGCACCGACGAGGCTGAACATACTCAGCTTGGTAATCCACCGCTTCTTCTCAGCCACATCAAAGATGACTCGTCCCACATACAGAGCGGTAAACATGCTCATGGTGATCCCAACGAAGAGTGAAACGGCAAATCCTTTTACGACTTCCGTGCCGATCATGTACAGGATGACGGCCGTGATTAACGTGGTCACATTGGCATCCACAATGGTTGTAAATGCCTTACTGAATCCGTTCTGGATCGCCATTCGCAGGCTTGATCCCCGGTTACTCTCTTCCCGCATTCGCTCAAAAATCAGAACGTTGGCATCAACCGCCATACCGATGGTCAGCACCAGGCCCGCCAGCCCCGGCAAAGTGAACGTCGCGTCCACGGCCATCATGACCGTCAGCACTAATACCAGGTTCAGAAACAGGCAGATGACAGCCACAATTCCGGCGAAACGGTAGTAAACCAGCATGAACAGCACGACAACAGCTGCCGCTACCATGATGGCCTGAACGCCTTTCCGGCGAACATCTTCACCCAGTGTTGGGTCGACTGTGGCTTCACTAAGCGGCTTAGGATTGATGGGAACTTCCAAGGCACCGGCATTCAGCACACCGGTCAGTTCGCGAACTTCCTCGAACGTAAAGTTGCCTTCGATCTGCCCGTTCTCACTGATCGTGGAATTGATCACTGGTGCGCTGTAAATGTGGCGGTCCAGCACGATGCCCAGGCCGCGTTTTGGCTTGCCCGGCTGGGGGATGTGTCGACTGGTCAGTCGACTGAACAGGAATGCTCCGCGAGTGTTGAAGCGAAACGTGACAATCTGTCCGCCACTTTGCGGGTCGACCCCATGGCCAGCCTGTTTCAGGTATTTACCGCTGACCTGTTGCTCAGGAGGGTCCACAAGTACAAGGTATTCTTTAGAACTGTAGATGGCATCTTTGTCTTCATCACCGGTTCGCAACAGTTCAATATCACGACTGACCGCGTCGCTGTGCTGCAGAAAAGTGTATTGCGCTTTGGTCTTTACGGATTCGTCTTTGTTGGCCTCATCAACGTCCCACTTCGAGGCTCGTTCATCTTCTTCGAAAGCCGTATCTCCGGGGTCAGTGATCGTGACTTGTGGATCTTTGTCCTTTTCGAAGACAGGCATCCACCTTGCGATCACCTCTTTAGAAGCATTCAGCAGCTTGTCGTCATCTGAACTGAGAGCCTGGGCCTGACTGATAATTTCACTGTCGAACGATGGACTGGCGGTAATGAAAAACTGGAGGCTTCCGAGTTTTGTGATGCGCCGTTTGATATCATTGACGGTCTGTGCATCTTTGCCCGGCACGATGACTTCGATCCGATCCTTGCCAACTCGGCGAACGGTGATTTCAGCGGTGCCGGACGGATTGATGCGTTTGATAACGGCACCAAGCATTTTGTCCATGACTTCATCAGTGAGTGGCTTGTCTTCTGTTTCGATCACCTGAAACACCATGTTCGTGCCTCCGGCAAGGTCGATGCCCAGGCGAATACCTTCGCCCAGAGTCTCACCGTTGAGGGCCCTGACCATGAACGGCATCACGCCGATCGCCAGTGCGGCCAGACAAACGCCGAAGCGAAATCCCCAGTCGGTCACCTTCATGGCCTTGGCAAGAAAGGCGCCAAGGATAAACGCACCAATGAGTCCGGTAACGAAGATCGCAAACGCAGTGCCACCGCCAATATTGGCAGCCTCTGCGACAGGGGCGGCGGCTTCAGCAGCACCTTCAGCGGCTGCTTCGCCTTCCTGCACGGCCAGCGTCAAGACTCCTGTGAACATATCAAACATCTGAGATGATTCCTGAACGTTGCGGCAGTCTGTCGGACTGCGCTCTGATTTCCGGCGACCTTCACAGTCACCGGGCATGGACAAAACAAAAAAATGAAAGGACCGTGAAATTCACCAATCCCGGATCAATACTGTTTCACACTTCTGCCGGCACAAGGCTGCAGGTTTTCACTGGAGATCAGGCCTCTGCCTCAGCGTTCTCAGAGTACGGTCCCTGAATACTGCTGCGTGTGAACTTAATTCGAGTTCCATCGTCCACTCTTAGCGTCACCCGCGAACCATCGTTCGAAAGATCTGCAATGGTGCCGATGATGCCACCAACGGTCAGAACCTTGTCGTTCTTCTTCAACTGCCCCAGCAGATCCTCCCGTTTTTTTCGTTCTCGTTGCTGAGGTCGCATCACGATGAAGTAGAACAACACGGCGAACATCATCAGCATCGGTGCCAGTTCGACCAGCGGGTTTGCGGGAGCACCGTTGCCACCGCCTGCGCCACCCGGAGGTGCCGCCCCATCCTGAGCGAACGTCAGAACATCAAGAAATGCAGAATTCAGCCCAATAGATTTCACGTAGCTTTTCCAAACCAGGCTTGTACAGGCACGACACCCGAGCAAACTGTCAGGATGAGAAGACGACGTGTCATCTCATTCCGCGAGCACGGATGTCCCATCCAAAGTCGTCGTTGACTGGACCGATCTTCAGGCCAACCACCGACTTCCGGAAAAACGCGGTATACTAAGGCTGCGTCTGCCAGCGAGCAAGCTGATTAGCACGGAACTCGGCGACTGTCCCGTTGTTTACTGCATTTCGGAGGTTTCGGACCAGCTTCTGATAAAATGCAAGGTTGTGAAGCGACACCAGAATGCCTCCCAGCATCTCTTTCGCCACAAACAGATGCCGCAGATAGGCTCGAGAATAACGTTGGCAGGCGGTACACTCGCATTCCGGGTCCAGAGGGCTCTCGTCATTCCTGTGCACTGCGTTCCTCAGTCGCACCGGCCCCTGGCTTGTGAAGGCCATGGCATTTCGCCCGTTTCGCGTGGGCATGACGCAATCAAACAGATCAATTCCGCGACAAACGGCCTCAACGATGTCCTCGGGACGTCCTACTCCCATCAAATACCTCGGTTTTTCACCAGGAAGCTGAGGCACGGTGAAATCCAGAGTCCGGTACATGTCGGCCGGGGCTTCACCCACACTCAGCCCGCCAACGGCATAACCCGGGAATTCAATGGGCACCAGACCTGCTGCCGAACGCGTGCGGAATTCTTCATTGATTCCGCCCTGAACAATGCCAAAGAGTGCCTGGTCGTCGCGAGTTTGGGCTTCTCTACAACGTTGGGCCCACAGTGTCGTGCGATCCACGGCGGCCTTAATTTTTTCAGGCACATCGGTGGCAGGCGGACATTCGTCGAGGCACATAATGCAGTCCGCCCCCAGATCCTGCTGAATTTGAATCGCTTTTTCGGGGGACAACTCCAGCAAGCTGCCATCGATATGCGAACGAAATACGGCCTTTTCGTCGTCGAGCTTCCTTAAACGGGCAAGGCTAAAGACCTGGAATCCGCCGCTATCGGTGAGAATGGGACCGTCCCAGTCCATAAAGCGATGCAATCCGCCCACGTCACGGACAATTTCGGATCCCGGCCGCAACGCCAGGTGATAGGTATTGGAAAGGACCATCTGTGCCCCGATGGTCTTCAACTGCTCTGGCAGCAGCCCTTTCACGGTGGCCAGAGTTCCGACGGGCATGAAAGCTGGCGTATCCACAACGCCATGCGGAGTCACCCACCGGCCGACTCGCGCCGAGGTGTGCTGATCTGTTGCGTCCAGATGAAATAAAAATTGAGTCACGATACCTTTCTGTCGTGCTGTCGCCCAAATGCAGTGACTATGTAAAAATTGAGATGTTACTGCTCGGTGTTGAAAGTTCTCTCAAGCGACTTCTTCGTTAGCCTGCATACCAGGAAATCGCGGGAATCCGTGTTTTTCGCACTACAGCTCATGCGACACACTCTGCTTCGAGCGGATATCGCTCTAACCGCCTCCCGCGTCGGATTCGGACTTGTTATCTTCAGCCACTGGTGCTGTCACCGCCAGCTCAGTGCCACTGACAAGCCGAACGATATTGCTGCGATGTCGCCAGATAATGAGCAGTGGAACGACGATCGAAAAGATCGTCAGTGACAGATTCCGGACGTCCAACGCGCTATTACCCATCAACGTGAGTTGAACACCGCCGAACACCAGCGCAGCCATGATGGACGCCAGGGCAACCAGTCGGGTGACACCCGCCACGACGGCGAACACAGCGACGGCCACCAGCATGGCTTTGGGTGCCAGAATCAGAACGACGCCCAATGCTGTGGCAACGCCCTTGCCACCTCGAAGCCTCAGGTACACGGGGTACATGTGCCCGAGAATCGTGCAGATCCCGGTGGCCACGGCAAAATGGATCTGCATGGAATCGGGCTCATGCGTGTCAGCAAGACGGGCCGCCGCCCAAGTGGGCAGCAGCCCCTTCAGAGCATCCAGCAACAGGACCAGAGAGCCCCACCTCCAGCCGAGCACACGCGCCACATTGGTTGCGCCGATATTCCCGCTGCCATGGTTTCGAATGTCATCGCGCAGAATCAGCCTGCCAACGAGATACCCGAAGGGAATTCCGCCAAGGAGAAAACCGATCGAGCTGCAGGTCAGAATAGTCACTTAATCTGTGGGGTCTGTAAAAGCGGTGAAGTCAGAGTCTTGTGTTTTGCGCGGGTCGCGAGCGGCATTGATATCCCACAGGCCCCGTAGATACGAACGCAAGTTCATAAAAACTCGTGAAATCGGCAGTTTCTGTGGCTGTACATCCAGGATTGCTCTACAACTCGCCCACAGGTAGCGTCGCGGTCAGGATGACCAGCGCAGCTTCCTAATTGCCGCCGCTAAAATCCGTCAGGGACGATGGGAATGACGTATCCACAATCGTTGCCACTTCATAGTGGGCGCCTACCCGTACGGCAGGGAAATCTGCCGGATTTCCCACAGGATCCACTCGCCTGCATGCGTAGTCTGCACAGCGAGTTCGGGGATCTTGCTGTTCTTGAAGACCAGGGAAAACGAATCGCATTTGTTTTTGCACCGGAATACAACCGGCAGGTTCTTTCGGATTCCCGAACGTTTCACTCGCAGTTCTTCGCGATACGCGGCGGTCGGCGTTCCGCTCAGCGACGAGTGACGTCAGGGCTGTTGAGTATGAACGGTGCCGAACATCGTGACAATCGGCGAGTCATGATGGACGTGTTTTCGCGTCGGATTCTGCCGGAATATCACTCAGTCATCTGCGACCTGACCGCCGATCTGATGAGCGACTGGGCGATCGGTCAGCAACGCGATCTGAATAAGGAAATGGTCCATTTCATGGTCCGCATGACCAGCGCACTGTTGTTTGGCATCGACGATGCTCACGATGCGCTCGAACTGGGTTCGATGATTGATCGCTGGGTGCGGCAGAACCATGAAGTGGGAATGGGGGCTTTGGTTTCTGCGCCACAGTTCACAGCGAATTACGAGGAGCTTCTGGCTGACGCGGAAAAACTTGAGACCAGCGTTCAGGAGTTAATTGCCGCACACAAAAGTCACCAGTCAGCCACCAGTCGGTCGGATGTTCTGAGCCTGATGTTTAAGGCTCAGGAAACCAATCAGCAACTGACTGACGAGAAGCTGGTGGGACATGCCGCGCTGACGTTCGCGGCGGCTCATCTGACAACCGCACACACTCTCAGCTGGACGCTGTTTTTGCTGGCGCAACATCCGGAAGTGATGGACCGGCTGGCTCAGGAACTGGCGAATGGCACGAGCGGCAATAGTCCGACGTTTGAAGAGCTGGGGTCCCTGACGTATCTGGATTGGGTGATCAGAGAAAGCATGCGCGTGTTGCCGGCTTCGTCATATTCGCAGCGAGTGTGTGCTGAGCCGGCGCAACTGGGGCCACTGAGTCTTAATGTAGGCACTCCGGTCATTTTCAGCCAATATCTGACTCACCACCGTCCGGATCTTTTTGAAGATCCAGACAGCTTTCGCCCGGAACGGTGGGCCGATATCTCTCCGTCCGCGTACGAGTATCTTCCGTTTGGCGCCGGACCCAGAATGTGCATTGGTGCGCCGCTGGCGATGGTGGAGTTGCGCACATCTCTGGCGGTCATGCTGAAACGATTCCACTTTCAGATGGTGCCGAATTCTGCCGTCGACGGACAGATCATATCGACAATGCTGGGGCCCACGACGTCGGTCGACGCGAATCTGCTGGATGTGTCGGAGTCGTCACAAACAGTGCCCGTTACCGGTTCTGTGCACGCACTCGTCAAACTGCCGATGGGTGCCAGGGCAACCGCACAGGAGCGAGCGGCGTAGCTGCGTCAGGAATAGATTTCCATCGTTTCCTGCAGTCGAACGGAGCCTTCTTTCAGCACAATGTTCAACTGCTTTGACGTCAGTCCCAGCGCTGCCATCGAAGCGGTCCGATTTTCGGACTGCTGCTCAAGTTCAGCATCGCGAGACTCCAGTTGCCAGGCCAGCTGATTGGCGATGTTCAGGCCGTGACACATTGGGTGGTCAAATGCCGTGGGGTTGTGATGGTGCTGAACAGCTTTGACAAGATCCTCCGGCAAATCCCATGACTGAGTCACGATGGCCGTCACCTCAGCATGGTTGACACTCAGCACACGTGATTCGTGCTCGATCATGGAACACCCTGAAGTGCCACGTTGCAGCATCTCACGATGTTCCGGTGTCAGGTGCTCAGAAAGGACCAGTTTTCCGAAGTCGTGCAGCAACGCGGCCGTAGAGAAATTCTCGCCGAATCTGGCCACCCGCTGCGATGCCATCTGTTCGGCAAACGTCAGAACTGTAACACAGTGCTTCCAGTACGTTTCAGGTGTCAGTCCAAACGCCGAAAGATCCAGTCCCTGTCCCGGTCGAACGCTCATGGCGATGGCAATAGCCCGGACTGTTCCGGAACCGAGTCGCACGATCGCTTCCATCGTCGACCCCACCTGGTTGGCGCCATGAATGGAAGAATTGGCAAGGCGAAGAAGTTTGCCCGCCAGCGACGGATCCAATGCGACCGCACGTTCAACATCCTGAAGTTTATAGTTTGGATCTGCAAACAGATCGGACAACAGAAGGACCGTCTGCGGCAACGGAGGCAGGTCGTAGGCCGTCTTTATGAGCGATTCATGATTAACTAGCGTCACGTTGACCTTCCGTTACGGGTTTTCACCTTCGTACTCGCATTGTCTCAACAAATCATATCGACATGGGCAACGCCGGATGTGTGGTGTCAAATCCATAAATGACCTATTGGCAGGGCTATACCGTTCGATTTTGATCATTACCCGGTGGAGATGAATTGAATGTCAAGGGACCGGGGTTGGCAGTCAGGCGCTGACATTGACTTTAGCGTCGGGATTCGCGACAGAACTCCTGAATCAGGTATTGACATCCTTTGAGGCGTGGCCAGTAGCGACGAATAGACAGTGAGTTGCAGCAACCAAGCGCTGGTTCTCCTGAGTTTCTCAGTGCGACAACATCTGTAGTCTTTCATAACCGTGCCAGTGAGGTAACAAGGCGAACTTTGCTACTCAGTCCTTGCTGTCGCAACGACAACAACGAAGGCTTCAGCACCCGCAGAGGTCACGCTAAGAACGACCTCGCCGTAGTTTGTTGTGGCCTGCCGGAAGACGAGAAGTTGTAGACGTGCTGCTCCGAACACGAGCATCCCTCGTAACAGACGGATGCTGCAAATCCACGCCACAACAGTGACGGCGTAAAAGTCCACGGGACCATGCTCAGATGTTCGTGGTGTGGTCCAGGCCACGCAGTGCGTAATCGGACAATCACGACAGCCGCATAAAACGAACGACACCAACGATGAAACCTTAGAAACTACCGAATGATGTTCGTCAGCTCTTCCAGAACTTCATCAGTCACGGTGATTGTTCTTGCATTGGCAGAGAATCCTCGCTGTGCCACCAGCAGCTTGGTGAATTCGAGAGCGAGGTCAACATTGGAACCTTCCAGCTGACCTGCTCGAATCGCTCCTCGGTCACCGGACAGTGCCGTTCCGATGTCAGCATTACCACTGGCCAGCGACGCTCCATAATAGTTTCCGCCAGAGTTCTCCAGACCGTCGGGGTTGCGGAATGCGGCAATCGCAAGTTGAGCAATGCCAAACTTCAGGCCGTTGCTGCCGATACCGGAAATCGTGCCGTCCGCATCAATCTGTACTGATACCAGTTCACCTGGGCCGAAACCGTCCACCTCAAAAAAAACATTCGGTGCGGAACCGATGTCCGCAACTCCGTCAATGTCACCCACCGTACCCAGGTTAATATCAATAGTCTGTGCCGCCGTTGAATTTGAAAACAGCACAGAAATGTTGCTATCTCCCACGCCGGTACCAGTGACTTGAGTCAGAGAACCATCCGGACCAAACTGAATGCCCTCGACCAGTCCGTCCACAATGGTGCCCGCAGCGGGGTCAAGATCAACAGACAGGTTCCAACTATTGTCGCTCTGCTTGGTGAACGCGTATTCGAGTGTGTGTTCCGTACCACGTTCGTCATAGATTGGTAACGATCCGCTCACAACCGTCGCGTCGGAGCCTGGAGCCGTCACCTGATACTGTGTGGTGAATGCAACGCCCTGAAACCCGGTGTTGGTGGCGTCGTCCTGGATTCTCAGACTGTGTGATGTCACGCCGTTAGCATTTGCCGTAATCGTAACAGCTCCCCCCACCAGGCTGACGGCTGCCGCCGGATACAATGTTGTAACGTGATCCAGCAGATTCTGGACGGTTGTTGTCGCGTCAACGTTAAAAAAACTGTCAATATTCGTCCCATCGGATTGAGCTCCTGTTAAGCGAATTCGATCACCTGGTACATAAGGCGCCGTGCTTGAATCCAGACCGTTCAACAGCGTGGCTCCGGTGGCGGGAGTTCCACCCCCAGTTGTCAAAGCCGTGCCGCTGATCACTCTCTGTGTGGGGCCGGTAGAGTTAGCTCCGAGTTGTCCGCTTAGTTCGATGAGTGTTGTCCCTGTTCCCAGGATGCTGGCGCCGATCGGAATTTGGATGTGGTCGTCACCGACTGTCTGAAAGGCCGGTCCCTCTGTCGGGTCTTCACCAAGGCTTCCGAATCTCTGTAACAAATAGCCCGTGGACGCATCTACCAGATGACCGCTTTCGTCGATACTGAAGGCCCCCGCCCGGGTAAAAACACGTCCGTTTCCGGAATCTGCCACAAAAAAACCATTTCCGTCAATAGCGGCATCAAGATCTTCACCAGTCGTTTCCAGGTTGCCCTGTGAGAAGTTTCGGTCGACGCTCGTCACCTGACTTCCGGTTCCGATCTGCAGCGGATTGATACTTCCCAGAGTGCCTGTAGTCCCGGCGGACGATCCACGCTGTGACTCGTAGATCAGATCTGAAAACAGTGTTCGTGACGACTTGAACGCAGTCGTGTTCACATTGGCAAGATTATTGCCAATGACTTCCAGCATCTTCTGATGTCCGCGAAGTCCGGAAATGCCCGTTAATAGTGAGTTAGCCATAACTGTTCTCCAATATCCGTCAAAAAGAATTCGTAGCTACAGGGCAGACTGTTCTATGTGCCCGCGACCGCTATTGCGTTGACGTCGCTGATCGGTACGAGTTGTCCGCCAACGCTGACCAGGATCTGACCGTCAACGCGACTGACGGCATCGGCGACACCCTGCTGCGAATTTCCAAATGACACTTCGCGGCCCAGCAGTCCCGCACCAACCGTTCCCAGCTGATTGGCGTTCGACTGAAGTTCAAGATCGAGCAGCTGATCAAACTTGCTGTTGAGCTTGTTACTGCTCTCCAACTGAGAAAACTGTGCCAGCTGGGCCAGGCTGTCCGTCTGGTCCAGCGGCGACAGGGGGTCCTGATGCTGCAACTGAGTGACGTACAGATTCAAGAACTGTTCCGTACCCAATGCACCTGTAAGTTGTTCCGGCATCACTAATCCTTTCCTGCGTCGTTAAGCGCGAATTCCTGAACGTCTGCGGATTTGCCTGCTTTGGCGAATACCACCTGGTCTGCGGCCCTGATCATTATCCTCAGATTGCAATTCCAGGGATGGACTCTGATTCTGCTGTTCGGCATCGTTGTGTTGAGAACTCCGGTGCTCGAATGCCGCCGACTCTCCACCGCCACGAAACGAGTCTTCGCCTGCGATTTCCAATTTGGAAAGGTCAAGATCCATAGTGTTCAGCACTCGTTTGATCTCGTCTCCCCGAGCCATCAACATCTGAAGTGTTTCCGGCACACGCGCTGCCAGGCGGAGTTCCACACCCTGATCACCTTGACGAAACTGCACCTCCATCTGGCCCAGCTCAGGCGGGTCCAGTCGAAGCGTCAGCGTACCCGACGACTGTTCTTTCACGACCGAAATATTCTGAGCCATAGCCACCAGTACCTGACTGGTCAGCGGCTGCGGAACATTCACTCGCGGCGAGTAACCAGAATCGGCGGAAGCCGAGGGCAGAACAATCGTTGTCACATCTCCATGCTCGACCGTCCGAGCTATTGACAGATCACGTGACTGTGACTGAAGCACTTCATCCACATTCGCAGTGGGTGTTGTTACGTCAGCTGACCTCAGGTCCGCCGTAACGTTAACGGGACGTGTAATGCCGGTCACCTCGCTGACAGATGACGGGAGCGCGAGTGTCGACGCATGCTCAGTCGATGTTTTCAGGATCGCAGGTACTCGCGCCGCCTTGCCGGCCGCCCCAGCATTATCCGCTGTCGTCGGAAAACGCGGAACCGCCAGGTCTGCTGAACCTGGAATGGCCGGGACGCGCTCTGATAACAGTGCACCACTCATCCTGGGTAGCTTAAGAACTGTTGGAATACGCTGCGTTCGAGGCGTTGGGGCAGTCGGCACACTGAGAACGGACGGCCCCGGCACGTGTTGCAGAGCGTCTGTCGATTGTTCGGCAGCCTGCGAGGACAATGTAAGTTGAGCGTCAAGCACGCCTTTTGCGACATTCTGTTGCAGAGTCTGCGGCGTTTTGAGACGAGTGTGGGATATGTGTGTCACTGCCGGAAGTGACGTATTCGTGGAGTCTGAACTTTCGGGGCGGACGACCTCGACATTTTCGGTTCCCGCGACTGACACGGCGCCAGGTGCGGGCAACTGCGTGTCCGGCAGGGCCATGCTCGTAACGGACTGACCGGAGACAGTCGACGCGGCGATGTTCGGAGTCGATATCAAGGCTGTGGCTTCCGCAGGAGACTGACTTTCTGCGGTAGTCTGGAATTCCAGCAACGAGCTAAGGTCGTCGTACGAATTCCGGCTGTCGTCTGCAGCATGGTCTCCCGCGGACGGTACGGTCAAGTCAGTAAAAGGACGATTACGGTCGGCCGCAATGAATCCGTCGTCGTCGATTGCCCACACGAGCTGAGGGTCAATCGTTTCAATTTTCTGCTCGTCGGGGGCCGGCGCGGCTTCGATCGGGAGCAGCGCCGCCCCTGCAGCGCCAACGTCCACATCAGAATCATTCTGGCCAGGCACAACTGCTTTCAGGGCAGCAGCGAAATCGTCGCCGTCCGATGGTGTCGGCGCAGCGATAACGGTGTCCGTTGTCGTTGCGGATTCTACACTTGAAGATGTCGTGCCAGCGAAGGCAAAAAGAGACAGCTCGTCCATGAGCACTAAAGACCGTTCTGGTGAAGGTAGAGACTCGGCCCGGTACGTATGGGCACACCCCGTGCCGAACGGGCTACCAAATTACCCGCACGCGCGGCAAACAGTGCTGATTCCGTTGCTCAACAAATTTATCCACGCGTCCGGTCGTGTGTATCTGTCGGGGCTCTGCGGAAAAGTTTTCCACGAACACGAAAGAATTGCCTCGGTCACTCGAATGACAAAATGGGTGATCAGCCAAAATAGATCGTCTTGTTGAATTCCGACTCGGGTACGGCTGCGGCAGGTGTTTGCCGGATGTGCGGTGCGGCGATACCTGCATGAAACTGGTCAATGTGCTGGTGAGCTGCGGAATCAAGCCGCACGAATCGCCAGTTCGGAGAAATTCTGTTCCTGGCGTTCTCAGCGCTAAGCAAGGGGGGCGCCGGATCATTGGGCCACAGATCAAAACCGTCATCATTCACAGATCGCATGATCATCAGAAGAGCTTTCCGCTGTAAAGCATTTCCAGGTGGCATCAGCCTGGTAAAAGAATCGTTTGTGAAGGAACGCAGCAACTGACGGAACGGGCGTTCCACCTCTGTCGCGGGAATCATGAAAGATTGGAGCGGCCGGCCCTTCACAGCGTTTCTCAGACACGCATTCCATTTCCTATCGGCGCGAACACGCACTAATCGGCAGGCGACATACCCGAGCGGCGTGATTTGCAGAAGATTACACCGCGTGTAGAGGGGTCAGGCTGCAACGGAGGAACAGCGAAGCCCTGCGCTTATCGGAGAATGTTCCGCGTTTTCTACTTGTCGCGGTTGGCTAATTAGTAAGAATAGTCGTACCTCTGTGTTGGAAAAACGCATTCCAGCATTCGGTCGCCCGGAGCGGTCAGCCTTCTACAGTCTGCTGCGATGGGGAACTTTATTCTTTAGAAAGGAGGTGTCTGGTGAATGACAACTGTAGTCCTAATCGAGGTGGTGCCGCCTGCTGACGGCTGGCGGGCTGTCCTGCAGGCAGCCACCGTCTCAAATTGGATCGCCAGATCTGTTTGAGAAAGAATTGACGGCCCTGGGTCACGTGAAACGTTGCTCAGGGTCGTTTTTTATGCGCACAGACTGCTACGAACTCACACGATTCCCGTTGCGACATGGACACAAGGCATCACTGCCTACGTTCAATGCAGCAAACATCGCTAGTCGTCGCGCTGAGTTTCCACCATTCGCAACAGCGATTCCCAGCCATCGAGCTGTTCTTGGGTCAGAGATATTGCTTTTCCAACGCTGACATGATGACGCACCGCTCTGAGCCAGCGCCGCGTTTTTCGCGGCAGTGCCGTCTTCTCGTTGACAACCAGCCCCAGAACCTGTTGTCGCTGATTCCTGCGAAGAATCTTTAGTTTCTCGCCACCATGCATTGAATAGCCATAGCTTTTCAGGATCCTGCGAACGACCTGTGTCAATCCACGAATAACTCGTCCTGGCCGAATATCAAATGACATCGTGATGTCGTCGGCGTACCGCGAGTATGCACCGTTGTGTCGGCGAGCCAGACGCATCAGGGCTTCGTCCAGCGGCGCGTTGACAAGATTGCTGAGCTTAGGGCTGGTTGGGGCGCCCTGCGGAAGATGGCCGTTAAACGTCGTCAACCGTACCAGGGTCTCCGCACTTGATACGTCCCAGCCGATGCCCTGAAAGTACGCCTGAATTCGTTGGCTGGTCGTGGATTCAAAGAAACGACGGATGTCCATTTTGACGACAACCAATCGTCTCTCATGCGGAGTCGCCGCGTCAACAATCGAAGTCCCCTGCTCGAAGCCGCACGCGAATGGATGAATATCCAGCCCTGCCAACAGTCGCCGCAAAATTGTACGCTGCAGTTTCATTGTTTCGGCATTGGGAATTTCCAGTCGACGAATGCCACCACGTGGTTTGGGAATTTCTGAAATTCGATAACCGGTTTTAAAACATTCAAGGTTGTCACGAGAAATTCCCAGCCGATTCCCAAGTTCACTGAGTTCGTATTCCGCCTGCGGGAAAGAACTCTGAAGTTCCGTCGACAGTGTCCCTGGTGATCCGGAATCACCTGTCTGACGCCTCAGTGCCGCTGCCAGCCCGAAAGATACAACTGCAGCCGCAGCAATCGTCAGACCGATGAGAACAGGAACCGAAAACATATCACTTCAGAATTTCACAGGTTGAACAGCAACCGCCGGATTCTGCAGGCAGCGTACAAAAGGCGTGAGAACGGGAACTCGCGTCTATCCGACGCAAAGGCCGGATGAGGAACAAAGACGAGGCCGCAGCCTCGTCGGTCCTGCCCAACGATCGAAGATCGTTGCCGAAAGGTTTCCGGATACACATGGTACCCCGGCTGACGAAACATCAGCCCGTGCAAAAAGCACCGCCAGGACGCGGTAGCTTCCCACAGAAGTTCCGGACAAGTCAATGGCATCACAGACACTCAGGTAACGCACCACTGAATCTTTATGCCTGTGACCGTCTGATTTTTACCGCTGTGCGTTATTCTGCGAGCGACGAACGTTTGCAGACTTCGTTGTTGCCGAATCGTGTTCGTGCTCAAAGACCAGAGACTGCGTCACCCCCGCAACCCGAATCGTCACGAGATTTGTCTGATCAGGCTGAATGTCACATAGAACAGTGTCGCGAAGCCTGACACTGCGATCACCGAAGCGTCCGGTCGTTTCGAATCCGCTGGTCCGCTGATCCGGGACGACAAACAGCTCGTCCCACGTCTTCACCTGCTTTGGCTCTTCCGATTTTGCAACGATCTGTTCGTTGACAGATGCCCTGCCCGGCCGTTGTCCCACCGGTTCCGCTTCAAAGTACAACCAGGCGTCGTGCAGTTCCAGTTCCAGCCCGACCCATCTCAGACGGCACTTTTGTTCTTCCGCAAAGGTGACTGAGAAGTTGTCTGTCAGGTAATCCAGAACCGCGTTTGCGAAACCGTCCCGATCGACACGGACTCGCTTTCCCTGCCTGGCAGATATTGCATCCTGCAGGTCTGCGATTTGCAGCTTCATTGCCACCTCAAACCGCTTCGATTCCTGGTTCCACTCCACTTCGGTCACTGAAGTGTGTGAGGAATGAGCTTCGGCGGCAGCAGTCGCCAGCAGAAATATTGCAACGAAAAACAGTCGGGGCAACATCGTCATCACTCCTTGTCTTTTTTCGTGTCGTCCTTCGATTGCTTTTTGTCATCCACCTTTGGACCGTCTGGATTTTTCTCATCGTCTTTCCTGCCGAGCCCCGCTTTCTG
This sequence comes from Fuerstiella sp., assembly GCA_014238335.1. Lineage (GTDB taxonomy): Bacteria > Planctomycetota > Planctomycetia > Planctomycetales > Planctomycetaceae > Fuerstiella. The sequence continues at coordinate 36,108 of JABABI010000026.1, forward strand.
CATCTCGTTCTTCGTTTTACCTTCCTTGTACAACTTGAATCGACTCTTGCTGATCTGAGGTGGATAATGATTATTGGAAGTATCGACGTCGGCCGTTTCCAGGTGAGGATCCAGGTCAACCGAAACGATGGCCTTCTTCGACATGATCAGACGCGACGTCTTCAATGCGTTCTTGACCCATATTTCGGCCGGCAAACGTATCTCGCGCGTTGTCTTATCGCTGTGCGTCACCTTCAGAATCACGGGCATTACCAGACCGCCCCTATTTTCGAGGTCGACGATATAGAAGTGCGTCTTCAGGCCCAGCAGGCGACGCTGATCCGGCTTCAGTTCTTTCAGATACTTCTGGAACTTCTTCTTTTCCGCGTCTGTGACAGCAAGATCGTCGTAGCTGTTGTAGAAGTCTTTTAGCTCAGGAAATTTATCCGCCCTTTTGGACAGAGGCTTGTTTCGCTTTTGTGAAAGAGTTTCCGGCTCAGCATTTCGTTCCTCGCGTTTGATCCTGCCGTTGGCGGCTGGATCACCGTTGTCGATCTGATAGTGACGAACATCGGTGACAGCGATGTCGACGTGATCCGTACTGTAGAACCATCCTCGCCAAAACCAGTCGAGATCAACGCCGGACGCATCTTCAACGGAACGAAAGAAATCGGCTGGATAAGGACGCTTGAACATCCAGCGCCGGGCGTACTCCTTAAATGCGAAGTCAAACAGATCCCGGCCGAGAATCGTTTCTCGAAGAATATTCAGAGCTGTGGCAGGTTTTGAGTAGCCATTGGGACCGAATTGCAGCAGCGACTCAGAATTCGTCATGATCGGCACCTGATTGGTGCTTCGCATGTAGCTCGTAATCTTTGCCGGCTCACCTCTGCGACTCGGATACTTGTCCTCCCATTCGACTTCGGCAAGGTACTGCAGAAACGTATTCAGCCCCTCGTCCATCCACGTCCACTGCCGTTCGTCAGTGTTCACGATCATCGGGAAATAGTTGTGTCCGACTTCGTGGATGATGACCGAAATTAATGCGTACTTCGTGCGTTTGGAATAAGTGCCGTCGTCTTCCGGGCGCGGCCCGTTGAAGCAGATCATTGGATATTCCATCCCGTAGATGGGACCGTTCACTGAGATCGCGACCGGATACGGATAATGGAACGTGTATTTGGAATAAACGTCCAGCGTGTGAACGATGGCATGTGTTGAGTATTTGCTCCACAGCGGTTCGGCTTCGTTCGGAAAGTACGACATGGCCATGACCTGGTTGCCGCCACTGTTGTGGCCCACAGCATCCCAGATGAACTTTCGAGAACTGGCAAACGCAAAATCTCGCACATTCTGAGCCTTAAAGACCCACGTCTTCTTATCCTTTGCCTGGGTCTTCTGATTCTTTAATGCTTCTTCCGGCGTCACAATAAACACAGGCTCCTCTGCAGAACGAGCCTTCTTAAGGCGACTGCGCTGATCACTGGAAAGAACATCTGCCGGATTCTGTAACTGTCCCGTTGACGCCACGATGTGATCTGATGGCACCGTCAGACGTACGACGTAGTCGCCGAATTCCAGAGCGAACTCACCCCTTCCCAGGAATTCCTTGTGCTGCCAGCCGGCCGCATCTGAATAAGCACAAAGCCGAGGAAACCACTGGGCGATCTCATAGACGTTGTTGCCATCCTTTTCAAAACGTTCGAAGCCGCCACGTGCACGGATTACAGTTGCGTCCGGAATTCTGTATTCCCAACGAACTTTGAAGCCCACTTGTTCTCCTGAAACAAGTGGCTGTGGCAGATCCACCCGCATGTTGCTGCCAACGATCCGGTGATTCAGCTTTCGGTTATTGCTGCTACCGGTGACGGAAATAATCTTCGTGCCCCCGGGAAACTGTTCCGCCTGAAGCATGCTGTTCAGCTGTTTAAATTCGACGCGGCTGCTCAGCGAAGGACCTTTATGACGGTTGGCGGCAGAATCCGGCCGAAAACGATTGGCGTCCAGCTGCAACCAGAGATACCTCAGCGTGTCCGGCGAATTGTTGACATATAAAATAACTTCCGTACCCGTGATCCGCTGCGTGTCATCATGCAGTTCGACATCAATGTCGTAATCGACTTTCTGCTGCCAGTACTCATGGCCCGGCGCCCCCGATGCCGTGCGGTAGGAATTCGCAGTCGGCAGGACTTCGTCGAGTTGTCGGAATGCATCGGGAGCGGAATTTTTTTTGTTGACGAGAACCTGCCCCACGGCAATGTCCCAGGTAAGAAAAAGGGACATCGCGGCTGCGAAGAACAGAGAAGTTCGAAAGCGACGTTCGGGGGGCATACGGTAGACCTTTTGTGACCACAGCAGCCCAGAAACTGCAAAACGCCGCAAGGTGCGCAGACTGCCTTTCTTCAACATACCGTTTCCCCGGTAAAGAGCAAACCAAAGGCGTCGGGCTGTGCCGATTCCGTGAGCGCGCGGAGATCGTGGAGCTTCAGGTCGCCGGTTTCCTTGGGCTCTGCGCAATCGGGTGAACTTTCCTGACCCGCAGAACTGCCGATTATGCACGCAGAGAGCCGGCGATTGCTGCACCTGACAACTGTGAGCGACGGCAACCAGCAATGACTGATTTCAGGCAAAGTTCTTCGGTTGGTCGCCGGGCGACGTTGTCAGATCTCCCAATGTTCAAACAAACCAACATCGGGAAGTTCTGCGACACCGAATGGCGCGGCATTTACACTGCCGAGCCGAATCTTTCCGTTTCTGATTTTCAACGTCGGAAAGCCGGCCTCCGCCACTTCGTAAAGATCCGGATGATTACGCAACGCCCGTTCCTGCTCCGACTGCGGCATCATGCTCAGTCCGCAGAAGTAATGATGACCGTTGCGTTCAATGTGATCTACTCCGATACATGCCGCCACTGCCAGATCCTGCAGCAGAGCCACCGGACCGACATTCGCCAGATCTTCGGCTGAAAGCACCCCTGTTTGCTGATTCTGTTGGCAGTGGAATATGTCGGCAGCATTCAAAATTCCCTTGACCACTCCCTTGCAGTTCTTGTGGCTTGTACCGGCGTATCCGCAGGACATGGCCCTGGGCAGACTGGAGAGATCAGCATCAGACTCGTCGATGATCATCGACGGAGGAGCGTCCCAGCCATCTTCCAGGCACAATGGCTGACTAAGCGCGAAGTCGCGATGAATTGGCTGTTCCACAAACAGCAGTGACGTGGAGAAAAAAGCCCGCAACACCGGATCCGCCTGATACGCATTCCAATGCTCACGAAAGTCTTCGACGCGGAGAAAATTTTCATTGCCGTCGAGGGTGAACCGGGCTCGGGCTCCCACCTGCTGACCAATGATAGCTGCAAGTTGAAGCAGCCGACTGGTGTCGTGGGCAAGGTTACCGGTCAGCTTGATTTTGAAGTGTGTGAGTTCGTAGCGACGAATGATCGATTCCAGCGAATGCGGCAGTCCATCGTCAACCCGATCTCCAGGCTTGATTTCTTCGTCCGTCAGGGGGTCCGTCAGCCCGATGGTGTGTCGTATGATCAATTCACCGGTCGGCTCGGTGGCCAGAAAATCTGCGGGCTCGAGTCCGGCAAGATGCCCACGAAGTTGTGCGGGGGCCAACTGAATCAGATTGCGCATCAGGACCGTGTGGACAGGATGCTCGACAGCTCGACAGAACGCATCCAGTGCTGCGCGTTCCAGCAGGCTGGCACCGAAACTGGAAAGCAGTGGCGGGAGATTTTCGGCTGTCGCCCACCGTTGCTGCCCTTCGTAAAGGCGGCACCACCAGTCGAAGAAGCTGTCGCAGGTACCAGGTTCTGTGGCAATATCAGCAGCGTGACGAATCACGCGCAGCATTCCGGGCAGGTCTTCTTCAAATGTTGTGTGCGGGTTCTTCGTGAACCACTTTGGTGGCAGACCGTCGGCGCTCATACCAACAGACTCCTGCCCATCGATGTCAACCACGGCCCGCACAAACAAATGCGGCAGTTCCGTCATGCTGGCGATGCCGTAACAAAATGGAAATCGAGTCTTCATCGGCAGACGATAGAAGTCGACACTCCGAACGTTGATTCTCATGCGACGGATTCTGGTGCGGTAGGAGGTGACGGACAACAGACAGAGTCGTCTAAAATAGAAAACGCCTGCGAACCAATTCGCTGCCGGGGCAGTGAACGACAGAAGCGGTTCAGAGATCGAACGACTGCATATCCTGCGAAACGAAACACCGGCGCCGGTGTTTCCTCTGTTCCGCAGCGCTGGATTTGGTTTGCACCCTCCATGTTGCAGGAGTCAGTGTTTTGCCTGTTCGAACTGCTTCACCACGCTTACATGGGATCGAATTCTTCTTTTAGCTGCGTACAAAACGATCAGCATTCCTTTGGTTTCTCTGTTTCAATTTGACGATACTTGGCCGCTGCGAGTAGTATTCCTTCTCATCCATCCGCTGGAAAGAGCCCCCTGGTTGAGTGCCGTTCCAGGGGAATATCGATCATACAGCAGAAACCTGGCGGACCGATTCCGGCGTGCCCCCAAAAAACATCCTGCCTGAATTCGCTTCGTTGTCCCGAGCGCCCTGCTCACTAAAGTGACTTTCATGAAATCTGAGATTCTCACCTTTCTGTCGCCCGTCCGCAGTCGACTTCGCACTCAGTCAGTGGTCGCACTTCTCAGTAAGGGGGCGGTCATCGGAGGCGTCTTCTGTGTGTTACTGGCAATTGCTCGAGCCGCATCTGGTGTTTCCGTGGCTGCGTCCGCTCTTGTTGGGGGATTTCTCCTGTGCACCGGAGGCGCAGCCGTATTTGGCCTGGTACTGAAACGATCATGGCATGACGCGGCCGCAGCCGTCGACAAACACTATCGATTGAAAGACCGAACAGTAACAGCGCTCGAATTTACGAATCAGCAGACGACGACTCCGTTGCAGAAACTTCAGCTTCAGGACGCCACCAGTCATCTGGGCACCGTAAACCCCAGAGACGTCGTTCCGCTTGGTGTTCCCCGTCGATGGGGATGGGCCGTGTTGTCCCTGGTGGTTTCAACTGCTCTGATGCTCATGCCGATTGGTGGCCGCATTCAAGCCGATCTGTCGCAACCTAAAGGCATTGGTCTGGCAGCGAAACAGATTCAGTCAGAACTTGATGAGATGGAACAACTGGCGGCGGAATCAGGTATCGAAGACCTGAAGAATCTCGTCGCACGTCTCAAAGAGGATTTCAAACAACTGGAAACGCCGGAAACAGATGTCCGAGAGTCGCTCGAAACCATTTCCGAGATGCAGCGGAAGATGCAGGAAATGATGGCTCAGATGAACGTCGCAGAAATGGATGCTCAATTGAGTGCACTTGGGGAAGCCCTTTCCGGGGCAGAGGCATTTAAGCCCGTTGCAGACGCTCTGAAGAAGGAAGATCTGGAGAGGGCCGCAGAAGAGCTTGCAAACGTCAGCCCCGAAGACATGGATCGTCGCGAATCTCGTCCAACAAGCGAAAAGTTGTCGAAGACGGCCGCATCGGCAAATGAGCGTGGTCTGAGCAAATTAAGCGAACAGCTTTCGCAGCTGTCAGAAGCAATGAAGGCGGACGACAGTGAGAGCACCCGCGAAACCAGCAAGAGTCTGGCACAGGAAATCAAACGCCACAGTCTGGCAAAAAACATCCGTAACATGCTGAGCAGCAAAAGTGACAAGCTGGGTGCCAGCAAGAAACTGTGTTCGGCGAATGCCAACAGCAATGGAGAAGGCCAGGGAGATGGCGAAGGTTTGAATCTGGCAAAGGGACAATCGGAAAAGACAAGCAATAGTCCCAGTAAGAAGGCGGGAGCCAAATCTGCGGGCAACATCAACGGCAGGACAACGGAACTGGAAAGTCAACGTCAGATGGCCAGTCTGACAGGACAGATGGGTGCAGACGGCGATTCAGAGTTTGAAACAATCACGTCTTCGGAAGCTCAGGAACAGGCTCAGCGTCAGGCCCGACAAGCCTTCGCTAAATACCAGAAGATGTCAGAAGCTGTTCTGGAATCCGAGCCGATTCCACTGGGACATCGACAGACCATTCGTAAATATTTTGAATTGATTCGCCCGAATACTGACAACCAGCTCCCATTGAAAGGTGGCGCGTCCCCATAGTTCCGGTTGTCCAATGCCGCTGTTTCCAGAGTTTGGAGCTGTTTCCGACAACACGTGGCTTGTCCGGGCCCGTGGGACGCACACCGAGCAGGGGCGATGACTTTCTGCGCGGCCATGAATCGGCATAAGACGCTTTCGCATGTTCGACGCGAACGAGTTTTGATCCGAAAAATCCGAGTGCCGCGTCCAGCAGCCTGCCCACTCATTCATCTGCGTTGTACTTCGGGCTCTGGTGTTCCGTGCATGTTGACGAGATTTCGGCATCAGACGGTGTCAACTGTGTGCTCCGCTCCATGGTGGCTGTGAAGACCACTCTCGGCATGAGAAAAGGCATGTCCAGCAGCGACAAGAGTGGACGGAAGCAGGCACTTGGCTTAAAGCCTACAAGGCAGGAGGCACTGGCGGCGGCGCCCAGCGTTCCAGGTTTTGTGCGGTTGCCGGCACTGACGGGCCAGCATCACTTCTCTTGGACGTGCGTGTCGCAGATCCGGACGTGGAGCATCCGGTAAGACCGACGATGACGAACATACACAACAATGCAAACTGAATTGACCGCATAACAGAGACATCCTTCTCGTGAAAAACCTGCACGGAGTCAACAAATTAACCCGTGGGAAAAACTTCCGTCTGAAGGACTAGTTCGAATCTTTGCTGCCGAAACTTTTCCCGGCTTGGCGGAATCTGCCGGAAAGCGGAATTGGCGGGGGTAGTTTTCTGCTGGTGCAGTACAAATCGCATACGCCAATTGTGCCGAATCTTAGGGCCGGATCGACCGTCACGCTGTCAGCTGGTCGTCCAAGCATGGCTGCACGTACTCGTGCAGAAGCAACCCACGGACGTGAAGACAGGCGTATCGCAGATCGCGGTAACCAACATTGCCTGGACAAGCGTGGTGCATACAGTGTTAAATATGTGAACAATTGACAGCGGCCTGGACACCAGCCCACACAATGCAGCGAGTGAGTTACGGTATGAATATTCTGGACACGATTCGACTTGAGCAATCTCGGCGAAGCTTCCTGAGTCGAACTTCCAGCGGGATTGGTACGCTGGCGCTGAGTTCGATTATGGCGCCCGATTTGCTGGAGGCAGCGGAAGGCGACGGCGTTGGCGGTCCCAAATGGGAGGGTGTTGTTAAGCCGTTGCACTTTCCTCAAAAGTGCAAACGAGTGATCCATCTTTGTATGGCTGGTGGGGCTTCACATCTGGAAACTCTGGACTACAAAGAAAAGCTGGCGGCTCTGGACGGCAAGCCGATGCCGAAGTCATTCACCGAGGGGCAGCCAATTGCTCAACTGCAGGGACAGCGAGATAAGTTGAAGTGCCTGGGGCCTCAGCACAAATTTGTGAAGCACGGCCAGTCGGGACTGGCCCTCAGCAGCATACTGCCTCACATTGGTTCTATGGCAGACGATCTGTGCATTATCAATTCCCTTCATACAGACCAGATCAATCATGATCCTGCACATACTCTGATGAACACCGGGACCAGCATTCCAGGCCGCCCGTCGATGGGATCGTGGATGCTGTACGGCCTCGGGAGCGCCTCCGAAAATCTTCCAGGTTATGTGGTGATGACGTCGGTCGGAGGCGGGCAGTCACAGCCAATCGCGGCGCGGCAGTGGCACAGCGGTTTTCTGCCAAGTCGTTTTCAGGGCGTAGAGTTTCGTTCGACCGGGGATCCGGTGTTGTACGTAAAAAGTCCGAATGGCGTGAGCCTCGGTCAACAGCGCGATGTGATCGATGCTGTGCAGTCACTGAATCGAATTGGCAATGAAACCTTTCAGGATCCGGAGGTAGCCACTCGCATTGCGCAGTACGAACTAGCCTTCAGAATGCAGACGTCGGTACCAGAATTGATGGATGTTTCGGGAGAGCCAAAGCATATTCTGAAAATGTACGGCACTCAGGGTGGTGACGGCAGCTATGCGTCCAACTGTTTGCTGGCTCGACGACTGGCGGAACGAGGCGTTCGGTTCATTCAGCTGTATCACCGCGGCTGGGACCACCACGGTGGTATTAAGAATGCCTCGGCGGTTACGGCAAAGATTGTCGACCAGGGAACAGCGGCGTTGCTGAAGGACTTGAAGCAGCGTGATATGCTGGACGAAACGCTGGTGATCTGGGGCGGCGAATTTGGACGTACACCGATGGCGCAGGGATCCGGTCGAGATCACCACATTAAAGGTTTTTCGACATGGATGGCCGGAGGTGGTGTGAAGGGTGGCCTCCGCCACGGAGCCACGGATGAACTGGGGTATGCGGCGGTCGACGACAAAGTGCACGTCAATGATCTGCATGCCACCATGCTGCGTCTGCTGGGTATTCATCACGAAAAGCTGACGTATCGATTTCAGGGGCGTGACTTTCGTCTGACCGATGTCAGTGGCAACGTGGTGGAAAAAATTCTGGCATGATTCGGACGTTGGGGTACCCCCATCAACCGGACGCCACACATCGAAAACCGTAGAGTGTGCCAACTAATTCAGACAGCGGTTTGAAGTTGCTGCGATTGTTCTGGTAGTCTCCCCGACTCCCTGTCATCTCATCATCTCTGCGGGATGGCGGCGGACTGACCGCCCATTTGCCGACCCGATTCCCGTTCTCATGCCCAAAGATTTCCTCAAAAACGCCCGCGACGAATACGACGTCGTCGTCATTGGCAGTGGTCTTGGCGGACTGACGTCGGCCAATGTTCTGGCCCGGCAGGGATATTCCGTACTGCTGCTGGAACATCACTACCAGCTGGGCGGTATGGCCACCTGGTTCAAACGCCGAGGCGGACACATCTTCGACATTTCCCTGCACGGATTTCCGATGGGGATGATCAAGAGTTGTCGCAAGTACTGGACCCAGGAGATCGCGGATTCCATCGTTCAGCTCAGGGGAATCCGATTCGAGAACCCTCAGTTTTCGGTCCGGACGACCTTCGATCGCGTCGATTTCACCAACATTCTGACCAATAAGTTTGGTGTCGCTTCGGAATCCATCACCGCGTTCTTTGACAAAGCGCGGAGTATGAATTTCTTTGATGACCAGGCGACGACGACACGCCAGCTGTTTGAAGAGTTTTTCCCGGGCCGCGACGACGTTGTACGCCTGCTGATGGAGCCGATTACTTACGCGAATGGTTCGACTCTGGAGGACCCGGCCATTACTTACGGCATCGTGTTTTCGAACTTCATGCACAAGGGAGTCTACACATTCGAAGGCGGCACCGATGCTCTGGTGACCAAGATGAAGGAAGAGCTGATTCGCAACGGCGTTGACGTTCGCATTCGCACACTGGTGGAAAAAATCGAAGTCAGTCGTGATCGGCAGGTCCAGGCGGTTGTGGTGAATGGACGCCGGATCAAGTGTCGAGCGGTCATGTCCAACGCCAATTTGAAATCAACCATTCTGAAGCTTGCCGGTGAAGAACACTTCGATAAGTCGTACATTGAATCTGCCCAGGCCGTGCGGCTGAACAGCAGCAGCTGCCAGGTGTACATGGCCCTGAAGCCAGCCGAAGGCTTTGACGAAGACGTTGGCGACCTGCTGTTCCACTCCGAGCACAGCGGATTTGATATTGAGGCCATGCTCAGCATGAATGTCAGCAGTCGCACCTTCAGCTTCTACTACCCGCGAACCCGACCGGGCAGCGATCGCTGGATGATCGTGTCCTCGACGAATGCCAACTATAAAGACTGGGCCGACCTGTCCGACGAAGATTATCGTGCGGCAAAGAAGGATCTGGAAGAAACGACGTTGAACTGTCTGGAACAGTACGTTCCGGACGTTCGAGCGAAACTGGATCATATTGAGGCGGCCACGCCGCGGACCTTCAAACATTACACGCGACACATCGCCGGATCGTCGTTTGGCACAAAGTTTGAGGGGCTGCAGGTGAGCAAAGATCTGCCACAGCAGGTCGGTGGGCTGTTTCACGCAGGTTCCGTGGGCATTATCATGTCGGGCTGGCTGGGGGCTGTGAACTACGGAGTCATCGTCAGCAACGACGTGGACAAGTATCTGACACCAGCCAACGCGACCGTGTAGAGATTTTGAGCCGTTCCGGGACGACAGCCGCGGTCACAGGCGACAGCATAGTACGCCGATTCATACCCACGAAGAACGTGTTTCGGCCAATTCGTTGTGGGTCCCACGAGCCTGAACGAGCTGGGTGCATCCGTTGGTTGGAGGGTGTTGAATGGGAAGCTGATGGGCAGTCCTTTGCCCGCTCTCTCCCGCCGTCTTACCGTACCAGACAAGTGTTCATTGGTTTTGGAGAACCGCTTCCTCTCAGGGGCTGGTCTCACCTGGCGGAATGCAGGGCGTTTCTGCGTCATTCATGGTGCGGGTCTGTTTGCACAGCAGACAACTGAGAGAACAGAGTTCTCGATACATGGTTTCTCTGTGGCCTTCTGTCCCCCAAGTGCCCGGCGAGCCATGGGCCATTGATCTTTAGCCACTAAAATCTCGAAAAAACGCGAAATGGACGCCATCTGAACCGACTCAGATCTGTGGTACGTTGAGCTCCCGCCGTAGAAATTCCAATATCTGAAACTGTTCCTTCGGGGGAGAGGATCAAGCTCAGGGCCGCGTGGCCCCTCCAACGATCGGATGCACACGAATGAGCGGCCTGTTTTCATAAAACACTCTAAACAAGCCGGTCGACGCGAACGGTTGGTCCATCCTTGATCTTTGCGAGCACTGGAGAGGAGTTCGCCGCCAGCTTTACCGGCAACGGAAGCAACACCGGAAAACTCGCTTCGGCGACCATGGAACGCGACGTTACGGTCGGCAGTTCTTCACCATTCTTCGTATCATCAGCGATGGTGGCCCAGCCCTGATACAGCTTGCGATTGACGTGTCCCATCGCATCCAGCCGGGCAATCGGCTCCTGTCCCAGATAGCAGCCTTTGGTGTACGAGATCGCGACCTCGTTTCGGTCGGCCTCCGGCGCCAGGTGGTCGCCCGTCAGGTCCGTTCCGATGATCGGGTATCCTTCCAGTATTCTCAGATGGTGAAACGTGCTGTCCCCCGCCGCAGTGGCAACGCTTGTGAGTTCATTCCATGTTTCCACAGCGGATTCGTCCGTCACGGATACGAAGGCCGCTGGCAGATCATTCCAGTTCGTCTGCAACACGGTAGCGTCACCATTCATCCGGCACCCGGGGGCTGAAAACACCTCCATACGGTTCACCGCCCGAAGAACGTCCTGCGTCTGCGGTCCGGCAACGGCGAACATTGTGCGTTCCGCAGACAGTGACGTTAGTGTGACATCTTCTGTAATGATGTACCGATTAAGATGATCGAGTAGTGTATTCTCGTTACCTGGCAGCATATGAATCTCATGAAATTCTTTCCCGGCCAGAACGTATCCGTGTGCCAGAATCCTGGCCTTTACATCGCAGAAGAAGGCTTCGCAGTACTGTCCTGACTCCAGGTCATTGACGTTGTTCGTGCAGAAGTTGTGCAAAAACTTCGTTCGATCCTTTCCCGTTACCCGAATGCAGATAAGGTCCAGCAGCGGGCACACCACGGCAGATTCCTGCAGTGCGCAGATTTTGTGTTCAGCGTCACCAGAACAGTTGACGAACATTTGGCCGTCCGTCGCGGCGGAAATGTCAGCGCCCTGTTGCTTCAGCAGATCGAGTAGGTCAGACGACATAAGAATCCGGTTTCTGATACGAAAGACGTTACCTGGCCCGTCCAGGTGTAGGAGATCAATATGGCAGGGCCATAGTTCATCGCCAGACTATGGTTGACCGTTCGCTGCGAAGTCTGCGAACAATTCCGGGATCTTCGCCTGTTCGACAGATCCGCGATGAATCACCAGTCGGTATCGCAGGATGGTCGGAGTTTTTGGCGATATTTCAACAGCGTCCGCGCCCGGGTATTGAGCATTTTGCATGCTGCGTCCGGCCCGCAGGATCCACGGCTCAGGATATCCCGGATTTGATGGATGAGACAGAATCGCAACTCCCTGCTTTCCGTCCGAAATATCGATCCACGGTCCCGCCTCAACTGCTGTTTTTTGTGGTTCGACGTCACCCTCGTGGCCAACGAACTTCTGGTCTTGCGAAAGTTTGATTCGTGGCGAAAAGCCGCCGTAGCCCTTCACGTCTTCCGATCCACCGATACGGACATTTTGCAGCAATGCCGTTAGCGAGATTTTGAAGTCCAGCAGTCGATGGTCGTTGTGGGCAGGATGAACGGTAATCATTGTTTGCTCGGCGACGATGGGGACCATCTCTCCGGCCTGATCGGATAGTTGTGAGGACTTCCACTGCACGTTGGCGATCAGCCTGAGGCGACCGTCGGTGCCATATTCGACACCCTGCGACTGAACGTCCCAAAGAAAGTCTTTACAGACCCACGCGTCACCGACCTTCTGATCATCAACCCAGACCTGATGCCACGCCCAGAAGATGCCACGATGGTGCCCGTGGTCGTCAGGGAAATCTTCAGTAATGACGTCTCCATCCAGATCATGCAGCGGATGAATGTAATTCGCTCGCGGCCAGGCGCCGTCCAGCGATTTTGTCCGCAGCTGATAATGAAGAAGCGACTTACCGGATTCGGTTACGGTGATGCCGCCGGGGGTAATCTCAGCCTTCAGCCCCGACCGTTCGGCGGCCTGCCCCAAGGTGCCGCCGGCCGTGGCGATGAGCATCCAGCAAAGGTGTTTCAAACAGTCCTGCATGTGTCAGGCACCAGCGTGTAGAGATACGGACGATTCGCGAGTCAATTATGGGCATATCGTCTGCAGATGGACCGGCATTCGTCAAGCAACAAAAAAAGACCTCAACGTCGCAACAGACGTTGAGGCCATAATCAGCCGATGAGCGGTCCAGCCCGTTTAGGCAGAGAAGCTGCTGCCGCAGCCGCAGCTCTTTACGGCGTTCGGGTTGTTGAATGTAAACCCGCGCTTGTCCAGGCCCGTATAAAAATCAACTGTTGTTCCATCCAGGAACAAATCACTCTTCTTGTCCACGACCACCCCGACACCGTGTTGTTCACCAAAGACGTCTTTGGCATCGTCGTACTCATTGGTGAAATTGAAGTCGTACTGGAATCCGCTGCAGCCGCCCCCAACAACGCCTACACGAACGTATTTCAACTCCGGACGATTCTGCTCGTCCAGTACACGCCTGATCTCGTTAGCTGCAGCTTCGGTCAGCATAATACCCATTTTTGACTCCTGATTTGATTTGCGATGCCTGAGCAGTCGATAATGTGCTGCTTATTCATTGGTCAGAGGAAATGGTCGCTCCCACCAACCGACGTTTTCTCTGTAAAACACTACGTTAGGCGAACTACTATCTACTGGACATTTTATTCGACGTAAGGTACTGAGTGTCAAGCACGTCCTTAGTGTAAATCCTTGTATTTCCCACCAAGAGCCGGAACTTCTTACTTTCCAGGAGATTTTCTGCCCATGTGCCACAGTCATCAGCCAGGAATTGCCCAACGGAACTGCATTGCCTCCGTTGTCACCACATTGGCCCTGATAAGTGTCGGCGGCTGCGCAGAGCACGTCGTCGTGGATCCGGACTCGGAAATCAATGGCATGGCTGAGCGGTTGACGGTGGACGAATCTTCCACCGTCACCCACGAAACTGTTGACTTCAACGACGCTGTGGCGGACGCTGAAACGTCTGGAAAAACGCTCATTGTGGACTTCGGGGCAACGTGGTGTGGCCCATGTCGAATGTTGAAACCTGAAATGGAAAAGGTATCGGCCCAGGCACGGGGCCAGGTAATCGTGTTGACGGTCGATGTTGATACCCAACATGACCTGGCGGCCCATTTTCAGGTAGGGGCGATTCCGGACATCCGGTTCTTTCAGCACGGTAAGGCTGCCGGCGGAGTCGTCGGATTTCACACAGCCGACCAGATCATTGCGAAGATTCCGTCTCCTTAGCCGTTCAGGTGGGTCGTGAGACTAAGGGGGACCTGCAAATGGAGAACCTGGTGAACAGGACGGCAAGTGCGAACCAAATGACAGACGCCGCCGGTAATGTCATTGTTGTGGAATCAGTGCCGTGGCGCAACCAAACTCATCGTGGCTGCAAAAAGGAATCACTGTGCATTTGTGGTGACCTTCTCGCTACAATCCACAACCACGCCGGACCTTCCCGCCCATTTCAGTCCTCACCAACCGGGCTCCCATGAACAGATTCTTTTTCTGCCTTTCCGTGCTGCTTTCCGCTAACGTCACGGCCGTTGCTGTCGATGGGGAGCCGGCGATTCACTGGACGTTTGACGACGGCGTGCCGGGGCAGGTCCATGGAGTTGCGGCATCACTTTCAGCGGGTCTGGAAGAGCCTCGCTATCCGGGTTTCTCAAAGCAGAATCGCGTGTTGACGCTGGAGGCGCCATCGTGGCTTCAGATTTCGGACGATACCGCAGACGGGCGCTTTGATTTCGACAACGGCGATGCCGTCACATTCGAGGCGTGGGTCCGCGTAAGTTCAATGAACGATAACGCATACATCGTGGGCAAGGGCCGAACAGGAACATCGGGGGCAAAAACGCTCAATCAAAACTGGGCGTTTCGTCTTCGAAAAAGCCATGGCCGCGCCTGTGTGAACTTTCTGTTTCACAGTCGGAAAACAGAAAGCAGCAACGGTGACTGGCATCGCTGGACATCGAAGAATGGTTTCTCACCCGGCGGTCGCTGGCACCATGTGGCCGCGAGTTATCGTTTCGGCGATCCTGAGAGTATTCGCGGCTTCATCGACGGGAAAGAGGTGAAGGGCAGTTGGGACATGGGTGGCGCAACGACTGAGCCGCCGGTGGTTGATGATGATGACGTCTGGATTGGCTCCGCAATGGGGGGCAACAAAGGCAACTCGTTTCACGGATCGATTGACGACATCCGAATCCACCGTCGTGAAGTTCCGGACGACGAATTGACTAGCCGTTTCAAGTGGGTTCCTCCCGAGTTGATGCCTCCAGAAATTCCATCGGGCAAAGTTGTTGTGCAGCTGTTCGGTGCCGTCGATTCCATCAGCGAGATTCCCCTCGAAACCGATGCCCCGCTGACCGAGTGGACTCAGGATGAACTGGGGTTCGTGCGTTTGCCGCACAGGTATGATTCGTGGGGTATTCGTGAGGACTGGGGCACAACGCTGCTGGTGCGTGCGTGGACTGAAATTGACCTGCAGGCGGGGGATTACAGATTGCTGGCGCGGTCGCGCGGAAAGTCCCGGCTGACGGTGGACGGCAAAGTCGTGCTGTCCACCGCAACTCAGCCCAATCGCGGTGGAGCTCATCACGTCGTGGATGAATTGCCGGAGGTTCCGTTCCCTGGCATGCGGCCCCACTGGATGAGCGATAATGAACAGGTTGCGGCATTCAGCAGCGAAGGGAAGAAGCACCGCCTGGTGTATGAAATGATTGTCGGTGGTCCCGGCTTTCGCGCCGAATTCGGAGAAACATGCGTTGCTATCGCACCACCGGACGGAATGTTTCATATCGTGTCGGAGGTATCCGAATATTCGCTGACGGACGATGGCTGGAAGGCTTTCGTGAACCATCAGTCTGATCAGCTGGACATTCTTGATCGCGACACGCGTCAGACAGCGAACCTGATCCACGCCGATTACTGGAGCAAACGCCACGCCCACGCTCGACAGACATTGCTGTTCCCAGGCAAGCACGCTTCCATTGACGAATTGATCGCCGGACGAATCGCAGCCCACAACCAAACAGCCGGGCACAAACAGCAGCCCGCAGACAGCTCTTTCTTTCAGGAGCACGTTCAGCCGATTTTCGATGCTCACTGCGTTCGGTGTCATGGCAAAAAGCAGCAGGGCGGTCTGCTGATCGTTGATCGCCAGAGACTGATGACAGGTGGTGAGTCCGGCAAGCCATCGGTAATTCCGGGCAATCCAGCAGACAGCCATCTGCTGCAACTGGTCAGTGCCGCCCCAGACGACTATCGCATGCCGCCCAAAGGCGACGGTCTGTCAAACGCTGAAATTGACAAAGTGCGACGGTGGATTGAGGACGGCGCTGCGATGCCGGAAAAGCGTGTCCGCCCGATTGCGGTATCTTCAATCATCGATGACCATACGTTTCTTCGACGCGTGTACATCGACACTGTGGGAGTCCCACCCTCGCTGGCAGCAACTCGCCAGTTCCTGAATGCTGATTCAGCAACCCGTCGCGAACAGGTCATTGATCGGCTGCTGAGTGATCCTCGCTGGGCGGATAACTGGGTGGGATACTGGCAGGATGCACTGGCCGAGAACCCGAATCTGCTGAAGCCGATGCTGAACAACACCGGACCTTTTCGCTGGTGGATTCATGAGGCGTTGACCGACAACAAACCCATCGATCGTTTTGCCACGGAACTGATTCTGATGCGTGGCAGCGCCTGGGACGGCGGCACGGCCGGATTCTCCCTGGCATCGCAGAACGATGTCCCGATGGCGGCGAAGGCTCACGTGATCGGGTCAGCCTTTCTTGGTGTAAATATGAAATGTGCCCGCTGCCATGATGCTCCGTACCATGCATGGAAACAGGCAGACCTGTTTCAGATGGCGGCCATGCTCGACCGAAAAGACCTGAAGCTGCCGGCAACCAGCACCGTCCCGGCCGCCTTCTTCGAAAAACAGGCGCGTAAATCGCTGATCGAAGTGTCGCTGAAACCTGGCGAACAGATCTATGCCCATTTTCCGTTTGAGCAGCTTGCTCCGCCCGTCGATAAGGAATTGCTCACACGACCGGATGATACTCGCGAACAGCTTGCCGCGCAGGTCACGGCGTCGCGTCGGTTTGCCGAAGTGATCGCCAACCGACTGTGGAAACGTTTCATGGGAGCCGGACTGATTGATCCTGTCGACGACTGGGAGGGCAGTCCTGCATCGGATCCCGAATTGCTGGCGGCGCTGGCGGATCTCCTGATCACCGCCAATTATGACGTAAAAGAATTTGCTCGATCTGTCTTCAACAGCAATGCCTATCAAAGAACGGCAGTCGATTCCCCTGCAGACGGTAATCGCTGTTTTGAGGGACCTTATCGTCGCCGGATGACGGCGGAGCAGATTGTCGATTCCGCGTTCCACGCGGTCGGACAGCACATGAATACCGAGCCATTGACGATGGACATCGAAGGAACGCTGACGGCCAGCCGCTTTCTGAACTTCGGACGTCCGCAACGATCATGGGAGTTTACAAGCCTGGCCAATGAACGTGATCGCCCCAGTCTGGCGCTGCCACGGGCTCAGGCGGTGGCCGACGTGCTGAAGGCGTTCGGCTGGAGAAATTCCAGACCGGAACCCACCGTGAATCGTGAAGAGACGCCAAATTTGATTCAACCGGGAGTGCTGGCCAATGGCACAATGGGAGTCTGGCTCACGCGGCTTTCTGACCATAGCGGCCTCACGCAGCTGATGCTGCAGCCGCAAAGCCTTCAGGAACTGGTCGACAGTCTGTTTCTGCAATTGCTGACGCGTCTGCCCACGGCCGAAGAACGTCAACAGTTTACGACACTTCTGCAGCCCGGCTTCAATGATCGCGTCGTGCCGGCCGCAGACATTGGCACAGCACCGGAACAGAAACGGTTCCGCTACGTATCGTGGTCTAACCATCTAAATTCCGAAGCCAACGTCATTAAAATGGAAATTCAGGAACTTGTTCGCCAGGGTCCGCCACCAACTCGACACCTGCATGCTGCGTGGAGAGAACGTGCGGAGGACGCCGTCTGGTCGCTGCTGAACAGTCCGGAAATGATCTTGGTCCCCTGACCGTCCACGTTACTTCCGATTGCCGACGCTGTTTTGACATCCTTTCGCCGTGTTCCATTGAATCAGATCTCGTCTCGCCAAAGTGTTAATGCCATGAAACGACGAAACTTCCTTGTTGACACGACAGCTGCAGCTTCTACAGCGGCGCTTGCGTCGCATGCGGGAGCAATGAGTCAGTCCGGTGCTCACGCCGTGCCCTTCGGTAAAGTGGAACACTGCGTCATGATCTGGCTCGGCGGAGGCATGGCGCAGATTGATACGTTTGACCCCAAGGCGATGGGCGATGCGAAGTCGAAGAAGGCCGGTTCGTATTATTCCGCCATTGACACAGTGGTTCCTGGAATTCAAGTATGCGAGCATCTGCAGCACACAGCTCGGGTGATGGATCGAGTGACCGTGTTGCGGACGGTCAATCACAACGTTGTGGACGAACATGCCGCTGCCACAAACCGCATGCACACTGGTCGCCCAACGAGTGGAACTGTGCAGTATCCTTCGCTGGGATCCATCATCGCTCACGAGCGCGGCGCGGCTGCAGAAGGTGTGCCAGCCTACATGCTGATTGGGTATCCCAATCTGACGCGCGGACCGGGATTCCTGGGGCAGCAGGCAGGCTTTGTCTATATGACAGATCTCGACACGGGCCCTGCGGGACTGGCCCGTCCCGCCGACATCGCCACAGCCCGACAACGTCGCCGCGAACAAGTCCTGTCCGCCGTAAGAAATGCTGGTCGGGAACGATTTGTAAACGATCGGCTGTTCGCGGAATACGATGCCGCCGTCGGCGAAAGTCTGAAACTGGCCGGGCCGGACTTCATGAAGGTCTTTGATCTGTCGACAGAATCCGCTGTTCTGCGCAATGATTATGGCGACGGATTGGGTCGGCGTCTGCTGGCATCACGGCGAATGTGCGAAGCGGGCGTTCGTTTCATCGAAGTGTCTCACAATATGAACTTCCGCAACGGCACGGGCTGGGACACCCACAACGACGGTCAGTTGAATCAGCACCTGTTGATTCAGGAACTGGACCAGGCGCTGGCGGCTATGATTCGGGATCTTGAGTCCCGCAGCATGTTGGACAAAACACTAATTATCATTAACAGCGAATTTGGGCGCCCGGCACAATTCGATTCCGGGGGAGGTCGAGGACACCATTCCAAATGTTTCTCAATGGTGCTGGCCGGCGGGGGCCTGAGTCATTGCGGAGGCTACGGCGTTAGTGACGACCTGGCGATGACCCCCGTCGAAAACACGGTCGGCGTTCCCGATGCCTTTGCGACCATACTCGCCGCCATGCAGATTGATCCGGCAAAGAATGTTTTCGACGGTGACCGCCCCGTGCCCATCACAGATCAGGGCCAGGCCATCACCGCTCTGCTTACGTAGCACGGAGTAAGAAGGCGGTTTTCGGGACCTGCAGATCAGGTGCTGTCCGTGCGATTGCCGTTGATACGTACTGCACGCATGGCCGAAGCAATCAATAGCAGCGGACCGGAAACTTCCGAGCGTCAGCTCGCATAAACGGTGGAAGACTGGTCAGGAAACCCACCGTCGTTGAAACAACAGCCATTCGATCATTGTCAGCAGAATCGCCGCGATAACGAGATAGAACCAGATCGGGCGACCTCCAAAGCCTGCATTCAGAAACTTCTGCCGCGGTTTGATGTCCTCAGTGATTCGCAGATCGCTTTCCAGCGGATCCGTCAGATTGCAGGCGATCTGCAACGATGCTCCCGGTGCAACGGGTAAGTCCACGTCGGGCGTGTCGGGCGTGTCGGCGTTACGGACTTCCGTGAGCTTCCAGATGCCGGTCTGTCCCAGCGGTCCAATCATGCAGTGTCCATCGACCACTCGAATGTGCTGCTGAGATTCGTCGGGGGCCGTCAGCGAAAGCTGATTATTGTGTTGTGCAGCCACCTTCTGCAGTTTCGATGGCATCAGCAGGGACCGAGTGTCTCCGGTGGCAAGTGACTCAATCAATTCCCCTTTGCCTCCGGCAAACCATGACAGAGCATTCGTCAGCATGATCGGAAAGGCAGTTCTCAGCGGCAGGTCGCCCTGATCCAAATTTACGGACAACACAAGGATATTGCCATTGTCATGGGGAATCTGCAGATACAGCGGGTCACCCGATATCGATTCCACAAGCGTCTTGCTGTCAATCTTCGGGATCAGCTTCAGGGCTTCGGGCATCAGGATATTATCCAGTCGAATATGCCTCATCAGGTCGCTCGACTTGTCCTGTTTGTCGACCAGAGGCTGGGCGATGGAACCCGCCAAGTCCCAAAACTCGGTTGCTGCGGTCGGCTGCACAACGAACACATTTCCTGCGGGGATTTGTTCAGGAACCTTTCGGTGCAGCACCAGCACGCCACCGGGCGGAAGATTCTGCGGGACATCCGTGGCCAGTGTCAGTTCTACAATATCGTTGGCCTCCAGGACGCGCTGCAAAAACCAGTTTCCATCAGTGACCAGAGTAACGGGGATTCTCAGCCGTTCCGGAAGAATCGCCAGGGCGGTATTGTCGGCAGCCAGATCGTCTTCCCACTGCACTTCAGCTGAGATGACGCCTCCCCGGACAGACGTTTCTTCGCGGACTTCCGCACGGGTCTCTCCGGCGCTGAGTGCAAGCGGAATGACATCCAGCAGCTCGCCGTTAAGCTTCAGGTCCAGGCTGCAATCCAGCGATTCGTCGCCGAAATTTCCGACTTCAATCAGGATCTGATACGTGATCGGGTCCAGCAGACTGCGTCTGACCTGAAACCGCGTGATGCCAACATTGGCCGACGAGGCTCCGATCTGAGACCACATGATCTGATCTTCGGCAGCAAGTGCGGCCGCCCCGGTGAAACAGCCATCGCTGACAACAACGATCTCTTCATTCATCTGATCGGGCAGCAATCGTCGGCCGATTTCAACCGCAGCCGCCACTCGGGTGGGACCGTCGGCAGGTGTTATCTCCTCAAGACGGACCTGCAGCGTTCTTTGGTGACTGGTCAGCCCGCACACAACCTGCGGTCGACCACCAGCCACAATCAATGCCATTTCGTCACGAATTTTCAACCCGCGAATCATCCGGCCGATCTGAACTTTTGCGGCCGCAAACCGCGTGCCTCCGTTTTCTGACGGGGCCTGCATACTGGCCGACGTATCGAGCACAACCACCACTCGGCGCTGCTCACGGATATCGCTGTCGAAGAAAGGATCGGTAACGGCTGCCACAAGCAGACATAAAAACAGCAGTTGCAGAAGCAGCGAAACAATGTGACGCAGCTTTTGCCACATCGACCGCGGCTGTTTTTCGTCAAACACCTGTTCCCAGAACATTACCGTCGACACAGGCATTCGGCGCATACGGACCTTCAGGATGTAGAAGATCACGACGGGCACTGCGAGCAGCGCCCAAAGAAATGCTGCGGGGTTCGAGAAGGACATGTCAGCTAATTTGTTCCTGCGGCTCGCATCATGCCCAAAACGAGTTTGTCAAAGGTGACTTCGGTGTCTGTGATTGTGCAGCCAATGCCGTAAGCTGAGCAATATTCTGTCACCGAAGTCAGGAAAGTCTGAAACACGTCGCGGTAGTTGCGCAGGTGGCTTTCCGTGACAGTAATTTTTCGGAAGTCACCGGTTTCCACGTCCTGCAGTTCAACGTCGCCCAGCATTTTCGGATTTGCCTCGGCTGCATGGTGAAACTGAACGACGTGCGGCTCGTACTTATGATGGCGCAGGACATCCAGTCCGTTGCGATAGCCACCCGGGTCATACAAATCACTAAGTACCAGAGCCAGCCCGCGGCGCGGTGCTCGTATGACGAATTCCTCAGCAAGCTGCGTCATGTTCGTCGCTGCGCCGTCGGCGGTGAGAGATTCCAGAAACTGCATGAGGCTCAGGATGCGTGCCTTACCGCGTGTCAGCGGGAAGTGGTTCAGTACACCGTTGGCGAAGGCGTAGACGGAAATGCGATCCAGATCTGCCAGAGCAATATATGCCAGCGCGGCTGTCACCTGACGTGCAAGGTCAAATTTTGGAGGTTCGCCTGTGGACATGCTGCGTGAGCAGTCCAGCAGCAGGTAGACGTGCAGGTCTTCTTCTTCCTGAAAGCGTTTCAACAGTAATTCATCGTGTCGGGCATAAAGATTCCAGTCAAGATATCGGAAGTCATCTCCCGGCGTGTATTGACGATGATCGGCGAATTCGATGCCACCCCCCATCTGCTTCGTGCGCCGTTTAGCCATCAGCTGTCCGCGAAACACTTTGCGCGAGACGATCGAAAGGTATTCCAGCCTGGTCAGAAAATCGTTATCGAACAGCGGCATGGACAGGAACCGAGCGAAAGGCGAACAGGTTGGACCGTTACCGGTTACAGGAACAATGATTTGTGTGGTGTGCGTCCGGCCCGCGACTCAAAATCGTGACCGACAGTATTCTGAGCAACAGATCGACCCGACAGCAGTCGTTCCAGAGCGGACCGCGAACAGGTAGAATACGTCACGCAGCGGCCGATGAATCATTCGCACGTTTGATCAGGTCAGCCACGATATCGTCTGGTGAGACATCTTCTGCCTGCCCTTCGAAGTTAAGGATCATGCGATGCCTCAGCACCGCAGGCGCGGCAGTATTGATGTCGTCTTTGGCGATATTAAAACGGCTGTCAAGAATTGCCAGAATCTTAGCATAAAGAATGAGCGCCTGAGCAGCACGTGGACTAGCTCCGAAGCGGACGTAGTGCTTCACCATGTCCGTGGCAGCCGCCTGGTCCGGGTGCGTTGCCAGAACTATGTTGATTGCGTATCGCTGCACGTCCTCACCTACGGGAATCTGTCGTGCGAGCTCTCGAAGTTCCAGAACCCGTTCACCTGTGATAACGGCATCTGCGCTTGGTTTTTCGATGCCGGTAGTGCGGTTCAGGATCGTGGAGAGATCGTCGGCGGTCGGATACCGCACCAGTAGTTTGATGAAGAAGCGATCCAGCTGAGCCTCCGGCAGCGGATAGGTTCCTTCCATTTCCAGCGGATTCTGAGTCGCCAGTACAAGAAACGGTTTTGGCAGGGCGTATGTCTGTCCGGCCATCGTCACAGACTGTTCTGCCATCGCTTCCAGCAATGCCGACTGCGTCTTCGGTGTGGCTCGGTTGATTTCGTCCGTCAGAACGATATTGGCAAAAACCGGGCCCTTCTGAAATTCGAACCTGCGACCACTCTCCGGCGTTTCCACAATAACATTTGTCCCAATCAGGTCTGCCGGCATCAGGTCAGGCGTGAATTGCACGCGTGAAAACTCCAGATGCAGGGCATCCGCCAGCGTTCGAACCAGCATTGTTTTGCCAAGCCCGGGAACACCTTCCAGCAACACATGTCCGCCAGCGATCAACGCAGCCAGCGTGCCATCCACGATATCCCGCTGGCCGACAATCACCCGGCCCACCTCAGCACGAAGTTTTTGAAAATCGTCGCGAAAGCCATTCAGTTGTTCACGAATTTTCTCAGATTCCGACATTTCCGTTCCCTAAAGTAATCTGCGATGGTGACCCGGCTGAATTGCAGAGACCGGACACCACATGTTTGTCGCTGCCTCAGAATCCTAGACGCACAGGCCCGTGTATTACAGTGTTTGTGACCGCTATTCGGCTGAACTGAGGATTCCACGCCAGGTGGCGGCTATCAGAGGCGAGGCAATGCCGATTCTTTGCCGGGATGGTTGTCTATTTAAAACTTCATCGTTCCCAATCATCTTCTGCTGCTGGACTTAGCTTCTGTTTCGAAAACCGTCCTGTGATACAATTCACTGTCTATCTGTTAACTTTCCGAATCCGAACGTGGTACCGGATGCCACGGCACGCGAACTGTCACAACGTAATCGACACCGTCATGGCCTCCTCAACACGACAGACTTCTGCAACCGCCCGCTTGCTGCTGATTGTCTGTCTACACATCATTTTTCCCGCCGTGGGTTCCGCTCAAGGCGAATCGGTTGAAGATGAACGAAGAGCCGTCGCAAACAATGATCGATATCTGAGCTACCTGCAGCGGCGACCACGTGAGGGAACCGCGTTTGACCGCGTTTATGCATTTCATATCGATCGTGGTACGTTGCAGCAGTATCTTGATTCACTCAATCTGCAGGCCAAGGCAGACGATGCTGACGGCGTCGCAGCGCTGCTGCAGGGAATGGTCGAAATGCGACGCGGACGTGATGCGGTAGCGCGCGCCGCATTCGAACAGGCTGAAAGCCTTCGTTCGACAGATCCCATTCCGTCCTGGTATCTGGGAAAGGCACTCGTGGCAATCGGCGAATCCGATCGTGCCGCTGAAGCTCTGGAGCGATCACTGGAACGCAATCCGGAACGCGCGGAACTGGCTGAGATTTACCAACTGCTGGGCCGCATTTATCAACGCAGCCAAAAAAGCGAACGAGCGCTCAGAGTGTGGCAACGGTTCGAAACCACGTTTCCGGATGATGAGCGCGTGCAGGAACAAATCATCACTATCCTGATGGAGGAACAGCAGCTGCCGGAGGCATTGAGGCGACTGAACAGCCTGGCCCAGAAAGCTTCAGATCCCTTTCGACGTGTGAAATTCGGAATTGATGCAGCACATCTGAAAATTCGTCTGGGACGTCAGACGGAAGCTCTGGCAGATTTTGAAGCAATAATAGACCAGCTGAAACCAGGCAGCTGGCTGTTCGGCGATGTACGCGACCGCATCGAAGAAACATTTCTTCGCACTGAGGACTATGCTGGTCTGGTCAGCTACTACGAAACGTGGGTCGAGCAACATCCGGACGATCTTGATGCGATGACCCGAATCGGCCGCAACCTGTCAATGCAGGGCCGCACGGAAAGTGCGCTGCGATGGTATCGCAAGGCCATTGGAAAGGCACCCTCAGACACGAAACTTCGCGAAGCCCTGATTGAAGAGCTGGTGCGTGACAAACGGTATGCAGATGCAATCAGTGAATATGAGCAATTCGCAGAAGTCGATCGAAATAATCCGGACTGCATCGAACGCTGGGGGATGCTGTATCTGAAAAGAAACGACCTGCCCGAGACGGAACGTCAGGCACAGGCGGCCGACATCTGGAAGACACTGTTGCGGAAGAACGCCGACGATGCTGTGGTCGTAAGTCGTGTGGCCGATCTGTTTCGTGGAGCTTCAATGACCGACGAGGCGATCAAGCTCTACAGGCAGGCCGTTGACCTGGAACCGACGAATCCGCAGTATCGTGAATATCTCGGTGAGTATCTGCATGTTCTCCAGCGTCCGGACGGCGCAAAGCAAATCTGGGACGGGATGATCGCAGGTGATCAGCGTACAACGGAGAATCTCGTTCGGCTTAGCGAAGTTTACCGTGGCTTTGATTACACCGAAGACGCACTACGGACAATGGCGGATGCGTGTGATATGGACCCGGAGTTCAGTAACAGAATTCGGTTCAGTCAGATGCTCCGAGACGCGAGGCTGGTCGAAAACTCGCTCACACAATTGGAGCTTGCCCATGCAATGACCGAGACGCCGGAGCAACGGCAGGTCGTCCTTGACGAACGAATCAAAACGCTGCGGGAGGGCGGCTTACTGGCGGAAAGAACGTCACAGCTGGCTTCGGCACTTAAGACTACGGACGGGTCTGCGGATCAGTGGCGCGTGCTGACACTGTATCAGGACGGACTGGGACGACTGCCGGAAGCATCGCAGTCAATCCAGGAAGCAACGCTGCTGGCTCCCGACTCTATTGCTGTGTGGACGACGGCGGGGCGAATTCTGGAAAAATCGGGCATGCTGGCCGCTGCGTCTGCCGCTCATTCCAAACTGGCACTTCTGGATCGACGTTTTCGAACTGAGCATTTAAAAAAAATCGCAGATCTGGAGAAACGGCTCGGTCGAACCGACACAGCGCTGCAGGCAGGAAAGGAATTCATCACTGCGGCGCCCGGGAACGCAGAAAACTATCAGTTCTTTGCCGACCTGTGCTTTCAACTGGGAAGGCCGGACGAAGGGCTGGATGCACTGCGGCGGTCCGTGCGGCTGAATCCATCTGACGTGGCCTCGCTAAAGGCGCTGGCGAAGGCCCTGGCAGAACAGTTTCAGACTCCCGAAGCGATTGACTTGAATTGGCGTGCGTTCGACAAATCAAATTCGCTCGATGCTCGTATCGCAATTATTCAGCCGTTGACTGAGCTGTACCTGCGAACGAACCACTTCGACCGGTTGATTGCGCGCCTGCAGAACGTCGGCCGAAAAACGGACCAGCAGCGGGACATGACGATCTGTCTGGCGAACGCGTATCAGGCAGCCGGCGATATTGGAATGGCTCGCGAGGTACTTAAGAAACTGTTGCATGAAGAAAGCCGGGACGTTCTGGTCCTGGGTGAACTTGGCAAGCTGGCCGAACAGGAGGGGGACTACCAGGCAGCAGTCCACTATCAGAAACAGATGATTGAACTGCATCCCTCAGAGGATGGCACTGTCAGGCTCGCGAATCTGCTGGTTCGCATGGGGAAAGTTGAAGCCGCTGATGATTTGTGGGCGCAACTGTCGCAAGCCAACACGGAGCCTCATCGTCTGATCAAATCGATCGATAACCTGATCACCGTGAATAATCCGAGTACGGCTCGTCGAATCTGTAACCGGATGCTGCAGCGGAACAAGCGCGACTGGGAAGTGTTACTGCGTCTGGCGGTCATCGACTGGAAAGAGGCACGGCACAGTGATGCGATTGCCCGCTGCGATCAACTGCTGGCATTGGACATCGCAAGTGAGGCACCGTCGTACGAACAGATATACACCCAATCCCACAGGACAATGCTGTCAGTGGGTGCCGCGGCTGGCGATCAGTTCGGTGCACGAAGTCCGCTGTCGGCGAGTGCCCCCGAACTGATTCAGGATGTTACCCGGCTGCAGGCGCTGGCTCAGAGCCTTAATCTGTCCGCCAGTCGAGCACGTTCAACCTTCAGCCGAACTGTGCTGTCGTGGTCGGCCGACACATTTTCAGATGCGCGTCACTATGTACTGCTGATCAGGACGGCGGCCGCCGTCCGCGAAAATCGCAGGGACCGGCTTTTTGATGAACTGCGTCAGAAGGCAGAGTCCGTCATCTCAACAGATGCCGGCCCCGCGTGGGATTGGTACTTTGCCGCCGCATCTCTGCAGACGATGGGGCGACCGTTCGCGGCGGAAATGCTGGCAGCAACCGTTCTGCTGGCGCAGCGGCCGGAACCGGAGGCCAAACTGGCATACCTGCACGCCCTGCAGCGACGAGGGGCGACGAACGCTGCGATCGCTCCGGTTTCTGTGCTGAGCGATTCGCAGACGGAGTTAATGCTGGAAGCGTGGCAGATCATCAGCCTTACCAGGCCCGCATGGATCGATTCAGGGTTTGTTGCGACTGTGATCGCGGAACTCGAACGTGGTGGCAGGGCAGACGCAGCGAACACTGTGTTCATACATCTCACTCGCCAGGACGCAAACCGCACCGAACTTGCAGCAGCTCTGAAGGTGGCGCTGGCCCGCGATGACGTCAGACAATTTCTGACACTCGTGAATCGTGTTGCACATTTTGATGAGCTCCGGGGGTCGGCTCGGGGGCAGAACACGGTTACTGGCGACATCGGCACCATGTTCGCACAAATCACGTCTAAGATGGTGGCACAGGAAAACTCCGATGCAGTGCGCGACCTGCTGGTCACGTTTCTGGATCTGAAAGCAGAAACTCTGGACGATTCACCTTCATCAATCATGCTCAGGCCACCAGCCACTTCGTACGTTGCAGTTGCACGTGTGCCGATTTTTTCGTCCGGACAACAGTCAAATTACCAGCAGATCAATATGTTGGCGACTGGAGAATACTGGTCGGGCACCGACGCAACTTTTCTGGTGAATCTGCACCACTTCTACAGGAATGGGCGCGAAGACCGACTAAACGAAAATCTCAATAAATATCGCGATGATCGTTTCGGGATTGCTGCCGTTTATGCGGAACTCGCACTGGCGCAGTTTAGCTTTTTGCAGAATTCACTGGAACAGTCGGCCGTTCATCTTGTTCGCGCAGCGGAACTCGCTCCCGGTGACATGTCCTTGCGGATGTGTATTGTGCGGCTGCATCAAAAACTGGGAAATGCCACCGACGCGTTGGCTCTGCTGGAAACCATCAACACTGTGGACCAGAACATACTGCAGCAACGCGAACTTTTGGCGTTGCAGCTGGCCGCAAAGACGGGCAACGTGGGCCGGGCAAAACAGGCCGCGGAACGCCTGTTCGGACTGCGACTGGATTCAAAGACCCAGATTACGCTTTCGACACATTTGAAGAACTTCGGAATGCATGAAATGGCCGACGCGCTGCTGTCTCGCACGCGTCATGCGGTCGGCAACGACATGTCGACACTGACGGCGCTGATGACTCGGTATGACGACGAAGACAACACCAACGTTGCCAACCAGATCGCGCATCAGATTCTCCGGCAAAGTGCGAACATGGCACCTTCCCGGACCACGACCTCCGTGAGAACGGCAAGAGAAGCTGCGGTTACAGTCCTCAGTAAGTCCGGCCAGCTGCAGGAACTGATTCAACGTGTCCAGGAGCAGCTGGCGCGTTCACCTCAGTCCGTTCGGCTGCATCAGACACTGTCGGAATACTACAAGGCAGCGGGTCGCACTGCTGATGCTGCCCGCGTAGACGAACTGTTGAAGGCCATGGCACCAGAGAATATTGACACGCTGGTGAAGCTGGCTCAGCAACTGGAACGCGGTCGAAATTATGCTGCGGCCAGCGAAAAGTATCTGGAAGTCCTGCACAGGGACGTGCAACGATTCACGCAGAATTACTATCAGTATTTGCGAACGTTTCAGCAGGCAGGAAAGCTGCCACAGTTGGCCGACGTCCTGCTGGCATCCGACATCCGGAAGCTGAACAACAACTATTTCGTAGTCAACGAGACTCTCGAGTATCTGTTTCGTGAAAGCACTCGGCGACGCGGGACCGTTGAACGGGAAAAAGGTCTTGAACTGTTCGCTGCCGCATGGAAGGCCTTCCCAAACAACAGAACATTCATGCTGAGCAATATCCGCGATCAAAGTATCTGGGAACTGCCTGTCATGTTTGATTATGTTCGCGAAGGTATGGTTCCCGGAACCGTACAACAGGCGACCGCCAATCCGTGGCAGGGAATTGCTGACGCATTGGTACACAACACCGAAGGAACGGTCACCGCTTCATTTACTCGCCTGTCCAGAGCACTTGAAGACGACGGAAAACTACAGACATTTTCTGATGAAGTCGAAGCTGCCGTGAACAGGTTCGACACATGGTATGGCGGTCAGCTTATTCTTTGCGTGCTGAAAGCGAAGGCTGGAGACGTCGACGATGCCATTGAATTGCTTGAACGGCTGAGTGCGGACAAGAGCGTTTCATTCGTGCCAACGAACGTCGTCTGGGTGATTGGGGGTGAACTGTGCCCGCTGGACAAGCGGTATCGGCCGCACATCATCAGCATGATGCAGCAGGCGCTGCAGCATGACAGAAATAATGCGGCAACCAGTTACCTCACTTCGCCGTCCTGCTGGCTGGCGAAACTTCTTGCAGAAGAGGGACGCACGGCAGATGCGCGGCAGGCCGTTCACCATGCGCTTGCTTCCGTCAAACACCCCATGGCAACGGGCAGTAATGCGGGCGCTGACCAGTACCGGAATGCTCAGGACTATGTTGCGGCCGGTGAGACCCTGCTGAACTTCACATTGCCGTTTGATGCCCTGAATATGTTTCAGAAGGTAACGCCCGAACTGGTAGTGGACAGCGGCCGATACAAAGCCAATGTTGGAAGATTATTCAAACAGGCGGCGGCAGGAATTGCAAAAGCACGTGCCCGCATGACTCCGGAAACCGTGTTGACATATCTGCGAGACTACTCCACGGCCGATCCTGCATCTCAACGCCCCCCCCTGGATCTGATGCTGGTTCCGCCTGGCGAAGGAATGGAGAACGCCGCAATCCGATCCGTCCTGGTGGACGGTTTGCTGAAGATTCCCGCCGCCAACCCGAACAAGGCGGCTGCGGTTGCCGAACTCCTGCGCCGCATGACCAACAGCTCCGCTGACGACGACCCGTCTGCGGCCATCATGTCGGCGGCGTTCGCCGACAGCACCCATAATGATTTGCTGCTGAAAATCAGCCTCAACAAGCTCAAGGCTTACGCGACGTTCACCAGCAGAAAATCGAAAATTAATCCGGCTGACATCCCGTCAGTTAACCAGATTGCATTATGGATTCCGGCTCGAATCGCGTTAATGTCCCCCGAGCATATCGCTGCCGCACGACAGTTAGCCGACGTGTCTGAAGCGGCGGCGGCATCCCATCCTGAGCACCGATGGTTGCAGGCAATTCTGAAGGAACGGGGGGATATTGCTCTTGCCAGCGGAGACAAACCGGCTGCCGAAAAAGCGTGGTCCAGAATGCTGGACACGATTTTAGCTGATGCTTCCGACCGACGAGTCTCATTGCCGATACGTGCTCCGACAACGACTTCCGGTCCTCCTCAGTCGGGGAGGTCAGCCCTGGAAGAACTGCGACAACGACTGCTGAACAAGACGCCTGATCCCGGCATGGCCCCCTAAAACAGGCGGGGACAATCGCAGCGACCATTGAGAATATGTCAGCCGCATTTGCACAACGCCAGCCGTCACTTTGACTGGTTACCACAATGTCCAGTGGGGACTGCAGGGTGCGTTACCGGCTGTAATCGTGCCTGCGCCTGTTCGATGGGCCGGGTATGGCACTCCGTTTGCCCTGCTGCATATACGCAGAACCCCGACTACCAGAGGTCGAAAACTTTGTCCGAACTGCCAATGCTGCTGGATGAAATTCGTCAATGCCGCGAGTGCGAAGAGGATCTTCCGTTGAGGCCACACCCCATTGTCCAGGCACATAAAGCTACAAGAATCCTGATGGTCCGACAGGCACGTGGTTGACGAGTTTACGAAGCCGGCATTCCTTGGGTTGACGTCAGTCGTGTCTGCGGCGAATGGTGGCACTGAATTTGTATCGGTGGCCGGTACCAACCGTCCTCCAACACTTTCAATTCAACCAGACTGAAGCCAAGCATGACACGTCGGCACTACATATCAACCACCGTTACTGTCCTATCAGGAATATCAGGCGTGAGTGCTTTCCACAACGAAAGTCCAGGCCCGCATCAGGCGAAAATCCAGGATCCAATGCCGGAGACAACGCGGAGATCCAGGCGGTTCGTTTTTCACCGTATGTTAACGGTTGAGCGTTGGCAACGGCCTCAGTTGTTGGTGCCGGCCGGAAAAGAATATCCGGCGGCGCAGCTTTCAACGCGGAACGACCGACGACAGCGGCAGCTGAACATGACTGCCGATTCGCAAAATCTCCTGCGGCAGAACGCGACCGCCTCCCACGCGCGTCCCGACCCTGCCGTGTCACATTTGCGGGGGGAACTTTGCCACGGTTTCGGTCGTATTCAGATGCCGTCCGTCAGTCTTAATAGCCACCGTTATAACAGGCGCGACGGCCACCAAAGATCCATTGATTCTTGCGTCTTTCCAGTTCGCAAAGCCGATTGAAGTATCTGCCAAAACAACATCGTTTACCAAGGCACCGGCCGTAATACGGATCACAGCAGTGCGGTCCGCACGGATTCGGCGACCCACAGGTTCTCTGATGCACCACACCCTGATACTGGTGTGTCGACGGCACTGCGGCATTACAGGACGCGCAGTAGGCACCGGAACTTTCGGTCGCATTGTAATTGTTGACCATCGCAGGTGGCTGAGCGATATGTCCATATCGCTGGCCAAAGGCGTGC
Source organism: Fuerstiella sp. (assembly GCA_014238335.1). Classification (GTDB taxonomy): domain Bacteria; phylum Planctomycetota; class Planctomycetia; order Planctomycetales; family Planctomycetaceae; genus Fuerstiella. The sequence goes on from JABABI010000026.1 coordinate 67,776, forward strand.
TCCGATGAGCAAACCAGAACGAACAGCATGAGACCCCCGGTAATTGAACGCATTCCAACGCCTTTCAGTAGATAAGTTGCCAACCTCAGTACACCAATCGGCTGATTCCGCCGGGCGGCGGAGCGGAGACTGTCTGGCAGTGGGATTATTGTGTCCCTGACGCGGACTTGGGAAGCTGAGCCGCCAATACTGATGCCCCGGATATGACGTCTGGAGCGGTCATTCGAAGACACGTGGTTCGTCCGGACACGTGGAAACCACACATAGCGGGCAGGAAAACGTTTTTCGCGTCCTTGAATCAGCGTAATACACAGTAGGCGAGTCATCCGCAGCGTAAACGGTTGCGAAGTATGACGGAGCAGATGTAATCATTCGCTCCATCACGGTACTCCGGTCATCGCACACGGCGACGTTCCGCGTCAGTTCGATGCACCTTCAACTTTCACGTAGTGTTGGGCCGGATCATGCTGAAATCAGTCGGCCGTTGAAGATTCCGGCGACCGGAGAACTGCTGAGCCTCGGCATACTTGATCTATGTGAGCCACATCGGTGTGATCAGTGTATTCACACCCGCCACATCAGAGTCATGCGCACTGAAAGACCATCCTCATGGCGACATTTGACGAAGATACGGTTGAGTTCCAGACTGCGGAAAAATTTGCAGATCATTTCTTTGCGAAATCGACTCTGCGGGTGAAACTTTAGACCGCTGCCGCGACACACATTGGCATGGTTCGGACACGCAACGTGGACCATCACGCCGTCGTCCGCAGTCGGCGTTCGCGAGAAGTGCTGTTCACGAATCTGCCGACGGACGGCCTCGCGTTTCCTGACGACGAGGTCTATGGCATGGTTGTCGCCGACGGAGTTGGTGGTGCCACTTCGGGGGATGTCGCGAGCCAGCTGGCGTTGCGAACCATGTTCGAACTCACCGGTCGCGCGACCAGTTGAGTGATGCGGATCACAGACATGGATACTCAACAGGTGCACGAGCGAATTGATGCGTATGTTTCTGAGATTCAAAAAACATTGCTGTCGGTCATCGAACAAAACCCCGGGCTTGCCGGAATGGGCACGACCTGGACTTCCGCCCACGTGTTCGCAACTGACACGATCATCGTTCACATCGGCGACTCCCGCGCGTACCTGTACAGCGATTCCAATCTGCACCTGATCACTCGAGATCAAACGCTGGGCCAGGACATGGCGGACGCCGGTCTGCCCACGCGAACTGTCAAGCGGTTTCGCAACGTTCTGACAAACAGCCTTGGCAGCCAGTCAGACGACGTGCAGGCTCAGGTGTATCACGTTCAGATTCATCCTGGTGATCGCCTGCTGTTGTGTACAGATGGTCTAAACGACAAGGTCGCTGACTCGCAGATCGCCGATGTATTGAAAAGCGTTTCGACAGCTCAGGCTGCCTGCGACAAACTGCTTAACTGCGCACTGGACGGTGGTGGCAGAGACAACATCACTGTCGTACTTTGCGATGTGCTGGCATCTGTATAAGAATTCCGGGCGAAACCATCGATGCACTACATGTGCTGCCCGTTAGATTCGACAACGAGATGCCCCGACCCCGCCTGACAGACACAATTTCGTCCGTATCACGCAACGTCACTTGACGACTCACCAGGAGCATCCAGTCTGGCGATAATGCTTTCGTCCGCCAGACTGGAAACAACTCGCGACGCCCGCGAAAAATCTCCGTGACGGGTGTGCCGGTTGGGAACGGCAAACACAAATGTGCCTGCAGCGGCGGCCGCACACATGCCGGTTTCGCTGTCTTCCAGTACCAGTGTGTTTTCGGGCGCAACGTCCAGCAGGCCAGCGGCAGTTAAATAAATTTCCGGGTGAGGCTTGCCTTCGGTGACGTCTTCGGCCGCCAGTGTGACATCAAAGCGGTGCAGCAACTGAAATTTTTTCAATAGATATGTCATGTACTCACGCGGCGAAGACGTGGCGACGGCTTTGGGCAGGTTACGCTGTTCGATTTCCGCCAACAGTGACAGCAGGCCGGGGAGAACTTTCAGATGATCTTCCGCGATGGCCGCGAACAACTGACGTGTTTCCTGCTTCAGGTCCTCGATTTCGTCGGTGATCCCGGACAGATCTTTTAACGCCTGAAACGCTTCGTCCGGTCGACGCCCCAGCATGCGGTGACGTATAACGTCTGTCATCTGCAAACCACGGCGCGACATCAGCTCATTGCCGGCAAGGTCGAATACGTCCTCGGTATTCAGCATCAGGCCGTCCAGGTCAAAGACGACAGCTTCTATTGGCGGAAAACCGGTAAACATCAAACCAACTCACTCAATGGTGCGCTGCGGTAGCTCAGGTCAAGTAATTCCATCGGATGCAGGACGGCAACGGAGTGGCCAGCTTTCTTCAGCTGAGCCTGCAGTTGGAGCGAACATCCGGCATTGCCCGTGACAACAATATCCGGCCGGACTTTCAAGAGTTCGCTGACCTTGCGGCGGCCCAGACGATCCGCCATTTCCGGTTGAGTAAGGTTGTAACTGCCGGCGGCACCGCAGCAAAGTTCCGCCTCAGCAATTGACTGCAGCGTGATACCGGGAATCATCGACAGAAGCTTTCGCGGCTGTTCGCGAATTTGTTGAGCGTGTTGCAGGTGGCAGGCATCCTGATAAGCCACTACCGCGTTGATCGTCCCCATAGGTTCACGTGGTCCAAGATCGGCAAGAAACTCGGACACATCCTTCACTCGAGACACAAACGTTGTGGGATCGAGATCAGAGTCTGCGGCTATTTCCTGAACAATATGGGTGTAATCTTTTAGCATGGATCCGCAACCGGCGACGTTTACGATAATCGCGTCAAGGCTGTTGTCATCGCTGAAGACCCGCGCGTTCTGCCTGATCAAATCGATCGCCGGTTTTGACGCGCCACTGTGATAATGAATCGCACCACAGCAGGTCTGAGCCTGAGGAATAACCACGTCGCAGCCGTTTTCCTGCAGCACTCGAGCAGTCGCCCAGTGGGTCCGACGGAACATCGCGTCGGCCACGCAGCCCAGAAATAGTCCTACTGTTGCGCGACGTTTTCCTTTTGCAGGAAGGAACTCCGGCAGCGGCGGCAGCGGCTTTCCCAGTTTCGGCAGTTGCTCCTGCATGCGACGCAGGCGTTCGGGCAGCAGGCGAGTCAGCCCGGCAGACTGCGCCAATCGATCCAGCTTCAGCCGCTGCATCCAGCGCGCCGGAGCCAGGGCCCACGCCATTCGTGCTCTGTTGGGAAACAGGCCATACATGATCCAGCGATGAAACCAGTCCGGCCTGGGGGAAGTCGGCGGCGATGTTTCGACTGGCGTGGATCCCGCTGTAGATGTTTCATGCATTTCGACACGAAACGGTTCAATCAGCCTTCCATACTGAACTCCTGACGGGCAGGCCGTTTCACAACTGCGGCAGTCGAGACACAGGTCCAGGTGTCCCTTCACCTTATCGGTCAGATTTAGTCGTCCATCCACGACAGACCGCATCAGATAGATGCGCCCACGGGGGCTGTCGTTCTCGTCTCCGGTTTCGACATAGGTCGGGCAGGCGGACGTGCAGAGTCCGCAGTGCACGCAATCCAGAAAACGTTCGTACGGAATTGTCTGTCCGATGCCAGACGCGTTGGGATTTGATTCAGCTTCCGACATGTGGTGGTAACAACACTTCCAATTTTAACTTACGTTGCAAAAACAGAGTGTGGGTCAAACGTGCTTCGAAGCCGAACCGACAGCCCATCCGTACTCTTTGCAGGGTGATCGACAGACCATTCCGACACGCTCCCGCCATGACGAGACACGATTTCCTCGCAAATCGGCCGCACACGTCCGTCGCCATTTTCCTTCTTGACAAACAGAATACCGTTGCCCGCGTGCCCCTGAGAAGAGTATCCCGTGGCGGCCAGTTCCGCAGCAACCGCGACCAGGCTTGACGGAATTGTACGAATTCGAATGGAATCGTCCTGCCAGTTGTATCCGGCGCTGTGACAATGCTGATTAACAGACGCTGCTGCTGTTGAGTCATCAGGATCAAACTGCTCGCCACCGGCACAGTCGTTCCGCAGTTCCTCAATCTGCCAGAGACAGGCTGCCTTCGTACCTTCCACGCCGATGTGCAGCGCGTGCGGAAAGTGTCTACCAACTGTACCCGGGTTATCGACCTGCGGCTGCACTGGTGCCTCAGAAGCGAACTCGAAGTCCAGCAGCAGCGGACTGGCAGCAGAAACGTTCAATCTGCCCAGTGAATCTTCAAAGGCTGCCGAGCCATCGAACCGAAAACATCGCAGCATCGAATATTCCGGCAACGGCTTTAACTTGAAGGTCACCTGAGTCAGGACTCCCAGCGAACCGCGCGAGCCGACCATCAGGCGGCACAGATCATACCCAGCGACATTCTTGACGACGCGCCCGCCCGCATGAAATATTCGGCCCTGGCCATCGACTGCTTCGATCCCGATTACGTAGTCACGCAGAGTGCCGTAACCGTACTGTCTCGGCCCGGCGATGTCGCCTGCCACCAGGGCTCCCACTGAGATCGAACGATCGAATTCGTCTATCGGAAGCTGTTGTTTTTCCTCTGCAAGAATCCTGGTCAGCTCAGAAACAGCCATGCCCGACTGCACCGTCACAGTCATGTCTCGTGCCGGGTAATCAACAACCGAATTCATCTTCTGAAGGTCAACACGCCTGACTGCAGCGGAAGAAGATTCCCTGCCTGAACAGGAAACTCGACTGGTGGTGAATTGACCTTCTCCGGCAGTTTCCGCGCGCAACAGTCGGGACACTTCCTCAGTGGAAGCAGGCATCAGCACCTGTTCAGAATAAACGTCATTCATCAGTCGCCAGTCGTCTCATTTAACAAACTCGGCGGCGGCAACGCGCCGCAACGCCCCGCCCACCACGCCACTGCCTGCCGGGGCCTCCCGGCTACATGGCTGCTTTTCGTCCTGGGTGATTTTTTTCGATGTATTCCATGCCGCATGCGCCGGCCGTTGGCAGAAGCTTTCCGGGACTGCAGCGTCCGTCCGGGTTGAACGCCTTGCGAACGTCTTCCATCACCGCCAGATCGATGTCCGTGAACAGCCGATTCATGAAACTAATTTTCTCAACGCCGATGCCGTGTTCGCCCGTCACGCTGCCACCAAGATCAATGCATTTTCCAAGAATCTCATCGCTGGCCAGCATCACCCGCTTCACCTGTTCAGCATTTCGTTCATCAAACAAGAGGATGGGATGCAAATTACCGTCGCCCGCGTGAAACACGTTCACGATACGAATGTTGTGTCTTTCGCTGACTTCTGCGATGAAACGAAGAATCTCGGGCACTTTGGTCCGTGGAACGACACCATCCTGAGTGCAGTAACTTGGACTCAGGCGGCCGATCGCACCAAATGCCTGTTTGCGGCACTTCCACAGCAACGCCCGTTCTTCCTCGGTTTGTGACAACCGCACCTCGCGTGCGCCGGAATCTTTGCACAGCGTTGTAATTGTTTCGGCTTCGGCGTCCACGGCTACTTCCAGTCCATCCACTTCAATCAGCAGCACAGCTTCCGCGTCCAGTGGGAACCCGAAATGGAACGCTTCCTCCAATGCACCAACAATACCCCTGTCCATCATTTCCAGAGCCGCCGGCACAATTCCTGCGCCGATTATATTGCTGATGGCCTGCGTCGTATCATCCACCGAATCAAAAATCGCCAGCATTGTACGGTAGGCGGCCGGATTCCGAGTGATCCTGACCCACACTTTGGTCACGACGCCAAACGTCCCTTCGCTGCCGACAAAAAGACCAGACAGATCGAATCCATTGCCTCTGCCGCACGGACCCCCAATTTGAATCAGTTCACCCTGCGGTGAGACGAATTCCACGCCGATTACATGATTGACCGTGACTCCGTACTTCAGTGTGTGAGGTCCGCCGCTGTTTGTGGCAACGTTTCCGCCGATAGTGCACGCCCCCTGACTGGACGGGTCCGGAGCATAGTGGAATCCCGTTCCAGCAAGAGCCCGAGTCAGGTTAACGTTGACAACGCCAGGCTCAACAACCGCATATCGGTCACGCAGATTAATGTCCACGATCTGACGCATCTTTGTCAGTGCGATCATGACTCCGCCACCAACGGGGAGGCATCCGCCAGCAAGACTGGTCCCGGCACCGCGCGGCACAAACGGAACGTTGTGTTTCTCGCAGGCCCTGACTATTGCGACCACTTCGTCTGCGTTCTCGGGAAAAACAACGACATCCGGGACGCTTTTTTCAACGACATACCCATCGCACTCATAGACGAGCAGTTCGTCCTTCGAATCCAGCAGTCGCGCACATCCTACGACTGCGGCCAGTTCCCTGAGAAACTCTGCTGTGATGACGCAATTGATAATGGCTGTCGCTGTAGACGTCATGTGTGTCTTCGCGGACTGAAATACAGAAAATTGGTCGAGCAATCCATGAGCGGCAACGAAACAGGCCATTGGTCGTCGCGGGCCGCATCATTCCGTCAACCGGTTCCTCCCATCAATAACTGAATCCATTCTTCCTCACGTGAACGAATGGATCAAAGTCCGACGCATCCTGATGGGCCGTTGCATCGTTTATGGCAACCAGGTAGATAATGTGATCACCTGCATCCATTCGCGATAGAATGCTGCCTTCCATGGACGCCATCGCTGCTTTCAGCAATGGCAGGCCGTTGTTCCCTGCGATCGTTTCAAGACCGTCGAATGCGTCGGCATCGGGCTCAAAGCCCTTACCAAAGTGCTTGAACAGAATCCCGTCACCAGTGGCCAATTGATTGATGGTGACGGGACACCCGTCAGAAAGCCAGTCGTTCAAATAACGTGACTTGTTCACGGCAACAGTCACCTGCGGAGGTTCAAAAGAAGCTTGCTGAATCCAACTGGCCAGCAGACCGCTGCTCTGTCTGGCACCATCCCCGGCAACCAAAATGAATACTCCACTAGGCACTCGGCCGAGTATGGGGGCGATGCTGTCTTTTGTTTCCTGATCGATCATATGAGGATGTACCGTTGGGGCGACAAATTCATCGAACTGAACAACTTCCGATCATAGCCAGCTAACATGAAGGACGGAATGCAGCGGCCATCCGATCGAGACAAATCGCAAATCAGCACAATATTCTGGCAGCACTTGCCCGCAATCAGACTGGAACGGCTTCAGCACGAGATCTGTGTCCGCTACAATAAGGACGGCCGTCACGGCGGAGCAGCCAGCGTGACCAGTTTTGCCCGCTAATTAGGCAAAACTGCGCATCGCGGCTGTTCTTTTGCACAAACATTACAGAGATATGGGGCAAATCCCTACAATCGTAGCGAGTTTTCGATGTCTAACAGTGATGGAATGAACGGAATCATTGGTCAGAGCCCTCCGATGTTGGAGGTGTATCGTGTCACTCGAAAAGTGGCTCCCACGTCCGCCACGGTGCTGCTGACCGGAGAAACAGGAACGGGTAAAGAACTAGTGGCGCGTGCGCTGCACGAATTGAGTTCCCGGTCCACAGGTCCATTTGTTCGAGTCAACTGTGGAGCCCTGTCCGAAAGTCTGCTGGAGAGTGAACTGTTCGGCCACGTGAAAGGAGCGTTCACGAGTGCTCATGAGACTCGTACCGGGCGATTCGAGGCGGCGCATGGCGGAACTGTTTTTCTGGACGAGATTAATTCCGTCAGCTACCAGCTGCAGGTCAAACTGCTGCGCGTGCTGCAGGAGCAGGAATTTGAACGCGTTGGCGACACGAGAACAATTCGTGTCGATTGTCGCATGATTGCCGCGACAAACGTTGACCTCATGGACGAGATCGAAGGAGGTCGATTTCGTGACGACCTGTATTATCGCCTGAATGTTATTCCGATCTATTTGCCAGCGCTGCGCGAACGTCCGGACGACATACCGGCATTGGTCAAGTTCTTTATGGCGCGGTACGTGGACCAGAACAATCTCTCCATCACCCGAATCACGACCGCCGCATTGAGTTTCTTAACCGAGTATGACTGGCCGGGTAATGTTCGCGAACTGCAGAACTACATCGAACGGGCGCTCGTTCTGTCGTCATCCGACGAACTGGACGTGGAAGATCTGCCACAGCACGTTCGCGGCCTGGCGCCACTACGAATCGGTCGACGGGATGTCAACAATATCGATACGTTGTGTACCTCACTGGTGAGTTTGGGAATCTCGGAGGTCGACAGTGAATCGAACGAGATCTACGGCGCCGTTGTCAGTCGTGTCGAAAGGGAGGTCATCCTGCAGGTTCTGCGGCAGTGTCAGGGAGTGCAGACTCGCACTGCGACCCGGCTGGGAATCAACCGAAATACACTGCACAAGAAGATCGAGGAACACTCACTGCAGGATGATGCTCGCTAGAGTTTTATGGATTTTTTCTGCTGGCGGTAATACTTGAGGCCTGGCAGAAAGAATGTCAGGCCGGACACGATGCCGAATAGTGAGAGGCTGAAGTTCGGCGTGCCCTGACGTTGCATGGCCGCCATCACGATGGATGTGGTAAATAACGCCACGGCGTGGATGTAAAACCGCCCGGACAGCATCCCGGCTTTAGCAAGGAAGACAATTCCTGCGATGCAGCCCAGGACTGGTGAAAACGTCAGCACGGGCTCATTCATCACAGATTCGACCGCAAATAACATGGACGAGGCGACCATGCTGCCGCCCCAGACATGAGCGATTTGTCGTTCGATGGATGTAATTGGGCCGGACCTGCTACGCAGGTTCCAGAAAACAGTGGCCCACAAACCCAAACCAATGACCCAGAGTCCGACGTACGGCATCCGTGACGTGACGCCGGCAATCTGACACGCATTTGTCAGCAGGCACAGCAGCAGCACCACCATACTGTGCAGCATCCACAGAAGTCCCCAGTTCCGCAGTATTGTGACGTGGTGTGATTCACGAAATAATCGAGAGACCACGTTCATAACCGTGGACCGACGAGCACTGACCGGTGCCTTGTCCAACCACGCCGTCAGATCATCAGCCAGTGCACTGGCCGTCGAATATCTCAGGTCGCGAGGTTTCTGCAGACATTTCAGGACGACCATCTCCAGATCAGTGTCAACCTTCGAGTTCAGCACGCGAATGGCAGGCGGGTCCTGTTCCATAACCATCAGTAGTGTGTCGAATGGCGATGCCGCCTGAAATGGTGGCCGGCCGGTCAGCATCGCAAACAGAATAGCACCCAGGCTATAGATGTCAGAAGTAACATCGATTGCTTCGGTTTGCCCAGCCGCCTGTTCCGGCGACATCCACGACGGCGTGCCCAGAATCGCTCCACTCTGAGTGAGATTCGTTTCATTACTGCCGCCCGCAATCAACAGTGAATCGTCTGGCGTGGGCACACGCTTGGCCAGTCCGAAGTCCGTGACAAAAGGTTCCCCCGCTTTGGAAATAAGAATGTTGGACGGTTTGAGGTCTCTGTGAAGAACACCGGCCTGGTGAGCAGAGTCGATGGCTCTGACGACAGGAAGCAGCAGGCGCACGGCCTCTTCGGCGGTCATTGGCCCATCGGCCAGCCACATGGACAACGTCGTGCCCTTAATAAACTGCATGCTGAACCACGGTTGTCCGTCATGCTCACCGACTTCATACACGGGCACGATGTTCGGATGGCTGAGCCGTGCTGCCGCCAGTGCTTCGGCGCGCAGACGGGCGAGGTCCTGGGACGCGGCGAACGCAGCGTTGGGGATCATTTTGAGTGCGACCGTGCGGTTGAGTGACTGCTGATAGGCGCGGTACACGACCCCCATCCCGCCACGGCCAATTTCCTCACGGAGTTCGTATTCGCCGATTCTGGAACCCACGGGCGACATGGATACCGTCGCTACCACGTCGTGCATTGTCTTGGTCGCGATGATCTGGCTTAACTCATCAGACTGTAGCAGCGCCACATCTGCTGCGATCATCGCCGTCGCGTACAGTTCCCGGATGTCGGATTCAAGGTCCGGATTGTCGCGAACGGCCTTGTCCAGCAACTCTGCCGAAGAGCCGCTCTGTGAATCATTAATCAAGCCGTCCAGCACTTCTGCGAGTCGTTCGTCGCGAACACAGACTTCGTCGTGTTCATCGCCTGAAGTTTTCGTTGGAGAAGTCATCCGGTCGCCAATAGAAAACAAAGCTCCCGTGGCTGCGGTATCCGGCACGAGCACTGCTGCAGGCAGCATGGGGCACTCAATATATTACGCCGAAAATCCGTTCAGATAGGGCACGGTTGCCATATGTTCTTTGACAGCACATCCAGCGCTCAAAAGTTGCCCCAGATAATCCCATTCGCCCGTTACCAGAGCCTCACGAGCACTGGACGGCAAGTCCACGGAAATGCTCAGTTCGCCCGCAGTCGCAGTCAGAGTCTCAAGACACACCATGACTTCCAGCGTTGGATCCGCTCCGATGGAGGCTGCCAGTTTGTCCAGGTCATCGCGAGAGGCCGTGACCGCAGCCACACCCAGCGAACAGCAGTTGCCGAAGAAAATTTCTGCAAACGATTCCGCGATCACTGCGTTAATTCCCCACCGCATCAGCGACTGCGGTGCATGCTCGCGGGACGACCCGCAGCCAAAGTTGCGACCGGCGACCAGCACACTGGCCCCGCTGAATTCCGCCCGGTTAAACGGGTGCATGGGATCCTGCTGTCGATCGTCTTCAAAAGCATGATCACCCAGCCCGTCGAACGTCACACATCGCAGGTAGCGAGCGGGAATAATGCGGTCGGTGTCTATGTCGTCCAGCATCAGAGGAATGACGGTTCCACTCACGGATTTGATTTCGTTTGTCATCGTTATGTTCTTTCAGACGCTGGCAAGGTGCGCTTCGTTGTGCCTTCAATGCGATCGGCTGCAGCAGTGTTGACGTGTTGAACCGTTTCTCACGGAACTGACGACCACCTACACGGTGGCCCCGGCAAATTCGCGGATATCTGCGACTCGTCCTTCTATCGCTGCAGCCGCTACCATCGCGGGACTCATCAGCAGCGTGCGACCGGTGGGGCTGCCCTGACGGCCCTTGAAATTTCGATTGCTGGACGATGCACACACTTCACGTCCCTGAAGTTTGTCCGGATTCATGGCCAGACACATGCTGCAACCGGCTTCACGCCACTCAAAACCGGCGGCTTCGAAGACTTCGTGTAGTCCTTCCTGCATCGCCTGTTCGCGCACCAGCTGTGACCCTGGCACCACAATGGCCTTAACGCTGTCGGCAACCTTGTGTCCCGCAACAATTCGTGCCGCTTCGCGCAGATCCGACATTCGTGAATTGGTACAGGACCCGATGAACGCAACGTCAATCGGTGTCCCTTTGACCGGCTCACCTTCAGCGAGCCCCATAAAGTTCAAGGCCTCTTTGATCAACGTCTGCTCTCCGGCGACACAGTCTGCCACCTTTGGTAACGGCTGACTGACGCCGACAGATTGCGCTGGCGTGATGCCCCAGGTTACGGTGGGTTCGATATCGGCGGCGTTGTAGACAACTTCGTCGTCGAATTCAGCCTCGTTGCGCGACGCTAGAGTCAACCACCAGGCGGCGGCTCGTTCGAATTCGTCTCCTGTCGGAACAGACGGGCGACCACGCAGGTACTCAACCGTCTTTTGATCCGGATTGATATAACCACAACGAGCACCACCTTCGATGCTCATGTTGCAGACGGTCATTCGCTCTTCCATGGACATTGCGCCGATGGTAGTTCCGGCATACTCGTAGGCATAGCCGACTCCACCCTGCACACCAAGCTGCTGGATGATATACAGAATCACGTCCTTCGCATAGACGCCCGGTGCCAGGTCACCGTTCACGACCACGCGCCGCACTTTCGGGCGGGCCAGAAACATCGTCTGAGTCGCCAGTACCTGCGCCACATTGCTGGTGCCGATCCCGATCGCGATACTGCCGAAGGCTCCGTGAGTGCTTGTGTGACTGTCGCCGCACACGATGGTCATGCCCGGTTGCGTGAGTCCCTGCTCCGGTCCAACGACGTGCACGATTCCCTGGCGACCATCTTTCAGGTCCAGCAAAGTCACTCCAAACTCGTCACAATTCCGCTCGATGGCAGACATCATCTTTTCTGCCAGGCCATCCTGGAACGGTCGAGACTGATCGGATGTGGGAACGATGTGATCGACAGTGGCTACGGTTTGATCCGGGCAGGCCACCTTCAGGTCGCGGTCTCGCAGAATTTCGAAGGCCTGCGGGCTGGTCACTTCATGAATCAGGTGAAGTCCGATGAACAGCTGTGTCTGGTCGTTCGGCAGAGTGCGAACGTCGTGCAGGTCCCATACTTTGTTGAACAGGTTTCGTCGATCAGACATGAAGAAGTTCGCCAGAGCTCATGAGAGATAGGTTGTCGTCACATGACCGACGACACGTGCCGCCAGTCTTTGGTTCGGCAGTATAACGACGCTGATTGCCATTGGGACTGGTTGTCAGACGAACGTGTGCTGAAATCCGAAGATCGAATTCGCCGAGTTCCATTCGCCTGGAATCACACTCTAAACGCAATGCCCTGTACCCACTGTTTTGTCGGTGAATCTGCCTGCAGGTCTTACCGTGTAAGTCCACGTCGGCAGAACAGACATGACCGGGCAGCACCGTCTGAGGGCGACGGGGGCGGAAAACCGCCAAAACGGTTGACAAAACGCCTCCGAACCTGGAATGGCACTCGGGATGTTCTTGACGAGCCGTTTTTGCGAGTTTACACTTATTAGGGTCCGTGTGATCGTAAAGGCTTTCTGTGACGGGTATTCCGCCAATCACTCAACGACCAAAGTGCTCGGATTCAAGAAGACGATAATCTACGTATGAGGTGATGGTCTTCTGTCGCCTGACTTCCTCCCCCCCACGATAATTCCCACCACCACGATTGCTTTCTCAATCGGTATCCACGAGGTGCCAGATGCTGACGATTCTTGGAAACAGGACGAAATACTGTGACGGCGTGTCTCGCCGCAGCTTTCTCAAGATCGGCGGTCTGTCGATGGGTGCCGTGGGCGGCACGACGCTGACGGACCTGCTGCGGGCCGAATCTACCTCGGTGGCGCCGAAGTCACAGAAATCGATCATTAACATTTTTCTGGGTGGCGGTCCGCCTCACCAGGACATGTGGGAAATCAAAACTGAAGCTCCTGCTGAGATTCGCGGTGAATTCGCTCCGATCAGTACCGCCGTGCCGGGCATCCAGATTGGCGAGTGTTTTCCCAAACTGGCAGCAATGATGGACAAGTTAGTCGTCATCCGATCAGTTGTCGGCTGTTCCGGCGGACATGACGCGTTTCAGTGTTTCAGTGGTTGGGATCGTCGCAGCCTGGCCGCCATCGGCGGGCGCCCAAGTATCGGCAGTACTCTTGCAAAGCTTCGTGGCCCGTCTGATCCAGCCATTCCGGCGAGCGTTGCACTTGCCGGTAAGACGAAACATGTTCCCTGGTCAGAGCCGGGCGCGTCTGGATTTCTAGGCGCTGGCTATCAGGCGTTTCGCCCCAGCGGTGATGGGATGAATGACCTGAAGCTCAATGGGGTCACATTGGAAAGACTGCGGGACCGCGAACAGCTGCTGACAGGACTTGACGGATTGAAGCGGAACGCAGATGCGACCGGTATTATGGACGGTGTAGACGCCTTTACTCAGGCGGCATTTGGTGTGCTGACTTCCAGCAAGCTGGCCGATGCCCTGGATATATCCAAAGAGCCAGCTGAAGTTCGCGAACGTTACGGCGATGGGAAGCCCTACAAGTATCAATACGACGGAGCCCCCACTTGTAACGATCACATCCTGATGGCTCGTCGCCTGGTCGAGGCCGGTGTGCGTTCTGTCACCCTTTCGTTTGGTCGCTGGGACAGCCACGGTGCAAACTTTGATCTGGTACGTGACCACGGCACCAAGCTGGATCAGGCCGTTAGTGCGCTGGTTCTGGATCTTGAGGAACGGGGCAGGCTGGACGACGTGACAATCGTTGTCTGGGGTGAATTTGGTCGTACTCCACGAATCAACAAGGGGGCAGGTCGGGACCACTGGCCTCAGGTCAGCTGTGCGTTAATGGCCGGTGGCGGCATGAGCACCGGTCAGGCCATCGGAGCCACTAATCGTCTGGGGGAGCGGCCCATCAGTCGTCCGGTAGACATGCAGGAAGTGGTCGCTACGGCGTATCACAACCTCGGAATCGATACGATGAATACGACAATCAGCGATCCGGCTGGCCGTCCTCAGTTCCTCGTGGACAAACGCGACCCCATTCGTGAACTCGTTTGAGACAATTCGCGACCTGAAAGAACGAGCCCCGGTCAAATCAGGCCGGGGCTTTTTTTGTAGTATGAAATCGGCGACAAAACGTTCTCGTTTCGTGATTCTGGAACACGATCACCCGTTTTTGCACTGGGATCTGCTGCTGCAGCAGTGCGAAATCCTGGCTGGGTGGCGTTTACTGAGTCCAGTGGCAACCGGAGTCTGGATTCCATCTGAATCATTGCCCGACCACCGCCTGATGTATCTGGATTATGAGGGACCGGTCAGCAACAATCGCGGCGTGGTGACCCGCGTCGCCAGTGGCGAATTCACCATTGGCGGCGACAGTCAGGCAGAACGCATCTATCAACTGTTCAACTGTGAGGTGGGGACAGCGGCACGATGCCGCGGATTCGGTTCGACGACACCGGAATGGCGATTCGAATGAGCAACAAGGACTATCAACGACTGCTTCAGCAACGTCTTGCAGAACTTGAGGACCGTGGCCAACGCCGCGCCAGCCGTACAGTCGACTGTCTTCCGGGCGGTGTGTGCCGCATCGACGGACGCGAACGGATAAACTTCGGCGGCAATGATTACCTAAGCCTTGCGCACGAAGTCGGTCGCTCCGACCAGGTCCGGGACGTGTTCCGCGAACAGGTTGGGGCCACGGCCAGCGCTCTGATTTGTGGACGCAGTCAGTGGCACGACGCCCTGGAAGATGCGTTGGCGAATTTTGAAAACACAGAGGCTGCCCTGCTGTTCCCTACGGGATTCGCAGCGAATCTCGGCCTCATTAGCAGTCTTGTTCAATCTGATGACGCCGTGTTCTGTGATCGCGATAACCATGCCAGTATCATCGATGCCTGCCGATCCTGTGCGGGGCGAATGCGCGTGTATCGCAATAACCGACTTGAGTCGCTGGATGAATCACTGAGGCGTCGCAGAGCAGAATACAGACAGGTGTTCATTGTGACCGACGGCGTGTTCAGTATGAATGGCGGTGTGCCGGATCTGAATCGGATCTGTGAAATTGCGGAACGACACGACGCACTGGTCGTCGTCGACGAAGCGCACGGAACGGGAGTTATCGGCCCTCACGGTCGCGGGGCCTGCGACTTCTGCGAGGTAGAACACCGTGTGCTGGCCCGAGTGGGGACAATGAGCAAAGCACTGGGTGGTCTGGGTGGATTTGTGGTCGCCGACGCCACGACAATCGACTGGCTGCGGAACACGGCTCGAGCTCAGTTTTTCTCCACGGCACTCCCGCCTGCCATCTGCGCCGCGATGCTGGAATCATTACGCATCGTTCGGCGAGAACCGCGTCGCCGACGGCATCTGGCCGAGCTCACGGCATTCGCTCACCAGCAGATCGCCGAACTTGGGTTGCACAGCGTTGGCGACGGCATAGCGCCGATCGTACCGATTTTGCTGGACAGCGAAGAATTGGCCGTTGGGGTCTCGGCAGAACTGTTGGACGCCGGTTGGTTCGTACCGGCAATTCGCCCCCCTACAGTCGCCACTGGCAACGTACGCCTGCGGCTCAGCTTGACCGTGGGACACTGCATGCAACAGGTTAAGCAAGTGCTTGGCTGTATTCGAACTTCGATCGACACCTCTCGCAGAGATTTCTGACCGCGACGACAGCGTACTACGCTGATTCATGGCTGCGCAGAGCGTTTTTGGGCCTACTATGTGTGCTTCCTACGAGCACGTACGAGCCACGTATTTTCGAAAACTGCTCCAATTCCCGTGTATTCGGGGGGAAGATAGTTCCAGCACGGCGTGGACCGCCGTCGTAAGCTCAACTATCCGGGACAGAGATTGGCGGGGACGAAGTTCCGTTGTGCGGAACTGCACTACGTTCCACGAATTATTGAAATCCGTTCGAAATACGCGATTCGGCTGCGGACACCTAAGCTCATGGATTCTCAACCCTCTTCCGTTACTGGCGAATCGACATCGGTGGAAAAGAAGATTGTGCGCAAGGCGATCGGCCCGCGTTTACGCATTGTCTTTAATGTGATGCTGATCCTGCTGGCTTTGATCGGCGCTAACAGTGCATACCTGATGGGAGTCAAGGCACTGGAATGGTGGACGACTCAGACCTATCAGGACTACTTCTACATCTGCATGTTCCTGATGCACATTGTGGTTGGGATACTGATCGTCGTTCCGTTTCTCGTATTCGGCATCCTCCATATGCGGAATACGAAGGACCGGAAGATTCGTCGCACGGTCCGAATTGGATACACGCTGTTTGGCGTGTGCGTCGTGATTCTGCTGACTGGCTTAGCGCTGGTGCGAATTGAAGGAGTGCTGGATCTAAAGAATCCGACGACGCGGTCCGTCGTCTACTGGATTCACGTTGTCGCTCCGATGGTTGGGCTGTGGCTGTACTGGCTGCATCGTCTGGTTGGACCGAAGATGCAGTGGAAGCAGGGACTGGCATACGCGGGGGTAGCTGCGGCTGCAGCTGCGACGATGGTATTGCTGCAATCGCAGGATCCGCGTCAATGGAACGCGGTCGGCCCGGCGTCAGGCACCCAGTACTTTGAACCGTCGCTGGCCCGCACGTCGTCCGGTAACTTCATCCCGGCACAGACGCTGGACATGAATGAATACTGCCTGAAGTGTCACCAGGATTCACATCGTGAATGGTCTGACAGCGTGCATCGATTCAGTTCATTCAATAATCCGACTTACCTTGCCAGCGTCGCAGAAACTCGTGACGTGGGCATGGCCCGCGACGGAAATGTTAAGGCGTCGCGGTTCTGTGCAGGCTGTCATGATCCGGTGCCGTTTTTCAGTGGAGCGTTCGACGACCCGAAATTCGACATGCTGAATCACGCCACGTCGCAGGCCGGAATCACGTGCACAGTGTGTCATGTGATCACTCACGTCAACAGCAGCGAAGGCAACTCAGACTTCACGATCGAAGAACCGCAGCATTATCCGTTCGCTCACAGCACGAACCCGCTGCTGCAATGGATGAACAACCAGCTGGTGAAAGCCAAGCCATCGTTCCACAAAAAGACGTTTCTGAAACCGCTGCACAAGACAGCGGAATTCTGCGGCAGTTGCCACAAGGTCAACCTGCCATTCGAATTGAACCATTACCGCGAGTGGCTACGAGGCCAGAACCACTATGACAGCTGGCTGTTGAGTGGCGTTTCCGGGCATGGTGCACGTAGTTTCTACTATCCGCCTGTTGCTCAGACAAACTGCAACGAATGCCACATGCCGGTTCACGAATCGTCTGACTTTGGCGCGAAAATCGTTGATGAATCCGGCCACCTGAAGACTCATGACCATCTGTTCCCATCGGCCAACACCGGCATCGCATGGTTGCGCGATCGTGATGAGATCATCAAAACGCATCAGGAATTCCTGAACGGTGTGATGCGGATCGACGTGTTTGGGATCCGTCAGGGGGGGACAATTGATGGAGAACTCACGGCTCCGTTGCGGCCGGAGGTTCCTGTACTATCACCGGGCAGCCGATACCTTCTGGAGACCGTGATCCGCACAGTCAAAATGGGACACCATTTTACTCAGGGTACGACCGATTCGAATGAGATCTGGCTGGAAGTCACAGCCGACGTCGGCAGTCGCCGCATCGGCGCCAGCGGACTTCTTCAGGACGACAATTCCGTGGATCCGTGGGCGCACTTCGTAAACAGTTTCGTGCTGGACCGTAACGGCAACCGTATTGATCGTCGAAACGCGCAGGACATTTTTGTCCCGCTGTACAGCCATCAGATCCCTCCTGGTGCCGGACAGACCGTCCATTATGCTCTGCAGGTGCCTGAGGATGTCTCGGGGTCGGTTTCGGTGAACGTACGTCTGCTGTATCGAAAATTCGATTCGAAGTACATGGAATACGTCGACCGAAAGATGACACAGATGGGCAAGCCCATCCGTGGACATCAGGACGGTGTTCCGTATCGCAACGAACTGCCGATTACCGTTCTGGCGGAAGATTCTGTGACGTTTGCGGTGGCGGGCATTACCGATGAAGTCACGAATTCGATACGTGACATTCCCGAATGGCAGCGGTGGAATGATTATGGGATCGGGATGTTTCTGAAGGGCAAAGCCGAACTGAAACAGGCTGCAGACGCATTTCGTCAGGTCGAAAAACTCGATCGTTACGACGGGCCTCTCAATCTTGCTCGCGTCCTGCTTCGTGAAGCGGGTGACGGACAGCTTGACGAAGCCGTGCACGCGGTTCAGCGAGCGTCATTGCATACAGATCCGGCGGCTCCACCATGGACGATGGCGTGGCTGAGCGGCGAGCTGAATCGGCAGCAGGGTTTTCTGAAGGAAGCCGAGGACAATTTCCGCCAGGTGCTGGACTATCGAACCGCGGACACTGTCCGCCGGCATTTCGACTTTAGTCGGGACTACGTGGTTAACAATCTACTGGGACAGACAATATTCGACCTGGCATTACAGGCCCGCAGTAAGGCTCGCGAGGCAGAACGAAGACAAAGGCTGCAGGAGGCCGCAGACGTATTTCGCAGGACCCTGGAACTGGATTCCGAAAACGTCGACGCCCATTACAATCTGGCTCAGCTGTATTCCCACCTTGGTGATTCAGAACTTGCAGCTGAGCATCAGCGGCTTCACCAGAAATACAAGCCTGATGACAACGCCCGCGGTCAGGCATTCGGATTGGCTCGGCAGCAGTACCCGGCGGCCAACGCTGCTGCCGAAGCTCTGGTCATCTATGACCTGTCACCAAATCCGTAGACACGCCGCGCTGCTGCTGCTGCTGCTGCTTCGTACAGATCGCTTACCGGACAGCAAGGTCCATCTGT